>NZ_OY781981.1:0-694166 GCF_963677565.1 uncultured Draconibacterium sp. | reverse complement strand
TTATTGCCGGATATGGACTTGGTTTTATCGTGTTGTATTTGGTAATTTATTTTGTGTGATCACAAAAAAGGGACTCTAAAAGTCCCTTCCGTTTATATTTCTTTTGTTTGTTATTCAACAAATTTGTACCCGATTCCTTTCAATGTTTTAATGTGTTCGTTGCCAATTTTTTCACGAAGCTTACGAATATGAACATCAATTGTTCGGTCGCCAACCACAACGTTTTCGCCCCAAACCGAATAATAAATTTCTTCGCGGGTAAATACTTTTCCAGGCTTCGAAACCAAAAGTGAAAGCAGCTCAAACTCTTTTCTTGGCAATATCATTTCATTGTCGCCAATACGAATAAGGTAGCGCTCTTTGTCAATAAGCAGATTGCCGATGGTAACTGTGTTGGTGTCAACCACCTCAACGGGTTGTGTTGCTTCGCCTGTGCGTTTTAATAAGGCTTTTACTCTGCTAACCAGAACTTTAGGACGAACCGGTTTGGTGATATAATCGTCGGCACCGGCTTCAAAGCCTGCAATTTGCGAGTAGTCTTCGCCGCGGGCAGTTAAAAAGGCAATAACCGTACTGCTTAGGGCCGGAATTTTCCGAAGTTCTTCGCAGGCAGCAATGCCATCCATTTCCGGCATCATTACGTCGAGTATAATGAGATGTGGAACCTGTTTTTCTGCAACTTCAATTGCTTCAACACCATTTCTTGCGGTGTGTACCTCATAGCCCTCTTTTTCAAGGTTGTAACTAAGGAATTCCAGGATGTCCAACTCGTCATCAACCAATAATACTTTAAATTGATTTTCACTCATAACATAAAAATTCTTGAACAAAAGTAAGTGCTACTTATTAAAGAACAATTAACTTTATTTTACACTAAAAATAAATACGAAATTAAGATATCGCATTAACGAAACAAAATACAAATTAATAGCCACACTTACGTTCTTTTTAACGGAAAGTTTTGATTTGGCTATTTTTGTTTTTCGAGAGTGAAGTTAAACGTGGTGCCCTGATCGAGCACACTTCTAACATTAATAGATTGATTATGAGCCTCGATAATATGTTTTACAATGGAAAGACCAAGTCCGGTACCTCCTTGTTCGCGCGATCGTGATTTATCGACACGGAAGAAACGCTCAAAAATGCGACGAAGGTCTTTTTTGTCAATTCCAATTCCGTTATCAGCAACTTCCACAATGATATTGTCTTCCAGATCGTGAAACGAAATGTTGACATAACCGTTTTCTTTTCCATATTTTACCCCGTTAACGATGAGGTTGGTAACCACTTCGAGAATTCGTTTTTTGTCGGCACGTACAAAAATTGGACGATCGGGTTTGTTTATAATTTGCACTGTGATCTGGCTTTCAGACGCTTGCCATTGTTCCATTTCAATTACCTCCTCAACGGTTTTTACAATGTCGAAACGTGTCATGTTTAGCTGCAATTCTCCCGATTCCAGTTTGGTTATCGATTCCAGATCTTCAACAATCGATACCATCCGGTCAATACTTTTCTCGGTGCGTTTTAGGTAAAGTTTATTAATCTTCGGGTCTTCAAGTCCGCCCTCTAAAAGGGTTAAAACATAACCTTGAATATTGAAAATCGGGGTTTTTAATTCGTGCGATACATTTCCAACAAAATCCTTACGGTATTTTTCAAGTTCTTTTAGTCGCTCAATTTCTTTTAATTGCGATTTTGCCCACTCTTCAACTTCATATTTTACATTCATCAGCAAGCTGTTGGAGTCCAGTTTTTCATCCATCTTTTTCCCACTAAGCGGAAGATCGCGAATCGTGTTGTAAAGTGGCTTGATGCGGTCGATAATGTACTTCTTAATAATGTATA
Source organism: uncultured Draconibacterium sp. (assembly GCF_963677565.1). Lineage (NCBI taxonomy): Bacteria > Pseudomonadati > Bacteroidota > Bacteroidia > Marinilabiliales > Prolixibacteraceae > Draconibacterium > uncultured Draconibacterium sp. Next base: position 692,318 of record NZ_OY781981.1, on the reverse strand, counting down.
AAATGGCAAAATATGCGGCTCCAAAAAAGACCAGGGTAAAAGCGGCTATTACCAGAATGTTCTCGCCAAGGTAGTGTGCTAACAGGGCAATACCTAATGCTAGGACGGTTAAAATTACAGCAACCAGTATGGCAAGGAATTTCGAAGAATAAGTTCTCATCTAAAGTGTTTAATAAATATTATAACCCTTATTGGTTAATCTAACGCTGCAAATTAAGGGTTCAAATGTCGTATAAAAAAGTGGTTACTAATTGGTTAATGGTAATTTCACGGTTAGTTAATATTTTATTAATATTACAAAACGATTAAACTTTTAACAAACTTTATATTTGCCGACCTTTACAAAAACCAAATTTTAATGGAAAACTTTTACCTGATTCTTGTAGTTGTACTCTTTGCATTAGCTATATCAGACCTGATTGTAGGAGTTAGTAACGATGCTGTAAACTTCCTTAATTCGGCGGTTGGATCGAAAGCGGCTCCCAAGTGGGTGATTTTTTTAATGGCAAGTCTTGGAGTGCTTATAGGAGCTACTTTTTCGAGTGGAATGATGGAAGTAGCGCGGAAAGGAATATTTCATCCCGATATGTTTGTCTTTTCCGAAATCATGATCATTTTTCTTGCAGTAATGATAACAGATGTGATCCTGCTCGACATGTTCAACACTTTTGGAATGCCAACTTCTACAACCGTTTCAATTGTTTTCGAATTACTTGGAGCTGCAGTTACTGTTTCAATTGTGAAGATTAAAACGATGGGGGGCTCCGTTGTTATGGAGTTGTCACAGTACATTAATTCCAGTAAGGCACTGGCAATTATAACCGGAATTTTGCTTTCCGTGTTTATTGCTTTTACAGTTGGGGCGATAGTGCAGTATTTTACACGGATGTTATTCACTTTTAACTATCGCGGGCCAATGAAATATTTTGGTTCGGCATTTGGAGGATTGGCTATAACCGCAATTACCTATTTTATTGTAATTAAAGGAATGAAAGGGTCGACCTTTGCCAGTATTGAGTTAACGAGTGGTGAGACTGTTCAGGAATGGCTGAAACATCATACCGGATTGATGTTGCTATACAGCTTCGGATTTTGGATTGTTTTTATCCAGTTATTAAAATGGATTTTCAACATTAAAATATTAAAGGTTGTAGTATTGGCCGGAACTTTTGCCCTGGCAATGGCGTTTGCCGGAAACGACCTGGTCAACTTTATTGGTGTACCACTGGCCGGTTATAATTCATTTCAGGCGTGGGTAGCCGATGGCGCTACCAATCCGGATACATTTTCGATGGCGATGCTTGCCGGAAAAGTCGGAACACCTACGTTTATGTTATTGATAGCTGGTTTGGTGATGATTGTAACGCTGATCATGTCGAAAAAGGCAAAATCGGTTATTGCTACATCGCTTGATTTGTCGCGACAGAATGAAGGAGATGAACGATTTGGATCTTCTTTTGCCGCCAGGGTAATTGTACGTGGAGCCACAAAGTTCAACAACCGTTTTTTAAATTTGCTGCCATCTTCTCTATCTGGAAGAATCAAAGCTCGTTTCGAACCTCATAGCTATGTTCGTGAAGATGAGGTGGATCCACCGTCGTTTGATAAAGTAAGAGCATCTGTTAACCTTGTTGTGGCCAGTATTTTAATAGCCATAGGTACTTCATTAAAACTTCCGTTATCCACAACATATGTAACATTTATGGTTGCAATGGGTACATCCTTGTCCGATCGGGCGTGGGATCGTGAAAGTGCCGTTTATCGTATTTCTGGCGTATTTGCGGTGATTGGTGGTTGGTTTTTAACGGCATTAATTGCGTTTACTGTGTCGGGTATTGTGGCATTGCTTATTGCAGTTAGTGGTAAGTTTATGATTTTCGTATTTGTTGTTGTGGCAATTATTATGGTCATTCGTACACATACAATGATGAAAAAACGCGATCAGAGTATTGCGGAAGAAGATGAAGTTATTGAAGACGCAGATGCACACGAACAGATTCTGGAGAAGAGTTCGAGGCAAATGATTAAAGCTGTTAAATCAAGTGACCAGATTGTTAAAGAAGGTATTAGTGCTTTCTTAAAAGAAGACCGCGCCGGATTGAAAAAGGTACAGGAGGCATCTGATAAATTCTCTAAACGATCGAAACAAAACCGAGACAAAGTTTATTCTACTGTAACAAAATTCACTGATGGAACATTGGATACCAGTCATTTTTATGTTCAAATGATGGAGCATAAACGTGAAATGGCACATGCTGTACATTTTATGTTGGAGCCAATGATTAAACACGTTGAAAACAATCATAAACCATTTATTGAAGAACAACATGCCGAGTTAAAAGATGTAACCGGAAAAATCGATAAGTTCTTTAAGTCTGTATTAAAGGATATTGAAGGAAAAACCTTTGAAGACCTGGAGCAGTTAATTGAGGAGCGTGATAAAATTCTGGAACAAATCTACAGAATGGAGAAAAACCAGATTAAACGTATTAAAAATAAGTTGGTAAATACACGAAATTCTCAGTTGTTCTTTAAGCTAATATCTGAGATGGAATATTTATTGTTACATTCGGTAAATTTGGTAAAATCGTATCGCGATTTTATAACAAATACCCTTCAGAAAAATTAAATAATAACAACATACAATATTTAAAGCCGGAAAAACTTTCCGGCTTTTTTTGTTTTTCGTAATTTGAGTTCGAACCTGATTTATTTGAACACTGGTGGAGAAGGTGGAGAGAGACGAAAAATTAATCAAAATGTAATCGAATTGTAACAAAAATATTCGGTTTTTAAAACACCTTTGCCGGAAATTACAAAATGATTACAGCTTGTAAACTAAATCTGACAGCATAATTAAAATCGAATAAATGGAAAACTTTTATTTAATTCTTGTGGTCGTTCTTTTTGCCCTAGCAATTTCCGATTTAATTGTTGGTGTAAGTAACGATGCAGTTAACTTTTTGAATTCTGCAATAGGATCGAAAGCAGCTCCAAAGTGGGTTATCTTTCTAATGGCAAGTATTGGTGTTCTTGTGGGAGCAACATTCTCGAATGGAATGATGGAAGTAGCACGAAAAGGAATTTTTCATCCTGATCAGTTTTATTTCGCCGAGATCATGGTCATTTTTCTGGCTGTGATGATCACCGACGTAATTCTTCTTGATTTGTTTAACACATTTGGTATGCCAACATCAACTACGGTGAGTATCGTTTTTGAATTGCTTGGATCTGCAGTGGCGGTGGCCGCGGTTAAAATCAAAGGAATGGGGCTTTCTGTGGCTGCCGAATTGTCGAATTACATTAACTCGAGTAAGGCCCTGGCTATTATTACGGGTATTTTACTATCAGTTTTTATCGCATTTAGTGTCGGTGCGTTGGTAATGTATATTACTCGATTTATTTTTTCGTTCCGCTATCGCGGTCCGATGAAATATTTTGGATCTGCTTTCGGAGGTCTTGCTATTACAGCAATCACCTACTTTATTTTTATTAAAGGAATGAAAGGATCGTCTTTTGCAGGTGTTGAACTGGCATCAGGAGAAACCTTGCAAGATTACTTCAAGCATAATGTTGGTTTAATACTGCTGGTAAGTTTTGGTTTTTGGGTAGTATTTATTCAAATGCTGAAATGGATCTTCAATATTAAAATTCTTAAGGTTGTTGTAATGGTTGGAACTTTTGCGCTGGCCATGGCATTTGCCGGAAACGACCTTGTAAACTTTATTGGAGTGCCGGTAGCAGGTTTTAAATCGTTCCAGGACTGGATGGCGTCGGGTATGCCCGCCGAACAATTCTCGATGGCAAATCTTGCAGGAAAAAGCAGTACGCCGATTTATATGCTTATTGTTTCCGGCCTTGTAATGGTTATTACGCTAATCATGTCGAAAAAAGCACGTGCCGTTACCGAAACAGAAATTAACCTTAGCCGTCAGGATGCAGGTGATGAGCGTTTCGGGTCGTCATTTGCCGCACGTGTTATGGTGCGCGGCTTCACCAACTTTAATAAAAAGGTTCAGAAGACGATGCCTTCGTCATTTAATAATACGCTAAAATCACGATTTGAAAAATTCTCGTACTATAAAGACGAAGAAGATGCGCCGGCATTCGATAAAATTCGTGCATCGGTAAATTTGGTGGTTGCCAGTATTCTTATTGCTATTGGTACTTCGTTGAAATTACCACTTTCTACTACCTACGTAACATTTATGGTGGCAATGGGTACTTCGTTATCCGATCGTGCCTGGGACCGTGAAAGTGCAGTTTACCGTATCTCCGGAGTGTTTGCAGTAATTGGAGGTTGGTTCTTGACCGCTTTAATTGCTTTCTCAGTAGCCGGAATAATCGCATTAATTATTTCGCTGAGTGGTAAGTATATGATCTTTGTATTTGTGGCCGTGGCTGTTTTTATGGTAATCAGAACGCAGATTCTTTTCCGCAAACGTGCTCAGGCAAAAGTTGCCGAAGAAGAAGACAATATTGAAGAGGAGGATGAAACAGAAGTTATTATTACAAAAAGTGCCAAGCAAATTGTAAAAGGGCTAACAAATACATCTGAAATTCTTGACTTAGGAATGAAAAGCTTTTTAAATGAAGACAGAGGTGGCTTGCGAAAAGCTGAAGAGGCCTGCAAAGTATTGTCGAAAAAAGCGAAGAAGAATAAGGATAAAGTATTTAAGATTGCAGAGAAATTAATGGATAGTTCTGCCGAAACAACGCACTTCTATGTGCAGATGATCGAGCATAAACGTGAAATGGCACATGCCGTACATTTTATGTTGAGTCCGATGATCACCCACGTGGAGAACAACCACAAACCGTTTACCGAAGAACAGGCGGCAGAATTAACTGCAACTATTAAAATGGTAAGAACTGTTCTGGATAAGGTATCAAAAATGGTGAAAAACCAAAGCTTTGAAGATATTGATACACTGATTAAAGAAATAGATGAGGTAGTGGTGGTGTTGCGTAAAAATGAGAAACATCAATTTAAACGTGTTAAGGAACAATTGGTGAATACACGCAATTCGCAGTTGTACTTTAAAATACACACCGAGTTGGAGAACTTATTGCTTCATGCGATAAACCTGGTAAAGTCGGAGCGCGATTTTATTACCAACACAAGAAACTAAAAGGTATAAACTGATATAGGAAAAAGAGGAGGCTTACAGTCTCCTCTTTTTTTATGCTTATTGTTAAACAAATATTGCAATTCTATTAACCCCGCTACCTTTTTATTAATTTCCTTTTAATGGTATTGCAATCGCTTTAAGTGAGGTAATGGCGAAGTTTGGTGCGTAATAAATAACCAAATTCTAAAATGAAAAAATTATCTCTCTTACTGTTTATTCTGTTGATTGTTAACGTGTTTAGTGCGTTGGCTGAAAATGAAGACGAAAACGCGGCAAATAAAGGTACTATCGCCGGTAGAATTGTTGATGCAGACAACCTTCCTTTACCGGGAGCAGCTGTTTTAATCGAAGATCTGAAACGAGGTGCAGTAACCGATGTGAATGGTTTTTATCGTATTTCGGCACTTGATGGCGGTGAGTACGAAGTAAAAGTTTCGTACATCGGATTTAAAGAAGTTGTAAAATCAGTTACAGTAACTATAGGAAAAACAAGTACATTGAATTTCGAGCTTGAAGCCGGGATCGATATTGAGGAAGTAGTGGTAAACGGTGCTTTGCAAGGGCAATCAAAAGCATTGAACCAGCAGAAAAGCAGCATGAACATTACCAATATTATTTCTTCCGATCAGGTGGGGCGTTTCCCCGACCAGAATGTTGGCGACGCCTTAAAACGTATTCCCGGAATCAATGTTCAGTACGACCAGGGTGAAGCGCGTTTTGGAAACATTCGCGGAACATCGCCCGAATACAACTCGGTGGCTATTGATGGCGACCGTATTCCGTCGGCCGAAGCTGAAACACGTTCAATCCAGCTCGACCTGATTCCTTCGGATATGATCCAGAGTATTGAGGTAAATAAAGTAGTTACTGCCGATATGGATGCCGATGCAATTGGCGGATCGGTAAACCTGGTAACCAAGTCGAATCCGTACTCGCGCCGTATCACCGGTTCGGTTGGAGGTACTTATAATGCTTTGCGTGGCAAGGTAGCTCCTAATTTCTCGCTTTTATATGGCGACCGCTTTTTCAATAATAAGCTAGGCGTAACACTGGCCGGTTCGGTACAAGACCACATGATGGGATCGGACGATTTGGAAGCTGAATGGGACGACGACGGAACAATGAAAGAAATGCAGGTGCGTACTTACCTGATTGAGCGTTTGCGCCAGAGTTATTCGGGTGCATTGGATTATGAATTTGATGCCAATAATAAAATTGAAGCAAAAATTATGTACAACCACCGTAACGACTGGGAAAACCGTTACCGCGTGGTTTATAAAGACCTGGATGAAGATGAGGCAAAAATCGAACGTCAGGTAAAAGGTGGTACCAACAAAGATGCACGGTTGGAAGATCAGCGTACTTATCATTTCTCGTTGGGTGGCGAACACCAGTTTGGTGCTCTGGAAATGGACTGGAAAGGTTCGTACTCGAAAGCAAACGAAGACCGTCCGAACGAACGCTATTTACAATACCGGATTAAAAATGTTGAATTTGATCAGGATCTTTCTGATACTGAAAAACCACAGGTTATCATTAATACTCCCGAAGCACAGGATTTTAACAGCGAGTGGGATTTCGATGAGCTTTCTGAAGAACATCAGTACACCGAGGATATTGACAAAAAATTCAAGGTTGACTTTAAGCTCCCTTTCCAAAACGGAACAAGTGTTTTAAGGTTTGGTGCCAAATACAAAGGCAAAAGTAAAAGCCGCGACAACGATTTTTACGATTATTCGCCAACCGATGAAGACAGTTTTAACAGTGGCGCATTTAGTAATACAGTAGTAAAAACAAAAGACGATTTCTTAGCCGGAGATTATGTGGCCGGAACATACGTTGATGTAAAATACCTGGGTGGTTTGGACTTAAATTCAAGCGATTTTGAAGGCGAAGTAAACCTGGAAGAACTGGCCGGAAACTTTGATGCATCGGAAGATGTAACTGCTGCTTACCTGCGTTTCGACCAATCGTTTGGCCGTTTGGATGTTGTTGCCGGTGTACGAATGGAAAATACATCGATCAACTACTCGGGTAAAGAACTGATTCTGGACGAAGAAGGTGATGTTGAGGATTTGGTTGACACCGAAGAAGTGGACAACAATTACACCAATGTATTGCCATCGCTGTTGTTGAAATACGAAATCGATAAAAACACCAATATTAAAGCAAGTGTTACCAATACCCTGGCTCGCCCAAAATATATCGATCTTGTTCCGCGTGTTGAAGTGAACAACGAAGATGTAGAAATTGAAATCGGTAATCCCGATCTTACTCCAACAACATCGTGGAACTTCGATTTAATGGCCGAGCATTACTTCCAGTCAATCGGATTGGTGTCGGGTGGAATTTTCTACAAAGACATCAGCGACTTTATTGTAAACGGTATCCAGTCGGATTACGATTACCTGGGGCAAACCTGGGAGAAATTTACACAGCCTATTAATGCCGGCGACGCAACCTTGTTCGGTGCCGAAGTGGCCTTCCAGCGTCAGTTCGACTTTTTGCCGGGATTCCTTCGTCAGACAGGTTTTTATGCCAACTATACTTACACCAAATCATCGGTTAGCAATTTCCAGATCGAAGACCGTGAAGACGAAGACCTGACATTGCCCGGAACACCAGAAAATACCTTAAACGCGTCGTTATATTACGAAGGCAAAAAACTGTCGGCACGTTTGTCGTACAATTACGCCGGCGATTTTGTTGAAGAATACAGCGACAAGGCTTTTGAAGATGTGTATTACGATCAGGTTTCGTACCTCGATTTTAACACCAGCTACCATTTCAATAAAAACTTTATGCTGTTTGCCGAACTCAATAATATTCTGAATACGCCGTTGCGTTATTATCAGGGTGAGTCGCAATACACCTACCAGGCCGAGTACTACGATATTAAAGTAAATTTCGGTTTGAAGTTTAATTTTTAGGAATCGTAAATTCAGCATAGAATAGATTTTAAAAGTTAATGCTGAGGACGCGACTTGTTGTGTTCTCAGCTATTTACATAAAAATTGATGACGATGAATTGTACTTGTAATCGTATATTTTTAGCCAGCGTTATACTGGCACTTGTAGTGGTAAGCATTGTTGGTTGCGAAATCAACCGACCAAGCGAGGGATCGCGAAAAGCCGGTGAGCACATTGCAAACACCGTTGTTGCTGTAGCCGAAACAGATCCTGTTCCACAAAATAAGAATGAGGACTCGGCTGACGATCCGGCAATATGGATTGATACGACGGATGTGATGAACTCATTTATTATTGGTACCGATAAAAAAGGAGGGTTAGCCACCTACGATCTTGACGGGAAACAGCTAAACTATTATGCCGATGGGAATATGAATAACTGCGACCTGCGTTATGGATTTCCTTTGGGCGACAAAAAAGTAGATGTATTGGCAGCCAGTAATCGCTCAACGCATTCAGTATCGTTGTACTTTGTAAAAAAAGGAGGAGTGCTTGAAGCGGCCGATGCCCGGGTAATCACCTCTGAAATGCAGGACGATGTTTATGGTTTGGGCATGTACAGAAGTGCTAAAACAGGCAACTATTACGTATTTCTGAACAGTAAAGCCGGCGAAATTGAGCAATGGGAATTGTTTGCCAGTGGCGATAAAATTGATGCCAAACTGGTTCGTTCGTGGAGTTTGGGGACGCAAACCGAAGGAGTTGCTGCCGACGATGAAAACGGAGTGGTTTACATCGGCGAAGAAGTGGCCGGCATTTTTAAGTTCGATGCAGAACCCGATGGTTCTACCGAAGGAAAGCTGATAGCAATGAGTACTGAAGAGAACGAAGATATGCACTACGATATTGAAGGGCTGGCCATTTATGCCACCGACAGCGTGAACGGCTACCTGGTGGCTTCGTCGCAGGGAAGTTACAGTTACGCGGTGTTCGAGCGCCAGGGCGATAATAAGTACCTCGGCAGTTTTCGTATTGTTGACGGCGATGTTGATGGCGTGGAAGAAACGGATGGAATTGACATTACCAACGTTCCGCTGGGTGCCAAATATCCAAAAGGCATGTTAGTGGTTCAGGACGGGTATAACTACGATGGAGAAGAACTGGTCAGCCAAAACTTCAAATACATTTCGTGGGAAGCCATTGAAAAGTTATTCTTAAACTGAGAATAATAGTTGGATCAAGATTTTATGCGCTTAGCGCTTACTATTCAGCAGGTGACTTCAAGTCACCTGCTGAATTCGTACCCCCGCAATTTATTCTAATCTTAATCTTTGTGTAATAGCCGGTTAATCTTGTCGGCCTATGTTTGTTTTATATCATTTGTAAAAGAATGAACAAGCGAAAGATTGAAGTTTCAGTAATTTCCGATTTACACCTTGCCACTTATGCTTGCAAGCCCAAAAGAGTTCTCGAATACCTCAAATCAATAAATCCTGAAATACTGGTGCTGAATGGCGATATCATAGATTCGTGGCGTTTCAGCCGGAATTATTTCCCCAAGAATCATTAAAAAGTGATAAGGCAGATCATCAAAATGATGGAAAAGGGAACAAGGGTGATCTATATTACCGGTAATCACGACGAGTTTTTACGCAAATTTAGTGGTGCCAAAATAGGTTTGCTCGAAGTTGCCAATCAATTCATTTTTGAGCATAATGGCAAACGAACCTGGATTTTTCATGGAGATATTTTTGATAAAGTGATCCATAAATCGAAATCGCTGGCCAAATTCGGAGCAGCACTTTACGGACTACTGACCATCATTAATAATTTTATCAACTGGTTGCTGATCCCTTTTGGTAAGCGCGAGATGATCATTTACAAAATCATAAAAAAGAACTTTGTCCGCGAGAAACGAACGTCTTCAAAATTCGAAAAACAATTGGCTGAATCGGCTTCCGCACAAGGTTACCAAACAGTAATTTGCGGACATACACATATTCCGAAAACCAAAATGCTTAAAACTGACGGGATGTCGATCCAATATATCAATTGTGGCGATTGGGTGGAACATTTAACCGCTGCCGAATATTACAACGGCGAATGGCATTTGTATGCGTACACCGAAACGGAAGAAGAAACACCGGCAGATGAGGCAGAATTTCCGGCTGAACAATCGATTTACCAGACTTTGGTAAAAGAGCTCACATTTTCGAATTTAATACAAGCCGGTCAGTGAAAATACTATATGCCATCCAGGGAACCGGGAACGGGCATCTGACACGCGCCACCGAGATAATTCCACTGCTGAATAAATTGGGAGAAACAGATATTCTGGTGAGTGGAATTCAGGGGGATATTCTTCTGCCTTTCGAAGTAAAATATAAGTTCTATGGTATTAGTTTCATTCTTGGCAAAAAAGGAGGTGTAGATATTTGGACTACGCTACGAAAAGCAAGACCGGGCCGTTTGTTAAATGATATCCGAAAGTTGCCTGTTCGTGAATACGATTTGGTAATCAACGATTTTGAGCCGGTAACAGCCTGGGCCTGTAAACTGCGGAAGAAACCCTGCATTGGCCTTAGCCACCAGAATGCGGTGCTGCACCGGCATGCACCCCGACCCGCAAAAAAAGATGTTTTGGGCGAATTTATTTTAAAACATTATGCGCCGGCAAGCGGGTCGTATGGTTTTCATTTTAAACAGCTCGATGCACAGAATTTCACCCCGGTAATCCGTTCTTCCATTCGCAAAACAAAGGCGAGCAACAAAGGGCACTACACGGTTTATTTACCCGCTTTTAGCGATTCGGAGATCGAGAAAATTCTGGGGCAGCACAAATCGGTTCGCTGGGAGGTATTTTCGAAACACTGCCCGAAAAGTTACACCAAAGGTTCCATTCGGTTTAACCCTGTTTCGCTCGACGGTTTTAACCAATCTTTTGTCAGTTGTTCGGGAATAGTATGCACTGCAGGTTTTGAAACACCTGCTGAAGCGTTGTTTATGGGTAAAAAGCTGTGCGTTATTCCTATGAAAAATCAATACAACAGGCTTGCAATGCCGCCATGTTGGCTGAATTGGGTGTAACGGTAATAACAAAAACCGGCGCCTGCAGCTCCATTCTTTCCAACTGGTTGCAATCGGGGCAGGCGATAAAGATTAACTACTCCGATAACACCCAGAGTATTTTAGAGCGCGTAATAAAAACCGGTGCGAAATAGTGTAGTCTAAGTGCAAAAGTAAGATCTCGCTTTTTTATGCGCTAAGCGGTTTCGAACCGCTAAGCGCTTAACTACGCGCCGGGACAAGTGCTTGTTTTCGAGCTAGAAAGCTCACAGCCAACAGCAAAAACTGTTTTTTACCCTACCAACAAACTTTTACATAATAATTGATTACATTTATTGCACTAAATAACTCATTGCCCGATACATTGAAAATTTCTTTTGCAAATTATCATAAGCAAATCATCACAAATCCGATAGGTAAAATTGCTTTTACCAGTAATTTACAAGGGTATGGGGTAATAAGGTGTATGTTACAGTGTAATATACACATACGTTAGCAAACATTTTGAGGACAAAATGAAGTATAGTTTACACATTAACTTTTGCATAATTCAAATAACATAAATTTGATTCCATTAAATTAAGTTAACATATTATTGCATTAAGTTTGTCTGAGCATTTTTCAAACTGTAATTAGAAAATAATAGCAAACCAAAAAACATATTATCCAAACGACAAATACTCAAACCTTTACATGCATTAAAAACTAAAACATGAAAAAATACTTTAAAATATTATGTAGTCTATTACTCGTTATAATTTTCGGTTGCCAACATACTGAAAAAAGTTATACGGAGTCAGATGACTTAATTGAATTGAAAGCTATTAGACAAAAAGAGCGTATGATTAATTTTAAATCCCAAAGGAGGATGTCTGAGAAAGATGGGAGGTTTTGGGATAAAGTGTATCCCGAAATAACTGGAGTGCCTGATTCTCTTAAAGAAGTTGATGTATACTACTACGGTATCCATTTGATGCAAGCATTATACCAGTCCTATAAAGCTGGAGATGTGAAGAGTGAAGATTTTGAGTATTATTACAAGGCATGGCAAAATAGTGATACAACTAATTGTTCCGTTGACTATGTAAATACATTTGTGGTAATTGTTACTGGAAAGACAAATTCGGGTAAATATTATTACATGTTTGACTCAAATAATAACCACGACTTTGCTGATGAAATTGCTTATGAAACAATAAAGTCTCCAAGTTCATCCTTTGGTAAAAATCCCAATTTAGAATTTCAACCTCATAAAATAGTGTTTGAAAAATACGTGGACAATTCAATTCAAGAAGATTTTAAATGGATTTCATTTTCTAAACGTAATGGAAAAATGTGGATACAATTTAATGAAATTACAGAAACATCTTTTCTATTTAATTCAATCCGTTACAAAATTAAAACATACCCTTCAACAGGAGGAGAACCTCGCTATGGAATAAGTTCATTCTTTAAACTTTCAAAACCAGACAAACCATATCAAAGAAGTAAATTATTTGATATTGGAGAATATATAGACTTAGGTACTTCAAAATATAAAATAAATTGTAGCCAAGATGGATTGAAAGTGTACTTATCAAAAGATAAATCGTTATCTCATATAGAAAGTACCCAAATTGGCTATGCTCCAATTTCCTTTAAAGCCTTAACGTATTCAAACGACAATATTAATTTTCCATCAGACTTTAAAGGAAAATATGTTCTGTTGGACTTTTGGTCTACAAGTTGTGCTCCCTGTGTTCAAGAGATAAAAGAAAATTATATTGAATTGTATGAAAGATATGGAGGGAAGAATTTTGAAATTATCGGAGTGGCAGACAATTTAGCGACTGAACTTAAAACTTTTATTGAAAAAAATAATATTAGGTGGACTATTGTCCCTGATAAAGAAAAAAAATTGATTCTAAAAAAATACAACATCTCTAAATACCCGACATTATTTCTCATTAATCCTGAGGGTAAAATAATATTAAAAGATGATGATTTAAGAGGGGAAAAGCTAATGGTCGAACTTAATGAAAGGATAAAAAGTAACTAATGATATAAAAACTTAAAAACGTTTGCTAACAAAGTGCCATATTGCATAGCGGGGTTTGGTGGTGTGTCAGCTGCGGCTCTCGCATCATCGTTCCGTCCTGCCGGACAGGAACGCTGCCCCGGAATCCGCTACACAAAATGCACCAACCGTTAACGGCAAATTTGAAAATGAAAACAAACACATTTATCATATTACTTTTGATTTCCTTTTTGTTTAGCTGCACTGAAAAAAGTAAACATTCTGAGAAACAGATAAAATCTGCTACAAATTCAGCGGACAGTATTTATAACTTGCCAGCAACAATTACCGGAAAGATTTTGAATTTGGAAGTTTATCCGAATATTAAAGAGGTAAAACTGACCATGCCGGGATTTGAAGGAGATGAAACGGAAATTACAACAAGAATTGACGATTCAGGTCAGTTTACAATTAAATTTTATCCAAAAACAAAAAGAGAAGTACAACTTTATCTAATTGAAGATATTATGGTAATTCAACCCGGTGATAGTCTTCATATTATAAAAGACTTTAAAGATATTGGCAGCTCTTCATTTTCTGGTGACAGAGCTGAGTTAAATAAACAAATAAGCAAATTCAGAGGAAAATATCTGGGGCGTTATCCAACTGACTATAAACAAACATATTTAGATTTTAAGGAAAATTGTAAGCATGAGAAAAACAGTAACTATCAAAAATTAATTGAATTTCAAGAAAATAATATTTGTACAGATGAATTTAACAGTTGGGCCATAAAACAAATTGAATTAGATTATTGCATCGCATTGTTTCATTATCCCCGCCAGCATTTTGTGCGTTCTAAAATTGAACTAACAGATTCCACTGAATACTTTTCGTTTATTGAGAATCTTGAGGGAAAATTTGATAACTCTATTGTAATGAGTGGTTATTTTAAAACTACAGAGCAGTATATGAATTATCAAATAATGAAACACAAAGAATATCAACAAAAAATTGCAAATAAAGACACAATTGTAGATTCAGTGATTTCAGATTTGTTTTCAAGTACTGAAAATAATTATTTGGCTCAATTTTCACTACGTACATTCCTAAATGTTGCCCTACAATCGAACCAGACAGATTGGATAGACAACAATAGCGAACAGATTAGCACCAAAATAAATGACTCTTTTCTTAGAAACAATCTTAAGGAACATTACGACAGAATTAATGATTTTAACAATAATCCTAAAAGGTTTTCAGATGCAATATTGTCTTCCAATAACAACATCGAATTGAATAATGGAATTTCATTTCAATCGAATAATAAAAAAAACACAGTTAAAGAATTGATTGAAGCGAATCCTGGCAAAGTAATTTATGTTGATTTTTGGGCTACTTGGTGTCCTCCTTGTATTCACAAGATGCAGTATTCAAAACAGTTGATTACTGACTTCAAAACAAAGACGTAGAATTCGTTTTCATTTGCATTAATAGCAAAGAAAATTTGTGGAGAGAAAAGCTAAATGAAATAGAAATTGGCGGACAACATATATATTGTGATTTTGAAACCACAAGGGCGATTAGACAAAGATTTGGTTTTTCGGGTATTCCTTATTATTTACTTATAGACAAAGACGGAGTAATTGTGGACTTTGGGTATCACTTAAATCCTCAAAGTGGATATGTAAAAACACAAATTGAGAAATTATTAAATGAATAAAAATCAGCCGTTAACAATTGTAAATTGCATTGCGGGGTTCGTGGTGTGTCGTTCGCTGGATTCTCGTTTCGCAGTTCCGTGTCCTTCGGACAGGAACGCGCTCCGAAATCCGCCCCGACAACATGTACCAACCGTTACCAAGCCAAAGAATCAACCAAATATCAACCTAAATAAATTAACCATGAATAAGAAAATAGTAAAGGTTATTGGGATTATTGCAATTATAATTATTGTAGTTGTATTTTTTGATTATGCTATAGGCGAATTTATAACGGGATGGAATAATCCAAAATAATCAACGCCATCGGTGCGCGAGTGTATGCCTTTTAACACCTCTCTTTGTGCCAAAACAATCCAAAATGTAAATGAAAGATATTATACTTATTGGTCCTGTTGCAGTTGGAAAAACAACAACAGCTAAGCTACTTTCAGAGAAGCTCGCTAAACCATTTATTTCGCTCGATGATCATAGATTTGAATACTATAAAGAAATCGGATATGATCACGATTATATGAAAGAACTCCATCAAAAAGCTGGAATAATGGCAATATTCCAATACGGAAAAATATTTGATGCCTATTCCATAGAAAGAGTTTTAGAAGACCATCAAGATTGCATATTTGATTTTGGAGGTGGTAATATTGTATGTGGTTTCGACTTCGATTATAATCGTATTAAAAAAGCTTTAGCCCCTTATGAAAACATTGTCTTTTTAACGCCAAGTGCAGATAAGGAAGAATCCTTAAAGTTCATTTATGAACGCCGAAAAATAACGCCTGCTGACAAAGAGCTAATTGAATATTTGGTTTGTAATCACTCAAACAATGAAATAGCAAAACATACGATTTTTGTTAAAGATAAAACTCCTGAAGAGGTTTGTAATGAAGTTCTATCAATAACAAATAATCTGTAGAATAAAGAACGAAACATAAACCGGCAAAAGTCCGGGGTTGTATAAACACAATGTATACAGCTCCGGTCTCTTTTTTTAGATGCTTAGCGCTTAGGCCTGCCACATCAGAAAAGATCCCATCTGTAAATTCTTCTCACGGAAGTAAAAAAATCTTGTTACAGTTTTGTAATTTTATTATTGCGGAGAAACCGCTATTGGTACACAGTGATTTACGGTGTGTTGCCAGGAATAAATTAATCGATTTGTAATAAAAATGTAATTCCGGTGTAATAGTGTTGCCACACTTTTGCCAACGTAAAAAACAGACAAAATTCAATCTTAAGTTATAAAATGAAAAAAATGTTTTTGCTGTTATTATTGGTTCTAGGAATCGCGATAACAGGATTTAGTCAGGAAAAAACCGAAGAGTTTAAACCAAATGGTAAACCGCTAGCTTTGATTTTTGCAGATTTTAATAGTGCTTTTAGCGACGGTGAAACGAGCAAATCGTTTAACATCACCAGGGCTTATCTGGGCTACGAATACAACTTTAGCGAACAGATTTACGCAAAAGTAGTGTTGGATGTTGGTGATCCTAAAATCGGAGCATTCGATCGTGTTGCCTATCTTAAAAACGCTTACGTTCAGTATTCAACAGGTAATTTAAAAGCTTACTTCGGATTAATTTCAACTACTCAGTTTAAAACATCTGAAAAGATTTGGGGATATCGTTATATCGAAAAATCATTTCAGGATGCCTATAAGTTTAACTCGAGTGCCGACTACGGTTTGAATCTCGTTTATGAATTCTCAGATTTTATTAGCGCCGACTTTTCGATAATTAACGGTGAAGGTTACAAAGTATTGGAAAACGACGATTACCTGAGACCTGGTTTGGGAATTACAGTTAATCCGGTAAAAGATATTACTGCACGTGTGTTTGCGGATAACATGGGAGATGAGGTTAAGCAACAGTCGCTGGCAACTTTCGTGGCTTATACCGGAGAAAAGTTAACTGTAGGTGCTGAGTACAACTATCAGAAAAACATGGGAATGGAAGATGGCCACGATATTTTTGGTACATCTATTTATGCTTCGTTTAAACCATCTGATAAAGTGAACATCTTTGGTCGTTTTGATGACCTGGGATCAGAAACACTGGAAGGAGAAGATGACCCATGGCAGCTGAGTAAAGATGGTCAGCTGTTTATGGCAGGTCTTGAGTTCAGCCCGGTTAAAGGCGTAAAAGTAGCACCTAACTACCGCTTATGGAATGCTGCTGACGCTGCAGTTGAAAACACTTCATACCTGTACCTTAACGTGGAGCTGAAATTTTAAGCCATTGAAAACAGAAAACTGGAAATTATAAATAATAAGAAATGAAAAATTTAGCCCTACTTATTTTAGTAGTATTTATTCTTGGAGCTTGCTCCAGCTCGACGAACAAACAAGGTGGAGAAAAAGCCGGAACTTCGAAAGTGACTTTAACAGCTGCGGGAGCTACTTTCCCGATGCCATATTACAATATGGTTTTTAAGAACTATACATCAGAATTTGGTACGCTGCTTACTTATGGCGGAATCGGTTCAGGCGGAGGTATTCGCAGTTTAACCGACAAAGTGGTTGACTTTGGTGCAACTGATGCTTATTTGAGCGACGACAAACTGGCAGATATGCCTGCTGAAGTGGTTCACATTCCAACTGTGCTTGGTGCTGTTGTAATTGCATACAACCTTCCTGGTGTTGATGGCCTCAAACTGTCGAACGAATTGCTGGAGAAAATTTTCATGGGTGAAATTACCAAGTGGAACGATCCTGCAATTAAAGCGAATAACGAAGGTTTGACACTTCCTGATATGGAAATTACTTTCGTACACCGTTCAGACGGTAGTGGAACAACCTACATTTTCAGCGACTACATGACTAAAATTAGCCCAAAATGGGCTGATGCTGTGGGAACAGGAAAATCGTTGCAATGGCCTGTTGGTATGGGTGCTAAAGGAAATCCTGGAGTTGCCGGTACCATTAGCCAAACCGAGGGAGCCATTGGTTACATCGGATCGGAATATGCTTTCGCACAGAAAATCCAAACAGCATTGGTACAAAACAGCGCCGGTAACTACATCGAGCCGTCGATTGCTTCGGTTAGTGCTGCTGCAAAAGGCGAGATTCCTGCTGATACCCGCATTATGCTGACTAATTCTGCCGATCCTGAATCATACCCGATCAGCGGATTTACCTGGATCATTCTATACAAAGAGCAAAATTACGATGGCCGCTCAAAAGATCAGGCGCTGGCAACAGTAACTTTCCTCGATTGGTTGGTAAGTGCCGATGCACAAGGTCAGGCAGAAAAGGTTCACTATGCGCCACTTCCTGATGCCGCTGCCGAAAAAGCCAAAGCAATTTTGCGCTCGGTTACTTTCGATGGGCAACCATTGTTGAAATAGTAAGGTTTAGTTATAGAAAATCGATTTAAATGGAACTGTGAAAGCTGCGGGAAAAGCAGTTTTCACAGCTTCTCAAAGTCCACCAAATGAACAGCGATAAAATAACAAAAGGCGTTCTTCTGCTCTCTTCGTTCGTTATACTTTTTGTAGCCGGGGGAATGATCTTTTCGTTGGTTGAAGGTGCAATTCCTGCACTGAAAAGTTTTGGGCTGCGATTTATTTGGTCGAACAACTGGAATCCAACCGAAGGGAAAGAGAACTACGGAGCGCTTCCGTTTATTGCCGGAACAATAATAACCTCGGTAGCTGCATTGCTTATAAGTCTGCCGCTATCGTTTTCGGTTTCATTGTTTTTGGGGGAGTATTACCGCGGAACCCGAATTGCAAAAATATTGGGCACCATGGTTGATCTGCTGGCAGGTATTCCTTCGATTGTTTATGGTTTGTGGGGATTTTATGTGCTTCGTCCGCTGCTTATCGATTTGGGATTACCCAACCAGGGATTTGGAATTTTCACCGCCAGTATCATTCTGGCAATTATGATCATTCCTTACGCCACTTCGCTGAGTAACGAAATCATTACCATGGTACCGAACGAGCTGAAAGAAGCAGCTTATTCATTGGGAGCTACCCGTTCAGAAGTGATCTTTAGTGTGATCGTTCCATCGGCACGATCGGGAATTATTGCCGGTTACATTTTGTCTTTCGGGCGTGCATTGGGAGAAACCATGGCAGTAACCATGTTAATTGGTAACGCCAACATTGTTCCCGATGGATTTTTCGGTACCGGAAATACAATGGCCTCGGTAATTGCTAACCAGTTTGGTGAAGCAGATGGATTGAAACTCAGCTCGCTGATCGCTATAGGTTTGTTGTTATTCCTGCTAACAGGTATAATAAATGCCATTGGTAAATTCATTATAAAACGAATGGGATAAGATGAATTCTGCAGCAAAAATAACCGCGGCAAACCTCAGCCGAAGAACTTTGAAAGACAAATTATTCAAGGGACTGGTGCTCTTTTTGTCGCTAATAACTATTTCACCGATTGTATTGATTATTTACAAACTGGTGGAAAAAGGTTATCGTCAGATCAGTTTGGATTTTATTATAAAAACGCCTCCGAATACTTTCGAGGCAATGACTGCCCTAAGTAATGGCGAGTTAATTCCCGGAGGTATAGCAAACGGAATTACAGGAACACTTTTAATGGTGGTTCTGGCGTCGGTTATTGCCATTCCGGTTGGAGTTATTACAGGCATTTACCTGTACGAGAATCCGGGAAAACCACTGGCAAATCTAACCCGAAATATTTCGGATATTTTGCAGGGTGTTCCTTCAATCGTATTAGGACTTATTGCTTACATGTGGATCGTAAAACCCATAACCAGCGGTTTTTCAGCCCTGGCAGGTAGTGTGTCCTTATCAATTATGATGTTGCCAATGATTGTGCGCTCAACAGAGGAAACGCTGAAAATGATTCCGCAGTCGATTAAAGAAGCGGCTGTTGCATTAGGTGTGCCGTATTACAAAGTAATTCTGCGCGTGCTCATTCCAACCGGTTTTAGCGGTTTGCTAACAGGTATTTTGCTTGGTATATCGCGTATTCTGGGAGAAACAGCCCCATTGATGTTAACAGCACTGGGCAGCTCGGTAATTAATTTGGACATTACAAAACCGACAAGTGCGGTGCCACTGTTGATCTGGGAGTTTTACAACGATCCGAATATGGTTGACCTGATTTGGAGCTCATCGTTATTACTGATGGGAATGGTACTGACCTTGAACCTGGTATCGAAACGAATAGCCGCCCGAACGAAATAGTCAAGAAAACAATGAAAGAAGATAGTTTAAATATTAAAGACCCTGTACTTTCTATTCGCAATCTCTCGGTTGCGTATGATAAAGGGAATTACGCTGTAAAGGATGTTTCGGCTGATATTAAGCGAAACGCGGTAACAGCAATTATGGGCCCGTCGGGATGTGGAAAAAGTACCATGTTGCGTGCCATTAACCGCATGCACGAGTTGTATGAAAACATCGAAACAAAAGGATCGCTCATTTTAAACGGCAAGGACATTACCGACATGCCAACCATACAATTACGTCGTATGGCAGGGATGGTATTTCAGCGTCCGAATCCGTTTCCAACATTGAGCATTTACGACAATGTAATTGCCGGATATAAATTAAACGGCATTCGTTTAAAGAAAAAAGAACGCGACGAAGTGGTAGAGCGCTCGTTGCGCGATGTTACTCTTTGGGACGAGGTAAAAGATACATTGCATAAAAAAGGAACATTCCTTTCAGGTGGGCAGCAACAACGACTTTGTATTGCCAGGGCGCTGGCTTTCGATCCGGAAGTTATTTTGCTCGACGAACCAACCTCGGCGCTCGATCCTGTGGCAACTTCAAAAATTGAAGATCTGCTGGTAAAGTTAAAAGAGAATTATTCGATTCTGATGGTGACACACAATATGTCGCAGGCAGCGCGAATCTCTGATTATTCCATGTTTATGTACCTCGGAGAATTGGTAGAATACGGTAAAACAAAAGATATGTTTACCAATCCAAAAGACCGTCGTACGGAAGAATACCTAACCGGGAAATTCGGTTAATTTTTTAACTTCATTAAAATTCTATAGTTATGACTTTAAAAAAGGATGATGCCATAAATACCATAATGAGCGATTTTGAAGGCTTTGCCAACCTGGTGCTTCACCAACTTGATCTATTAGAGACGCTCATCTCATCAGGCGAAACACAATTCCCAAAAGAACAAAGCAAGGAATTGTACGAAAATGAGAAAAAGCTGGATAAACTTGAAGTTAAAATTAGCGACAAGATCATTAATACCATTACTTTATATCAACCGGTAGCTTCAGATATCCGGAAAATTATGGCCTGTTATCGTATTATTATCAGCCTCGAGCGGGTTGGCGATATGGTTATTAATGTTCTCAGTTTTGTTGAAAGCATTAAAACACCAAAGGTTTACACCCAGCTTTCAGAGGTGGTATCAAACATGCTTATTCAAAGTGCCAATATGGTTAATAAATCGTTGCTGGCGTTTACCAACGACGATAAGGATTATGCAATCTGGACGATAAAAAACGATGCGGTAGTTGATGAGCTCAATAAAAAAATGTTGAAAAAGGCCATTAAAAAAAGTGTGTCCTCAAACGAAGATAAAGAACTGCTGATTAGTTTTATTAACATGAACAGTATGGTTAACACCATTGAACGCATTGCCGATCAGGCCACAAATATAGCAGAGGCCGCTATTTATTCCATCGAAGGCAAGGATATACGACATAAAGATTTGAAGTAAGCTTGTTTTTATGAAGGATAATGTATTTTTAGTATCCTGAATGTAAGAGTGAAAATTATTAATCATGGGATCAAATCCAAAAATATTAATTGTTGACGACGAAAAAGATTTATGTGAAATTTTAGAGTTCAACTTGTCAAGTGAAGGTTTCGAAACCTCGGTGGCACACTCTGCCGAGCAGGCATTAAAATTACCACTGGAAGAATACGACCTGATATTGCTTGATGTGATGATGGGCGAAATGTCGGGGTACAAAATGGCTGATAAGATTAGAAGAGAATTACAGCTTACACTGCCCATTATTTTTATGACCGCCAAAACCGCCGAAAACGATATCCTCACCGGATTTAATGTTGGTGGCGACGACTACATTTCAAAACCTTTTTCGATTAAAGAAATGGTAGCACGTATTAAAGCAGTGTTGAAACGTGGCCGGCAAAACATCAAGCAATCCAGGGTATACAAAGTTGAAGGTCTTGAGGTAGATGCAAACAGTAAAACGGTTCATATTGATGACGAGCCTGTTAGTCTAACCCGCAAAGAATTTGAAATTGTTACACTCTTGCTAAAACACCAGGGACAGTACATTGGCCGAAACGAAATACTCGACAGGGTATGGAATGACGATGTTATTGTTACCGAGCGAAATGTGGATGTAAACATTGCACGACTCAGAAAAAAGATTGGCAAATACGGCCAATACATTAAAGGAAAATCAGGATATGGTTACGCTTTCAAGCAGCCATAGTTCCTATAGGAAATAGAAAAAATATAAACAATTAAAACAATACAAGGTGCCGATTCAGCAGACATTCAGACGGAAAATCTTCTACTACTTTATAGCGGTATTTTTATCGTTTACAGTAGCTATTTTGTTGTTTCAGTTGCAGCGCGAGAAAAATTACAAAACATCGCAGCTGGAAAATACATTGCGTAATGTTACCGAGGTTGCCCACAACTATATCGAGCATTACAACTTGATGGAAACACAAAATTTCAGTAGTGCAGATACTTTAAAAGTTCTGATACCGCAAGACAATATTCGTTTAACGATTATCGATAAAAGAGGAATTGTTTTGTACGACAGTTTTGTTTACGAATACAAGAAAATGGAAAACCATTTCGAACGTCCCGAAGTGCAAAAAGCATTATTTGGAGGTGAGGGAGCCAATATTCGACATTCGGCAACTACCGGTACCGACTTTTACTATTATGCCCGAAATTACGATGATTATTTTGTTCGGGCTGCAATGGTTTACGATGTTAATGTGGAGAATTTTCTGAAGGCCGAACGCTTGTTCATCTTCTTTATCATCGCCATTTTCCTGGTAATCTGGTTGGTGATTAATGAACTTACCAAACGTCTTTCCATATCAATTACCAAATTGAAGGATTTTGCGATTAAGGCAGGAAAAAATGAACCGATAAATGAGGAAGAAGGCAAATTCCCGGATAACGAATTGGGAGAAATTGGCTCGCAAATTGTAAAAATCTATACTAATTTACACGACGCAAATAACTCCATTGCTCTTGAAAAAGACCGACTTGCCAACCACATGAATATCCTTAATGAAGGAATCGGCTTTTTCAACCCGCAGAAAGAGAAAATGCTGGTAAACAGTCATTTTATTCAGTATGTGAGTATTATATCCGATACACTTACCATTTCAGCAGAAAACTTTTTCACTATCCCTGAATTTGAAAAGATTAATAAATTCCTTGAAAAATACCTGCACAAAGACACTGAATTTCAGAGTAATGAATTGCCTCAAATTGAGTTTACCATTCAAAAAGATGACAGTTATTTTAAATTACTGTGTATTGTTTTTGCCGATAAGAGTTTCGAGATTTTGATTACAGATATAACAAAACCGGAAAAACGACGCCTGTTAAAACAGCAGTTAACTTCGAACATCGCTCACGAGTTAAAAACACCTCTTGCATCAATTAAAGGGTATATTGAAACGCTGATGTCGAATCCGGATATCGACAAGGAGAAACAGCAGTACTTTATTGAAAGAGCCAGTCGACAGGCCGAAAGACTGAACCTGCTTTTAAACGACATATCTTTACTGAATAATATTGAGGATGCCGGTGAGTTGTTCGAAATTAAACCGGTGCATATAAAAAATATCGTTTCGGACGTGGTTGAGAACCTCGAGAGCAGAATGGCCGCCAAAAACATCAAATGTAAACTGGATATTGAAAAAGATGTGGTTGTGAACGGAAACGACTCCTTACTTTCATCTGTATTCCAGAACCTGTTAGAGAACTCAATTAATTATGCAGGAGAGGATATTAAGATCGAGATTCGGAATTACCTGGAAGATACCAAATTCCATTATTTCAGTTATGCTGATAACGGCAGGGGAATTCCGGAAGAACATCTTAACCGTATTTTTGAACGTTTCTATCGTGTTGATTCGGGACGTACCCGCGAACTTGGTGGAACAGGTTTGGGGCTGTCGATTGTTAGAAATGCCATCCAGCTACATAAAGGAAATATCTCGGCCCGTAATAAACCCGATGGTGGCGTTGAATTCCTGTTTTCACTGGCAAAACAGTAGATTCCGAGCGAATAGTTAAACACCAAAATTGATACAAAAAAGGCTCCCGGTAGTTCCGGAGGCCTTTTTTTGTGCTCTGAATCCCAAAAAATAGCGATGATTAAGATTTGAAAACTGTTGTTGCAAGACGATTACACGATTTGACCGATAATTACAAAACCGTTAAAACAATGTAATACAAGTTTAAATAGTCTTTAATTCGCCTGTAACATATATCGGGTTGCTTTGCCTGTATAAATTCTATGAGTTTATAAATAAACACTGCAACTTTTAAAATATATGAAACGTTTTTTTATTAGCATTTTATTGCTAATCCAGGTACTGGTAGTTACAGCTCAAACAGGCTCAATTCGAGGGACTGTAACCGACGCCAAAACAAAAGAGGCCCTAATCGGGACCACTGTATTAATCAAAGGAACAACACAAGGAACAATTACCGATTTTGATGGAAATTATGTAATACCCAATGTAGAAGCCGGTAGTCATACTATCGCTATTTCTTTTATTTCGTACGATACGCAAGAGTTTCAGGTTGAAGTACAATCTGGAAATGAGGTTGAATTAAATGTAGAGTTATTGCCTGCCACACTTGAAATTGAAGGTGTTCAGGTGGTAGCAAAGGCCAAACGCGAGTCGGAAGCGATGTTGCTTATCGATCAGAAGAATGCCTCAGGCATTAAAGAAAGTATTGGATCGAAACGAATGTCGAGCCTTGGAGTTTCTGATGCGGCTTCAGCAACATCAAAAATTACCGGTGTTACCAAAAACGAAGGTAGCGGCGATATTTATATTCGTGGTTTGGGCGACCGATATTTAACTACAACCATGAATGGTTTGCCGATTCCGTCGGACGATGTTGAAAAGAAAAACATCGATCTAAACCTGTTCTCCACAGATATTATTGGTAATGTTGGAATCAACAAAACCTTTGCTGTTGAAACTTATGGCGACCAAACTTCGGGAGCTGTAAATATTGGGTCAAAGACTTATTCAGAGGACATTGAGTTGGAAGTTTCAACCGGAACATCAACTAACATTATAAAAGATGGAATATTCGGCAACTTTAAAGCCACCCAAAATAGTAACGATGTAAATGTTATCGGATCATATTCATTGCCTTACAATACAATCGATGCTATCAGGTATCAGAGTTGGAACACTGAAGAACAGAAATTCCCATTAAACCGCGGATTGTCGTTTATGGGCGGTAAAAAGTTTAAGTTATTCGATAATGAATTTTCGGTATTTGCCACACTTTCGCATTCAAACGATTTTGAATATCAAAACGGTATCTACAAAAAATACCGGATGAATAGTTTGAATAATTCTTTTACCGATGCCGAATCGTTTAGTACAGTATTTAACACAACCGGAATGCTAAACCTGGTTTATGATTTTAGCGATGGTCACAGCCTGAGTTTCTACAGCATGTTAATCTACAAAACAAAAGATGAGTTGTACGAGCAGGGAAGAAATGGAGAAGGTTATGTTCGCGATCAGGATCCGCAGGAAGAAGGTGCTTTTGTGCGTGATCAAAACCTGAAAGAAACACAGTTATATATTAACCAGTTGCTTGGCTCGCATAAATTGGGCGACAATAACCAGCTGAACTGGGCAGTTGGATATAATTTTGTAAATGCTGAAGAACCAAACCGTATTCGCAACGAGGTAAGTATTCTTGATGAAAATACGGTACAATTTGCGCATGTTGGTGATTACCAGCAGCGTAAATCACTACAAAATATAGAGGATTCAGAGATTAGTGCTTACCTGAAAGATGAGGTAAAACTTGTCGATGAGGAAACAAAGAAGTTAAGATTAAATATCGGAGGAAATTTCAGGAATAAACAACGTGATTTTAACTCGCTGTTTGTTGGAGTACGTGCCAAAGGTGTACAGGTTAAATCGATAGACAATTTGGATGAAGCCTTGTTGAATCGTGATTTGTACGATAATGGCGAACTTATTATCAGAGAAGGAACCCCCGACCTTTACAATGCCCAACTTGATGTTTATGCCGGATACGTTGATGCCTCATTCGAAGTGGAGAAACTTTCGGGGGCAGTTGGTGTGCGTTACGAGTACGACCAGATTGATGTGGACTGGGATGTGACAAACTATGTTGGCCGTTTAGGAAGCATTTCAAACCAGTATAATAATATTTTGCCGGCTTTAAATCTGAAATACCAGCTGACGGAAAAAAGCTCGTTGCGTTTGGCAGCCAGTAAAACAGTTACGCTGCCTGAGTTTAAAGAGCTGGCGCCTTTCGAATATGTGTCGCCAACAGGTCGTGTTACAAAAGGTAATCCCAACCTGAAAAACTCCGACAACTACAATGTGGATTTGAAATGGGAAATATTCCCCGGACGTAAAGAGCTGGTATCAGTTACCGGTTTTTATAAAATGATTAACGACCCTATAAACCTTGCGCAAACACGAGGATCGTCAGGTAACTTCATTTTCGAAAATACGGGCGACAAAGCCAATGTTTATGGGGTTGAATTTGAAACCCGTTTGGGGCTGATTAAAGCTACAGAAGAAGGAATGTCGGATTTGGAACTGGTTGTAAACGGAACAAAAATGTGGTTCAACCAGGATCTGCTTGAAGAGTTTCAGTACAACAACAAAACAGAAGCCGATTTACAGGGAGCGGCCGGTTTTATTGGAAACCTGGCGTTAACCTATTCAAATAACAAGGAAAAGGAATTTGTAGCAACACTGACAAGCAACTATTCTTCAGACAAGATTTTTGCATTGGGAGCACCAGAGGATTTTGCCAATAGTGCTACGCTTTTTAACGAAGAGATCGTTGAAAAAGGATTTGCAACGGTCGATCTGATCGTAAGCAAAAAACTTACAGATAAAATCTCACTGAAATTTTCGGGAAAAAACCTCCTGAATCCGGAGATCAAACAAACACAGGAAATTACACCAACATCAACGGGAGTAACGACTACCGAAGTAGTTAATTCTTATAAAAAAGGTATCAACCTAAGTTTAAGTCTCAAAATAAATCTGCATTAAAAAATTAATGGAACGTATAATTAAAACGATTTTAAAATGAAAAAATTAACAATCAAAATTTTAGGTCTTGCTTTATTGGCAACAGCAGTTTTTACAAGCTGTGATGATGATGATCCTGTAACTCCTCCCGACCCACAAGTAGAGGAAGTTATCGAAAACTTGGAAAATGGAATTCTGAATGGTGAGCTTACCGAAGATTACACTTTGGATGCTTCAGTAACGTACAGCCTTACCGGTTCTTTCATCATTCCTGATGGAATTACTTTTACTATTCCTGCAGGTACAAACATTCAGGCTGATGCTGCCGGAACAGATGTTTATGTGGCAGTATTAATGGGTGGTAAAATTAATATCAATGGTTCAGCAAATTCTCCTGTAATTATGTCGTCGGCTAATGCAAATCCCGGCGACTGGGGTGGTTTAACAATTTGTGGAAAAGCTACTACAACGGCCGGCGAAAATGCAGAAGCAGAAGTTGGTGGTTTTATTTACGGAGGTACTGACGATTCGGACAACTCGGGTGTTGTAAATTACCTGGTAATTAAAGGAACAGGTGCACAAATCAATCCGGAGTCGCAGTACAATGGTGTATCATGTTACGCTGTTGGTTCAGGAACTACGCTGTCGAACATTGCCGTAATCAATGGTTCTGATGATGGTATCGAATTTTTTGGAGGTACTGTTTCGGTAACAAACATTTTCCTTCAAAACAATGAAGACGATGCAATCGACTGGACTGAAGGATGGAGCGGAACTGTTACCAACGCTTACGTTGAGCACACTATCGAAGATTTCTCAACTGTAGTTGAAGGCGATAAAGTAAACAACAATCCTAAAATTGTAAACTTAACAGCGGTTTCAACAACCGGAGGTACTGCTTTACAATTTAAAGCTGAGTCTGGTGCGACTATTACCGGCTTGTCTTTAACAGGATACGCAAAAAGTATCGATATGAAGGATGATGGCCCGCTTTCGAATGTTATTATCGAAGGTGCTGAAGCAGATCCAACTGATAGCTATAACAAATCGGCCACTGTTGATCCAAGCGAGTGGGGTTGGGTTGATGTTGAATTGGCTGAGGTTGTAGAATTAAATGGAAGCGTTACTGATGCTGTTACTCTTGATGCAACTAAATCTTACCGTTTAACCGGTTCTTATATTGTTGAAGACGGTGCATCACTTACTATTCCTGCCGGAACAAAAATACACGCCGATGCAGGTGGTACTGAAGTTTACATTGCTGTATTAATGGGTGGTCAGATCTTTATTGATGGTGAAGCAAATAATCCTGTGGTTATTGCATCAGACTTAAGCCAGCCAGGCGACTGGGGTGGTTTAACAATCTGTGGTAAAGCTACAACTACTGCAGGCGAAAATGCAGAAGCAGAAGTTGGCGGATTTATTTACGGTGGAACTGATGATACTGATAACTCAGGATCTGTTACTAACCTTGTAATCCGTGGAACAGGTGCTCAAATTAATCCTGAGTCGCAATACAACGGTGTTTCGCTTTACGCAGTTGGTTCTGGAACAACTTTCGAAAACATTGCTGTATTTGATGGATCAGACGACGGTATTGAGTTTTTCGGAGGTGCTGCCACTGTTACTAATATTTATGTAGAAAACTGCGAAGACGATGCTATCGACTGGACCGAAGGGTGGAGAGGAGGTATTGTAAATACTTATATCTCACATACTGTTGAAGGTTTTTCAACTGCTTTCGAAGGCGATAAAGATAATAATAACCCAACGTTCGAAAATGTAACTTGTATTTCAACTGTTGAAGGAACTGCACTTCAATTTAAACTTGAATCGGGGGCTACAATTACCGGTTTACACATGGAAGGTTATGCTGTTGATCTCGATATGAAAGACAGCGGCGCTCTATCAAACGTGCAAATTGCAGGTGCTGATGCTGATGCTACGCTTATTGATGGTGAATCGCACAAATACACACTGAATTCAGGTAAAGATGCTGATGCTATCGACATCTCAGGATGGACATGGATCAGTGCTGAATTATAAGATCTTGTTAATGTTTATAAATGACAATCAAAAGAGGTTATATAAAGCATTTACAATGCAGTGTTTATTAAAGTCGGCCTAATAACCGATTTTAAAAGCTCCGGATTTTCCGGGGCTTTCCTCTTATTGATATCACTCGAATTAGAATGAAGAAATTATTGGTTTTAGTTGGATTTTTGGCTTTGATAACCACTGCATCGAAAGCACAAAAAATTGAAGAAATCGATGGAATTTACTACAAGAATTCCAAAAAATTTACCGGAACATATCTGAGCTTTTACGACGATAATACGCTGCAAAGCGAAGTAAAAGTAAAAGATGGTGAGAAACACGGAAAAGCAAGCATTTACTTTAAAAACGGGCATGTTAACGAAATCCGTTCGTACAAACACAACCAAATGCACGGCAAATGGGTGATGTATAACGAGCATGGAATTAAGGTGTCGGTCGCACGTTACAAAAACGGCAAAAAGAATGGCAAATGGGTGATCTGGAACGACTATGGAAATTTATTGTATGAACTGGAATACGATAATGGTGAAAAGACCGGGGTCTGGAAAAAATACGACGATCAGGGAAACCTGGTAAGTGAACGAAAATACTAGCCATTTTTAGGTGCGTAGAAAAAACGGATTTAATTGAACTGTAATAGTTGTGTAACCATGCCGTAATTGTCATCCTGTATTTTTGCAATATAAGATCGACAAAACAAAAAATAATTATTATGAAAAAGGTACTAATTGCAGCATTACTTGTTATTTCAGTTGTAGCAGTAAATGCCAAAGAAGACGATAATAAATCGAAAAGTGCTGATACCGAAAGCCAGGCAACAATGATGATTTCAGGTTCAATTGCCGACGAATTATCAGGAGAATCGCTGGTAGGTGTTGAAGTAAAGCTGGAAGGAACCGACAAAAAAGCTTACACCGATTTTGATGGGAATTTCTCATTTGCAGGTGTTAAGCCGGGAGAATATAAGATCGTCACAACTTACATTTCTTACGAGAAAAAATCGGAAGTTGTAAATGTAGAAGCGAACGAAGACAATATTAAAATAAAGCTGCAATCTTCTAACTAAAGGTTGTGGTAACTTAAGATTGAATCCGCCTCTGAGAGCAGAGGCGGTTTTTGTCATTATAAAATTTTCAGAAAAAGTGTGTTAAGTTAAAGCCCGTGAATTAGCAATACGTTATATATCAAAAGAAAACCATCTCTGATTTCAGAGGTGGTTTTTTGTGCCCGGCATTTTGTACTTTTGCCTGACATAAAACCGAAGAAATGCGCTGCATTATTTTAAAAAACAATAATCCTTTTTACTGCCTGGCTACCGAAGAGTACCTGCTAAAAAATTTCGACGATGATATTTTTATGCTTTGGCAAAGCGATAAAACCGTGGTGGTAGGTAAACACCAAAATGCGCTGGGCGAAGTAAATTACCGCTACGTTCGCGAGAATGATGTTACCGTTGCACGTCGTATTTCGGGCGGAGGAACCGTATATCACGATGACGGCAATGTAAATTTTGCTTTCATCAAAAATGTAAAAAGTCCCGCAGAAATTTCATTTAAACAGTTTACCGAACCGGTGGTGGAAGCGCTTGCCAAACTCGACATTGAAGCTACAACATCGGGCAGAAACGATTTGCTGATAGAAGGTTTGAAAATATCGGGAAATGCCGAGCACGTTTTTAAAAACCGGGTGTTGCATCACGGAACTTTGTTGTTTGATTCCGACCTGGAAAATCTGGGGAATAGCATAAAAGTTATCCCCGGAAAATACACAAGCAAAGCGGTACAATCCAACCGAAGCAAAGTGGCCAATATTTCTCCGTTCCTAAAAAATGAGATGGATATTGAGGCATTTATCGATTTTATGATTGGAGTGCAGCTAAAAAAAGAAGGCACAGAAAGTTATGAGATTACAGCTGACGATGAGGAAGCGATAAATGAATTGGTAGAAGAGAAATTTACAACATGGGATTGGCGTTGGGGCTACTCTCCAAAATATTCCTTCAAAAATATTGTTGAAATCGATGGACGAACGCTTGAAATCTACCTTGAGGTAAAAAAAGGACATATTGAAAATGTCAACCTTCAGGGCAATTATTTTGTTGAACCGTATACCACCGAGTTATCTGCTTTATTGATTGGCAAACAACACTTTTACGAGGATATTAGAGAAATTTTAAAAACAGATAATGAGGAGTTGATTTACGCATTCTTTTAAAATGAGCACAAATAAAGCGCACCACAAAATGCAGTGCGCTCATTCGAATATTCTAATCTTCCAGTATTCCTATTTTGGTAACGGATAACCTTCCAGTTTTTTTAGGTTAGCTGCAATTTCCGATTCAGGATATTCGTAATCGTGCAATTCACCACCTAAATATTTATTGTAACCAACAAGGTCCATCAAACCATGTCCGCTGAAGTTGAAAAGTATCGTTTTCTCTTTTCCTTCTTCCTTGGCTTTTTTAGCCTCGCGGATGGTAGCAGCGATGGCGTGTGTTGTTTCCGGAGCAGGAATAATACCTTCAGTTTTGGCAAACAACAAACCAGCTTCGAAACATTCGCTTTGATGAACAGCAATGGCATCCATTAAACCGTCTTTTAATGCCGCACTTACCAGCGGAGCCATTCCGTGGTAACGCAAACCGCCGGCGTGAATCGGTGCAGGAATAAAGTTGTGCCCCAGACTATTCATCGCCAAAAGCGGTGTCATTTGTGCCACATCGCCGTTATCGTAAATAAACGGTGCTTTAGTTAAAGTCGGGCAGCTGAATGGTTCCGCTCCAATAATCTGAATGTCGGCACCATGAATTTTATCGTACATAAATGGGAACGAAAGTCCTGCGAAGTTACTACCACCACCGCAGCAACCAATCACAACATCCGGATTTTTAATACCTACTTTTGCGAGCTGTTTTTTGGCCTCCAAACCAATGATAGTTTGATGTAACATCACGTGGTTCAGCACTGAACCCAATGAGTAACGGGTGCCGCCGGTTGGATCGGTAACAGCAGCTTCAACAGCTTCCGAAATAGCAATTCCCAAACTTCCGGGAGTATCCGGAAATTGTGCTAAAATATCTCTACCGGCTTGTGTCTCGGTACTTGGACTTGCAATACAATTTCCGCCCCAGGTTTCCATCATCATTTTCCGGAAAGGTTTCTGGTCGAAACTTACACGCACCATAAAAACTTTACACTCAATACCGCCAATCTGTGCACAGGCATACGACAAGGCAGATCCCCACTGACCGGCACCGGTTTCGGTAGTTAGTTTTTTAATCCCAAACTCTTTGTTGTACCAGGCTTGCGCCACGGCAGTGTTTGGTTTATGACTTCCAGCCGGTGAAACGCCTTCGTTTTTGTAATAAATTTTTGCAGGAGTTCCCAGTGCTTCCTCCAGTTCGTATGCACGAATTAATGGGCTTGGCCGCCATTGTACAAGGATTTCGCGAATTCCTTCAGGAATGTCAATCCAGCGTTCCTGGCTAACTTCCTGCTCAATCAGGTTCATTGGGAAAACCGGAGCCAACATCTCAGGACCTACAGGATTCCCGTCTGGGCCAAGTGGTGGATTTAACGGCGATGGAAGATCGGGGGCCAGGTTGTACCATTGTTTGGGCATTTCCGATTCTTCAAGAAAAATTTTCTTTTGTCTAGTCATGATCTATTTTTTTAGGTTTACAATTAATTGCCCGCCAGAAACAGAAAAAGGGACTTGCCCTACGAATACGACAAATCCCTTTTCAGTTTAGTACAGAAAAATAAGCAGCATCCCGTGTTTCCATTTTCACGTTACGCCAGTGCCATTCTTTTCCGTATATATTTTTGTACATCTCTTTATCTGTTAGTACGTAAAGCTAATTAATATTTCTTTTTGAAAAAATATTTCAGATTCTTTAATGCTTTGTACTCTTTTTAAGCTTTGCGAATTTCAACTTGTCCAATCGCATAAAATTTTCAACTTTTGTACTCAAATTATTTCACGATGAAAAAGACAAATGCTGCCCGTTTGCTCGACAGCAAAAAGATAACATACGAGTTGGTTGAATACCACGTTGATGAGGCGGATTTAAGCGCTACTCATGTTGCCGAATCGTTGGGGCAGAATGTTGAACAGGTTTTTAAGACACTGGTTTTACGTGGCAAAAAAACGGGAGTTTTTGTGGCTGTAATTCCCGGCGATGCAGAACTTAACCTTAAAAAGGCTGCAAAAATATCGGGAAATAAAAGTGCTGAAATGGTGTTGATGAAAGAATTGTTGGGACTTACCGGTTACATTCGTGGTGCCTGTTCGCCCATGGGAATGAAAAAGGCGTATCCGATCTTTATTCAC
This sequence comes from uncultured Draconibacterium sp., assembly GCF_963677565.1. NCBI lineage: Bacteria > Pseudomonadati > Bacteroidota > Bacteroidia > Marinilabiliales > Prolixibacteraceae > Draconibacterium > uncultured Draconibacterium sp. The sequence continues at coordinate 658,857 of NZ_OY781981.1, read as the reverse complement.
GAAACCTGTTTGAATTTCGATACAATTTTTGTGAGTGCCGGGAAACGTGGTATGCAGATAAAAATCGATCCAAAAGATTTGATCGCGTGTACCGGAGCTCAGGTTTCCGACCTGATTGATTAATGATTTTCTTGTGTTTTTTATCAATACAGCCTCTTCAGTATTAATTTTTAGAACGTAACGAATTTTATTTTTTTACTTTCCGTGCGAATCTCTATTTTTGCACTCACTTAAAAATCAGATAGGTTTTATGGGAAGTCGAGCCCGAATATTTTGGGTTAGATGTTAGATCGATCGCTTCGGTCTTCCGTCTGCGGTCTTCCAACTAAATTTTTTAATATGAATAAACCGACAGTTGTAAGCGGTATACGACCGACAGGATATTTGCACCTCGGAAATTACTTTGGAGCCGTGCAAAACTTCTTAAAAATGCAGGACGATTTTAACTGCTACTTTTTTATTGCTGATATTCACTCGTTAACCACGCACCCAACGCCCGAGAATTTGCAGTCGGGTGTGCGCCAGGTGCTGGCCGAGTATTTGGCTTGTGGTATCGATCCGGAGAAATCAACGATATTCATTCAAAGCGATGTTCCTGAGGTTTCGGAATTGTATGCTTTATTAAATATGAACGCATATTTGGGAGAGTTGGAGCGTACAACTTCGTTTAAAGATAAAGCCCGTCAGAATCCGGATAACGTAAATGCCGGACTACTGACTTATCCTGTTTTAATGGCATCGGACATTATTATTCACAAAGCACATTTTGTGCCGGTTGGAAAGGACCAGGAGCAAAACCTGGAGATGGCGCGAAAATTTGCCAAACGTTTTAACCGTATGTACAAATCTGAAGTATTCCCGATTCCGCGTCCGTATACTTTTGGTGGCGGCGATATGATTAAAGTTCCGGGATTGGATGGCAGCGGAAAAATGGGAAAATCAGAAGGCAATGCCATTAACCTTTACGAAGATCCAAAATCGATCCGCAAAAAAGTAATGCGTGCCGTTACCGACTCGGGTCCAACAGAAATGAATCAGGAAAAACCGGAAGCTATTCAAAACCTGTTTACCTTGATGGATATTGTTTCAACTCCTGATACTGTAGCACACTTTGATGATTTGTACAACAAATGCGAAATCCGTTACGGCGATCTGAAAAAGCAGTTGGCAGAGGATATTATTGCTTATACATCGCCAATCCGCGAACGAATTATTGAGATTCTGAAAGATGATGCCTACCTCGCCAAAGTGGCTAAAATGGGTGCCGAAAAAGCACAGGTATCAGCTGCAAAAACCTTGCAGGAAGTTAAGGATGTAATCGGATTTAAGAAACTGTTTTAGGAAGAACATAAAATAAATTGTCATTTCGACGACGAAGGAGGAGAAATCTGTTCATTGAAGCGAAAGATTTCTCAGTCATGCTTCCTTCGAAATGACAGTAACAATCAAAATGAGTATAGAAAGAGAATTGCAAAAACGCACTTCGGTTTGTGAATTATGCGGATCGGAAGATAACCTGGGGGTTTACACCGTGCCGCCGGCAACACAGGAAAGCGAAAAAGACAGCATTTATATTTGTGCAATTTGCTCGAGGCAGATCAACGACCCGGAAACGATGGATGCCAACCACTGGCGTTGTTTGAACGACAGCATGTGGAGCACAGTACCGGCTGTTCAGGTAGTGGCCTGGAGAATGTTAAACCGCCTGAAAGCTGAAGGCTGGCCACAAGATCTGCTTGATATGCTTTACCTCGACGAAGAAACACAGGAGTGGGCAGAAGCAACCGGTGAAGGAATAGATCCGGATGATGTAGTAAAACACCTCGACAGCAACGGCGCTGTTTTACAGGCCGGCGATACTGTTGTTTTGATTAAGGATTTGAATGTAAAAGGTGGTGGATTTACTGCAAAACGTGGAACTGCTGTACGAAATATTTCGTTGGTTCACGACAATCCCGAACAAATTGAGGGGAAAGTTAGTGGTCAACAGATCGTTATTCTTACACAGTATGTGAAGAAGAACTAGGAAGAATAAGTTATCCAAAATAAAAAAAATGCCATCTTTTCATTTAGTAAAAGATGGCATTTTTATATGGTGCTGAATTGATTGATTATTCGCTCAAATCTTTAATTCGGATATTCCGGAACCATAATTCTGAGCCATGTCCCAGGAATCCGATATAACCTTTTTCGCGTTGTAATCCCGGATGATCTTTACCATCTTTTGTCCCGTTGTCGCGGGCATCGGCAATATCGCCATCCAAAATAACTTCGCCATTCAGCGTTATCTTTATTTTGGTGCCTTTTACAATCACCTCTTGTGTGTTCCAGTCTCCAACCGGATTTAAAAAACCACGTTTTGCCGGAATCGTTCCATAAACCGATCCGTGGTATTGATACTCATGCAGGTTGGCATAAATAGGAGCGGTGTTATCCAGTATTTGCAGTTCCATACCCACATAAGCGGCGTCGCCCTCAAGTGGGGCACGGATACCCAAACCGTTGTTGGCGTCCGGAGTCAGTTTAAACTCAAAACGGAAATTAAAATCACTGTATTCTTTTTCAGTGAACAGGTTACCGTGGCCACCCATTTTTGGATTTACCACCAACTCACCATTCTCGGCATAATAATCGGTTTTATTTCCCTGCCAGCCATCCAGGTTTTTACCGTTAAAAAGCGAAACAAATCCTTCGTCTATTTCTTCCTCTGTCAGACCAATTTCTTTGGTATTAATCTCACGAACATACACATCGCGGAAAGCCAACTCGTTTCCGTGGGCCTGCAATTCGATAGTTCCCTCGCTGAAAATTGGTATGCTGCGATCCCAGTAGTTGTCCATTTTTACGTTGTCAACCACTAGTTCGCCATTCAGGTACACTGTTACATTCTCGCCCACCATGGTAATGCGGAAAGTGTTCCACTCATCAATTGGGTTATCGGCAACCAGCAACGGATCGCGCACATTGTCGGGATTGTTGTTGTACAAACCACCCGAGCCAACCTGGGCACCCACTTCAACACGCGACGTATCCCAGATTTGCACCTGCGGTGTTCCACGCAGGTAAATGCCGCTATCGCCTTCTTTGCTGATGCGCCAGTCAACAATCATGTCAAAATCTTTGTAAATCTTCTTCGAAACCAGGTTCGCACCGTGTCCGTTAAAAATGATCATTCCATCTTTTACACTCCAGTTCTCAGCCATTTTAATATTTGCTGCCTCCTGTTCTTGGTCGCGTTCTGCTTCGCTGAGTTTGGCAATTTTTATCGGGTTGCCATCTAAAAGCATTCCTTGCCATCCGTCGAGGTTTTTACCGTTAAACATTGAAACATAACCTTTGTTTTTCGGCATAGCTTTCAGGTAGTTCTGAATATTTATTTTGTCGTATGCACTTTCTTCGCCCGACAAAGCTTGTTCTGCTTTGCCGAGAATACGTCGTACGATATCGCCCGTTAAACCGCCTTCTCCTTCGCTGTCTGGCATGGCGATGTTCATAATGGCGCGTGATGTTGTTTCTGTCAGTTCTTCTTCTTGCAGGTATTGCTCCAGATAAACCAGCGAAAGGAATGTTTTCAGGCGTCCGTTAGCAGCGATCACGTTTTTCTGATCGTCGGCTGTCGATGCATATTCCATGATCTTGCGGTATTGCAGCAGTTTCTGATCGTCGGGCAGGTTCGCAGTAGCCACCATTCGCACAAAACTGTTAAATGCAGGCTGGCTAAAAGTTGTGTTACCCGACTTGCATATTTCGAATAAAGGCTTTGAGGCGGCATAATCCTGCCAGTTGGTTAAAGCGGTAAACGTAGCTTCTTTTTGCTCGCCTGTTGAAGAATTGAAATATCCGGTAACGGTTTCAAGAGCTGTTTCGCCACCAATTGTTGGCAGAATAGGGAACAATCTCGCTTTTTTACTGGATTGATTCAAAGTGCTTAATACTTTACCGTTTGGCCCTTGTTCTTCAGCAACACCGTCAACCGCTGCCATTAATGCAAGTTGTGTTTCTGTTATCTCAGAAGGCTCAGAAACAGAAAGCAACAATTTTAATAATGCGTCGGTATTTTCGTAAGATGAAACTTGTTTCAGAGCAGCAAATGCAGCTGCTTTTTCATCTGCATCTGACGAAGATGTGGCGCCCAGTATTTCATCAAAATATTGCGAGCCGGCTTTCGCTCCGATAAGATCGATAAAAGCTGCTTTGGTTTGTCCGGTTGATTTGTCCAGATTTCCTGAAATCAGGTATAAATGGTCTTTGTCAAGCAGCATGTTCAGCACCTCTTTTGTTTCTTCAACATCTTTTCCCTGTGCCAGGTGTGACGTTAATGTTGGGATGGCATCATTGCCCTGAAGTTTTGCCAAAGCAATTACCGCTTCTGTGCGAACAACTTCTGCTTTTGATTCCAGGCTTGCCAAAACAAAATCGTTTGCCTGTTTGCAACCACGTCTTCCCAGCATGTCGATGATCTCTGCTTTAACCTCCGAATTAGCTGTTTCGGCTTTTGCGATCCATTTGCGTGTATCGGCAATGCCACCGAGGTTTTCGGCAATATTTAATGCTGAGTAGCGGAAAGCTTTGTCAGGAGAATCAACAGCTTCCAGTAATAGCGGAGTAGCTTCGTAACCCAAATATTTGGCGTAAATACTAAGCGCGGTTGAATAATTGTGCAGGTGATTACTTGCTGAATTGGCTTTAAAAATAGCCTTGCAAGCTTTTTCCATTAATTCCAGTTCGTTTTGCTCGCCCAAACGATTAGTGTAGGTTAGAAATACTTCGGCTGCATTTGTGGGATCGTAATTAAAATCGACATCTGAAGCCGCATTTAGCAGAGTTTTATACGAATCAGGCGATCCGATATTTGCCAGTGCAGCCAGTGCTGTTTTCTGCATTTGTTGGCTTTCTGCGCTTACCAACGGAGTGATCAGCGGAACGGAACGTTTGCATTTTAACTCTCCCAAAGCCCGAACGATCGTCATTTGTGTTGCTCCTTCAGTTTTTGGAAAAGCGGCAAGAAATACTTCTGCCGTTTTCGGGTCTTCAGTCGACAGAATGGTTTGTGCTGCCGGTTCGGCCAGTTGCTCATCAGTGAGGTAGCTTTTTACCTGCTCAACCGTTTTTTCGCCTGCAACCAGGTTTAGTTGGTTAAGCAAATACGTTTTTACCTCCACGTCGTTCTCATTGCTGAGTGCTTTTAGAAGATTTTCTTCGGCAAAAGCACGTTCATTACATTTGCCAAACTGACTGGCATAACGCGAAAAACTGTTCAGCGCATAACGCACGGCGGTGTCGTCGCCGGTACCCAGTGAAACAAGTTGTGCTGCGAGTTTCTGATAGCCTTCGTTGCCCATCAAAAAGATGTCGTTCATCGCTTTGTCGCGGTGCGTGAGGTTTTTTGTTGGCATTTGTGCCAACACATCGGCAACTTTGGTGTCGAGTGTTCGGTTATCCTGCGCCATCCCCGCCATACTCAGGCAGGCCAGCAACAGAATCGTAGTAATTTGTACTATATATTTTTTCATTGTAATTCTAATTAATCCTTTTTATTAATCCTTAATCCTTTAAATCGTCCACGGTGCGCGCATTGGCTGATTGATCAGTCGGTTTGCACCTTCATCATCAATGAACTCCAGTTTTTCGGGATCGAAATGCAGGGTGCGTCCCAGTCGAACTGCTGTAATCCCCAGGTTTACAAGCGTTGCCGAACGGAATCCGTTGGTCTCGTTCAGTGCAAACTTTTTACGGGTTTTCACCGATTCAGAAAAAATACCGATCTGAGGTTCAGGATCAGGTAAGGTTTTAATAAAGCTTTGCAGGTTCGGAATGTCTGATTTGAAGCCCTGGTAGATTTTTCCGTGTGGTCCTTCAATGTAGGCGGCATCTTTGTCGCGGTTTTCGCCATCAAGAATGATCTGGCAACCATCGGCATAAGTATAAGTCACACGTCGCCAGGTACCCACGGCATCGTAATGTTGTTGTGGTGCGTCAACCTCAATTTTTACCGGGCTGGTATCGTCTTTTCCCAACATGTATTGAACCGGGTCAAGATAGTGTTGTCCCATATCCCCTAATCCGCCGCCATCGTAATCCCAGTAGCCGCGGAAATTGGCATGAACGCGCTCAACATTGTATGGTTTGTAAGGCGCAGGCCCCAACCACATATCGTAATTAAGATTTTTTGGTACCGGTTGTGGAGCGAGGTTGTGTTTGCCCTGCCAGTAAAATTTCCAGTTGTAGCCGGTAATTCCGCTTACGGTAACTTTTAGTGGCCATCCCAGAATACCGCTGTCAATTACTTTTTTCAGTGGCTTAACATCGGTTCCCAGTCCGTAAAACTGGTCTTTAAAACGGAACCAGGTATTCAGACGGAAAATACGTCCGTGAGCATTTACGGCTTCCATTACTTTCTTGCCTTCGCCAATGGTGCGGGTCATTGGTTTTTCGCACCAAATGTCTTTTCCGGCTTTGGCGGCTTCAACAGCCATAATCCCGTGCCAGTGTGGTGGGGTGGCAATATGCACAATGTCCACTTCGGGGAGTTGGCATACTTCCCGGAAATCAGTGAACTGTTTTACGTCGTAGTCAATCAGGTTTTTGGCCAGTTTCAGGTGTTCGGTGTCCACATCGCAAATGGCAACAACACGCATGCCCTCGTAAGGAATATGACCGCGGCCCATTGAGCCAACACCGATAATAGCTTTTGTTAACTGGTCGGATGGTGCAAGATATCCGTTGCCACCCAACACGTGGCGCGGAACGATAACCAGGCCGGCTCCTGCAGCCAGCGCACCTTTTAAGAAACTTCTTCTCGAAGTCGATTTCGTACTCATTGTTAATTGGTTATAGATTAAAATATAAAATCACTTAAACGGATAAAAGTATAAAAGTTTTGTAAATAAATTCCTAAGAAATTAAAGACTTATTAAAAAAATGAAAAACTAAGCCAATTGTTCATGGTAACAAATTGTTTTTTATATACGCCAAAGTTTCATTCGCCTGCCTTTTTTCTATCTTTAAATCCAATCGATCAATTGAATAGCTTAAACATACAAAAATGAAGAACATTCCGGTGATATCGGTAACAGGAAAATCGTTGGCCGAAGCTTACGAAACAGCACTTATTTACTTGTACGGTAAAGGAACCCGTTTTAAAACGCAATACGACCGGCCGGGAGATCCGCTGAGTATTGACTGTACCATGAACTTAACGATTCTGGAGCCGGAGATTGATCCGATGATTCACATGGCTTTTCCCGGTGGTGTTGACGATTTGCGGGAATATGTGCTGGAGCTGGAAGGATTGAAAGACCACCTGGTAAAAAACATGAACGATGCGGAAGATAAACGACCGGAATATACTTACCACGGGCGCCTTCAAAATTATGGTGTTTGGAAAGAATTAGTGGATGGTGAATCTAAAGTAGTAGGAACTTTTAAAGTTGACCAGATAAAAAATGTGATCGACAAATTGGCCGAGCAACCGTTTACGCGGCAAGCACAAATGATCACGTGGATGCCAAACATTGATTTTAAATGTGATGATCCGCCAAGTTTACAATCGTTGTGGTACCGGATTTTGGAAGACGAAGACGGCACGTGGTGGCTGAACAGCAATATCCGTTACCGAAGTAACGATGCCTGGAATGCAGGATTTTTGAATATGTTCGGCTTTATTCAATTCAGTAAAGATGTGGTCGCAGCCGGAATTGCAGAAGAAACAGGTAGGACAGTAAAACTGGGACGTATGAACTGGCAGGCCGATTCGTACCACATTTACGGAAAAGATATTCGCACTGCAAAAGAGCGCCTGTTTGAGCGCATAAACGACATGGCTTTTGAAGAGCGCACCATGAATTTTAACGATCCGCTAATTCGCAAAGTGTATGATAATGCGGAGGCTGAAATTGTAAAACGAATAAAAGAATCAGGCGCTTAGTACGCTTCGTTGAATTTCTTCTTAACGATCTCTTTTACTTCCACCATCGAAATTTCTCTACCCAGCTCTTGCTGAATGGAAGTTACTGCTGATGAAGCAAATCCGCACGGATTGATGTAATTGTAATAACGCATGTCGGTGTTTACGTTTAGCGCAAAACCGTGCATGGTAACATAGCGACTTACACGCACGCCAATGGCACAAATTTTTCGTGCACGCACTTTGTGGTCGGGTTGCAGCCACACGCCGGTAGCACCTTCTTTTCTTCCGGCTTCCAATCCGTATTCGGCAACCGTTGCAATTATGGCATCCTCCATTCTCTCAATATATTCGCGCACACCAATTTTGTAGTGCTCGAGGTCGATAATAGGGTAACCCACCAACTGGCCCGGCCCATGGTAAGTAATATCGCCACCTCGGTTTATTTTGAAATAAGTGGCCTCGATCTTTTTCAAAAATTCGGCATTGGCCATCATGTTGGCTTCGTCGCCGCTTTTGCCCAGCGTGTACACATGTGGGTGTTCCACCAAAATAAAATGATTGTCAGCAGTAGGTTTACCGGTACTGCGTTTTTGAGTAGTTAGCTCCATAAGACGCTCTTCCTGGTAATCCCAGCATGCTTTATATTCCTTTAAACCAAGATCGACGTAATTAAAATCTGCCATTTTTGTATGATTGAATCAGATTGAAAAGAGATTGAATTAGATTGATGTTGTCACGAATTATGCTTTTACGTGTTCTTCGGCTCTGTACGAACTACGAACAAGTGGCGAACTTTCAACAAATTTAAAACCTTTGCGGATGCCAATGTTGCGGTATTCCACAAATTTCTCCGGTTCGACGTATTCAACCACAGGCATATGTTTTGTTGTTGGTGCCAGGTATTGACCGATGGTCATTACTTTACAACCGGCTTCCAGCAAGTCGTCCATAGTTCTTAGCACATCTTCATGTGTTTCGCCTAAACCAAGCATAATACCCGATTTTGCGCGTCCGAAATTGTCGGCAACGTATTTAATTACCTCAAGACTACGGCGGTATTTTGCAGCAAAACGAATAAACGGAGTACGCTCTTCGGTGGTTTCAAGGTTGTGCGAGATCACATCCGGACCGGCATCGATCACCTGTTGTACCAGTTCCATTTTTCCGCGGAAATCAGGAATCAGCACTTCAATTTTTGTTTCCGGATTCACACGTTTTACTTCGCGGATGGTTTCTGCCCAGATTCCGGCGCCCTGATCTTCCAGATCGTCGCGGTCAACCGAAGTAATAACACAGTGTTTTACGCCCATAATTCGAACTGATTCAGCCAGCTTTTTCGGCTCTTCCAAATCAGGAGCAAGCGGCATTCCATTGGGTACGGCACAGAATTTACATTTACGCGTACAGATGTTTCCTAAAATCATAAATGTGGCTGTTCCACGGTTCCAGCATTCGCCAATATTCGGGCAGTTTCCGCTGGTGCAAATGGTGTGCAAACCATGTTTATTCACCAGGTTCTTCACCTTTGAATAGCTCTCTCCCTTCGGCATTTTCATCTTCATCCACTTCGGCAGTCGCTCTCTGCCGTTCAACTCATGTGCCATAACAAATTAATTTTGTGCAAATGTAAAAGTTTAAATAGAAACTAAAATTGATTAAACTACTAAGTGTCAAAATTGTTCTCAAAAAAAGCATAGTTTAAACAACTGTGTTATTTTTGTACATCAAGCTGAAAACAATGAGACATTTCATTATACTACTCATATTAATTACAGGACTAAATACCGGCTTTGCGCAACAAAAGCGCTCCGAGGTTCAAACAAAATCGAGTTTAGCCATTCGGTATTACAATGCAAAAGACTTTGAGAAAGCAGCGCCTTTGCTTAAAGAGGTGCACGAATTAACCCGAAACAGTACGTATTTCAGGTATTACATAAACAGTTTGATAAGTCTGAATCAATTTGCTGAGGCTGAGTCGGAACTTCAGCGTGAGATTAAAAAACAAAAAACACCGCGACCTGAATATTACGTGCATCTGGGTCAGGTTTATAAAAGCCAGAACCGTGATGAAGAGGCGCAGATAATGTTTCAAGATGCAGTTAATAATATACCTGCCAACCGCGGAGCTTATCTAACCACGGCAAATTCTTTCCTGGCCTGGGGTGAATATGCTTTGGCGCGCGATGTATATTTAAAAGGAAGAAAAACACTGCCCGACCAGTCGTTTAACTACGAATTGGCACGGTCGTATCTGTATTTGCGCGATTATACCAATATGATGGAAGAGTACCTGAACCTCTTGCGAGAAGGTGAAAAACACCTGGCTCGAGTACAAAGCAGTTTGTCATCGGCAATGCGATTGGACATTGACGATGGTTTGCGCGACCAGTTTCGGGGGCAGGTGTTAAAACGTATTCAGGCCGAACCAAATGTAATTGGTTACAATCGTTTGCTAATCTGGTTTTTTCTGCAGGAAAAAAAATTCTCAAGTGCGTTGCGTCAGTCGGTTGCTCTGGATAAACGAACCAGGGCTGAAGATGGTCAGATTGCGCAATTGGGCGACCTTGCATTGCGAAATAAGGAATATACACAGGCTCAAAAGGCTTACGAATATTTAATGGACAAAGGGGAGGAAACGCCTTTTTTTCCGCAGGCTTTTGCCCGGAATATTCATGCAAAATACATGGAATATACCAACGAGGGAGATGGCAATCTGGAGCAGGGACAAGCTTTGGCTACCGATTTTGAGAATGGATTGATTTATCTGAGTATTGGACCGGCTACTTTGAATTTGGTGCGTGAGTATGCGCATTTGCTGGCCTTCTACCTGAATGATACCGAAAAAGCAATTGCCGTACTGGAGAAAGGAGAGAAAGTTCCACAGCTGAAACCCGAAGAACTGGGGCGTTTGAAAGCCGAAATGGCTGATATTTATGTGTATGCAGATGATCCGTGGGAAGCAATGTTGATTTATTCGCAGGTAATTGATGCCAACAAAAAGAATACACTGGGCGACGAAGTAAAACTGAAAAAGGCAAAACTGGGGTACTACATGGGGAATTTTCGCTGGGCAAAAGCGCAGTTGGATGTGTTAAAAGCCAGTACTTCAAAATTAACAGCAAACGATGCTATGGAGTTGTCGATGCTGATAGGAAACAACCTCAACCTTGATACTACAGCGGTTCCTTTGCAGATGTTTGCCAGTGCCGATTTGTTATTTTTCCAAAACCGGCCTGATGAGGCGATGTTGGTGCTGGATTCAATTGCCGATATTTATCCTTATCACACGCTGGTGGATAACATCCTGTTCCGCAAAGCAAAAATTGAAATAGATAAACAGAACTACGCTTTAGCTGCCGAATACCTGCAAACTATTGTTACTGATTTTAGCTACGACTTGCTGGGCGACGACGCGTTATATATGTTGGCCGAGATTAACAATTACCACCTGGGGCAAGCAGAAAAGGCAAAAGAGTTGTACAAACAAATGCTTACCAGCTATCCTGGAAGTGTGTTCACTGAAGAATCGCGCGAGAAATACCGGGAACTGAGAAAAGTATACCCGGATAAAGAGCCAGAAGGCAAGGATGGCTTGTTTGAGCGGGCTATTGAGAGTACGGAGTTTTAGGATAACAATGGCTGCAGATTTTCGGTGCAAATTTCAGAGAGCGTCTGTATTAAGCTGTCTTACAAACGATAAAAAAAACAGATTTTAACCAGTTTCCTTTTTGCCATAGCTTTTACCACCTATTGCCAAAATACTTCAGTACCAGTGCATGCAGTTGCTCTTGTTGAATCGGTTTAGCAATATAATCGTTGCACCCGTTTTCTAAAGCTTTTTCTCTGTCGCCGGGTAATCCGTAAGCTGTTTGTGCAATAATTATAACCTCTTTATTAAATTCCCGAATCTGCCTTGTCGCTTTGTATCCATCCATTTCGGGCATTCGAATATCCATTAATACAAGGTCAATATCAGGTGTATTGCGGCAAACCTGAACGGCTTCAATACCTGTTGTGGCTTTTAATAATTTATTGCTATACAACTTCATTGTTTCCTGAAGTAACATCTCTGATATTTTATCGTCTTCGGCAATCAGTATTTTTATTTTTCTCACTGTTTTGTCTTTCCTGGGAGCCAGATGCTGGCCGGCTTTGTTTCCCTCATCTGATTTGGTATTGTACGGCAGGGTAAAATAGAACGTTGATCCTTTGCCATTTTCACTCTCAACCCAGATCTTACCGCCCAACATTTCCACATACGATTTGGTAATAGCCAAGCCTAAGCCAGCTCCCTGTTTTGCCATTTTATCTTCAATATCTGCTTGTATAAAACGCTCGAATACTGCTTTGTGCCGGTGTTTCGGAATACCAATTCCGGTATCTTTTACATAAAACTCCAGTTCGTCGGCAAGCTTTCCCCGTTTTACACAGTACCCCAATTCTATTGATCCTTTTTCGGTGTATTTAACGGCATTTTTTACCAGGTTTGTGAGAATGGCATACACTTTTTCACTATCGGTTTTAATGTTTGCTTCCTTTGCCGGTAGCGGGGTACTATAAGAGAGTTCTATTCCTTTGGCTTCCACTTCGGGCCTAAAAAAGGTATATGTATATTCGATTTGCTCGTTAATATTTGTCTCATCAATCACGAATTTCATTAAGCCTGCTTCAATTTTCGAAATATCAATAATATCGTTAATAATGTTAAGCATGCGCTTGCCACTTCTTTCTATGATTTCGATGTATTCCTTTTGTTCTTTACCAGTGAGATCAGGCTTTTTAAGCAAATCGGCAAATCCCAGAATTCCGTTCATTGGCGTGCGTATTTCGTGGCTCATATTTGCAAGAAAAGCTGATTTTAGGCGATCGCTTTCTTCTGCTTTCTCTTTAGCTATTATTAATTCGGATTCTGCTTGTTTTCGATCGGTAATATCGGTAAGAGAGCCAACTATCGAAACAACCTTGCCATTTTCAACAACCGGAGCTTCTCTTGCTTCAACCAAAAGCTTTCGACCGTCTTTTCGTTGCATTTCAAGCTCATAAGTTGGCTGACGTTTACCGGTTTCAATGGCTTTTCGCGTATATTCAATGGCCTTTTCATTTATTGGATTATCGGTAATGTAATTTGTCCAGTATTTCATTAGTTCATCCAGCTCGTAGCCCAAAACCTCTGTTGCTTGCGGACTAATAAATGTCATTTCGCCATCCACAGAATGCGAGTAGAAGAGGTTTGTGCTGCTCTCAATAATATTTTTCAGTTTTGCCTGGTTGACTTTTTGTTCAGTAATATCAACTGCCATGCCAGATACTGACTCAAAACAACCCGAAGAATCGATGTTGGGCGAGTAAAAAATATCAAAAAATGCACCTCCAACATGAATTGTATCTCTGTGAGTTTTACCGGCCAAGGCTATCTTAATGCCGTTTACAATTTCAGGAAAATCTTTATATATGTCGAAAGCCGACATACCAACCACCTGCCCCGGTTTTAAACCAAGTGCAGTCAAACTTTTGCCTTCCGATAAAATAAACTTGCCGTTTTTATCAATCGAGAATATTATTGGAGTGGAATTTTCAACTATCGTTCTGAACTTTGCCTCACTCTTGGCAAGTTCAATTTGAAGCTGCTTTTGATGTGTTATATCGTTGTTACTCGAGAGCAACGAAACTACCTGCCCATTTTCATCACGAATAGCCTTAATCCGGGATTGCACCCAATTTACCTGTCCGGTTTTATGATATAAACGGTATTCAATAGAAAGAGCTTCTGTACCGTCTAAAAGCTTTTTAATCGCATCTTCAAGAATAGGCCGATCCTGGGGAAATACATTCTCTATTGTGCCCAATTTTGCGTATTCGTCAGGAGTATAGCCTGTAAGTTCTTCAATATTGGGAGAAATATAGTTAAAGTCTCCATCGGATGATTGATAAAGTATAACATCACTAGTATTTTCGGTGATAAAGCGATATCTTTCATCTTTCAGTTTGAGCTTCTTCTTTTCTGCACGCAGTTTTTCTTCTGCCTGTTTCAAAGCGGTTATATCCTGATGAGCTCCCAACATTCGAATAGCTTCTCCTTTTTCGTTGCGAAAAACTAGTCCCCTGCAACGAATCCAAACAGTGGAGCCATTTTTGTGCGTGTAGCGCACTTCCTGATCATACGGAATAGAAGGATCGGCCACATGCCGGTTAAAATTATCAGTTGCACGTTTTAAGTCGTCGGGATTGATAATATCCTGCCATGTACTGGTTTTGTCCGGTATTTCTTCGGGGTTATAACCCAGTACTTCCCAAAACTTTCGATTCATCCATTCATTCTCGGGATTCTCCAAATCCCAATACCATAAACCATCGAGGGCCCCTTCCTGTATAAAATCAAAAATGCTTTCGTCTGATTTAACCAGCTCGTAGAGTTCTTTTTTTAGGTACATAGCTCTGGTTTTATATACAACTTCATCGATGGCTATAAACGGTCGATCGGTCAACTAAAAATAAGCAATATTTTTATCTTCCCGGAATTATTTTCAACCTTAAGTATATTTCTAATGGACAATAGGGGTCAAGTATTCGGCATTTTAACAGCTGTGTTTTGTTTGCCAGGGCAAAAACTCCATTCAATTTCTTTTCGTACTTTGGCGTTCTGATTTTACAAGAGAATGTCTCGAATGGTTAAAACATATTTATACGCCGGGCTGGCCGTGTTGTTTTGGTCAACCGTGGCCACATCGTTTAAACTGGCGCTGCGCGAGTACGATTTTATTCAGTTAATATTTTATGTGTCGGCAGTAACTGTGGTGCTGTTGTTTTTTGTTTTACTCTTTCAGCGTAAAACACATTTAATTTTTAAACAAACCAAACGCGAATGGTTGTACTCGCTGTTAATGGGAGCTTTTAATCCGTTGCTTTATTACCTCGTTTTGTTTAAAGCCTATTCATTGCTTCCGGCGCAGGTGGCGCAACCGCTTAATATGATCTGGCCCATAACGCTAGCGCTGCTTTCGGTGCCCATGCTAAAGCAAAAAATCAGCTGGATAAGTTTTGCGGCGCTGCTCATCAGTTTTGTTGGTGTGTTTTTTATATCGTCGCAGGGTGGTTTCGATGGATTTAGCAACACTAACCCGCTTGGTGTAGTACTGGCAGTTGGAAGCTCAATACTGTGGTCGTTATATTGGATATTTAATGTAAAAGACACACGCGACCAGGTTGTAAAACTCTTTCTGAATTTTGCCATCGGTCTTATATACCTGACTCCGGTGGTGGCACTGTTCTCGTCGTTTAAAGTGCATTGGGGCGAAGCATTTATTGCCACCATTTACTCGGGGATTTTTGAGGTGGGAATTACTTATGTGTTGTGGTTAAAAGCGATGAACCTGACCAGCAGCAATGCCAAAATCGGAAACCTGGTATTTTTTGCCCCTTTCCTGTCGCTGGTATTTATTCATCTTATTTTAAAGGAAACCATTTACCTTACAACTTTTGTTGGTTTGCTGTTTATTATTTCTGGAGTACTTGTGCAGCAACTCGACAGAAGAAAACAGAGGTGAATGATGATTTGCGAATTTTGATTAACGATCTATGATTGAATAGGCAGTTGGCAAACAGCAATAGGCAATTAGTAAAAAATACCAAGTATCAAAATGGGCTAATGTGACCTATGTGTCTATTGTGGTTCAAAAAAACTTAATCAGTACTTTTGCCTGAAGGTTAACAACAAATTACTATTTTCATCGAATGGATAAACCGCTTCGCATATTGGGCATCGACCCCGGAACAACGGTAACCGGCTATGGTTTGGTTGAGGTGAGGGATAAAAAGCCTGTGATTTTGCACATGGGAAACATCACGCCCAAAAGGTATTCCGATCATTACATGCGTTTAAAATACCTTCACGAGCGGGCACTGCACCTGGTAAAAGAATACAAGCCGGATGTAATGGCAATTGAAGCACCGTTTTACGGTAAAAACGTACAGTCGATGTTAAAGCTGGGGCGCGGCCAAGGCGTATTAATGGCGGCTGCATTGATACACGATGTGCCAATTCACGAATATGCACCCTTGCTTGTAAAACAGTCGATTACCGGAATGGGACGTGCCTCGAAAGAGCAGGTGGCCTATTTCCTGCAAAAAGTATACGATCTTAAGGACATGGATAAAGTGCTCGACGAAACCGATGCCGTAGCTGTGGCTATTTGTCATTTTATACAAATGAACAAGCCGCAAAAATCTAAGGAGTATAAAAACTGGGGAGACTTTGTTAAAAAGAATCCTGGTAAGGTAAAATAATTTTTACCCGAATGCTTTTTCAAGGCGCTCAAGGGCTTCCTGTAATACATTTCGCTGGCAACCGATATTAAGTCGTAACCAGCCGTCGCTACCAGTTCCAAAACGTCCACCATCATTTAGTGCCACACCCGCTTTTTCGACCGTGAATTTTGCCAGTTCCTCGTTTTTCATGCCGTAATCCGAAAAATCCATCCAAATCAGGTAAGTCGCTTCCGGTTTCATTACTTTAACGCGGGGTAGTTTTTCCTTGATAAAAGTCTCAAGTAACTGATAATTTCCCCACAGGTAATCCAGCAGTTGGCTCAGCCATTCGTCGCCATGTGTATAAGCGGCTTCAAGTGCTACCGTTCCGAAGATATTTCCCATGTGTAAATGACCAACACCAATGGTGCGCTCGTATGCAACCAGTTTGCGTTTGTTCGGAATAATTACCAGCGATGAGGTAAGTCCGGCGACATTAAACGTTTTACTTGGCGCCATGCTAACCATACAATTCTGTGCCACTTCTTCTGAAATGCTGGCAAGCGGAATATGTTTATGACCGTTATAAATTAAGTCGGAATGAATTTCATCCGAAATAATCATGATGTCATTCTCGAGGCAAATATTAGTTAGGGCAACCAGTTCTTCGCGCGTCCAAACCATGCCACCCGGATTTTGCGGGTTACAAAGTAGCAACAGTTTGGTATTTTCATCGATCTTCGATTTCAGATCTTCCAAATCAAAAGTATAGCGACCGTTTTCATTTTTCAAAGGATTTTCAATCATTCTTCGCTTTGTGCCTTTAACACTGTCGAAGAACGGGAAATACACCGGTGGCTGAACGATTACGCCGTCGCCGGGTTTCGAGAAACTTTCTATTGCGTAAGTCAGTCCTGCAACAACGCCCGGACTAAATGAGATCCATTCTTTTTTGATGTCCCACTGGTGACGTCGGCTCATCCAGTTTATAACTGCTTCGTAATACGAATCAGGACGGAAAGTGTAACCGTAAATCTCGTGTTCGGCACGCTTTTTTATGGCGGCAACAATAAAATCGGGTGTTTTAAAATCCATGTCGGCCACCCAAAGAGGCAAAGCGTCGGCCGATTTGAAAAATTGCTCGAGAGCATCGTGTTTTAAACAGTTGGTTCCTTTGCGCGGAACTATTTCGTCGAAATTGTATGTTTTCATGACTATTGAAAGCTATATTTTGAGTGGCAACAAATGGAATTGCCGGAATAATTTTTTGTTCGCCGAAGATAATTGAATTCTTTTTCTTCTCAATTTTTAACACGTGGAAATCGATAACCCAAACCGAATTCAACAACCTGTGCTTTAAATAAAGGAACAGCTCTTATCATAGCAATTCCGATAATGTTTTTGGCATAATACTTTCCGCCTACTTTATAGTAGGCACGCGAAATGTAGTTGGTTGTGTCGCCGAAGAAAAATCCATATGCTCCCAGAAGGCTTAGGTTGCCAAACATAAATTCACCTTGAACATTTGGCCCGAAACGAAAACTGAGATCGGATTCCCCGGTGTACTTGTAGTTATTTATGGCGTATTGATTTAAAGCTTCGTCCTTAATAAAATCGATCCCGATTCCGATTTTATTGATCGGATTAATTTGTTTGGAATAGTTTAGCGATGCCGCAAAAAATACGAAACGTTTATCATAGTCTTTTACCGAATTTAAACCTGTTGATGCATACGCCCAAAATTCATTTTTTATCAATTGGCTTTGTTCTTCTTCGCCAGGTTTTACTTTTTCTGCTCGTTTCTCAAACTCCCAGCCAAGAGTTATGTGATTGTTTAATGTGTTCAATCCAAGATTCGGAGATTTAACAAGGCCATTAGAGAAATGATTTAATCCGTAAGAATATCCAATATAAACAGGGTGAAAAGTAAGCCGGGTGTAAAACTCGAGTTCGCCCGCAATATTAAAATGGGTACTGATTGCCTGGTTGTCGGGATTTAAGATCTCGTCGTATGTCTCGGTTAAATACGCTAAACCTGCGGCACCTTTAAATCCAATGTCGAAAACATTATGCCTCCTAAGAAATGATATTTGAAGAAAAGTTGTCAGGGCATGCGAATTGCCAACTACATCAGGATTATTGAACGATTTAAGCGTATAGTTAATCCCATAGTTGGGGTAGTTATAAAATTTTCGCCAGTGTTCACCAGCTTTATTATTAAAGGTATAACTGATGGAAAGTCCATCAACAGGCGGATCGGATATCGGTTCTATTTTTTTAGCATGAACCAGCACTGAGCCTCTGATGTAGGAGATGTCGATACTTTCCTGCGAAAAAACCTGGAATGAGCTACATATAATATATAGCAGCGAACTGAGGAATATTGCGCAGGTTTGTATTGACTTCGGCATGTTAGGCAGCGTTTCTGTAAATTGAGTTTTTACTTGTTTGTAGTCCCAATATTAGTGTTTTTGTATAAATAAATGGAACAAATAGCGTTTATCAGAGATAAAATCAAAAGATACTTCTATAATTTGAACCGTATCAGACAACTATTTTTTCGAGGTAATTTAAATCGCCGACCTTTTCAACTTTCAGGATAAAATCGAAACGGTTTAAGTCCATACACAGGTGGAAATCGCTCTCGGGCGACCAGCTTTCAGTAGCCGGATCGAAAAAACGAGCACCATCGGTTTCTTTTATCTGCTGCACCATTGTCGGAAAGTTGCTAGGTCGTCCTTCCAGCTCATTTTTAATGTATTCGGCACAAAGCGTATCTTCGGCAGTGGGGTATTGGCAGGCAAAACCCATACAAACCAGCGAAACCTCTTCCGGATTCGTCTTTCGGATATAGTTAATAATTGCACCTGCATTAACAAAACTGCCGGTAATAATTTCATCGGCATTTATTGCATTTGCAATTCCCTGCGTACCCGAACTTGTGGTTTGTACAATCGTTTTGGCTGTAATAGTAGCGTTGTTAATATGAGTTGGCGAGTTTCCAAAGTCAAAACCCTCAGGTCTGCGTTCGTTACGTTCGCCTATTAAAAGGTAGTCGGGATTGTCTTTTTTTAATTTATAAGCTAAATCGATGTCGCCAACCGGAATTATTTTTTCAATTCCTTTATTAAAGGCATAACAGGCGGTAGAAAATGCCCGCAAAACATCTATAATAACAACGGTTCCTTTTGCACTTCTCGCTCCATCCGCGAGATGCAGAATATTTATATGCATAAATGACTGTTTTTTGAAAAATACTAAAAATTATTTAACACACCGAAGCATAAAATGGCACGATAATTGATATTCATAGTGTCCTGTTTACATAAAGCCTGATAATAAAGGTGTTCTGCAAAATTAAAAAGTAGCATGTTAACGGCAATGTTAAATTTTTACAAGAAACTTAATTTTTTTAATATGTTATTTGGCATGCATGCTATAAAACATCTATGTTTGCAGTGTGATTTAAAATTGAATACAAAAAAAGCAAATAGTTATGAAAACGATTAAAATTTTAACAACAGTAATGGCGCTGGCAATTGTAGCAGTTGCAACAGCCGTTGAGAAACCGAAAATGAATGTAGTGCCTTTGTCTGAGGATAGAGCAGTTGTTTCTATCCTTAATGGAGTGGAAGCTTTGTTTGAATTGAGCATTCATGCAGAAGATGGAGAGTTGGTTTATTATAAGCAGGCAACAAATCCATCAAATACATATCAGAAAATTTTTGATTTTAAAAATATAGAAGATGGAGACTATACAATGGATCTTCGGGTAAATGATACACGTTTAATGAAAGATATTGCAGTTTCTTCAAACGGTATCGTAGTGGGAGAGTCAAAAATGAGAATCGATCCGTATTTTGCATTTGCAAATGGCGTATTGAAACTTACTTATTTGAATTTCGACCAGGAGAGCATGAATTTGAATATTTACGACAATAGTGGTTTAGTATACGAATCAAAATTGGGTAAGGACTTTAATATTGCTACCGGATTTGATCTTTCAGCGTTGAAGGGCGGTCAATACGAGGTAGTTCTTAGTTCTTTGAATAATGATTTTTCATTTAGTATAGAGAAATAGGTTAGAAAATGTTATTGGTTTTAAAAGGCTGTCAGGGAATACTGGCAGCCTTTTTTTTATTGGTCCGGATGTGTGTCCGGATTTTTTTGTGTCATAGATTTTTTGGAGGCTGTGTAGTTGTAACTTCGTTTAAACTCGTTGGTAAAAACGTGGTTGGTACTATTTCTGGCCTTGTTGTGTGTTCTAAAGGTGTCATTTGCAGTATTGTCGGGCGATATCGGGATGTTTTCTTAACTATTTTTTGAAAATAAGCTAAATATTATTTAATATTATTCTAAATAAGATGGCACGATAATTGTAATGCGGTGAGCCTGTTTTTATAAGGCCTGTAAATAAAGGTGTTAAGGTGGTGTTAAAAAAATCAATGTTAAGACCAATGTTAAATAATATTGACTTTTTAAATAATTTAAACATGTTATTTGGCATATATGCTGTAAAACATGTATGTTTGTAGTGTCATTCAATGTTAAACTAAAAAATGAATGGTTATGAAAACAATTAAATTATTATCTACAGTATTGGCAGTAGCAATTGTAGCAGTTGCAACAGCCGTTGAGAAACCGAAAATGAATGTTGTGCCAGTATCGGCCGACAGAGCAGTGGTATCGATTGTAAACGAAAACGCCGCTTTATTCGAGTTGAGTATTCGTGCAGAAGATGGAGAGTTGGTTTATTATAAGCAAACAACAAAACCACTAAGTGCATATCAGAAAATGTACGATTTCAAAAATCTTGAGAATGGTGATTATACAATGGATCTTCGTATTAACGACACTCGTTTATTGAAAGACTTTACTGTTGCATCAAACGGTATTTCTGTTGGAGAGTCGAAGTTAAGAATTGATCCTTACTTTGCATTTGTCGATGGAGTATTAAAACTTTCTTATCTGAACTTCGATCAGGAGCAACTGAGCTTGAATATTTATGATGAGAGCGGTTTGGTTTACAAATCAAGCATTGGAAAAGATTTCAATATTGCTTCAGGATACGATCTTTCAGCTTTGGATGAAGGAAAATATGAAGTAATTCTTAGTTCTTTAAATAATGAATTTTCATTTAGTTTAGTAAAATAGGTTAGAAAATGTTATTGGTTTAGACAAGGCTATCAGATTCATACTGGTAGCCTTTTTTTATCCGGTTGTTTATTCCGGATTTTTTTGTGTTCGTCATCGAAACATGGTAGTTCGTCGATAAGTAGGTTTCAGCGTGTAACGATACGCGCTTTTTTCATGTCAATTAATTAGAAAACAATTAAATAATTAAGTCATGAAAACAAAAGTTTGGGTAGTTTTTACCCTGGCAATTTTATTTGCAGTAGCTGCAAGTGCCACCGATTTACCAAAAATGAATGTAGTACAAGTAGAAGAAAGCACCGCGTTGGTTGCTTATGAGTCAGTAACCACTGCTCCTTTAGAGGTTACCTTAACCAACTGTAACGGAGAAATTCTTTATCACAAACAAACCGAACGCTGCAAGGAGTTTAAAAAAATGCTTGACTTATCGGAGTTGGGCGACGGCGAATTTTGTGTTTGTATCAATTACGGAAACCAGAGTGTAAGCCGAAAAATTTGTGTTAAGGATAAAACCATAACAGTTGATGAGGCAACACGCTGTTACGAGCCATTCTTTTGTATGCAAAATGATAGATTGAATGTGTCATTTTTAAACTCATCGTTAAAGCCGGTCTTTTTAAATGTATATAAAGATGGAGAACATGTTTATGGTTACAATTTAGGAAAAGGTTTAAGTATTCAAAAGGGATTTGATTTGAGCCATTTAAAACACGGTACATACGATGTAGTATTAACCGACGATATAAAAGATCATACGTATAAAGCTGAATTATAGCGGATGGCTTGTTTTTTAATCTGTAAGTGTTAACTCCCTGCGCTTTTATCATCCAATCATTACTTAGCAAAGTTAAACTGATTTTCGTCTTATTGTATATTGTAAACTTCGCAGCGGGTTGTTCGCAACTTCAGCGGGCATTACTTTTGCTGCAATCATTTGAAAACAGTTACAATACTTTAGACGACAGTCAGTATCTCCAATTACCGGAGAATTTAATCCTGTCAGTTTGTACGAAATAAATTTTTTCGGATCACGGCACGATCTGAAAATTCAACATTGCTTATGTGGGTAATGTATTGATTTGTATCGAATCTTTATATAAAGATAGATTTTAAGTTTTGGTATTAAAGGCTTTGCAGAGGCAAAGCCTTTTTTTTTGAATTTGTTTTATTAAGCCTTTTTTGATGCACTTAGTTGTAGAAAAAGCAACAATTTTTCAGAAAATGCATTAGATCAAGTTTAAATTGAAAGGCAGAGTGTAATTTATATAACAAAAGTGGACAAACCATATTAAACGATTAGAGGCTTTGCAAGTCCAAGGCATTGTTCTCATAAAATATTATTGCATTGTGCATATTAAAATCGAAAATCTAAACAAAATTTACAAGGGTGGCAGTTACGCTGTAAACAACCTGAACCTTGAAATTCCTAACGGTATGTTTGGTCTGCTTGGTCCGAACGGAGCCGGTAAATCAACATTGATGCGAATTCTGGTAACCCTGATGAAACCTACAAGTGGCAAAGTTTATTATAACGATTACGAGCTTTCGAAAAACCGCAGGCAAATCAGGTCGATGTTGGGATATTTACCGCAGGATTTCAGTTTTTTCTCAAAATTAAAAACATCCGAATTCCTGGATTACACTGCACGTTTGGCTGGAATGAGAAATGCAGCTGTACGACGTTCGGCTGTCGATCAGATGCTGGAAGAAGTTGGGTTGTTTGAAGTTCGCGACAGAAATGCCAATAAACTTTCGGGTGGTATGAAACGGCGTTTAGGAATTGCCCAGGCTTTAATTAACGATCCAAAGATTATAATTGTTGATGAGCCCACAACTGGTCTCGACCCGGAAGAACGTATTCGTTTCCGGAACTTACTTTCAACTATAAGTACCCGAGATGTAATTATCATTCTGTCGACACACATTGTGGGTGATATTTCAAGTACCTGCGATAATATGGCACTTCTTAATCAAGGAAAGCTGGCTTTTGTCGGGTCGCCGGAAGGCCTCGTAAAAGAGGCAGAGGGACATGTTTGGTTGATACAGGCAACCGAAAGAGAATACCTTGAGATAAATGAAAAATATCCTGTAATTTCTACCATCCCGATTGATGGCGGATGGGAAGTTCAGGTGGTAGCTGATGAGATAAATGGTTTCCAGGGCAAACCTATGGATCCTAATCTCGAGCATGCTTATGTACACTTTATGGAGAATAAACTAAACCAGTGGTCAAACGCTTAAACCGTAAACAATGATCTCGTTACATAATATCTTTTCAATTGCAAAGTACGAGCGAAAAACGCTTTTTCGCAGTTGGTTTTTCCGTATTTTCAGTGTCCTTTCTTTGTTGGTTCTGTTTGGAATGAACTTTGGGATGGTGATTGAAGGTGGCGGTGCAGAAGGTTGGGCTATCCGGGCAATTCCAAGTGCAATACCTTATTTTAACCTGTTAATTCTTAACGTGGCACAGGCAGTAATTGCAGTATTTCTTGCGTCAGACTTTTTAAAGCGCGATAAAAAACTCGATACCACAGAAGTTATTTACATGCGGTCGATGACAAATGGCGAATACGTTATTGGAAAAACGCTCGGTAACATGCAGGTGTTTATGATCCTGAATGTGGCGGTGGTTATTCTTGCTCTTATTTTTAATGCACTGGCCAAAAATACTTCCATCGATTGGGTTTCTTACGCTATTTACCTGGTGTTGATAAGTATTCCTACGCTGGTTTTCATTATGGGATTGTCATTCCTGTTAATGAGTGTAATTCGTAACCAGGCAATTACTTTTGTTTTGGTACTGGGTTACATTGGTATTACTTTATTCCTGCTGCAGGCGAAGTATTATTATATCTTCGATTACATGTCTTTTAGCATCCCGATGTTAAGTTCTGATATTGTAGGATTTGGGAATCTTGATGTTCTGCTAATTCATCGTGGAATTTACTTTGGACTGGGAGCCGGATTTATTTTTCTTACCATTTTCCTGCTCAAACGTTTACCGCAATCAATCCCGATGACCTACGTTTCATTGGTATTTAGTTTGGTATTTATTAGTGGCTCGGGTTATCTGGCATTTAACCACATCAACAGTTTCAAAAAATCGGAAAATCTAAGAGCCGAGATCATAGAACTGAATAACCAATATGTGAGTGAACCCACAGCAGATGTCGTTTCGCATGATATTGAGCTCGATCATAAAGGAAATTCATTGGGTGTTAAGTCGGCAATGACAGTTGTAAATAACCGTCAGCAACCTTTAAATAAACTGATCTTTAGTCTGAATGCCGGATTGGAAATAAACGACTTAAAAGTGGATGGAAAGGCATTGCCATTTGTCCGCAAAAATCATTTGATTCTTATTTCTGATCAGGTTAATTTACAGCCCGGCGAAAGTGCAAGGGTTGAGTTCTCTTATGAAGGAACGATTGATGAAACCTACTGTTACCTTGACATTGAAGAAGAACAGAGGCTGGA
The DNA here is from genome assembly GCF_963677565.1 of uncultured Draconibacterium sp. Lineage (NCBI taxonomy): Bacteria > Pseudomonadati > Bacteroidota > Bacteroidia > Marinilabiliales > Prolixibacteraceae > Draconibacterium > uncultured Draconibacterium sp. The sequence continues at coordinate 634,073 of NZ_OY781981.1, read as the reverse complement.
GAAATACGGGAAATTTGTATTGAATGTTGACAAACGATATGCCTTTGTTACCCCGGAATATGTTTTGCTAACCCGCGAAGCAAACTGGTATCCTAAAACCGGAGTAACATACAGTTCGGAGGATGTGAGCTGGTACATGCCGGAGTTCGTGAATTATACGCTTACAGTTAATACAGCTCCAGGACTGCAACCTGTTGCACAAGGAGAAATGACCGAAGTTGCAGAAGGTAAGTTTAGTTTTAAACCACAAACGCCTTTAACACAGTTGTCGTTGGCTATTGGTAAGTACGAACTAAAAACGATGAAGCACAATGATTTCGAGTTCGGAGTTTGGCTGATGGAAGGACACGATTATTTTAACGATGTTTTCCCTGAATCGAAGGATACGCTCGCATCAGTGATTTACGAGCGCTTCGAAGATTTCAAACGTAATTACGATCTCGAATATAATTCTGATAAGATGGCGCTGGTTGAAGTCCCCGCACAATTTAAAACCTACGAACGCATGTGGACTTCGGTTCAGGAAGTTGTTCAGCCCGGACAAGTTCTTATTCAGGAAAAAGGATACATGATGCGCGAGGCTGATTTTGCCCAGCAAAAAGAACGTATGGGACGTTGGAGAGGTCGCGGCGGCGGTGCCGAGATGACCGATCAGGACAAGGAATTACGTGTAATTGCAGAGTTCATCAATAAGTTCACCGAAGAGGAAGAAACCGACCGGTCATTCAATCGTGGCGAAATGACCATGGAATCATCAAATAATCCATACTTTATTTTCCCTTGGTTATATAACTTCCAGAATAATATTCAGTCGGATAGCTGGCCCATCACCAACCGGGTTTTTGAGGCCTATTTAAAAAGTCAGACTACTGATATGCGTTCGATATTTATGAGCAACATGAACGGTGAAAGTGCCGAAGTTCTTGCAAATATTGCGCTGCAGGATTATTCATTTGAAGAAATACTTGCCGATCCGGATCAGAAGGATATCGTGAATGAAGTAATCAAATTAAAAGGCGATGTTTTATTCTCGAATGTAAAACTGCAAGCCGGAGAAGCAGAATTCGAAGATTTCCTGCGCACAATTCTTGACGATAATAAATACCTGAACATTAGTTTCCACGATTTTGCCGAGCAAATTAAAGCCAGTTTTGATATTGACCTGGAGCCGATGATGAATGAATGGTTTAAAGCAAAATCGCTTCCGGGTTACCTGGTTTCGCCAATTAAAGGGGTAAAAGTAAAATCAGGCGATGCAATGAAAACCATGATCTCGCTGAAGGTTACTAACTTCTCGGATGTTGATGGTTTGATAAAACTTACGTTCCGACTTGCCGGCGGTGGCGGCGGTGGCCGTGGATTTGGCCCTCCTGGAATGGGATCGGAAGACACCGTGGATAAACTGATTAAATTAACTGCTCATCAAACTAAAGAACTGAGTTACCTGTTTGATGGAACTCCGCGAATGGTGATTTTTAATTCGCTTACATCTAAAAATATACCGCAGACATATATGGAAGGTTTCCGAGAAGTGGAAGAAGACCTGAAGTTGTCGGCATGGGAAGGAGAGCGTATTAGCACAACTCCGGTTCAGAACAAACTGCCTAATGAGGAAATAGTGGATAACGAAGATCCTGAGTTCGAGATTACCGAGAACAAACAAGTGAGCTTGCTTGAAAAATGGCTTGCAACAGAAGAAGAAACAGAACAGAAATATTCTTCGATAAGCTGGTGGCGCCCGCCTATTAGCTGGACTGCAATAACCGGCGACGAGTTTTATGGCGAATATGTACGTTCGGGGCATTATATAAAAGGTGGAAATGGCGACCAGATTGCTCGTTGGAATGTTCCGGTGAAAGAAGCCGGGTACTACGATGTTTACTATCATTTTTATAAAGGACGGGGATTTGGACGAAATCGTCAGGAAGAAAAAGGAAGTTATAACTTTATAATATATGGCGATGACGGCCCCGAAGAAGCATTCCTTGATGCACAAAGTAACGAAACCGGATGGTGCCACTTAGGATCGTTCTATTTTTCATCTGAAACAGCCGTAATCGAATTAACCGATAAAACCGATTTACGAATGATATATGCCGACGCGGTAAAAATTGTAGAATTATAAAATATAAATCAACATACATAATGAAAACAAAAATCAAACTTATGCAAAAGATAGCTATTGCCGTTGCCTTATTGGTAACTGTTACTTTTGCAGCTCAGGCACAAGAGGCCTTAACTCTCGATAGGGCATTGAGTATTGCCGAAACAGGGAGCCCGGATTTGAAGCTGTCATTATTAAACCTTGAACGTTATCAGAAAAACCTTGAGGCGCAACGTGCAGCTTTAAAGTCACGTTTTTCTCTTCAGGTTGATCCGGTAAACTACAGTAAACAACGACGTTTTGATAATCGTGTTTCAGAGTGGTACACCAACGAAAACTTCGAAACAAGATCTTTGTTCACGGTTGCACAGCCAATTTTAATAACCGATGGTACTATCTCGCTTACCAACGAATTTGGCTGGTCGAGTAATAATTCTACCTCATCGAACTCGGAAAGTGAAGTGTTTTTTAATAACCTTTATTTGAACCTGAATCAGCCGTTATTTACATATAATACACTCAAATTAGAGTTAAAAGAGCTGGAGTTAAATTTTGAAAATGCTAGGATAAGTTATGCCATGCAGTACTTAAACCTTGAGCGAAATGTGACGGAGTTTTTTTATAACGTGTACATGGCGCAAATGAATTTAACAATTGCCAAAGATGAGCTGGCTAATACGCAAAAAAGTTACGACATAATTAAAAATAAGGTTGAAGCTGGTCTGTCTGCCAAAGAAGAAGAATACCAGGCAGAACTGAACCTGGCTTCAGCAAAATCTACATTGCAAAACAGTGAAGTGACTTTTGAAAATGCCAAAGATCAGTTGAAACTATATCTCGGGATGGATCTTTTTGAGGATATAATGATACTGGCCGATGTTAGTGCGAATCCAGTACCTGTTGATTTAGACAAAGCCATTGAAAACGGTTTGGAATCGAGGATGGAGTTGCGTCAGCGCGAAATAGATGTGGAAACCAGTCAGTTCGATCTTATAAGAACCAAAGCACAGAATGAGTTCAGAGGAGATATGAACCTGAGATTTGGTATCACGGGCGATAATCGTGATTTGGGTAATATCTACGAAAATCCAACAAAAAGCCCGTCGGTAGGTATCAGTTTTAATATTCCTATTTTCGACTGGGGCGAGCGTAAAGCAAGAATTGCAGCTGCCGAAGCCGCAATAGAATCACAGGAGTTGAACCTGAATGAAGAGCGCAAACAAATTGTTGTTGATATTCGCCAGGTTTATCGTAATATTCAAAACCAGTTAAACCAGATTGACCTGGCACGGCAGAATGAGCGAAATGCCCAACTTACCTACGAAATTAACCTTGAACGTTACGAAAACGGCGACCTTACAGGTATGGATCTTAATCTTTATCAAACACAACTTTCTGAACAAAAAGTAGCACTAAGTCAAGCGCTTATTAATTATAAAATTGAATTGTTAAACCTAAAAATACAATCGTTATACGATTTCGAAAAAGACGAAGCTATTATTCCTGAGGAATTGTATTTAACCGATGATCAAAATTAAATCTGCAAATTTTACTACAATGAAGCATATAAAATTACTTATCCTGTTGAGTGTTGTTGTTGCCGCTATCTCGTGTAATAACCAAACCAGTTCCGAATCAACTGAATTAGCTGTTCCTGTTTCAGTTGAGAACATCAAACTAACAAGTATTCAGCAATTTGTAAGTACTACCGGAACCGCAAAAGCCGTGTACGAAACTGAACTTAGTTCTGAAATTGAAGGAAATTATCTTCTGCAAACTAATCCAAGAACCGGACGTAAATTTCAGTTAGGCGACCGTGTTGAAAAAGGTCAGGTAATCGTAAAAATGGAAAATGCAGAATACCTGAACGGACTAAATATTGAGTCGACAAAATTGAATCTTGAAATTTCGGAGCAGGAATACGAAAAACAAAAATCGCTGTACGAAAAAGGCGGTGTTACATTGCTTGAAATGCGTAACTCTGAAGTGTCGATGATTAATGCAAAAAACAGCTATGAAAGTGCCGAAATTCAATTGGCAAAAATGCAGGTTGTTGCACCATTTTCCGGCGTAATAGTTGATTTGCCTTATTATACTGAAGGTGTTCGTGTAGCGGCAGGACAAAGCATGGTTAGTTTAATGAGCTACAATAAAATGTACGTAGAAATTAACTTGCCTGAGAAAAATATCTCAGAAGTAACAACCGGGCAGGAAGTGGTTATTACCAACTATACACTCACTGAAGATACACTTACCGGCCATGTTACTGAATTGTCGCCAATAATCAGCGATGAGACCCGGACATTTGCAGGTAAATTGGAAATCGATAATCCTGAATTAAAATTGCGTCCCGGGATGTTTGTTAAGGCCAATATTATAACCGCTCAAAAAGACAGTGTTATCGTAATTCCAAAAGATGTTATTATGACCGGATCGCGTGGCAAATACGTCTTTATTGTAGGGCGTAACAGTGCTGCAAACGATCGCCGAATTACAACCGGTATTTCCAACCAGGACGAAATTGAAATTATGGAAGGATTAAGTCCGAACGATCGTTTAATTATTAAAGGATTTGAAACCCTTCGCGATAATTCGAAAGTTAAAGTGATTTTATAATAAGCCGGAAGCCGGGAGTTAGAAGAACTTCCAGCTTGGCTTCACCCGAAGGAATACCTTCGGCATAACTATTTATCATGAAAAAATTAACGAAATTTTCTGTCGATTATCCGGTTACCGTTCTGATGGTTGTTCTCGGCGTATTATTGCTGGGCTACATTTCGTACGATAAACTGGGGGTCGATCTTTTTCCCGATTTAAATTCTCCCCGCATTTTTGTGGAAGTGACATCGGGTGAGCGGCCACCAGAAGAAATGGAGCAACAGTTTGTTGAGAATATTGAAGCGCTCGCCATCCGGCAATCGGATGTAATCCAGGTAACTTCTTCCACAAGAGTTGGATCGGCACAAATAACTGTAGAATATGCCTGGAACAAAGATATGGACGAAGCTTTTCTCGACCTGCAGAAGGCCTTGAATACGCTAACTCAAAATGCTGATATTGATGAGTTGCAGATAACACAACACGATCCCAATACAACTCCGGTAATGATACTCGGACTGAAGCACAACGAAATTACCAACATGAACGAGCTTCGGAAAGTTGCCGAAAATTATATTCGGAACGAGCTGGTTCGTTTGGAAGGTGTTGCTGAAGTTGAGCTTTCAGGACAGGAGGAAAGCGAAATTATTATTGAAACCGACGTTTACCGGCTTGATGCACAAGGACTGACAATGGATGAAGTGGCCAGTCGAATTGAAAACTTCAACCGGAACGTTTCGGGTGGGCAGATCACCGACATGGGAACCCAGTACATTGTTAAAGGTGTTTCGATGTTGCAAACCATCGATGATTTTGAAAACCTTATTGTTGGTTACAAAGCGGTACGTAATACTGAGGCAACTACCGATCAGGGCCGGGTTTCAATGGCACCGGTTTACCTGAAAGATGTTGCAATGGTTTCAATTGGGAATAAGGAACCCGTAAATATCGTACATATTAACGGCGAACGTTGCCTTGGACTTTCCATATATAAAGAAACCAAATTTAATACCGTAAAATCGGTTGAACAGATAAACGAAGCACTGGTTAACATTCAGAAAGCACTTCCGGGTTACGAACTAATTGGCGTAACCAACCAGGGGCGTTTTATTAGCAGTGCCATTGGCGAAGTACAGGAAACCGCCTTGATTGGTATATTACTGGCAGTAGTAATTCTGTTTGTTTTCCTTCGCCGCTTCGGAACTACACTGATAGTAAGTGTGGCCATTCCAATTTCAATTATTGCCACATTTAACCTCATGTATTTTAATCACCTCACCATAAACATTATGACACTGGGAGGGCTCGCGCTTGGCGCGGGTATGCTGGTGGATAATGCCATTGTAGTGATGGAAAATATATTCCGAAACCATGAAAATGGAATGAGTGTGAAAGATGCAGCAATAACCGGTACAGCGCAGGTGGGTGGAGCAATTACTGCCTCTACACTTACCACTATAATTGTGTTTTTACCCATTGTATATTTACATGGTGCTTCAGGAGAATTATTTAAAGATCAAGCCTGGACAGTTGCATTCTCGTTGCTTTCCTCGTTGGTTGTAGCCATTTTCCTGATCCCGATGATGTATCACCGTTTTTACAGAAACAAGACGGCTCCGGTAAAATCAAAATCGGTTAAAGTAGGTGGTTATGGCCGTTTCTTGTCGAAAGCTTTAGATGTTAAATGGCTGATAATTATTATTGCAACCGTAGCTATTGGAGGGGCAGTTCTTTTAATTCCTTCAATTGGTACAGAGTTTATGCCAAAAACACAAACTCATGAGCTGACCATCAATCTAAAACTTCAGGAAGGGACAAAACTGAGAAGAACAGAATCGACAGTTAAAAACCTGGAAAATATTTTAACCGATTATCTTGGAGATAACCTCGACAAAATCTATTCACAAGCCGGACCATCATCAAGCATTGCAGGAAGTGCAAATGCGGTTTTTGAAGGTGAAAATACTGCCGAAATAAAATTGATTTTGAATAGTGATACAGAGATTTCGACTGAAAGTATTGTTAAATCTATCGATCAGCTCACAGCAGGAATAGAGGGGCTGGAAATTACTTTCTCGCAAGAAGAAAGTGCTCTGCAGTCTATTTTAGGAACTGATGAAGCTCCTGTTGTTGTGGAGGTTCGTGGTGAGGAACTGGATGAGATTGAAAATGTAGTTAACCAGGTTAAAGAAAAAATGCTTGGTGTTAACGGCCTGTTTAATGTTCAAACTTCAATTGAAGACGGTGCTCCTGAAGTTGAGATTCATGTAGACCGCATGCGTGCCGGTATGTACAATATTGATATCAGCACTGTTATCTCGCAAATACAAGACCAGTTGCAAGGCAAAGATGCCGGCCAAATGGAACGAAGTGGCGAAATGCAGGATATCACAATCAAAGTACCTGAAAAAGGAATTGACGAAATTGGTTCATTGATTATTAATTCAGGAGACCAGGTATTCCGTTTAAGCGAAATTGCCGATATTGGCTATGGTGTTTCTCCAAAAGAGATTTTCAGAAGAAACCAAAACCGTATCGGAAAAGTTACTGCACAGCTTGAAGAAGGAATTCCACTCGACCACGTAGCATCTAATATACGCGAGGCAACTTCAACTATTGAGTTGTTACCCAATTACAGAATAATGGTAACGGGAGAAGAAGAAAAACGTCAGGAATCATTAACCAACCTTACTTTTGCATTGTTGCTTTCCATCGTGTTGGTTTATATGGTTATGGCTTCTCAGTTCGAGTCGCTTATTCATCCGTTCACTATTCTGTTAACCATTCCATTAGCAGTAGTGGGAAGTGTTCTCATTTTCTTTATTCTTGGTAAAACATTCAATATTATGGCAATTATCGGGGTAATTATGTTGGTAGGTATTGCCGTTAATGACTCTATAATTTTGGTAGACCGAATAAATCAGCTTATACGTGAAGGAGTAGAGCGAAAAGAAGCTATTCTTCAGGCCGGACAGCAACGTATTCGCCCGATTATAATGACCAGTTTAACAACAATTCTGGCCTTGTTGCCACTTACAGTTGGCTTTGGCGAAAGTGCTTCGTTGCGATCGCCGATGGCACTGGCGGTAGTTGGAGGTCTGGTTACTTCTACCTTGCTTACCTTAATTGTAATACCTTGTGTTTACGATGTGCTTGATAGAGTTAGATTGCTTTTTGTGAGAGAGAAAACGCTTGAAGTTTCTGATAATTAATGGACGATTTGAAGATGTTTTGCGAACAAATAAAGGTTTTCGGATACAAGTTTAAGTTGCTAATAAAAACTTTGGACTTTGTACTGCGAACCGGTACTTCGGTCTTCGGTCTTCAATCTTCCAACTAATTTTTTACAAATGAAATTCATCATTAACAGAAAAATATTCATTAGTATGCTGTTTTTAGGATTAACCATGCTTGGTTATATTTCCTATAAACAGTTACCGGTGGAACTCATGCCAAATGCCGAACTTCCTATGCTGTATGTGCAGATCCAGTCGCGTATTGAAGTGGATCCAACATACCTCGAGAATCAGGCTGTTGTTCCGGTTGAAGGTGCTATTGGAACAATGGAAGGCATTGAGGATATGTCGTCTTTTATCAACAACCGCTCGGCTTCTATACAGGTAAATTTTAAACAGAACGTAAATTTTAAATACACCTTTTTAAAGCTGCAGGAAAAGATTGATCTGATCGCTGCTGATCTTGACGATAACTTTATCGTTACCGTTAACCGTGTTGACATGGATCAGCTCACCAATCAGTTTATGGAGCTTCAGATTCGGGGAAGTGGGGGAGTTGACCGCGTTCGTAACATTGTAGACCAGGAAGTGACCGCCGAAATAGAAAATATCGACGGTATTGCATCCGTATCGGTTTATGGTGGTAAAGAGCGCTCGATAGAAGTAACCTACGATGCCGGAGCTTGCGAGGCTTATGGTATTACACCGGCACAAATTCAGAGTGCTATTTCAAGTAATTCTACCAACCGAACTTTTACCGGGTACTTGCACGACGCACAAAAACAATATTTTGTACACGTTACTGCTGAGTATGAAAAAGTTTCGGATATCGAGAATATTGTTGTCGCCGAAGGCCCGATTTACCTAAAGGATGTGGCCGATGTATTTTTTGGCGTAAAAGAAGAAACATCGATTAGCCGTGTAAACGGAATGGATGCAGTCTCGATGATGCTGGTTAGCGATTCACAAGCCAATCTCATCGATCTGTCGCATAAAGTAAAGGAAGAAATAGCAGAACTTAATAAAAAGCTTGCCGCGAAAGATGTGGAGGTTGTGGTGCAAACCAATCTGGCCGAGACAATGGAAAAGAACATCGACCAGATTATTGATCTGGCACTGGTTGGAGGTTTGTTGGCCATCTTTGTATTATGGATGTTCCTAAAGAATCTTCGTATTGTTTCGTTTATTGCACTGGCAATTCCAATATCGGTATTTACTGCATTTAACTTGTTCTATGCCTTTAATATTTCGCTAAACAGTTTAACGTTGGTTGGTTTGGTACTGGCCATCGGGATGTTGCTCGACAACAGTATTGTGGTGCTCGAGAATATATACCGGCTCTCGGGGAACAAAGTTAGCCCCGAGCAGGCTGTAACACAGGGAACAAAAGAAGTTTGGCGATCAATTGTTGCAGCAACACTCACAACAGTAACCGTTTTTCTTCCTTTTGTTTTTTCAACCGATTACATGGTAAAATTGCTGGGTAATCATGTTGGTGTTTCTATCATTTCAACGCTGATGGTTTCGTTATTTGTGGCTTTGTTGCTTATCCCAATGGCAGCTCATTTGCTATTGCGCGGAAAACGTCAACACAACGTTTTCTACGAAAAGGTAACAACCAACAACCGTATTATTCAGATTTATATTCTTCTGCTAAAAGCGAGTATGCGTGCGCCTGCTAAAACTATAATCGGCGCTTTGGTATTTTTCTTCTTAACCGTATTTATTGTGCTGGCTATAAGTGTTACCAATTTGCAGGAAGTTGAAGAAGAGCAATTCTCAATTTACGTTACTATGCCAACCGGGGCAACACTCGAAGCAACAGATAAAGTAGTTGCCGATGTGGAAAGCCGCCTGGAAGATGTTCCTGAAAAACAAGATCTTTCTGCTAATATTCAGGCAGAGGAAGCTATCCTTACCTTTATATTGCGCGAAGACTATAAAGATATTGACGACCGCACTATTGCAGAGATTAAAAAGGATGTTGAAGACCGCATAGGCAACATCTCACAGGGAGAGGTTAGTCTTGAAGCACCTACTTCAAGTGCCAGTTTCCGTGGTGGCGGTGGCGGTGGCCGTTCCGGAACACAAGGATTCCAGCAATTTATGGGTATTGGTTCCAACCAGGAACGCATTGTACTTAAGGGCGAAAATTTTGATGTAATGAAGGGGGTTGCCGAAGATTTGCTTTACTACATCGAAGACCTCGAATCCATCCGTCGTGCGAATGTTAATGTATCGAGTAACAGACCTGAAGTTCACATGTATTTTAATCAGCTGTTACTTACCGAATATGGTATAACGCTGCAGAACATAATGTCGGAGCTGGGAACTTTTACCCGCGAATTTACTTCGGGCGTTAATTTTAAGCAGGGAACCGAAGAATACGAAATTGTCATTAAAGAAAAGCTGCCTGATGGCGTGGAAGAAGAGGATAATACAAAAGGCATTGAAGACCTGAGACGATTACAGGTGAACAATGCGCAGGGGGCAACTTATGATATGGATGAGCTGGCAAGTATGGTTTATGCCGAAGGTATGGCCAGTATCTCGCGTGTAAATCAGGAAAAGCAGATTGAATTAACGTATAGTTTTGTTGACGAAGCAAGCGATTCGAAAGATCTTTTGGAAGCTTATCGTTTGGAAATTGATGGTATAATTGGTGCATACAAACTGCCTTCGGGAGTTGCTGTTGAAGTAATTCACGAGGAAGACCAGTATGCCGAATTTAAGTTTCTTATTGCAGCAGCCTTTATTTTGATTTTAATGATTTTGGCCTCTGTTTTTGAATCGGTATCAACACCATTTGTTCTTATTTTCTCTATTCCGCTGGCTGCAGTTGGTTCGTTTTTGGCACTTATTTTCACTGGCAACAGCCTCTTTAATGCCAATACCTTAATGGGCTTTATTATCCTGATTGGAGTGGTGGTTAACAATGGAATTATTCTTATCGACTATACGAATATTCTGCGAAAACGTGGCTTCCGAAAATCAAGAGCATTAATGGCAGCCGGACTTTCAAGAGTACGACCGATACTCATTACAGCCATTACAACCATCGTGGCATTGTTCCCGCTGGCAATGGGACAGGCAGAATATGTTGGCGCAATTGGCGCTCCGTTTGCCATTACTGTTGTTGGTGGTTTAGCGCTGAGTACTTTGTTAACGCTGGTTTTCATCCCTACAATGTATGCGGGAATGGAAAACGCGCTGAACTGGATAAAGTCGCTGAATATTATTTTGAAACTTGGAATGTTGACGGTATTTATTCTCGGAGCAATATTTATTTATCTGAGAGTGGATAGTTTTGTTTGGCAGTTGCTCGATTTCATTTTGCTTATCATTTTGGTACCGGGAGTTGTGGCCTTTACCATGACCAGTTTGCGCCAGGCAAGCGAAAAAGTAATCGACGAAAACGAACCAATCCGAATCACGATCAGAAAGTTGGTTAAGGTTTATGACCGCGACTCACGTTTTATTCGCGAATGGAAAAGTGGAATAAAAATCAGAGAACGAGCCGGACTTACAAAAGATTATAAAAAACTTCGTGATTTTTCCGATCTCGTTTGGCAATTACCATTGTTCGCGTTTATCGTTTATTTCACTTTCATTTATCTCGAAAATAATTTATGGATGTGGATCCTGTCGCACCTGGTATTTTTCTTCCTCTTCTTATTGAGAGTACCTATAAATCAGGTGTTGATAAACAAAAACGAATCAAGCGGAAAGGCGTTCTGGCTGAAGTTGAATAAATGGATTTACAATTTCATTTTCTGGATTGTACCGCTCATATTCCTATTTATCTTTTACCGAGAGTGGGATAACATCGGTATGGTAATTTTTATTGCCATTATCTGGTATTTGATGCTCGTTTTCTATGCTTCAGGAGAATACATTCACAATAAAGATGTAAATATTGCTAGAATAACAGGGCGTTTTGGAGGTCTTCGTCGTGGATATTTCAATATGGTTCGTCAAATTCCTTTAATTGGTAAACGCAAGAAACCTTTCAGGGCATTGAATGGCGTTACGCTTGAAATTAAAACCGGTATGTTTGGATTACTTGGACCAAACGGTGCCGGTAAATCTACCATGATGCGAATTATTACCGGAATATTGGAGCAGAGTTACGGTAAGATTTGGATAAACGGAATGGATACTCAAAAGTACCGCGAAGAGTTGCAAGGGCTTATTGGTTACCTGCCACAGGCTTTTGGTACTTATGAAAATATGTCGGCATGGGAGTTTTTGGATTACCAGGCGATCCTTAAAGGAATAAAAGATACCAAAACACGTGAAGACCGACTGGAATACGTGCTAAAAAGTGTTCATATGTGGGAACGCCGCACAGATAAGATTGGTGCATTCTCGGGGGGTATGAAACAACGTATCGGTATTGCACAGATTCTGTTGAATCTGCCGCGTATTCTTGTGGTTGACGAACCAACAGCAGGTCTTGATCCACGCGAACGTATTCGTTTTCGTAACTTGCTGGTAGAGTTAAGCCGCGAGCGAATTGTAATTTTCTCCACCCACATTATCGAGGATATTTCAAGTTCGTGTAACCAGGTGGCTGTTATTAACCGTGGTAACCTGAAATATTTCGGAACACCAAACGATATGGTGAACATGGGTAATAATTTTGTTTGGCAGTTCTCTGTTCCGGCTAAGGAATTCGATAATATGGCGAACAAACAAATGATTGTACACCATATGCGCGATGGCGAAAATATTAAAATGCGTTGTTTGGCAAAAGAAAAGCCGACACCCGACGCGGTTAGCGTATTGCCAAATCTTGAGGATGCTTATTTGTGTTTGTTAAAAGACTTTGTTTAAGGAATTATGGAACGACAATACAATTTAAAAAACAGGCTGCATGTTTTAGTTAAAATGATACGGTATAATTTACGAATCATCTTTGCTAACAAGTTTATATGGTTTTTAATCGCAGCACTTGCATTCTTTTTGTTTTTTGCCATACAAACGGTTTATAACGGCGGCTCTTTATCGGAAGATGTGGTGTATAACCTGCTGATATTTCCCGGTATTTTGCTCATTTTCTATCCGTCGGTTTTTGGCATACAAAACGATGATGATTCTCGTATGTTGGAAATCTTGTTTGGGATTCCAAACTACAGATATAAAGTTTGGTTGGTGCGCTTAATTATGATTTATACACTGGTGTTTATAATTATTGTGCTTTTTTCGGCGCTGGCATCGGTGCTTTTATACCGGGTAAGTTTAATGGAAATGTCGTACCAGTTAATGTACCCAATTATATTTCTGGGATCAATGTCGTTTATGTTTTCAACTGTTGTTAAAAATGGAAACGGAACGGCTGTGACCATGGTTCTGATTGGAGTAGCACTCCTGATCTTGCAAGACGTTATGGAACATACGCAGTGGAACCCATTTTTAAATCCGTTTAATATTCCGAACAACCTGAATGAAGTAATTTGGGAAGGAATTATCAGGAAGAACCGTATTTTTATGGGAATAGGAACACTCGTATTTGTCCTCTACGGATTATTTAATTTACAGAAACGCGAAAAATTCGTTTAGAAATAATATTGATGCCTTCACAATCAGTGAGGGCATCACTGTTTTTAGGCCTATTGAATTAGCTTTTTTCAGCCTTGCAGGCTGAGGCACGATTTACAATATCGTGCCAACGGGGGGGCGAGGCTATCTCTCTGTTTTCAAAAACTATGTTTGCCCATTTCGCTAATTGCCACACGAAATATATTCTGAATCTACTTGAGTTACCTGAGGGCGTAAAAAAATACGTTTGAAAGCAACTTTCGTCACTTGGGGGAGCCTTATAATTAGGAATATACTGATTTAAGGGGAGGGTGTTGATCAGATAGAGCTTTTCGCACCCAAATTGAGGCTATCACTTCTACACGAACAGTTGTAATTCCCAAAAACTCTTAACTTTGCACCGCAATTTTTAAAACTTCACAGTTAAGCAATGGAAAGAAGAGATGTGGAAATAATGGCGCCTGTAGGATCGTACGAGTCGTTAATGGCAGCCATTCAGGGAGGAGCCGGATCGGTTTATTTTGGTGTTGAAAACCTGAATATGCGTTCGCGATCGTCGAATAATTTTAATCTCGACGACCTTCGTAAAATTGTAAAAATTGCCACCGAAAATAAGGTAAAAACATACCTTACCATGAACGTGGAAATCTTTGATGGCGAACTGGATAAAATGCATGAAGTTATTGATGCCGCGAAAGAAGCCGGTGTTTCTGCTGTAATTGCCGCCGATGTTTCGGTCATTCAGTACGCACGGTCTATTGATCTTGAGGTTCATATTTCCACACAGGTAAACATCACCAATATCGAGGCGGTAAAATTCTACTCCAATTTTGCCGATGTAGTGGTGCTGGCGCGCGAAATGAATTTGGGCCGTGTTTGGGAGATCAGCGATCAGATTAAAAAGCAAAATATTACCGGACCAAGTGGCGAATTGATAAAGATTGAAATGTTTGTTCACGGAGCCTTGTGTATGGCCACCAGTGGCAAATGTTACCTTAGTTTGCACGAAATGAACTCGTCGGCAAACCGTGGCGCTTGTTTGCAAACCTGCCGCCGAGCTTATTCGGTAACCGACAAAGAAACCGGTGCCGAGCTGGAAATTGACAACGAGTACATCATGTCGCCAAAAGATTTAAAAACCATTCATTTTCTGAATAAAATACTCGATGCCGGTGTTTCGGTGCTTAAAATTGAAGGTCGCGCCCGTTCTCCCGAATATGTTAAAACGGTTGCGCAGTGCTACCGCGAGGCTGTTGATGCTTATTTCGATGAAGCTTTTACCGACGAGAAAGTGGAAGACTGGAACAATCGTTTACAAACTGTATTCAATCGTGGATTCTGGGATGGTTATTACCTGGGGCAGCGCCTGGGCGAATGGAGTAAAAACTATGGCTCGAGAGCGAGTAAACGCAAATTGTACATCGGAAAATGTACCAACTATTTCAAAAAAATAGGCGTGGCCGAATTCAAACTTGAAACAAAAAACCTGAAAGTAGGTGATGAGATAATTATTACCGGTCCAACAACAGGTGTATATCAAACAAATGTTCGTGAAATTCGATTCGATCTGGAGCCCGTTCAAGAAGGTTTAAAAGGTCAGCGAATCTCAGTGCCTATCGATAATGTAACGCGTCGGGCCGATAAACTTTTTAAAGTGGTTGATGCCTCTGAAGTAAAAGAAAGAAAATAGATTTGCTTTTTTTGTTTCATTTTCTGACAAAAACAGCTTAACTTAAAGGCTGAAAGTCAAAGAGATGGATGTTAGAAGAGCGATTTTGATGGTGATGTTGGCCTTTTTTAGTGCTTACTCTGTTAAAGGCCAGCTTATTGGATTTCGGGTGGCAACCAATTCAAGTATGTTTATTTCTGAATTTGGTACTTCCGATGTGCCACATCCCGATGCCTATTTGGCCTCGCCGGCTACCAGCAGCGAAAAATTTACTCCTCAATTGTCGGTCGGATTCGAAGGCGAAGTTCTCTTTCAGGTAACCAGTAGAACATATTTTGGAGTAGAGCTCGATTATTCTCATTTAAAAGGTTATAACGACGATCCACCGTATTTTAACTATTTCCTGACACCTTATTTTCAGCATTACCAGGACGAGTTTATCGTTTCTCCGTTGGCTTATAATACACGTTTATTTAACCTCGCCGTTAATTACAAATACTTTTTTATGCCCGATAAAACCTTTACTCCTTTTGTAAAGCTTACCGGAGTTGTAGCATTTGTAAAAACGGATTTGACTTATCGGGAAATACCCGATCCGGATATGAAGTGGGATATTCTGTATTCAAGAGGAACAAAAAACAGTGAGCAAGATAGTTGGCCGGCATTTCATATAGGAGGTGGTATTGGTTTCGACTATTCGATAAATGACCGGCTAAGCTTACAGATTGATGGAACATGTACCGTGTTGAACTCCGGAATTGTTGATGGAGTGCCAAACTTTACCTACGCTCAGAATGAGGGTGTGGATTTGTTAAAATATAATCGCCGATTATCATTAACCACGCAAATTAGCGCCGGATTAGTTTACCTAATTGAGATTGGAGATGGTGGCCGCGGAGGAGATGGTGGAAGAATTGATCCAAACTTTCCGTTCTATCGAAAAAAGAATTAGCCATATAAACAAAGAAAGCGATGATTTAACCATCGCTTTCTTCTTGAAAGACAAACAACTAATTACCTTTTTAACTTTGTATTGAATTCTATCAATCAACCCCTAAGTTCCTTCTCAGGAATACAAAGTCGTTTAAACATTACGGTTATTCATTCATATTGTTACGAAATATGGAAGGATTAACAAAAATTAACCGCCAAAGAATTTCTCAGCGTGATGATAGAATTCAAGTTGTTTTATAATGTTTTAAATACTTTCTCGAGCAAAACTTTGGTAGCAAGCACTCCTTCGCGCTCCGAAATTTCAGTGCCTTCAAACTCAATGCCTACGAAACCTTTATAGCCGGCATCATCTACAATTTTCATCAGACGATAATAATCCATATTTGCTTCATCGCCGTTGGCATCAAATACATTGGTTTTTGCACTTACACCCTTAGCGTAAGGCATTAACAGTTCAACACCTTTGTAACGATCGTATTCTTCTCCGGTTTCGCGGTTAATAATAAAATTGCCAAAATCAGGTAATGTACCCACACGTTTATGGTCAACCATTTTCATCACTCCCGAAAGCCATTCGCCGTTGCTCGACAATCCACCATGGTTTTCAACAATTACATTAATTTTTGCTTTATCGCCATATTCGCAAATCATTCGTAAGCCATCGGCTGCCAGCTTTTGCTGTTCCTCGTATTCGCCACGGCTTCCGGCATTTACCCGAATTGAGTGGCATCCTAAAAACGCTGCGGCATCGACCCACTTTTTGTGGTTGTCAGCAGTTTTCAAACGCTCCGCTTTTTCAGGGTGCCCAACCATCCCTTCGCCATCACACATAATAAGTACATTTGTAACCCCCTCTTCTTTGGTTATTTTCTTTAGTTCAGACAGGTATTTCTCGTCTTTTGCCTTGTCTTTAAAAAACTGGTTGACGTATTCTACTCCATCAATTCCCAATTCTCTTGTAATTTTGGGGAAATCAAGATTTGTCATTTCATTGGCAAACAAAGCCTTGTGAAACGACCACTCGGCCAAAGAAATTTTGTACCTGGAATTTGATGCTTGTGCTGCCAGTACCGGTGAAACAAGAAAGGTTCCTGCTGTAGCAGCAGCTGTTGTTTTTAAAAAATTTCTACGATTTGTGTTCATGTTCTTAAATTTAGTTGATATCAAGTGAGTTTAAATTCTAAAAAGTATTCGTTTTATAAACAGGTAATAACAAAGTAACCATTCCAGAGTAAGAACACTTAAAGCGGTTATCAGGTTTATAATAAATTCAGGAGTTTTAAACCAGGCTAAAATACCATTGGTGAAAATGGCAACGAATCCGTTTAACCACTGTCCGCCAACTGTGTTCGAAAAAAGGTAAATAAAAATAGAATTGGTGCCAACAACCACAAATGGAAAAATCCAGTTATTGATCTTTTTTATATCTATAATCCAATAGCTAAAGGCTAAAACCAGCAAAGCCCAACCTCCTGATGCCAAGACAAACGATGAGGTTGCAATACGTTTTATAATTGGTGTTACAGATGTCCAGTGGAGTAAATAACCGGCAAATAAAATTATCAATCCTGAACTCAGCAAATGCTTAACCTTTTTTGTTGGACTTTTTGTTGATTGCAATAATTGCCCGGCCACAACGCCCCAAATTGTGTGAGCTGCAGTTGGAATACAGTTAATAGTCACCCATCCACCTCCATTATTAATCTTTCCCATTAATACCATGTCCATCCAGCTGCCAAAGTTGTGGTCTTTTACAAAAGGTTGATTGAAACCTTCCAATGGGAAGGTTCGATACAGTAATTCTGTAAGTATGAGTAATCCAATAGAAACAAGTATTTGCACCGACCATTTGTAGCGCATAAGAAAATAAGCGATTAAAATGGTTACTGAAAGTTGAGACAGGACATTCCAAAGTTCCCAAACTAACTTACGATTATAGGCACAATGTAAACCAACACCAAAAGTCAGTAGAATTATGCAACGCTTAATGATGTGTCGAGTGATTTGTTTTCTCGAGTCGCCTCTTTTTACTCTTTTTGCAAACGAAAAAGGCATTGCCACCCCTACAATAAACATAAAGAACGGTTGAATTAGATCCCAAAATCTTAATCCATTCCATGGATGATGATGAAACTGTTGGAAAAAAAATTCAAAAATTGTTCCACTAACAGGTTCCTGAATCAACACTGACCAAAGATGTGTACCTTCTGCTACCAATAGGAACATGGTTATTCCACGAAAAAAATCAAGGGACAGTAGCCTATCTTCAGGGAAGCGGTAGTTTGACTTTTCGTTCATTCTGGTAATAGCTGGTTAAACGCAAATGTAGTAATATTTCCATTTTGCATATCGATTGAACATGTGTTCTACAAACACTTGATTCAGAAGTGTATTTTACTTACCTTGATTAGAAATTTAACTTTTACCACAATGGATGAACAAGTAAATGATTATTTGGAAATGGCTTATGATCTGCTGATTACATACGGAATGAAAGTAATTGCAGCCATTGTTATCCTGATTTTGGGACTCTGGATTATAAAAATTATTACCCGTAGAACATCAAAAGTAATGGAGAAACGTGATGTTAATGTTTCTGTTCGCGGTTTTCTAAGAAGTTTGATCAACATCCTCTTAAAGGTAATGCTACTAATAAGTATTGCCAAAATGGTGGGAATTGAAACCACCTCTTTTATTGCTGTGCTTGGTGCTGCCGGTTTGGCGGTTGGTATGGCTTTGCAGGGGACATTGTCGAATTTTGCAGGAGGAGTGATGATTCTGATCTTTAAACCCTTTAAAGTGGGTGACTTAATTGTTTCGCAAGGTCATCTCGGAAAGGTAAAGGAGATACATATTTTTGTTACCATTCTGCTAACGCCTGAAAACAAGACGGTTATATTGCCGAATGCAGCTGTGTCGAGCAACGACATTGTAAATTATACAACCGAAGGAGTAATTCGGGTGGATATGGACTTTGGTATTTCTTATGGTTCGAATATTAAACAAGCGAAAGATGTTCTTTTAAAAATAATCGAAAATCATCCCAAGGTTCTGAAAGACCCTGCGCCCTTTGTTGGAGTAAAAGGATTGGGAGATAGTTCGGTCAATCTGGCCGTTCGCCCATATGCAAAACCTGCCGACTACTGGGTGGTTTATTTTGATGTTTACGAAGCTGGAAAAGTTGCACTCGATGAGGCCGGAATTACAATTCCTTTCCCACAAATGGATGTGCATTTGAACAAACTAGAGAAATAGATTCAGACGATATATTAAAAAAAAACTCCGGGAATTTTCCCGGAGTTTTTTTACACGTATTTGTACCGTTTTATATTTCTTTTTGGTGTTTTTTC
This sequence comes from uncultured Draconibacterium sp., assembly GCF_963677565.1. Taxonomy (NCBI): domain Bacteria; kingdom Pseudomonadati; phylum Bacteroidota; class Bacteroidia; order Marinilabiliales; family Prolixibacteraceae; genus Draconibacterium; species uncultured Draconibacterium sp. The sequence goes on along the minus strand of NZ_OY781981.1, from coordinate 614,621 downwards.
AAATTCTTCTTCAACCAGTTCAATTCTACTAACATTTTCATATTTTGGAAGTTCCGAGTTTGCTTTCTTCAGGTTTTCAGCCATAATCGAGTCCAGGTCTTTTTCATCGACGTTATCCGCTTTCATCGATTCAAAATCAGGATAAACAAGCGCTATCAACTTGTGGTTACGATCAACAACTACACATTCGGCAATGTAGTTTTGATTGCACAATTTTGCTTCAATTTCTTCAGGATAAATATTCTGACCAGACGGGCCGAGCAACATATTTTTCGAGCGTCCGCGAATGTATATGAAATTGTTTGCATCAATTACTCCAAGATCTCCGGTTTTCAGCCAGCCATCTTCGGTGAAAACAGCTTCTGTTTCTTTCTCGTTTTTATAATAGCCCAACATCACGTTTTCTCCTTTAACCTGAATTTCGCCAACCACATTGTGCTGATCTTCAGAATTAATGCGAACTTCCATTCTGTCAACAAGCGTACCGGCTGATGCTGGCATTGTTTTGTTCCAGGCTTCGTAGCTAATAAGCGGTCCGCATTCTGTCATTCCGTATCCTATGGTAAACGGGAAGTTTATACGTTTAAAAAAGGCTTCAACATCGGCGCTTAATGGTGCCCCTCCTATTACAATTTCGAAGAAGCGTCCGCCAAATGTTTCAACCATTTTTGCTTTTATCTTTTTAAGAATAATTGCGGAGACAACAGGCAGTTTAAGCAATAGCTTAACTGATGGTTTTTCAATGGCAGGAAGTATTCGTTTTTTGTATATTTTCTCAATCACCAACGGAACTGAAAGTATCAGGTGAGGTTTTATTTCTCCAAAAGCTTTTGTAATTACTGCCGGCGAAGGCATTTTGCTTAAAAAGGTAATATGGCATCCCACACTTACGGGGAAAAGAAACTCGAAAAGTAAGCCATAAACATGTGCCATTGGCAAAAACGATACAATTTTATTCCCGGCTTCTAATGGCATATGCTCGCGGGCAAATATAATGTTTGATAATAAACTTCGTTCGGGTATCATTACTCCTTTTGTAAATCCCGATGTTCCCGATGTGTAAGAGATTATACACATTTCTTCGGGTTGCCATTCTTCAAAAACAAAAGCTTCCTTGCTTAACTTATTTTCTTTGTAGTATTGGAATCCATCGTTCAATTTATATTGGATATTTTCATCTTTTGCAGCAACGAAACTAAAATCTTCGAGTTTTATTATGGCTTGAAGATTTTCGGAAAATGAAAGATCGACCTTTTCTAATAGAGCGCCAGCACCAATAACAATTTTCGATTCGGAGTGATTAATAATATGGTTGGTGTCGTGTTTGTTAAAATCGGGTAAAATAGGCACAATTACCAGCCCTGAAGAAATTGCGGATAAAAATGTTGCTGCCCAGTTAGATGAATTTCTTCCCAGTACTGCTATTTTGTCTCCGCGTTGCAGTCCTGCCAGCTGGTAAAACAAATGAAGCGATTTTATAATTGATGCAATATCTTTGTATTTGTATTCGCCTCCTTCGTAATCTGAAAAGGCTTGTTTTTCCCAGTTTTGATGAAAAGCTTTTGAATAGAGTTTTGCTAATGTTTGATCACGCATTTTTTTGCAGTTTATAATTCAACTTTTAAAAATACCATATTTAGCGTTATAACAAATTGTTATTGGGTAAGTTTTAAATGGAAGAGAGGGGAATGAGAGGAAAGATTGGCAAAAAAACGCATAGTTTTTACCAATAAAAAAGCCAGCCCTGTTGGAAAGGACCGGCTTATAATTCCTTGTTTTTGCTTTTTACTTTAACTATTAGCTATGCTTTCAGGGACAGTGAAGGACAGTTTGCGTTTTTAAATCGTTAAAAACCGAGGTGTGTTTAACTTTTTTAAAGCATTATACAAGGAAGAGAAATGTGGGGAGGTAAAATCTTCTTGTTTCTATTATATCAATATGAAAAGAACAATTTCTTAATTACACAACAATATTACGAAATAGGATTCAATTAAAATTAGGTAATTTATAAACGGTAGGTTCTGGGTAATGAACGGTAGGTTCTAAGTAATAAACGGTTTTTACTTAATCCACGATTGGCACTAATAGCGTTATTTTTGCACCCGGATTTAGCTCTTCCGGATATAGGTCGGTAAATTCGATTTTGGTTTTAACATGGTATTTTTCACCAATTAGCTGAATCCTTTTTTGTGTGAGGGTAGAGGCCATGTTTAAATGGTTCTTTGTTTTTGAAAATGCTTTAGATTTCTCAAATCCGATCCCATTATCTTCAATTACAATTTCTATACTTTTTTCGTTAACGTAATTGAACCGGATTGCTATTTTCCCTTTGCCCTGCAATTGAGAAATGCCATGCCATATCGCATTTTCAACAAACGGCTGCACAATCATCGACGGAATGTTATAATCATCGTCCTCGAGCTTCTCATCGATGAGAATATTGAATTCAAAACGGTTTTCCATTCTTACCTTTTCCAGTTCTATGTAGTTTCTCAGGCGCTCAACTTCATCTTCCAACAATACCGAGTTTGATTTTATGGAATTCATGGTTTGCCTAATTAATCGTGCAAACTGCGAAAGATATGTTCCAGCTTCTTCCGGTTTGTTTTGTAAAAGATATTTTTGAATCGACCCCAAGGAATTAAATATAAAATGTGGATTCATCATGGATTGTAAAGCTCGGTTCTCAAGCGTAACCAGCTGGTTGTCCTTTTCTCTTACCAAAAGTTGACGGCGATAATAGCTTCTGATAGCGATAAATCCCAGTAAAAGTAGTAGAAGTACGGAGGCTATTTTAGTTATAAGAAGTTGAAAAAATGTTGGAATAACAGTGATAGGGAGTTCAATCTCCTCACTGTAAGGTTCCATGTTTTTTCGAGACTTTAACCTGAAGGTGTACTTGCCTGGTTTTAAATTCAGGTAGACAACCTGGTTTTCTGTTCCTGTAATCCAGTCATTGTTTACACCTTCAAGCATGTATGCATAATTTGTTATCGATGATGAAAAATTAAGGCTTGAAAATCCTATGCTTAGCCTGTTTTTATTCTTATAACTTACTTCATCATCAATGAGATTTACTTCCTCATCGTCTAGCAATACCTTTGAAAAATAGGGTTTTGTTGGTGTTGTTACAGCATTAACACACTCGCTTACCGGAATAAGAGTAAGTCCATCGTCCGATGCAACATACAAAATGTCGTCTTGGCAGTATATGTCGTTGATGTTATTGAATTCAATGTCCAGGCGGTTAAGAACTGCCGGAGTACCTTGAATTACTTCTGTAGGATTTGAAATAAAATAAATGGTTCTTTGATTAAATAGAAAAAGAGTCTTCTCAAAATAAATCATATCTTTCAATTTCAGATCGATAAGATTTTCAAGATTATGAATCAGTTTATAAATTTTATCACTGGCTATTAAAACTAGTTCTGATTTGTCTGCGTCTTCAATTTGTAATACTTCACTGGTTGAATCTATAGTTACATTGGAAGCTATCCACCTACCGTTAAAAGTACTGTAAATGGAGTCAGTATTTATCGTATCTTCTGAAATTACACGATTCGAATTTCCGTTTACAACGATATCCTGTTTATAATTATAAAAGATATTTCGTATTCTTCCCCAAGCGTTATAGTTTACCCGGAATTGCGGATAATTGTCTTTTAGTTCACGATAAAATAAAAGATCATTTAAATAGAAGCTTACTCTTGATTCAGATTGATCTACTATCGGTTTTTTTGCATGGGTTACTGATTTAATGTATGTATCGTAAACGATAGTATTGTTAGTAGGGTCTATCCTCAGGTTCTTAAAAATATGTAAAGGGGTGTTCGTCCCATTAACTATTAACGTGTTGTCAGTTAGTAGATTGATTTTGTCGAGGATATTTCCACTAACAGTTAACTTTTTATCGAATATTTCACCGTCTTTAAATATGAATAATGATTCACCATTGGTAAGCCAAAGAAAATCACTATTTGATGGAGCAATTGCTTTTACTCCCATATTCTTAAAAGCTTCTGCCTCAATGGTTCGATATTTTAAAATTCCGTTATTAATCTTAAATACACCATAGGTTGTTGAACTCGTCCAAATATTGTTTTGAGCATCAAGAATCAGATTTTGGATTTTATCCATTCGATGATGAAAGATCAAGCTGTCGTTTTTATAACAAAACAGCCCGTTATCGAATGTTGATATCCATATCAGATCATCCTTAAATAAGATATCATTTATCATCTTTGAGTTAATGGATATGTAGTTCCTCAGAACCAATCTGGAATCTTTGAAAAGATGAATATTTCCTTCCATGTCGCACACGTAAGTCATTCCATCGAGAGAACTGGTAACATTGATGATATTAAAATCTAACGGATGAATTGCAACAATCTCGTCAGCAGACTTTTTTTCAACTATTCGGTTGCTATCCCAGAAAAGCAGATTATTATTTGAGCTTTTGGTGATATTAAAAATTACTGCTCCATTTAAGTCAGAGGGTATGTAGTCGATATATCGGTTCCCTTTTATAATAGTAACTTCACCTGATCCATTATACATATAGATAGTTGAATCCTTGTCCTGGAAAAAATCGTGATAGTAAAAATTTGTTTTTATTTCGCCCAGAAATGGAGAAATTCGTTCATTAAAGAAATGATTTTTATAAAAGTAATTAACAGAACCATCAATGTTCAGACACCATATTCTGCCTTCTATATCTTCTTTCATTCGAACAATGCTGTTGTAACTTAGTCCATCTTTTGAGGTAAAGTGTTCATAATTGGTTCCATCAAAACGAACAATACCTGCATTGGTGCCAAACCACATGAAACCATTTTTATCTTGTAATACACAAAAGACTTTATTGCTAGGCAGTCCATCAGTAATTGTGTAATTAGTAATAAACGGGTTTTGCCCCAAAGCAATAGCAGTAATAAATAAGGCCAGGATTGATATTAGCAGGTGTTTCTTCACTAATCAATAGGTTTAGAAAACTTATCTACAGCATCTCTAAATTCGTTGTACTTTCTTCTCGAAATTATCAACTGGGTATCGTCATCTAAAATAGCGAAATTTCCTTCGAAACTGGAAAATCCACGCAAATATTTTATGTTTAATAATGTCGATTTGTGTATACGGATAAAAATTGATGGATCAAGAACTTTTTCGATCTCTCCAACTGTTTTGCTAGATACTACTTTCTCCAGGCCTGACAAATGTATAACAGAGTAGGCTCCATCCGCTTCTATATATCTGATTTTTTCAACTTCAACAATCTGAAATCCAAATTTTTCAATAACGGTTATTTTCGGTGCATATTCAAAACCGTCGTTAGCTTGTTGGGTGAGATTGTTTAACGACTCTCCGTAAGTTTTTTGTATTTCCTGATTTTGATGGCGCAAATCAAGGTGTGAAGAGGCTTTTGTTACAGCTTCTTTAAGCTCTTCCGGGTCGATTGGTTTTAAGAGGTAATCAATTGCGTTACTTTTAATGGCGCGCAGTGCATATTCTTCGTAAGCTGTGGTAAAAATAATGGCGTAATCTTCTTTGGGAATACTGGCTAAAAAATCGAACCCATTTTCCCCCGGCATCGAAATGTCGAGAAAGATCAGTTGAACATCCCATTTTCTTAATAACTCGCGCCCCTGACCTGCTGATCCTACCGTTCCGCATATGTTAACGTTTGGGCAGTTGCGCTGAAGTAAAATCTTTAACGCCTCCTGTACATTTATTTCGTCATCAATAATTATGGCATTGTATCTAGTCATGGTTAACAAAGATAGAATTAATTGCAGATATGTATGAGTTAATTAATGAACGGTAGGTTTCAGGTCATAAGTGGTATTATCTGGGGAATAAACGGTAATTTATAATGCTTTCTTTTTGCCCGGGTTTTACCTGATTCCGAAGAATTTTACGGTTAACATGACATTAACATAAGTATTAGTTGTTGATAATAAAAGACTTAAAGGTCTTTAACAATTGATTAACAATATCGAATTAAACTTTATACATATATTGCGGTCATAGTTACTGAAAACAATTAAATAAAAACAACAAGTTATGAAACGATTAAACAAAGTTCTTTTAACAGTAGCTCTTGCACTATTTGCAGGAGCAGCTATGGCGACGGGAAATTTAAGTGTAAACATTTCAGAGGGGGAAGGCGCTGAAGCGCATGTTCGTGTAACCAATGCGGTTGAAAGTCAGTTTGAAATGGAAATCCGCAATATGAATAATGATATTGTTTATTATAAACAAATCCAACAACCTCTGAAACTGGTTTTGAATACTTACGATTTTTCAAAACTCAGTGATGGTGAATACACTTTTACTGTAAAGCTCGATAATGAAATGAACAGATCAGTTTTAGCCGTTAAAGACGGTGATGTAAAAGTTGTGGACCAAACCAAACAGGTTGATCCATATTTTGGAATGAATAACAATCAGTTGAATATTTCTTACCTGAATCATGCGGCAAACGATGTGATGTTGTATCTATACGATGGCAAAACCAATCGTTTGATTCATGAAGATGATTTAGGGGAAGAATTTGCAGTTAATCATGCTATCGATTTGTCGAAGCTTGATAGTGGAAGTTACGAGGCTGTATTGGTAAGTAACAATGGAGTATATGCATATGAAATTACTCTCAATTAATATTTTTCGTAAGTTTAGGTAGTTAAATTAGTTAGTTTTGGTAAAGCGAATCCAGGTTGGATTCGCTTTTTTTATATAGAATTGGAGCTTAGGCAATGGCTTGCTTTCAAACTTTAAGGGAGAAATGATGCTGTTTTACCATTGACCAAATTGATCTTCTAAGCTCTAAATAACTTCTTATCGCTCAGACTTTCAATCCGATAGTTGTAATTCGCCACATTGATAGTTTAACATCATATTAACATGGTCTTGAAATGCCTGTAAATATTAAGATTTAGGTCTTTTTCATGTGTGAAATGTTTAACAATGTAGCCTGTAAAATAAACAAAAGTAGAAGTAATTCCTTTTACTATTAGAAACAAGTTAAAACAGAAAATTAAAAATTAGAATCATGAAAACATTATTTGTAGCAATTTTTGCAATGCTTGTAGCAAGTGTTGCAACGGCATCAGGAAACTTAAGAGTAAATATGGCTTCAGGCGAGAATGATGCAACGTTAGTAGAAATCTCAAATACCGATATGGTAAATTTTGAAATTGAATTGAAAGATGAATACGGTAACAGTATTTATGAAATGAGCACAGACGCTCCGATAAGCGAATTGGAGAAACGTTACGACTTTTCCAAACTGGAAAACGGTACTTATTGGTATTATGTAAGAACAGGTGATGATGAAATCATGAAGCAGTTATCAATCGAGTATGGCGATGTTGAAGTTAAGGATGTAAGAAAAACTTCCGAACCATATTTTCACCAAAAAGGAGATAAAGTGAAATTCTCGTATTTGAACTACGAAAACGAGAATATTAAACTGTATGTCTACGACGATAACACATTGTTGGAAGAGGTAAGCCTGGGTAAAGACTTTGCAATTCACAAAATGGTAGATTTATCGGATTTGAATTCCGGAGAATACGACATCGTACTTACCAATGAATATAACATGTATCAACATAGTGTAGTAATTGATTAAGGCTTTTAAAAAGAGAAAAGGTAACGAGCGGATTCCAACATTGGAGTCCGCTTTTTTATTTTAAAAAAACGCTACAACGAAACGGTTTTCTGTTACCAGTTCCTTTTTATTATTGATTTGTGTAAAACGTTAGTTGCTCTAAAATGGTTGCAAAGCAGAACTTTGGACTCTGTTAAATGTTTTAGTGCTATTAAAATACTTTATCATGAAAACGATTATTACCATTTTATTCGCCTTATTTTTTGTTCCGGCATTTTCGCAACCCAATGCCAATGTTGCAACCGGAGATAAAATCATTGATTTTAAAGCACATCTAATTGATGGCACTGAAGTTCAGCTAAAAGAAATATATAATCAGTCGCCGCTTGTTCTGATTGTTCTGAGGGGCTGGCCCGAATACCAGTGCCCGGTTTGCACACGCCAGGTAGGAGAATTTGTTGAAGTGGCCGATCAATTTAAAAATTACGGAGCCAGGGTTTTGATGATTTATCCCGGACCATCGGAAGTGCTGCAGGAAAAAGCAGAAGAATTTGCCGAAGACTTTACGTTTCCTGAAGGATTTTACATTGCCCTTGATCCTAACTACTCGATGGTAAATAAATACGGTTTGAGGTGGGATGCTCCAAAAGAAACAGCTTATCCGTCAACTTTTGTGATTGATACAAAGGGGAAAGTAATTTTCTCAAAAGTAAGTTCAAGTCATGGAGGACGGGCCGATGTTGAAGAAGTTATTGCTGCTTTAAAGGGATTGTAGACAAAATAAAAGCCGGTCCCAAATGGAACCGGCTTTATAGAAGTTATATAGCGACTTCTTATTTTAGTCTTGCATTTAAAGCTAGTCTTCTTTATAAGCTTCAATCAAAATCTCAAGGATTTTTTTACCTGCACCTGCAACGCTGGTACCAGGGCCGAAGATGGCAACTGCACCTGCATCGTACAAGTATTGGTAATCCTGGTGAGGAATTACACCACCGCAAATAACCATGATATCGTCGCGACCCAGTTTTTTCAGCTCAGCAATAATGGCAGGAACAAGTGTTTTATGACCGGCTGCCAATGAAGAAACACCTACAACGTGCACGTCGTTTTCAACGGCTTGTTTAGCACTTTCTTCCGGAGTCTGGAATAATGGTCCCATATCAACGTCAAAACCAAGGTCGGCGTAACCGGTAGCAACAACTTTTGCACCACGGTCGTGTCCGTCCTGACCCATTTTAGCAACCATAATACGTGGCTGACGACCCTGCATTTCTGCGAATTTCTTCGCTAAAGCCTGAGCTTCCTGGAACTCAGACTTGTCTTGTGCTTCTGCTTTATACACGCCTTCAATAGTTCTGATTACTGCTTTGTAACGTCCTGCGATTTTCTCGCAAGCATCTGAAATTTCACCTAACGAAGCACGTTTTTTAGCGGCTTCAACCGACAAGGCCAACAAGTTGCCTTCGCCTGTTTCGGCAGCTTTTGTAATTGCTGCCAACGCTTTTTGTACGTCTTCTTCGTTACGCTCAGCACGCAGTTTTTCCAATCTTTCGATTTGCGATTTACGAACTGCAGTGTTGTCGATATCCAAAATATCAATCGGATCTTCTTTCTCTAAACGGTATTTGTTGATACCCACAATTGTTTGTGTTCCACCGTCAATACGTCCCTGTGCACGTGCTGCAGCTTCTTCGATACGCATTTTAGGTACACCGGTTTCAATCGCTTTAGCCATACCACCAAGTTTCTCAACTTCTTCGATATGTGCCCATGCTTTTTGTGCCAGCTCGTGTGTTAATGCCTCAACGTAATACGAACCTGCCCATGGATCGGCCGAACGACAAAGTTCAGTTTCCTGCTGGATGTACAACTGTGTGTTACGTGCAATACGTGCCGAGAAGTCGGTTGGTAATGCAATCGCTTCATCAAGTGCGTTGGTGTGTAAACTTTGTGTTCCACCTAATGTTGCAGCCATTGCTTCAATAGCAGTACGGCCAACATTGTTAAACGGATCCTGCTCAGTTAATGACCAACCCGAAGTTTGCGAGTGCGTACGCAATGCCATCGATTTTGGGTTTTTAGGGTTAAATTGTTTAACCAGTTTTGCCCAAATCATACGTGCTGCACGCATTTTTGCAATCTCCATAAAGTGGTTCATTCCCACAGCCCAGAAGAACGACAAACGTGGTGCAAAAGCGTCGATGTCCAAACCGGCTTTAACACCTGTGCGTAAGTAATCCAAACCGTCGGCAAGGGTGTATGCCATTTCAATGTCGGCAGTTGCACCTGCTTCCTGCATGTGGTAACCCGAAATTGAGATTGAGTTGAATTTCGGCATATTTTGAGAAGTGAACTCAAAAATGTCGGCAATAATTTTCATCGAGAACTCAGGTGGGTAAATGTAAGTGTTACGCACCATAAATTCTTTCAGAATATCGTTTTGGATCGTTCCTGAAAGTTGCTCTAATGTAGCGCCTTGTTCCAAACCTGTAACAATGTAAAATGCCAATACAGGAAGAACGGCACCGTTCATGGTCATCGATACCGACATTTTATCCAGTGGAATTTGATCGAAAAGGATCTTCATATCCAGGATAGAATCGATAGCCACACCGGCTTTACCAACGTCGCCAACCACACGTTCGTGGTCCGAGTCGTATCCGCGGTGTGTAGCAAGGTCGAATGCCACTGACAAACCTTTCTGACCAGCCGCAAGGTTACGACGGTAGAATGCGTTTGATTCTTCGGCAGTTGAGAAACCAGCGTACTGACGGATCGTCCATGGACGCATAGCATACATTGCCGAGTAAGGTCCGCGAAGGTAAGGTGCCAAACCTGCTGCATAGTTCAGGTGCTCCATTCCTTCAAGGTCTTCTTTGGTGTAAACCGGTTTAACAGGAATCTGCTCCGGTGTTAACCAGTCTTTTTTGATGTTATTTTTTGCAGCCCAGTCAGATGCTTTCGCCTGCTTGGTAGCTGCTTTTATGTTTATATCTTTAAAATTCGGTTTCATTGTACTGCTTTTTTTAGATTCCCAACTTGTCTTGATATCCCTTCAGCTCGTCCAAAATGTTGCTTTTTACATGAACGAAATTGGTAATTCCTTTTGCTTTCAACTCGTCTGCACAGGCAGGAGCTCCGGCAACAACCAAAATTTCTTCACCCAATTGCTCAGCTACTTTCGGAGCAATCTCAGCATACTCATCATCCGAACTACAAACCACAACGATATCGGCGCTTGCTGCTTTTGCTGCGGCAACACCTTCTTCAACGGTTGCAAATCCGTTATTATCCTGTACATCGAAACCGGCAACTGCAAAGAAGTTGCATGCGAACTGTGCACGTGCCTTACGGAAAGTAAGGTTACCAATGGTAAGCATAAATGCCAGTGGACGTTTGTTTTCGCGAGCGTACATATCAGTAGTGTAACGCAATGTCTCAAATGGTTGAGCACCGCGGTAAGGTTTCAATGTTTCCACTTCAGCACCTTCTTCTGTCAGGTCAACTGCTTCGAACAACGAACCATCGAAATCAGCTTTCATCTCTTCAGTGAAGTTAGGGAACTGGTTGGTTCCTAACAGGTTTTCACGACGCTGAGCGATCTTTTTATCACGGTCAGCAGCCATTGCTTTAACCTCTGCCTGAACAAAACCTTCTTTGAAAGCAGCGATGAAACCACCTTTTTCCTGAACCGCAAGGAACAACTCCCATGCCTGATCGGCCAGCGCTTCAGTAAGTGTTTCAATGTAGTATGAACCTGCTGAAGGATCGGCAATCTTATCGAAGTGCGATTCTTCTTTTAACAGGATCTGCTGGTTACGTGCGATACGCTCCGAGAATGGAGTAGTTTCTTCGTAAATAGCGTTAAAAGGAAGTACAGTAACCGAGTGTGCGCCGCCCAAAGTGGCCGACATTGCTTCGGTTTGTGTACGCAGCATGTTTACATACGGATCGTAAACCGTTTTGTTAAAGCGGTTGGTTTCGCTGTGAACGATCATTTTTGCCGAACACTTGCATTCCGGTCCGTAAGCTTCAACAATTTTCGACCATAAAAGTCGGCCGGCACGCAACTTGGCTATTTCCATAAAATAGTTGTTGCTGATACCCATGTTGAATTTGATCGCTTTGGCTGCATCGTCAACACTAACACCGGCTTCGGTAAGTTTTGTTAAGTACTCAGCTCCCTGAGCCAGTGAAAAAGCCAACTCCTGAGCGATTGATGATCCGCTGTTTGCGAAGAATTTTCCATGAACGCCAACGACGCGGAAATTCTTAACGGCTTTTGCAGCCTCAACAGCCGGAACCAGTTTAGCTACTGCATCTTCTTCCAGTTTACCTTTTAATACGAAAGTGCCAATAGGGTCGATTGATGCCGAAGCGATCACTTTATCGTTATCCCAGTTGCCTTCCGAAACATAAGCTGAAAAAGCTTCGGCGCAGTTGCAGTTGTCGCAAGGGCAAACCAGGTTAATTTCGGCTGCTTCCAGACAAATGTCTTTTAGCAACACTCCCAGGCTTTCCTTGGTAACCGAACCACACTCGCTAAAAAGGAATCCCAAAGAGGTAATACCTTTTCCAAGCACTTCTAAAGCTTTTTTGTTAGCTTCTTCAAAATCGGTAACAAAGATGTTTTGACGAATGAACCAATCGTTGTTGGTTTTATTGTTTCCCCGCACATATGGAAATTCTCCCGGTAAGCTTTCCAGGTAGTCTTTTCCTGCAAGGTTTTCCTGACGGTAATACGGGCGTACTTTGAATCCCTCGTAAGTTTTCCAAACGAGAGAGCGCTCGTAGTCTTTGCCTTTTAAATCGGCATTAATTTTTGCTTCCCACTCTTCTGTTGTGATGGGTGCAAAATCGGTGAACAGTTTTTGCTCTTTATCTGCCATGTTGAAAATTGTTATTGAAAATCGAGTGGCAAAATTAGGGGTTTTATATGTACGCACCTCAGAATCACTATGGTTTTTGACCAATGTTAACAAAAATCATATTAATCATGGGCTCAATTTAATGTTGAGGTAAAACTGGAAGCATTTGCGATAAAATGATTCTTTAGGTTGTTGGCATTTCGCGAATTAAATGTTTTTCTTTTTTGCTGATGTCGGATATCCTGTAATTCTCAAAAACAATGGCAATGGCAATTTTTACCAGGAACGTGAAAAGTAAAAATCCCAGCGAGAAGATCATTGCCGCCGTTCTTATTTCAGTCATCGATGGTGTGTAAACGTAGATCTGGCCCAAAACATCGGGCGTAAAGCCGGGGATAATTAAGGCAATTCCTTTTTCAACGTAAACACTGGCGTAAATCAGCACAGCTCCAATGTTTAGCGTTACAAAGTTTTTACGGGTTTTGGGAATCAGGAAGAGAACAAAGGCAATAAATCCCATTGTTATGGAAGACCAGCTGTAAGGCACAATTTCTTTCGAGTCGCCAATTCCGAAAAGCAGGTATTTCCAATACAACAGGTGTTCGGTACCCGAATAGAATTCTTTAAAAAGCTCGGCAATCGTAAAAAACAAATAGATAAACATGGCATAAACCATCAATTCGGCAATGGTCCAGATCGCTTTGTCCTGTATTTCAAATTTGGTGATTTTACGAAGTATCTGAAAGAGTATGATAAGTATGGCCGGCCCCGAACAGAAAGCAGAAGCTAAAAACCGTGGCGCCAGCAAGGCACTGTTCCAAAACGGACGGGCGGGTAGGGCATTGTATAAAAATGCAGTTACGGTATGAATTCCAACGGCCATTGGAATACTTATCAGCACGATAATATATACCATTTTTTTATTGTATTCTTTTTTGTAAAAAATGGAATACAATAAATGGGTAACAACAGTGAGGTTAATAATGAGATAGGCCAGCAGAAAGAAAAAGTCCCACGACAGCATGGAGTAGGGAAAATTCATAGTTCCTACCAGTGGTAGCATGTGCCAGAATCGCAATGGATTTCCAATGTCGACAACAATAAACGCAATGCACATAATTACTGCGCAAACAGCCAGAAGTTCGCCAAAAATTACAATTTCTTTAATGGGTTTCCAGTTGTAAATATATGCCGGAATTACCAGCATAATTGCCGCCGCTGCAATTCCCACCAGAAAGGTGAAGTTGCCGATGTAAAATGCCCACGAAACAGAATCGCGCATGTTTGTTGTGATCAGTCCGTCGTTCAGCTGATCGGCATAACCGAATGCTCCCCAAAGTGCCAGTGCAACAAGAAAGAACAACCAGGCGTAATAAGTTTTGGAACCTCTGGGGATTAATTTGATACTACCATTTATAAAGCGAATAAAATTCATAGCGAAAATTCTTAGTTATTCCTTAATTTCTTATTTAAAAAGCTTGCCGAATTGTCTTAAACACCGAAGAAATAATAAAACCGCGGTTGCGTGTTCAACTCTTCTTTAAGCACCAGTACCCGTTTGTTTTCGAGTATGTACCTGATCTCACTTTCCGGATCGAGCAGATTACCGAATTTGCGGGCTCCAACCGGGCAAACCTCAACGCACGATGGATATTTCCCTTTTCGTACGCGCTGAATGCAGAAAGTACATTTTTCAACTACTCCTTTTACCCGTGGTCGGTTTCCTAAATAGTGCATGTCGGTATTCAGATCTTCTTCCGGAATTTCCGGTTCGCCCCAGTTAAAGTGCCGTGCTCCGTACGGGCAGGCTGCCATACAATAGCGGCAACCGATACACCAGTTATAGTCGATTACTACAATTCCGTCGGGCTCCTGCCAGGTTGCTTTTACCGGGCAAACCGTTGTGCACTGTGGAGTACGGCATTGCTGACAGGCAACAGGTAAATAAAAGTGGCCTTTTTCAGGAACTTTCTCCGGATTGTAATGCACATCGGAGTGGGCAAAATCAACTCCTTTTTCCTTTTCCATCTGCAGCACCTGGATCCAGTGAATTTGTGGAGATCGTGATTGGTTGTTTTCATCGACACAAGCATAAACGCACTTACGGCATCCAACACATCTCGATAAGTCGAGTGCATAAGCAAATTCAACCTGTTCCATTGCCGGTTGTGCCGAAACCTGAAACTCTTTGTCATATTTGGCTTTGTACTTCTGCTCCAGGTTTTTTATAATGTCTTCCTTTTCACTGTCAGACAAAGTTCTGAAGTTTCGCTGGAAAAATTCCTCCAGTTCCTTCATATTGCAGCCGGTAGCAGTAAGTGCAGCCATTGAAGCCAGGGATATATTTTTCAGGAAGGATCTTCTTGATTTATTCTGTTTCATCGTCATTCGCTTTAAGGTTTATGTAGCTAATACTCTCCTGCATTACCGGAGGGGGCTCAGGTGTTAGTAGCTCAAATTTTGGCGCATGCGGATTATGACAATGCACACAAAGCAAATATTCCTTTTTCCCGTTCCATTCGCCGGTTCTTTTGCCGTGAACTCCCACTTTCCAGTCGCGAAGTTTTAATCCGTGGCACTGCCCGCACAATTTGTACGATTCTTTAAAATCCAATAATTGTCCGCTGGCCAAACGAAGCGAGTCACGGTTGTTTAGGTCATGGCAGTCTAAACACCATCGGTTTTCGCTGTCGTGGTTAAACATTGCAGTAATATCATCGTGCATATCAACCAGTTCTCTTCTCTCCGGGTTGGGCTCTATTTCCGAGTGGCAATCGTTACACGGAAAAATGCCATCGGTTAGCGGAGGAGCTTCAACAGCAATTTCAGTAGTATTAGATTTAAGTGTAATTTCTTCTGTCGAATTATTTATATCCTGATCGCGATTGTCGGTATCTGATAGTTGGCTTGAACAACTGTAACAGGAAATAAACAATCCCAAAAGCAGGAGGGGCAATTGGATTTTCTGAATTTTTTTAAGCTTCATATTCGTTTGATTAATCAGTTGCGAATTTTATTTGCCGCGAAGGAATCATTCCAATTCTTCCTTCTTTTTCATATAGTATTTGGTGTATAAAATGGATACCGTAATTGAAATAATTGCCAGTGCCATAAATATGAGCAGCCGGTATCCGATATCAACGTTTTTCATATCGATAAATAACAGTCGAATGGCTGAAGCAATGAGCGATGCGATGGCCAGCCAGCGGTATTTTTTTCTTTTTAGCAGCAGACTCATTATAAAGAAAAGTACAGCAGCTAAAATCCACGAAGCGGTAATGTATGATACGGGGAATAAATGGTAAAAAGTTACTAATGTCATCACAAAACCAGAAAGGAGGTAAAGGTTACGAACCATTTCAGTTTTGATGTTGAGGCGTTCCTTTTTCCAGTTAATTACACGTGCAGACACGAATGCCACAAGCATATACGATAGATTTATTTGGTTATGGCTTTCGTTCTGCGAAAGGTAAACCGAGAGTAGAGTCAGGAAAAGGAGTGTGTTCATTACCACTATAAATCGTGAGCTGTACCATAGGGCCATCGACACTACCAGTAAACTTTGGAGTGCAAAATAGGCGTGCGATTCGGGGAGCCCAAAAATGCCGAAGATGGCAACACTTAACGACAAAAATCCAAAGAGTACATACATGGGGGCGGTTATGGTTAACGACGACCATAGTTTTAGTACCACAGAATAGATCAGGCAGAATAGTGTTAGCAGAACAAATATCGGGATGTAATTTTCAGTGAAGTAAGTAACCACTATAAGGCCCAGGATTACGATAAACCCCAATCCGTTCCACACCACCGAAGCAATAACAAATTCGTTTGATATTTCTTCTTTTCGGGGAATAAGCGCCAGCATGGAAAATGCAAACCAGCTAAGAATGAAAAACCAATACCCAAAACCAGGCGATTGAATAAAATCGGGATTGTTGCCAATTATAGGGTTGTTTATCAGCCAATTTACGTGTGCGAGATATACCAGGAAAATGAAAGCAAACGTAAGTTTTAGCCATCCAAAACGATAGTATAAAAACATAGAAACAATAGCAACAAGCAAAGTGACTCCGGATACAATTATTACCTTCTCCCCTAAAATGCCGCAAAATAGCAGCATTATAAGCACGATTGCAGACATTATCTGCGATTGTTTTTGGTAGGCTTTATATAGCAAAGAAAAACTAACCAGCAATAGGACTATTAATCCAATGTTTTCGTTCTCTATGACAGGATTTTCCTGAAAGAAATGAAGACGTAGAGTGAAATAAAAGATCAGTAAATGGCCATTGATAGCAAAAAGTTTCGATAGAAATGCATAGGATTTACGGGTAAGCCATGCGCTTATATATAATCCTGCTACAGCGGCAAATCCTACAATAGTTGATAGAATTGCCGAGCCAGTATTTTGAATGTACGATACCAGAAAAGTTATACCAATAAAAAGAACAATATTGCCAAGCCAGGCCATTCCTGATTCTCCAACTCCAAATTCGAGAGAGCCTTTTGATTTGAACGGAAGGTTGACTTCAAAATCTTCCACCTGTTCTGCGGGCACACTCTTTTCACGAACCACACCCTGTGTTTGCAGTGCTTCCAGTTTGGTTTCAACGCGGTTTAAACGTTGGGTTAAGGCAAAAATATCTTTTCGGAGGATTTCAATTTCAGTGAAATCGGTTTTTTCCTTTTGCATGGTCCAAAATGTCAGGTTATGCAGATAGTGTACTAACAACTCCTAAGAAGTATAAAGTGATATGTGAAAAGCTTCTTGCCTCAATATCATTTTATTTTTCAGATCGTCAGCTCTAAATTTATAAGAATTGATCGTTTTATCCTACTGTTTTACTATGATATAAATCAGCAGGCCGTTGAATATCAAGTTTTTTCGTGATGTATGTCAATTGTGACCTGAATAAAATGCACTAATGCAAAGGATGAAATATACCAGGTATTCGCTGAACACTCAACAGGTCATTCGGCTCTTTTCAAAATAAACCCAATAAATCAGTATTCTCTTGCTTGTTTATTCTCAATGTTTGAAATTAACAAAAATTAACAAATGAGCTAAAAAGGCAATAAATAAAGGCATTGTAGGTATATATAGGATCATAATGTTTAAATAAAAAAAGAAAAAAATAAACAAAAAAGTGTTTAGGATTGTATTATTGATAGTTGAACAAAATGAGAACAAGAAAACAATTTCAGAGAACGAAAACAGAAAACATTTTTTTATCCACTTTAAACTAGAATTATGAAAACGATTGAAATTTTTAAGAAGACAAAAATCCGGTTTAGTTTAATACCGGTCTTATTATTGGCAATGGTAATTGGTTTTACCTCGTGTAGTGATGACGACGATGACGTACCAATGCCGGATCCAGAAATGGAACAAACTATTGTAGATGTAGCTGCTGAGGCAGGTTCATTTAATGTATTGATTCAGGCAGCGCAAAAAGCAGGCCTGGCAGATTTTTTAAGCAGTGAGCAAAACATTACCGTTTTTGCACCAACCGACGATGCATTTGCAGCCTTATTAACCGATTTGGGAGCAAGCAGTCTCGATGATTTAGACGCAGCAACCTTAGCAGCAGTTCTGAAGTATCATGTTGTTGGTGATTTAGCTTATTCGAACAACCTTACGTCGGGTGCAGTCGCAACCTTAAATACTGATTCGCCGGATGAAACTCCACTTTCACTTCTGGTCAGTGTTGATGGTGGTGTGATGATTAACGACGCCAGTGTAACCGCTGCCGATGTAATGGCTTCAAACGGTGTAATTCACGTTATCGATAAGGTTTTATTGCCACCAACAGTTGTCGACCTGGCCACTTATTCAGAGGATTTCACTTCGTTGGTAAGTGCGGTTGTTAAGGCCGATTTGGCAGGTGCTTTAAGTGCCGAAGGACCGTTCACCGTATTTGCGCCGACAAACGATGCTTTTGCAGCGCTTTTTGCAGCACTCGAAATTTCGGGGTTGGATGATGTAGCAGTTGAAGATTTAACGTCGATATTAACTTATCACGTTGTTGGCGATAATGTATTGTCGACTGAACTGTCAGCTGGAACTGTCGCTGCCATTTCGGGAGAGGAATTTGAAGTAGCTATTGATGGAGATGTAACACTCAACGGAACGATTAAAGTGGTTGCTACCGATATACAGGGAACAAATGGTGTAATTCATGTTATTGATGCCGTTTTGGTTCCTGAAATGCAAAAGTCGAATACCATAGCTGATATTGCTGTGGCCAATTCGGAGTTTTCGATTCTGGTTGAGGCGCTAATGAAAGCAGACTTGGTAGGTGCTGTTGCGGATAGTGAGGCAGAGTTGACTGTTTTTGCGCCAACTAACGATGCTTTCGCTGCGCTTCTTTCAGACTTGGGTGCTACTTCGCTCGATGACATTCCGGTTGAAACACTAACAAACATTTTGTTGTACCACGTGGTTGGGAGCAAAGCGATGTCAACCGACCTGGCGTCAGGATATTTCCCAACACTGGCAACATTTAGTAGCAACAACATCTCAATGTACATTAACGTTGGAGACGGTGTTTCCATTAACGGAAGCACAATGGTTACCACACCCGACATTGAAGCCGACAACGGTGTAATACACGTAGTTGATAAGGTGATTCTTCCACCATCAGTAGTGAATATTGCTATTGATAACGAAAACTTTAGCACATTGGTTAGTGCTGTTGTAAAAGCAGGTTTGGTAGAAGCTTTGAGTGGTGAGGGACCGTTCACCGTATTTGCTCCAACTAATGCCGCTTTCGATGCACTGTTTGCCGAGTTGGGAGTTTCAGGAATTGACGATTTGACTGCTGAGCAATTGATTCCAATTTTAACTTACCATGTGGTTTCAGGAAATGTACTTTCAACTGATCTGTCAAGTGGAGAAGTACCAACCCTAAACGAGGGAAGTAATATTACCGTAGATCTTTCATCAGGAGTAATGATTAACGAAAGTAACGTAGTAGCAGCCGACGTGCAGGGAGCCAACGGTGTGGTTCATGTGATTGATAAGGTGTTGCTGCCGTAATAACAAATGATATTGATTGCAATGAGACACCATCTTTCTGTCTCATTGCAATTAAAATCTACCCTCAAGCTGAAAGATATTAGATTGATAACTTAGAAACAAAAACAAACAATAAATTATTAGTACCATGAAAACAGTAAAACAAATTTTTTCGATTGCCCTGGTGGCAGTAATGACTTTCGGTTTAACATTAAATTCAGAAGCAAAAGTAGCTGACGATACATCATCATCAACAGTAGTAGAAATTGCAGTTTCAAACCCGGATTTCTCGATTTTGGTTGAAGCAGTAACAAAAGCCGATTTGGCAGGAGCCTTGAGTGCTGATGGTCCGTTTACGGTATTTGCACCAACCAACGATGCATTTAATGCACTGTTCGCCGATTTAGGAGTTGACGGAGTTGGAGACTTGACAGCTGAGCAGTTGACACCAATTTTAACTTACCACGTTGTGTCGGGCAAAGTAATGTCGACCGACCTGTCAAATACTTCGGTTGAAACATTAAATGGTAAGAAAATTAAAATCGACTTATCAGACAATGTAAAGATTAACGATAGCAAAGTAATTGCTGCTGATATTGACGGGAAAAACGGAGTGATACACGTAATCGACAAAGTGCTTATTCCTGCTGAAAAATCGGGTGATTGCAACTAGAAGATTTTTATACGCTATGACTAAATAATAAAGATTTACCATGACTTTGAACCGGCTTCGAAAGGAGCCGGTTTTTTCGTTAAAGAATGTAAAAATGAAATGAAGCTGATTATTCCGGTTGAATAATTCCTCCTAATTTTCATAAATTGCATTTTTGATTAAGAAAGCATTTGAAATGGAAGAGCTAAAGTGGAGTAAGAGTATTTTTGGGTCGAAGCTGGAGATTATGCAGGGCGGTGAGAAAGTTGGCAATATCAATTGGGAAAGCATGGTTGGTGCCAAAGCACAGGCTATTATTAATGGCCGCTACTTTACCCTTAACCGTGAGTTTTTCCTTTCAAAACTCGAAATTTACGACGGAAACAGTAAATCGTTACTGGCCATGGTGATGGTAAATGTGTTTAATCCGCGCAGCGATGTGTTGATAAACGGAAAACGTTTTGAACTGGAAATAAAAAACTTCTGGCAATCGCGCTGGAGCTGGAAATACAATGGTGCTGAGATCGTTACTTTTACTTCGCACGAATTCATTTCAAAAGACAAAGGAACAATTGAACTGGCTACGCCCATGAACGAAGAAGTGGAGATTCTAATCCTTTTGGGATTGTTTGTACGCAATCAGTTTATCTTGTTTATGCTGCTTATTTTGGTGGTATTGTTCTTTGTGATTGTCTGATTTCCTTAATACACAAAAAAACCGTCCCTGCGTACAAGAACGGTTATATATGTTGAGTAAGTTTTCTACCCGCTTGTGCGGCAAGAAACCTTACGGAAAAGCGCCAACGCTATGTTGGCACTTGTTATCTTAATCAATGTTCATGTCATTTCGAAGGAGGTACGACTGAGAAATCTGTTTCAATCGAAGAGATTTCTCCTCCTGCGTCGTCGAAATGACAGTGGTTATCGAATTTCCGATCCGTTTTTAACAGCCTTATCCGGCGAAACAATCGACAATGAACCATCAGCATTTTCAGCACAAAGGATCATTCCCTGCGACTCAATACCACGCAATTTTTTCGGTGCTAGGTTTACCAAAATAGAAACCTGTTTTCCGATTAATTCTTCCGGTTGGTAGTATTCGGCAATTCCCGAAACAACAGTTCGCTGGTCAATTCCAGTATCGATTTTCAATTTCAGCAGCTTTTTGGTTTTGGCTACTTTTTCACATTCAATCACTGTTCCGGCACGAACATCCATTTTTACAAAATCATCGAATTCGATATTCTCTTTTGCAGGCGCAGCAGTAGCCTCTGCCATTTCGTTGGCTTTTTTGGTGTCTGCCAATTTTTGCAACTGCGCCTCAATTACTTTATCCTCGATTTTTTCGAAAAGCAATTCAGGCTTATTCACTTTATGTCCGGTTGGCAATAAATCCGTTTCGCCCAGTTTCTCCCAATCCATTTTTTCCAAATTCAGGAAGCCACGCAGTTTATCCATGCTAAATGGCAAGAACGGCTCCAGACAAATGGTAAGGTTGGCTGTAATTTGCAAGCAAATATTCATGATTGTTTTTACACGCTCAGCATCTGTTTTTACCACTTTCCAAGGCTCTTCGTCGGCCAGGTATTTGTTACCCAAACGTGCCAGATCCATGGCGTTTTTCAACGACTCGCGAATACGGAAACTGTCGATACTCTTTTCAACCTCGCCTTTAATTTTTGCGATCTCAGCCAGCGTTTCTTTGTCGTGCTCACTTAATTCTCCACGGGCAGGAACTTCGCCATCGTAATATTTCTGCGTAAGTACCAGTGCGCGGTTTACAAAGTTTCCGAGCACGGCTACCAGCTCGTTGTTGTTGCGGTTCTGGAAATCTTTCCAGGTAAAATCGTTATCTTTTGTTTCCGGCGCGTTGGCAGTCAATACATATTTCAGCACATCTTCTTTTCCCGGGAATTCTTCCAGGTATTCGTGCAACCACACCGCCCAGTTTCTTGAAGTAGAAATTTTATCATTCTCCAGGTTCAGGAATTCGTTGGCAGGCACATTTTCAGGTAAGTTGAATGTTCCTTCAGCCTTCAACATACTTGGGAAAATGATACAGTGGAAAACAATATTGTCTTTCCCGATGAAGTGCAACATGCGCGTTTCCGGATCTTTCCAATAAGTTTCCCAGTCTTCGGTCAGTTCTTTTGTTGCCGAAATATAACCGATCGGCGCATCGAACCAAACGTACAACACTTTTCCTTCAACGCCCTCAACCGGAACAGGCACACCCCAGTCGAGGTCGCGGGTTACGGCACGTGGCATTAAACCACTGTCGATCCATGATTTACACTGTCCGTAAACGTTGGTTTTCCATTCTTTATGACCTTCTAAAATCCACTCTTTCAACCATGGTTCGTATTGGTCTAGTGGCAGGTACCAGTGTGTGGTTTCTTTTAAAACCGGCTGGTTTCCACTAATTGTTGAAGTTGGATTGATCAGCTCTGTGGGGCTTAACGAAGTTCCGCAGCTTTCGCACTGGTCACCGTAAGCTTTTTCAAAACTACATTTCGGGCAGGTTCCAATAATGTAACGGTCGGCCAAAAACTGGTTGTTGGCTTCGTCGAAATATTGCTCCGATGTTTTTTCTACAAACTTACCTTCGTCGTACAATTTCTTGAAAAACTCGGCAGCCGTTTCGTGATGAACGGGCGAGCTTGTACGTGAGTAAACGTCAAACGAAATACCAAATTTCTCGAACGATTCCTTAATAATTCCGTGATAGCGGTCTACCACATCCTGCGGTGTAATACCTTCGTTTTTAGCCTTCAGCGTAATTGGAACACCATGTTCGTCAGAACCCCCGATCATAATTACATCCTCCTTTTTCAGGCGGAGGTAACGGGCATAAATATCGGCAGGAACATAAACTCCGGCAAGGTGACCGATGTGAATCGGGCCGTTGGCATAAGGTAGTGCTGTTGTTATTAGCGTACGTTTGAACTTACTCATTTCGAAATATTTTGTCGTTCTTGAAAATCAATTTTAGGGCTGCAAAGATAACAAAATTCAGAGAGCTATTTTAAAATATTACCTTCGCAAAAATTTTAGTTGAATGGCACAATTTTCACACATCATATTCGATCTCGACGGAACATTAACCGATAATACGCAGGGCATAAAAAGTTCATTGAAATATGCCCTTGAACAAATGCAGGTTGATGGCTATCACGAAAATATTCTGGATACATTTATCGGACCGCCGCTGCAATGGGGTTTTAGCACCCAGTTTGGAATGAACGAACGAGATACTAAACTGGCTGTGGACTATTTTCGCGAATATTATGGCGAACACGGCTGGCATCAAAATGATCCGTACGATGGAATTATGGAATTGTTGGCCGAGCTGGATGCACAGGGAAAAAGAATGTATGTGGCCACTGCAAAACTGGAAAAGTATGCCAATAAAATTATCGAACATTTTGAAATGGATCGTTACATTATTCAGCTAAAGGGTGCGGATTACCATGCAAAAAAGGCCACTAAAAACAAGATCATCGCCGACGTGCTGACCATGCAACAACTGGTTCCGTCGGAAGAAATTGTAATGGTTGGCGATACGGTTTACGACATTGAAGGTGGCAATGAAAATGAAATTTCAACCATTGCTGTGGGCTACGGTTTTGGAAAAGAGGAAGATTTGCGTGCTGCTAATCCCAATTTTTTTGCCGAAGATGTGGAAGAGTTGTTCGAGATTTTAGCGGGGTAAATACTTTTTATCAATTACTTTGTATTTTTACAAATAGAATTTAATTGAAGCGGAGAGTAGTTAACTAACTTCGAGCTTCGATCTTCAAACTTCTGACAAATTTTATGATTGCACTACAACCCATAAAGCCCGGCTCAACTATTAGAATTGTTTCTCCGGCCGGAAAAATAGAAGAAAAACATGTGATGCCTGCCGTAAACTGGTTGGAAAAACAAGGTTACAACGTAAAATTGGGAGAACATGTTTTTGCCCAATATTACCAGTTTGCCGGAACCGACGAACAACGTGCCGCCGATGTGCAGGAAGCACTTGACGATCCCGATTGCAACGCGATAATTTGTTCGCGAGGTGGTTATGGAACGGTGCGTATTATCGACCGGCTCGACTTTACAAACTTTCTCAATAAACCAAAGTGGCTGGTAGGTTTTAGCGACATTACCATTTTGCATTCGCGTTTACACACTTTGAGTGTTCCAACGCTTCATGGTGTGATGCCGCGCTACTTTTTTGATGAGGCAGGAGAACCGCGTGAAGATCTGACTTCGATGATGACGCTGATAAAAGGTGAGGGGATCACTTATAATGTGGAGTCAACAGAATTTGACAGAAAAGGGAAAGCAAAAGCTCAATTGGTTGGAGGAAATTTATCGATAATAACCAGTTTGCACGGAACAAAATATGACATTGATACGGATGGGAAAATACTTTTTGTCGAAGATATTGATGAGTTTTTATACCATACCGATCGAATGATGCATCAATTAAAATTAAGTGGTAAATTGGATAATCTTGCCGGACTAATTTTAGGCGATTTTACCGACATGAAGGACAATGAATCGCCTTTCGGGCAAACAGTTCATGAGATTATTGAAAAGGCGGTAAAAGATTTTGATTATCCGGTGTGTTACGGATTTCCGGGTGGTCATGATAAAAAGAATTTGGCTTTGGCATTCGGGCGGGAATGGGAACTGGAAGTTGGAGAAGAAGGAACGAGGCTGAGATTGGTGTAGATTGATACAGACTGAAGAGGTTACGTACTTATATTTTGAATACTGAGAACTTGAGACTTGTAGCTTGCAACTTTAAACTCTAAATAAACATGGTATCAACACGCGAATTGGGTGATATAGCAGAGGGTCTGGCGCAGGATTATCTCCAAAAGCTGGGTTACGAGATTAAAGCCACGAACTGGTATCATGGACATTTGGAATTGGATATTGTGGCGCAGGATGACGACGAACTGGTAATTGTTGAGGTAAAAGCTCGCTCGGGATTACGTTACGAGCACCCATCGGAAGCAGTTACCAACACCAAAATGAAACGTATTGTTGAGGCTGCCGACGCCTACATTATTGAACATAAAAGCGAACTCGACACCCGATTTGATGTAATTACCGTTATTTTCTTTCAGCAAGGCCACGAGCTGGAGCATTTTAAAGATGCTTTCTATCCAATGATGTGAGATCGCGAAAATTCAGGTTTATTCAAAGTCACCCCTCTTTAGTTCTCCCCTCTAGGGGAGATGTCGAACAAAGTTAGACAGTGGGGTGAATGATGGAATAATAGTTAAACATTCAGTATTAAACTACCACATCATTTTTATTTAAGCCCGATTCTGCTATTTTTAGGCTTTCCAAATTAGGAATCATGAATATTGAAGAAATCCGCGAGTATTGCCTGCAGAAAAAAGGAGTTACCGAGAGTTTCCCTTTTGATGAAACGACTTTGGTCTTTAAGGTGATGAACAAGATGTTTTGTTTGCTGGGACTAGATGATCACCGGGTAAGTTTAAAGAATGATCCGGATAAAAATATTCAGCTACGTGCACAATATCCGGCCATTTACGAGGGCTATCATTTACACAAGCAAATGTGGAATACTATTGAGTTAAATGGAACGGTTCCATCAACATTACTTCGTGAAATGATTGATGAATCGTACGATCTGATTGTTGCGAGCCTCACAAAAAAGTTAAAAGAAGAATTAAAAAATTTATAAGCACTATGAAGTTATTGTCGATGTTAGCTGCGTTACTGCTGTTGGTCACAGTCGTTTATGCAGAGGGGGAGAAAGAAGATTTTACCATTGTTAAAGAAGTAGAACATACACCTGTTATTAGCCAGGGACGAACCGGAACATGCTGGAGTTTTGCTACCACCAGTTTCCTTGAATCGGAGATTATGCGCAAAGGATTTCCGGAAACCAATTTGTCGGAGATGTTTTTTGTGTATTACAATTACCAAAACAAAGCTTTTCAATATTTACTTTATCATGGTAAGAACAACTTTGGAGAAGGCAGCCTTTCGCACGATGTATTAAAAGTTGTGGCCGATCAGGGCGTGATGTTATACGATGACTTCCCGGGAATTCAAAAGGACGGGAAATACAATCATACGGCATTGATAAAAGAGTTACGCGATGAAACGGATAAAATTAGTAAAACAAAAAGAGGGAAAATAGATGTTTCGGACCTGAAGAGTTTTAAGCCGGTTTTAAAAAGCGAAATCGGGAAATTACCAAAGGAGGTTGAAATTGAAAATAAAGAATACTCAGCAACCGAACTACGCGATAAATTTGAAATCAATCCTGATGATTATGTGGAACTGACTTCTTTCAGTCATCACCCGTTTTGGAAGCAGTGTGTTGTTGAGGTGCCCGATAACTGGGCGCATGCATCTTATTACAATTTACCACTGGACGATTTGCTGGATGTAATGTATTATGCGCTGAACAATGGATACAGTATTGCGTGGGATGGCGACACCAGCGAAAAAACGTTTGTACATAAAAACGGGAAAGCTGATGTGGAGAAAAAACTACAGGGAAAAGTTGATCAGGATGCGCGCCAGAAAACATTTTTTGATCGCACAACCACCGACGATCATTTGATGCACCTGGTTGGTTTATCGAAAGATGCTGAAGGAAAAGACTGTTTCTATACCAAAAACTCATGGGGTGCCGATAGTAACGATTACGGTGGTTACCTGCATATGACCGAAGATTATGTACGCCTGAAAACCATCGGTATTATGGTACACAAAGATGCCATTCCGAAAAAAATTAAATCAAAACTAAAATTGTAATGCGCGAGTTTCAACTGAATAGCGAATACATTGAACTTGTAAAACTGTTGAAGCTGTTGCGAATTGCACAAACGGGCGGCCACGCAAAAATTATTGTTGAAGAAGGCGAGGTTATCCGAAACGGGGAGTCTGAGTTCAGAAAAAGAGCCAAGCTGGTACAAGGCGATGTGCTCGAAATTATGGGAGAAACCATTACAATTGTTTAAGCCATTTTCGGTGAAATTTTTCCGAGGGGCACAAGACAATCCCCGAGGGGCATGGAATAATCCCCTGTCTTGGAAAGCCTTGCCCCAAGGGGCATAAGATAATCCCCAAGGGGCGCAAAGCAATCCCCAGGGGGCACGTCATGATCCCCACGTTTCACAAAACAATCCCCCAGGGGCGCGTTCTGTGAAAACAGGGGCAGAAGTCCATCCCCGAGGGGCGAAGAAAGATCCCCAAGGGGCACAGAGCAAAAAAGCAGGGGCACGGAATGATCCCCTGGGGGCGCATTTCAAAAAAGTGAGGGATCAGAGAACCAAAAAGGTTTTTTTTACTATGACACAATACTGCTCTTTTTAAAGAATATTAAAAGCTTTTCCGCCTGCATTTGCATCAGCAGGTAATGTTCAAAATAATAAATACTTTAGCCAGTAAATTAATCCTTCGCCATGTTTAAAAAGATTTTAGCGCTGTTGTTTATAAGCCTTGTTTTAAGTGCGTTTGTTTCGGCACACTCCGGTAAACCCAAATACCACGTAATTATCGATACCGATGGCGCTATTGATGATATGCGCGCCATTTCGATGTTTTTGGCACAGAACGATACGCGTGTTTTAGGCATCACTTGCTCGCAGGGAACGTTGGGTCCCGATTCAATTTTTGTGAAAGTAAATAACCTGCTTTCGGCTTTTCATCACGAGGGAATTCCTGTTGGATTGGATAAAAAGCTGGATAAAGATTTGCCACCATGGGCAGCGTACACGCAAAAAATTAAATGGGCATCATCAGAAAGTTCGCAGCTTGTTTCTCAAAAAATTAGTTCGGCAGAATTGATCTCATCGGTGTTTGAAAACTATCCTGATAAAATTACTTTGGTGGCTTTGGGATCGTTAAAAACCTACGCCGAATTGGTGGAGCAGCACCCTGAATATGAGGATAAAATCGAGCGAATTGTTTGGTACAACAATCCGTACATCGACACCGATTTTAATGAGTCGGTTTCGCCGGAGAGCTACACCTATTTCAAACAAAAAGATATTCCGCTGGAAGTGGTGGGAAACAATACCGATCATTACAATGTTGATGCGGCCTATCTAGAAGCGATTAAAACTACCAACTCGCAATATGCACGACAAATTGCCTGGGTGCACCAACATCCTGAGATTGTTTCGCGAATGCAGGCAGAACATCTGCAGCTTTGGGACGACCTGGTGGCACTTTATCTAACTGTGCCAATTCTATTTCAAACCGAAAATACTGAAGGCAAAGTAAGTTATGTAACAATGCAAAATGGCCTGCCTGACGATGTTGTGAACAAAGCAATTTCAGCCATACTCGGCTCGGGAACGCAGACAACAAACCGGGTGTTTAACACCTTCCCTGTTGATGCTGATTTGTATAAACCGGCCTATGCAAAAATGCTGGAATCTACCATCGAAAATTACGGATTGATAGAATGGAAAGCAATTAGTATGACCAACGAAATTCATGGTCACACGGGCATTTATTCCATTATTGGCGCCAAAATGGGTATTCGTGCCATGGAATATTTTAATGTTGGAGTGAATAATCTTACTGTTACAACATATGCCGGAAAAAAGCCGCCACTCAGTTGTTTCAACGATGGCATTCAGATTAGTAGCGGTGCTACAATCGGACAGGGATTGATTAGCATATCCGATACAATTCTGGATGTGCCGACTATTATCGCGACATTTAATCAGCACAAAATTAAAATATCGGTGAAGCCTGATATTGCAGCACAAATGCAGAATGAGATAAAGTATGGTGTTCAAACTTACGGGCTGTTAACCGAGCAATACTGGCTGTATATTGAAAAGCTGGCTATCCGTTACTGGAGTGAGTTCGACAGGAATAAGATTTTCACCATCGAAAAACTGTAAAAGAGACATAAAAATACCGGAGATGCAATTCCCCGGTATTTTCATATATCAACGATAGTCTAATTAGTTTTCCTCAATATTTTCTTCTACTTCCACATCAACTTTCATCTCACCATCTTTTTTCGTCTTCTTGATGATGATCTTTTTACCGTCCTTTTCAATTACCTGAGTGTCTTCATCACTTTCTTCAACAGTCCAGGTTTTGCCGTCTTCCAAGATTTCAACGTGGCCTTCATCATCGGCAATTACCTTAATTCTTTTGGTCATATTCGGCATTCCTTCGTGAATGATCATTGGTGCTGCACCGCTGTTGTGCATAATAATTTCTTCATGAATTTCAACATCCTCTTCACTTGGTTTTTCGCGCACGATCACGATCTTTTCTTTCCCGTTTTTCAGTTCTTTTTTATCGAATGAAATAATTCCAGGATCGCTAAGGTCGATCACATTTCCGCTTTTTTGCTTGTCGATGCGAATAACTTTAGGACTGGCAGCACCCGGTGCACCAAAAAACATATCGTTACCACTTTTACTGTGCCATTGCATAACATCAGAAGATACATCGTCCGAAATTACTTTCATTATTATGTGCTTTGCCGAGTCGCCATCGTTAGTTTTAAACTCGTATACCATTGGCTTTGAGGCTCCGTCTCCTTTCAAAATAAATACATTCCCGTTTTCGTCGCTTTCTACATCAACGTTAAAATCCATATCAAAATCAAAATCCTCTTCCGATATCCATTTCAACTCTTTTCCGCCACCAATTGTGTCGCCATTCCATACAAAAACCTGGTCGGCCTCAATCACAGTATCGAGTTCCATTTTTTTGGCGTCGTCTCCAACCTTCACCATTTTAATGTGTTTCTTCTCCTTTTTCGTTTTTGGAGGATCCTGCGGCGCTTCGTTAATCGAAATGGCAGAGGTGAAAAATAGGGCAAGGGCTAAAATTCCTGTAAGTGATAGTACTTGTTTCATGTCGTTAATTTATTAAAATTTATTTTGTTTTCGTTTGAATCTTTTGACTGAAATCAATTTCTGACTCCCGGAACAAATATACGCTGAAGCTTGTCAGACAGTCCGTTAAAGGCCGGTTAAAATCTGTTAAGGAAAAGTTAAAATCTACAATGCACAGTTGTATTTGCCTATATTTGAAGCATGAACAAGAAGCTTTTTACCGGATTAATCATTTTAATGGGCGTCTCTATTTTGGGGATCATTGCCGTGCAGCTCGTGTGGATGAACAACGCGATCCGGGTAAAAAACGAGATGTTCGAACGAGGCGTTAACCGGGCGATGCAGCAAACGGTGAGTCGTTTGGAAGACTTACACAATCTTGGCGTGGTAAACGAAATGGTGTTTGCGGGTGATTCGGTTCATTTGCTCCAGGATTTTGATTTCGATGTTGAATTTGATACCGACTCGGATGATGAGTTAATATGGAATGTTTCGCCAGGCGAGGCCCGCGTTTTCCAGCAGCGGACCGACTCTGCACGTAAACCGGTTAAAATCATTCGCGAATTTGCTCCCGATAATGATGAAGCCCGTATTGAAATTCACATCGACAATGATTCCGACAGCCGCAAAGTGCAGTCGTACACGTATAACCTGAGTACCTCAACTACGGGCAAAAACCATGTCGTAATTGCTGGCGATAGTCCGGAGCCGGGCAGTGTTGTATTTGTAAAAAGCGACACGATTATTCGAAGTGCCGACTCGCTTTATACCATTAGTACGGTGAAGATTGATTCGCTGCTTACTGATTTGGATACCTTTGAAATTCTGGCTCCCGATATTTCGAAACGGGTGAAGCTAAAAGCCACCAGCCTAAAACGAATGGCGAATAAAGTAGTTACCGAAGTTGCCACATGGGACGTGCGTCAGTTGGATGAAAACCTGATTTACGAGGTACTTAAAAAGGAACTTGGCGAGAATAATATTCCACTCGATTTTGAATACGGCATTTTTCGGGGAGAGGAGCTGAGTTTTCCAAAACCGGTAACTGATTCGCTGGAAGTGGCGAACACCGCTTTTCAGGCACAACTTTATCCCAACGATATTTTTCAGAAAGACATAAAACTGGCAGTAGTTTTTCCTGATCGCGACAGTTTTATATATCGCTCACTAAACTGGCTATTGATCGCTTCGTTCTTTTTCTCGGTATTCATACTTGTAACTTTTGCCCTCAGTATTTTTTACATTATCCGGCAAAAGAAAATCTCTGAGATGAAGTCGGATTTCATCAATAACATGACACATGAGTTTAAAACGCCCATCGCAACTATTTCGGTGGCAACCGATTCAATTACCAATCAGAAAGTGCTGAGCGATCCGGAGCGTATAAAATATTTTGCGGGCATGATTAAGAAGGAAAATACCCGCATGAACCGGCAGGTGGAGGATATTCTCACCATCGCACGATTGGATAAAAAGGACTTTGAATTTCATTGGGAAACCATTGATGTGCATGATCTGATCAGCGATGCCGTTCAGGGAATTCGATTGCAGGTTGAAAAGCGCGGCGGAAAGATTGAGCTGGATTTGAAAGCCATTAATTCAATGGTAACTACCGACCGGATTCATTGTACGAATGTGGTTTATAACCTGATCGATAATGCCAATAAATATTCCGGCGAGACACCTGAGATTATGGTGTCAACTGTTAATCAGCAAAAAGGAGTAGTGGTTTCGGTGGCTGATAAAGGAATTGGTATGAACAAGGCGGTTCAGGCAAAAATATTCGAAAGATTTTACCGCCAAACCAGTGGCAACATTCACAATGTAAAAGGTTTTGGGCTGGGATTGAGTTACGTAAAAGCTGTGTTGGAAGCGAATCGCGGAACCATTTCCGTGAGCAGCGAACCCGGCAAGGGAAGCAAATTTGATGTATTTTTACCTTTTGTGAGGGAGTAACAAATAAGCTCTTTGTAATGAAGTAGCAATTAACAACAGTTGACCACTCCTGACCTCCCCATAGGGGAGGAAATTCCCCCTTCGGGGGATAAAAGGGGTGAGGATGGGAATAAATAGATGAGCAAAGCACAACACATATTTCTGGTGGAAGATGACCTGAGTTTTGGGGCGGTTTTAAAATCGTACCTCGAGTTGAATGACTTTGAAGTTACCTGGGTTGACGACGGAAAATATGCGGTGGATAAATTCAAAGCCGGATCGTTTCAAATTTGCATTCTGGATGTCATGTTACCCAATATAGACGGATTTACCATTGGTACTGAAATACGGAAACTCGATGCCGATATCCCGATGGTTTTTCTTACGGCTAAAACATTGAAAGAAGATATTTTAAAAGGTTATAATGTCGGTGCCGACGATTATATTACCAAACCTTTCGATACCGAAGTGTTGCTGTGTAAAATTCAGGCGATTATAAAGCGGCAGTCAACGCAGCCCATAACTGATCAATCTCTTTTCTCAATCGGGTCGTATGAGTTTGATTCGAAATTACGTTTTATCTCCCGCGAAGGCGAAAAACAAAAGTTGTCGCCAAAAGAAGCTGATTTGCTGAAACTGCTCTGCCAAAATAAAAACGAATTGCTTTCGCGCGAAACCGCACTCCGCAAAATTTGGGGCGAAGACGGTTACTTCACGGCACGCAGCATGGACGTTTTTATTACCAAACTGCGCAAATATCTGAAGGACGATCCAAACATCGAGATCAAGAATATTCATGGCAGCGGATTCCTGCTGGAAGTCAACTCCGGAACAGAAAATCAATAAAAACCTGCACAATCCTCATTCGTCTTTTTATCTTTATTAGCCAAATTCAATACTATGAGAGAACAAAAAACTGCTGTTGTAACAGGAGCAGGAAAAGGAATTGGTAAAGCAATTGCCACAGGACTGGCGCAACTGGGTTATCAAACAATTCTCGCGGGGAGAAACAAACAAAACCTGGAGAAGGTAGCGGAAGTTATTGGAATTAATGCAAAAATATTACAGTTGGATATTACAGATAAGCCGGCCGTAAAAGCAGCAGTTGCAAAAATTGTTGCAGAAAATGGAAGCATCGATATTTTGGTAAATAATGCCGGCATCCATTTTAGCGGATCTGTGGATATTGAGGAGGATGAATTTGAGAAAATGCTGGAGACCAATCTTACGGCTCAATTTGGCGTGTTAAAAGAAGTTGTTCCGGTAATGAAAGCACAAAAATCCGGGTACATCTTTAATGTGGCATCGCGCTCGGGGAAAGTTGGTTTCTCAGGCGGTGGAGCTTACAGCGCCTCAAAATTTGGTTTGGTTGGCTTAAGTGAATCGCTTTACCGTGAGTTAAATCCGCTGGGAATAAAAGTAACTGCTTTGTGCCCGGGTTGGGTGAACACGGAAATGGCCTTTGATGCAGGAACTCCGTTGGAAAGTGAGCAAATGATTCAGCCCGGCGACCTTTTTAAAACCATCGAATGGTTGCTGCAACTTTCGCCCGGAGCCTGTGTAAAAGAAGTAATTGTAGAATCACCAAACAGTATAAGTTAAAACCTATGCCAACATTAAAAGATCATCCACAACTCGCCGATTTTCAAAAGTATGTTACCGCATTGGAACAGGAGCGGGGATTTGCTGCACAAACCACAATTGACAAATGCCTGTTGTTAGGCGAGGAAGTAGGAGAGTTGTTTAAAGCCGTTCGAAAATCAGAGGGTTTGCTCGTAGATTCAAATTCCGACTTCCCTGAAATTGCTGATGAGCTGGCAGATATTTTTATTTACCTCTGTGCCATTGCCAACCGAAAAGGAATTGATATAGAGGCGGCTTTTCGCGGCAAAGAAGAAAAGAACAAACAACGAAAATGGGTTCGTGTTTGATTTGAAAATACTACAACTCAAAAATAAGCCGCTACGGACAATCGTTTTTCATACATATTGGTTGGCCGGTTGCTTCCAATACACTTCGCCAAAGATTTCCTTCGAGATTAACCTTTTTGCGTTCTTTCGTTGCCAGCGGAATCGGTAATACGGTAAATGCTCCCTGCCAGTAACCAACCACAAAATCTGTTCGTCCGGCCATAGCTGCATGCACGGCATTTTGTGCCAGCTGAAAACAAAATTTACTGTCGTTTGCATTGGCCGGTGTGCTGCGTAAAATATAGCTCGGGTCAATGTATTTCATGGTAAACGGAAAACCGGAAGCTTCAAATTCCTCACGAATTTTATCCCGGATGTACAAACCAATATCTTCATACAGTTTATTTCCCGATGCATCTTCGCCATTGTCATTCTGAAAAAAGAACTGACCGGCTCCCTCGGCAACTACAATAACTGCATGTTGCTTTTCCTGAAGTCTTTTTTTCAGTACAGTAAGAAATCCCTTTTCGCCATCCAGGTCGAAATCCATTTCGGGAATCAGTACAAAATTTACATCGGGGCAAGCCAGGGCAGCGTTGGCAGCAATAAACCCAGAGTCGCGCCCCATTAATTTAATAACTGCAATTCCATTATAAACTCCTTTAGCTTCGTAGTGTGCATTTTGAATTACAGTCATTGCAATGGAAAAAGCCGTTTCGAAGCCAAAAGAACGCTCAATCATATTGATATCGTTATCAATTGTTTTGGGAATTCCGGCAATCGAAATCTTCAAGTTTCGTTTCTTAATTTCTTTGGCAATGGCATGTGCTCCGCGTTGTGTGCCATCGCCACCAATGGTAAAAAGTATGTTTATATTCAGGCGTTCAAGTGTGTCAACAATCGTTTCCACAGACTGATTTCCGCGCGATGATCCCAACATAGTGCCACCTGCCTTGTGAATATCATCAACCACATCCGGATCAAGTTCTACGTAAGGGAAATTGTATTCAGGAATAAATCCGGAATAACCATATTGAATTCCATATATTTTCTTTACACCATAGCGTTCCCAGATATGATTTACTATGCCTCGTATAACGTTGTTTAATCCAGGGCACAAGCCGCCACAGGTAACTATTGCAACACGTGTTTTGGCCGGCTCAAAATAGATGTATTCTTTTGGGCCTGCCCGCTCAAACGAAAGTGGTTCTTCTCCTTTTTCCAGCTGATCTTTAATTTTCGATAGCGAGTTGTAGCAAAGTATTCTTTCATCGTCGCGAATAAAATCGAAAATCCCATCTCCTTCAACCGTTGAGAGGTTTAGTGGCGATTTAACAGAACATTTTCCAAGCTGGTCAACATTAAATTCTTTTCCCATATCTATGATTTTTTAGAAAACCATTATATCTCTCAAATTTAACAATAATGATCTAAAAATGCATTAAAGAGACGCGATAGAATTTTCACAAAATGGTAGGTGGTTGAAACGAAGTGTTTTGGGAGTGATATATTAAAAGAAGAAGCCGGTGAATTCGAATCTCACCGGCTTCCTGTTTTTATTCGTATTCCTGTACTATTACGCCGGTTAAGCGTAATAAGGAAGTTTGTGCATTTATAAAATTATAAATAGCTTGAAGTCTGCCGCGTGCTGCCTGAAGGTATATTTCCTGAACATCGCGGAAGTTGAAAGAGTTAATGGCACCCGCTTCAAACTTATCGCGCGATATTTGTAAGTTAAGTTGTGCTGCTTGCAGGTTTTCATCGGCAACCATAAGTAATTCTTTGCGTACCTGGTAAAATTCAAAGAGATTGGCCAGCGAATTGTCGAGATCGTGTTGCATATCGGTCAATTCAATTTCGCCAATATCACTGTCGATCTCTGCAATTTGCAGAGCTCTTTTTCTGTTTCCGCCGTTAAACAGGTTCCAGCTTAAAGTAAAGTTGCCATAAAAGTTTGCCGAGTTTGCCCAATCCATATCCATATCGCCAATTTTGCTTCCGGCTCTTGTGCCGTTTACTCCACCCGAAAAGTCTAACGATGGAGAAAATGCACTTTTGGCTGATGCAATTGCATTTTCCAATAAACGCTGGTTGATGTACTGATTTTGAAGACTCTTGTTGTTCTCAATCATTTGAGCCCGTAGTCCGGCCAGGGTATATTCCGGTGTAATTGCTTCAAATTTTTCTGTGTATTCGTAATCTGCCGCCTCTTTTTCTGCCATTAAATATGCCAGGTTTCTTTTCGAGTTTTTATATGAAACCTCCTGTAGCAGATAGTTTGCCCTGTCGGCCAGGTAAGCATTTTGTGCTTGCAATACATCGTAGGTTACTGCAGAACCGTATTCTTTTTGTTGCTCGGTTCTTTCAAACCGGTCTTGCGAAAGCTTCATTATCTCCTCAAGCGTGGAGAGTGTTTCTTTTTGCAGGAGAACATCGTAATAGGCCAGAATAACCGACTGAATAGTACTTTCTACCATTACAGCGGTATTGTTTTTCGAGAGGTTCTCTAGTTCTTCCAGGCGGGTTTTAGTTATGCTCACTGAAAAACCATCGAAGATTGTCCAGTTTACGGAAGCACCGCC
This sequence comes from uncultured Draconibacterium sp., assembly GCF_963677565.1. Lineage (NCBI taxonomy): Bacteria > Pseudomonadati > Bacteroidota > Bacteroidia > Marinilabiliales > Prolixibacteraceae > Draconibacterium > uncultured Draconibacterium sp. Next base: position 578,190 of record NZ_OY781981.1, on the reverse strand, counting down.
TGTTAAATTAACTGAAGTTGCATTGTCGCCATCAACTGCACGGTACGAATTGTTATCGGCCAACGACAGGTTAATATACGGGTAACGACCTGCTGTACCCCAGTTATTTTGAATTTCGGCAACCTTTTGGTTTTGTTGTGCAATGCTTATGCTGTAATTATTTTCAAGCGCTTTTGTAATTGCATTGGTAAGCGACAATGGCTGCTGAGCCTGCGTAAGCAAACTCATAGCCATTATTAATATCATCGTTACTATTTTATTCATTTGTTTCCTCCTCTTCCTCGTCTTCGTGATAAATGCTATTGTCAATTTTTCGTTGTGCATTTTGCCACGCAATTTCTACATGCTCGCGTGCAATTTCCTTTCCGCTCCACTGTTCGCGAACAAACTTCCTGATATCATTTAGTACCATAATAAGCGCCGGGAAAAACAGTAGGATAAACATGGTTCCAAAAGCAACTCCGTATACCAGCGAAATAGCCATTGGTATTAAAAACTGTGCCTGGAAACTTGTTTCGAGTATAAGTGGATAAAGCCCAAAAGCAGTAGTAAGTGTGGTTAGAATTATGGGGCGAAGCCTCGATTTTCCAGCTTCAATAATTGCTTCTTTTACTTTAAGTCCTTCCTCAATTAGCAGGTTGTACTTGGCAAGAAGAACCACGGCATCGTTAACGATTACACCCGTGAGGGCTACGATTCCCCATAAACTCAAAATCGAAAGTGGTTTGCCATGAATACCGTGTCCCCAAACTGCTCCCAAAATTGATATTGGAATCATTATAATAATGATCATTGGTTGTTCAAACGACCTGAAACTAATCATCAGTATAAATATAATGGCAAGAAAAGCCATTGGAAACAGGAAAGCCAGGTCACTCATGTTTCTTTCACTTTCGCGTTGTTGTCCCTGGAAGATGACAGAAATACCCGGATACATTACCTGAAGTTCCGGTATAACTTCTGCTTTAATAAGATCCAGTGTTTCGGTAACCGAAGCATCCGGATCAACCATATCGGCGTTTACACGAATCTCGCGTTTTCCGTTAAAGCGGTTAATGTTTACCGGACCACGTTTCATATCGTAATCAACAAGTTCCATTAACGGGTATTCGCCCTGAGGCGTTTTTACTTTCATTTTCTCTAACTGACCGATACGTTCGCGACCTTCGGCGGGATATCTTACCCAAATACGAAGTTCGTCGCGACCAACCTGCAGGCGCTGCGCCTGGCCACCATAAAATGCCTGGCGTACCTGGCTTGCAATATATGTTTCGTTTAAGCCAAGCATGTAGGCTTTTGGTTTTAATTCCAAAAGAATTTCCTGTTTCCCCAAAGCGTTTGTATTTACCACATCTTTTAGCTGAGGGTATAGTAAAAGCCTGTCCATGAGGTAATCGCGTGCAGCTTCCAGTTCTTCGGTATTTCTCGACATTAAGCCAATGGAAACCGGATCGCCAAATCGACTCGTGGCACCAATTGTAAATTTATCGGCTTCGGGTATTTTTCCTATTTTCTGATTTAACCGGCGGATAATTTCAAACGAGCTGATTCCGGTTTCTTCTGAATTTCGTGGCGATACATCAATGTTTCCGCAGTGTGCGCCACTTTCATCACGACTAAATGCAGAACCAAGGTTGATGATACTGTTTTCGATTATAGGAAGTGTATCATTGTATTCGGCCATCAACTCTTCGTTTACTACCCATACAATACTATCAAAACGCTCAAGGTATTCCATGGTTTGGCGTTCTCCGGAACCCGGAGTAAATGCAATGTTGATATTAAACGAATCGAACTCCATTCGGGGGAAGAAGGTCGTTTTAATCAGCTGTCCGCCAATTAATCCGAGTGTTATAACGATCATCGCCACCGGAATTCCCATCACAATATATCGCCATTCTAAAACCAGTTTTACAACCCGGTCATAGGCATAATCGCGCAACCAGGTAAAAAAGCGTTCAGTATATTTTCGCAGGCCTTTTGCTTTGCGGTGTAGTGTTTTTCGGTTTAATACTTTCTCGTTTCCAAGGTGAGCAGGAAGAACAAGGAAAGCCTCAACGAGTGAAATGAGCAAACTCGCAATTACGATTACCGCCATTTCGTACATCATTTCCATGCGGCCGGTAATAAATATAAGCGGCGAAAAAGCTACTACAGTTGTTAAGATTGATGAGGTAACCGCTGGTATTACTTCCACAGTTCCGTCAACAGCCGCCCGCATCGGGCTTTTACCCCGTTCAAAATGCTGGAAAATATTTTCCCCGATAACAATTCCATCATCAACCAGGATTCCGATTACCAGTATCATTCCAAAAAGCGACATCATATTAATGGTTACTCCCATTAAATTGGCCACAATAAACATTCCGAGGAATGATGCCGGAATTCCCCAAGCTACCCATAACGATAAACGAGTGCTGAGCATAATTCCCAGGATAATTACAACAAGTATCAATCCCATTCCTCCATTGCTGTATAGCAAATCAAGACGCGACTTTAATAAGTCTAAGTATGAACGCGAATAAATTAATTTAACACCATGCGTCTCGGAATTGAAATCAGCAACATATTTTTTAACATATTGGTCAATCTCATCAAGGTCTTCCGTAATCAGCTTCATAACGTTAACATTAATCAACGGATTTCCTTTTTCCAGTGCTTTATTGGGCACATCCGAGAATTTCATTTTTACTGTGGCAATGTCGTTAATCCGTAGTACGCTTCCGTCAGGATTAGCACGTAAAATAATGTTGCCAATTTTGTTCGGATCGGCACTTCTTGAACGCAGTCGAATTAGAAGTTCTTCGTCTTTCGAACGAAGTTGTCCTCCTGAAATATCTCGGTTATTGTTGGTTATTGCGCTCTGCAGATCGTCAAAAGTTAAGCCGTAGCGCAACAGGTCTTCTTCTTCAGCTTCAACAGATATTTCGAGGCTTGGAAATCCGGAAATGGTTACCTGGCTCATAATTCCTGATCCCAAAAAATCTTCCTCAACTTGCTGAGCGTATGTTTTAAGTGTCATCAAATCCACGTCGCCGGTAACCAGCAAACGAGCGGCTGGCGAGGTGGTTCTTGTTTTTGCCACAATGGGTCGTTCGGCAGCAGTTGGTAATGCAGATATACCGTCAACTGCGTTTTTTACCTCAATTAGTGCTTCGTCAATATCATAGCCGGGTTGTATTTCAATACGTACACTGGCGCTGTTTTCCGCTGATACTGAATTGATTTCGTATATGCCTGGAATTGCCCGTACAGCTTCTTCAATCCTCGAGGTAACTCCTTCTTCCATTTCAACCGGCGACGCACCGGGATAGGCTACGCGAACAGTAATGATATGCGATTCACGCTCGGGGAAGAAAGATTTCTTCATCGAAAGAAAACTTAAGCTACCCACCACGATAAGGAAAAGCAAGATCAGATTCGCGTAAAAGGGAAATTTTACAAAAAGTTCAACTATCTTCTTCATTGATCTGTCTCCTTTTTCTATTGTGGTTTAGCCTGATTTCCGGGGCGTTGTTTGTTATTACTTTCTTCGCCCAGAATATTAACCGGAGTATTTTCTTTTACATTTATTAATGGCTCGGAAACCACTTTTGAACCTTCGGGCAAGCCGTTAAAGATTAGTGTAGTTTCATTTCGTTTTATCACGTTTATTTCACGTTTTTTCAGTTCGCCGTCAATTACAACGTAAACGGTACTTGTATTAAAAACGGCACCTCGCGGAATTTCCATTGCATCAGGAATTTTTTGTCCGGGAAATTGAACAGCATAAAGTTGTCCGGGAAGTACCCGGTCAGAGTCAGCTTTATTCACCTGAACAAAAATACTTCGCGATTGTGTTTCTGATTCGATAAAATCTGATTTACGAACTACTTTGCCGTCAATTGATGAATTGTTCTGATTAGAACTGATAAGTACCTTATCTCCAATTTTAATCCAGTCGCTGTCTTCGTTTGGCACAGGAACTTCAATTTCAACATGGTCGGTGCGAATCATTCGTGCAATTTGCCCACCGGTATTTACATACGAACCGGTTTCGAAATTAACCTGTGTAAATGTTCCGTCGAAAGGTGCATAGAGTGTATGGCGTTTCAATCTTTTTTCATCTTGTTTAATTCCGTAATATTCGGTAAGAACGCCCCGGCTGGCCAAAAATATTTTCAGTTTTTCATTTTGTACTACCGGCATTTCAGGCAGGTCTTCATCAAGTTCAATAGCTCTGAAAAAAGTTTCGTAAGCATATAGTTGCTCAGGAAAGTCAACCTTAACATCGGGTAACAAGGATGTCATGGTTGTTAAAAATTGTGCTTTTCTGGCTTTTAGTGCCAGCTCCACTTCATCCTTGTAAATTTCGGCAATCACCTGTCCTTTTTTAAATGATGTACCTTTACGAAGCACAACTGCTCCCGGTTCAATTTTACCAGATGCTTCAGCTACAAGCAGCACTTCGCTACCCGAAACTGCTCTACCTCCCGGAAGTGAAAGCGGTGAAGTTATTTCTGAATAGTTAACGGTTTCCACCTTAACAGATCGTTTCATTTCAACATCGGGCCTTTTAGGTTGCTCCGGTTTCATTGAAACGAATAGTTGTGATAGTGCTGCCGCACCTCCTAATAGTACAATCAGGGCAACAACAATAAACGTAATTTTTCTCCAACTCATGGCTTTTATTTTATTAGAATTTAAATCAGCAAAGGTTCATTTAAAGCGCAAAAATCGATAAAAATTTTTTGCTTCATATTGTTTCTGTAAAAAACTATACATTCTGAACATTAATTAACATTTCAACATTGTTCATTGTTGAAATGATACCAATAAAGACATTTATAATAGAATAAAGTTTAATTCGTGCTGAGACTTTTTTACTTTAGTAAATTTATAAAATTTTACCAGATGTTTACAAAGCATAATAGTCAGTCGTTCAGGTCTTTATTGCCAGGTATTGTAATGCGTCCTCTTGCTTTTGAAGAGAAGACCATTTTGTGTGAGTTTAAGTTAAAGGCCGGACATGATTTGCCGGCACACGATCATCCTTATGAACAAACCGGGTACCTTTTATCGGGGAGATTAAATTTCAGAATAGGAGAGAACTGGTTTATTACCACGGCGGGCGACAGTTGGTGTATTCCTGAAAACATAGAGCACGAAGTAAAAGTGCTTGAAGATGCCAACGTGCTGGAATTATTTTCTCCAATCAGACCTGATTATCTTCCCGACAAAAAAGAATAAGGCAGAAACAACTAAACAAAACCGCAAATTAAGATATGGAGAACAATTCAACTTTATGGCGGTAAAATAGAACCATTTGATAAAATTTAGGTATTTGCTTAAAAGAAATGCTAACTTTGCAGGCTTGTTTGCGAGAAGCATAAAAAACAGATGCAAATACTTGAATTTGATACGGTTGTAATAGGAAGTGGATTGGCCGGATTGTCGGCTGCTTATCATTCTTCAAAATTCGGACGCGTTGCGATTGTAACCAAATCGCAACTTGATGTAAGTAATTCATATTATGCACAGGGGGGAATAGCTGCAGCTATTTCAGAGGATGACTCACCCGAACAGCATGCCCACGATACCTTAGTTACCGGCCGTGGCATATGTGATCATGATGCAGTAGAAGTACTGGTTAACGAAGGTCGCGAACGGGTTAAAGAACTAATCGATTTGGGAATGCAATTCGATGAGGAAAACAATGACTATGTGCTTGGTTTGGAAGGTGGGCACACCAAACGCCGAATTTTACATGCCGGGGGCGATGCAACCGGAAAAGAGCTGACTTGTTTTAAACTTCGCCTTATCAGGGAGCAAAAGAATGTTGAGGCTTTTGAATATGTTGCTGTTGTAAAGTTACTTCAGAACAACAATTCGATAGTTGGAGTACAGGCCTACGATTTTAAAACAAACAAGAATATCATTTTCAAAACAAAGGCGGTAATTGTTGCAACCGGTGGACTTTCAAGGGTTTTTGCCCGTTCAACAAATCCACATACCGCAACAGGCGATGGAATTGTACTTACCTATGATGCCGGTGCACGCATGGCAGATCTGGAGTTTATCCAGTTTCACCCGTCGGCTTTGTATATTCCCGGCAAAGAAGCTTATTTGATTAGTGAAGCAGTTCGTGGAGAAGGAGCCTGGTTGCTCAACCATGAAGGTGAGCGTTTTATGAAGGACATTCATCCATTAGCAGAACTTGCTCCGCGTGATGTGGTGGCTTACAGTATTTTCAGGCAAATTCAGAAATCAGGCAAAGATCATATATTCCTGTCTTTAAAGCATCTTGAAAAAGAGAAAATCAGAGATCGTTTCAAAAATATTGATAGACACTTGAGAGAGTTTGGTTTTGATCTCACAGAGGATCAGTTGCCCATTTCTCCGGCTGCCCATTACATGGTTGGAGGTGTACGCACAAACCTCGATGCTGAAACAAATATTTCAGGACTTTTTGTTTGCGGAGAAGCTGCATCAACCGGTGTTATGGGAGCCAATCGTTTGGCAAGTAATTCACTATTAGAATGTTTGGTATTTGGTAAACGGGCCAGTGTTAAAGCAGCAAAACTAGCAACATCTGAACAATTTTTTGACGAGCCGGATCCGATTATTCTGGATGAAGAGAATGAGCAGCTTTTTCTTACTTATCAGAACGAAATGGCAACGATGATGTCAAAAAATCTGGGAATTGTAAGAAATAAAAAGGACCTGGAAACTGCCCTTAACCGTTTTCTGGAGATTGAGGCAGAATTTGCCGGTAATTTAAACGAATACAATTTAATTAAAATCAGGAACACCGCACTTATTTGTAAACTGATTGCAACAGCTGCATTGGTTCGCGAAGAAAGTCGTGGAGGACATATCCGGGAAGATTTTCAGAAGGAGAATCCTGATTTTAAAACACATATTATTCAACAAAAAAACAAAAACATTGAGTTTGAACCCATAAGAAAGTAAAGCTATGATGGATGAGAAAACATTAAAATCGGCAGAGGTTTTGTTTGATATGGCTTATGCAGAAGATATAGGCGATGGAGACATTACCACAAACAACCTGATTGATAGTAACGATGTGAAAACTGCACAGTTTGTTGCCAAGGAAGAAGGAGTTGTTGCAGGATTGCAGGTAGCAGAGATGGTTTTTAGAAAATTCGACACAAATCTTGAATGGACAGTTTTTATGCCCGATGGAAGTCACGTTGTCCCCGGCGATATTATTGCTGAATTTAAAGGAAACTATAGGGCTTTATTAACCGGCGAAAGAAAGGCGCTTAATTTTTTGCAGCGTTTGTCGGGAATTGCCAGCTATGCCAATTTATGTATGAAGGAGATTGAGGGAACAAAAGTGGAGATTCTGGATACGCGAAAAACGTTGCCCGGATACCGTTACCTTGATAAATATGCTGTGCGTATGGGCGGAGCTTCGAACCACCGTTTTGGATTGTACGATATGGTAATGATCAAAGACAACCACATTCAGGTTGCCGGAAGTATTACCAAAGCAGTTGAAGCTATTCGGAAGAAAATTCCAAAAAGTATAAAGATTGAGGTTGAAACCACAACCATCGATCAGGTAAAAGAAGCATTAGCTGCCGATGTTGACATCATAATGCTCGATAATATGCGTTCTTCAATGATGAAAGAGTGTGTTGAAATTATCGACCGTCGGGCAAAAATAGAAGCATCAGGAAATATGACCATCAAGCGTATTAGCAAAGTGGCGCATACCGGAGTTGATTATATTTCTATCGGGGCACTAACGCATTCCGTAAAAGCGCTTGATATCAGTCAGCGAATTATTGATTAATGAATCTTGTAATAGATATTGGCAATACCCGGACCAAATATTCGGTCTGTAACCGTAATGAAGTGATTAACACTTTTACGGTTGATGAGTTTTTGCCATCATTAATAGATAAATTACAAAAGGAATATAAAGGGCTGAACAAAGCAATACTTTCATCGGTAAAGCTTTATTCAGCCAATTTGAAAGAAGCCTTAACGGAGAAGTTTGATACATTTATTGAGTTAGGGCCCACCACCTTATTGCCAGTCGAAAACTGTTACGAAACCAAGGAGACTCTTGGAAAAGACAGGATTGCCGCCGTTGTAGGAGCTTATCATTTGTATCCGAACGAAAACGTTTTGGTAATTGATGCCGGAACTGCAATAACTTATGATTTGTTAACAGCAGCGGGCAAATATCTTGGTGGCAATATTTCTCCTGGTTTGGAGATGCGCTATAAAGCGCTAAACCAGTTTACAGGCAAGCTTCCCAAAGTGGAAAAGGGAGTATTTAATGAACTAATTGGAAAAACAACCGAGCAGGCAATTAGAGCCGGAGTACAACATGGCTTCGTGTATGAAGTAGATGGTGCAATAGCCTCATTTAACGAATTTTATGATAATTTAAAAGTTATTATTACCGGGGGCGATGCCGAATTTTTTGATAAGAGATTAAAAAATTCTTTCTTTGTACACTTTAATTTAACCAGCTTGGGTTTAAACCGCATTTTACAACATAATGGGGAGAGTAAGTAGAGTAAGTTTTTTGATTGCCGGGTTAATATTTATCCCGGCTGTATTATTTGCACAGTTTAATAATAGCACCACATCGCCATATTCGCGTTACGGACTTGGAGATTTGCAACCGTATTCGCTTGGGCGTTCAACTGCAATGGGAGGAGCTAGTTTGGCAAGTAGATACAATATGCAGATAAATGCGGCCAACCCCGCAAGTTACACATCGCTTGATTCGCTTAATTTTATATTTGAGTTTGGATTGGAAGGCAAGTTTGCAAGATATCATACGGATGACAACAGTATGGAAGCGAACGATATAAATTTCAAATATTTTGCCATGAGTTTCAGGATAAACCGATGGATGGCAACAAGTTTAAGCCTGACGCCTTATTCTGATGTAGGTTATTTCGTTACATCGGTTAACGATATGGAAAATGTTGGTAATGTTTATACCACCTATTATGGCGCAGGAACTATATCGAATGCCAAATGGGGACTTGCCATAGAACCCATCAAAAATATTTCTGTTGGTGCAAATCTTAACTATCGTTTTGGGCAATTAAACCGTAATACGGAAGTAACATTTGCCGATCCTAGTTTTTACAATCTGCAACGTTATTCTACATTGCGAATTCGTGATTTTGGACTGGATTTGGGGCTACAGGCTACCATGCCTTTGAAAGATGACAAAAGTTTAACATTAGGTTTGGTTTATGCTAATTCTCCGGAATACACCGACTTCGTATCCGATATCATTCAGAAAAACTTATCGTACGCAGGAGCACTGGATCAGGACACTTTGCGATACGAGGAAGAAGAAGAAGGTGAGCTGGTTTTCCCTATGACATTTGGTGCGGGTTTATCTTTTGCCAAAGAAAATGTATACGAAATTAATATTGATTATTACCACGAAGGATGGGCCAACGCTGAATTTTTAGGTGGCAAAAGTATTTTTTTAACAGATTTAAATAAATTTGCGATTGGGGCTGAGTGGATTCCGGATAAGTTTTCGATCAGAAGTTTTATTAACCGTGTAGCTTATCGCGCTGGTTTTAAATACGAGCAAACTTACCACACCTTTGCCGGACAGCATATTAACGACTTTGGCATAAGTTTTGGAGTTGGAATACCAATGTATCGCTCCAACTCAACACTTAATATAGGTGCTGAGTTTGGACAAAGAGGAACAAAAGAGCATAATTTGGTGCTCGAAAAATATGCAAAAGTTAATTTGAGTGTAAGCTTACACGATTTGTGGTTTATGCAACGTAGAATTGAATAAAATTCAAAAAAAGAAAAACAAATAAAACTCATTATGAAAGCTATTTTACGCATATCTCTTTTATTGGCGGCAGTTGTAATGGTCGGTATTACAGTTGCACAGGCACAAAGAGTAATTAAAGGAACTGTTTATATGGATGGAGAACCGGCAGCTGGAATTACCGTTGAGGCACATAAAGGTGGTGAAATGTTGACCAGTTTTGATGGCAAATATGAAGTTGAAGCTGATGAAAAAACAAAATACATCAGATTCACCTTTATTGATGAATCGAAAAAACTGGACATTGAAGGAAAATCAGGCAATGTGTTTGATTTTGCATTTAGTGGAAGCATTCCGTCAGGAGATGGTGCTGAAGCTGAAAGCGGCGATGTTAACCTTGGTACTCTGGATGAATTAATGAAAGCGCAGGACAAAACGTTTTTAAACGAACTTTCGTTGTACTCAGAATTTTATAAGCAAAAAGATTATAAATCAGCTATACCTCACTGGCAAAAACTTTATAACCAGTATCCTAAGTCAACTACAAACCTTTATATTCATGGTGGTAAGATTTATGAAAATCAAATTGAAACTGCAACTACAGATGCTGACCGTGATAAGGGTATTGATTTGTACATGAAGTTGTACGATAAAAGAATGAAGTATTTTGGCGATCGTGGTTATGTGTTAGGTCGTAAAGGTACATCGTGGTTGAAATATAAACTGAGTGCTGATCGTGATAATGCACCTGAAGGAGATGAATTAAAAGCGATTCATAAATCAGGTTACGAATGGTTATCAGAGTCGGTTGAACTTCAGGGTGAACAAACTGAACCACCAGTTCTTATCCTGTTAATGCAAACAACTGTTGCATTATTCAAACTTGGAGAACTGCCAAAAGAGCAAGTAGTTACAAATTATGAAAAATGTACTTCAATTGCCAATGCTATTGTTGAAGCCAATGAAGACGAAGATAAAGTAAAACAAACGCAGGAGCAGGTTATACCTTATATCGAAAATATTTTTGGAAAATCAGGTGCTGCTGATTGCGAAGCTTTAGTAAGCATTTATGCACCACAATATCAGGAAAACTCAAGTGATGTAGACTTTATTAAATCGATGTTACGCCGTTTAGGTAGAGCCGGATGTACTGAAACTGAACTTTTCGGTATTGCAACAGAACGTTTGTACGAGCTTGATCCTTCTGCTGAAGCAGCATTTAATATGGCTCGTCGATTCCTGAAAAAGGAAGATGTTAATAAAGCCAGAGAATATTATCAAATGGCTATCGATCAGGAAACCGATGATGAGCTTAAAGCAACCTACCATTACGAGAGAGGTTTATTGCGTTACATTAAAGATAATAATCTTGTAGGTGCACGTAACGATGCAAGAAGAGCACTACAGCTAAATCCGGATTTCTGTGAAGCAAACATGTTAATTGGTAACATTTATGTTGCAGCATCGCAAAAATTTGAAGGAACAGCTTTAGAGAAATCAGCCGTATTCTGGTTAGCTTGCGACTATTTTGCAAAAGCTCGCCGCGGCGAAGACTGTTCAATTGAAGCATCAGAAAACCTTTCGAAATACAGAAGATATTTCCCGAATAAGGAAGAAGCATTTATGGAAGGGCTCCAGGAAGGTACAAGCTATCAAGTAGGAGGTTGGATAAATGAAAGTACAAAAGTTCGTTTCTAAAATAGTACAACTTTTAAGAATATTTCGTATTGCAGTTCCCGTATTGGGAGCTGCAATACTTTTCTTTGCCTGTAAGAAAAACGACATTGAAAAGATAAAAGCTTTTGGTTCCCCGGAAGAACTACCCATTTTAGAGGCCACCAATTTCGAAAATCTCTCTACAGATTCTGGTACGGTTCGCTTCTTTTTAAAAGCAAAAAAATTACTTCGTTTTGATAACGAAGGAAAAACATACCACGAATTTCCCGAAGGACTTTTGTTTATCAGGTATGATGAAGACCGTAATATTACCTTTAGTATTGAGGCAGATTATGCAAAAGAATTCATCAAAGAAGAAAAGTGGGAAGCAAAAAATAACGTAGTTGTTATTAACGAGAAAGGCGACTCGTTAAAAACTGAACATCTCATCTACGACGAAAAGCATGAAACAATCTTTACTGAAGAATACGTACAGATAGTAAGTGCCGATAAAATTATTACCGGAACGGGATTAACATCTGACCAGAACATGCTGAACTGGAAAATTAAAAATCCGAAAGGTGTTATTACTGTAACGGTAGATAATAACCGGCAGCCTGCAGCAACAAGCAGCAATGAAAAACAAACTGACAGTTTGAGTAAGCCGGTAAAAACGAAACAACCGCCTAAAGATCCGCTAAAATTTAACTAACGCCTTATGAATTCATATTTGCTGATTCTGGTTACAATCATTCTCTCAGCCTTTTTTTCAGGAATGGAGATTGCTTTTGTTTCAGCGAATAAACTGCGTCTTGAGCTGGATAAACAATCTGATCCGTTTAGTTCAAAACTATTAAAATTTCTTACCCAAAACGGAGGGCAGTATATTGCAACGATGTTGGTTGGAAACAACATTGCACTGGTAGTTTACGGTATTGCTTTTGCCGCAGTATTAGAACCGGTTTTGCAAAATTCGATACAATCTGAATCGCTGGTTCTCTTATTGCAAACGATAGTTTCCACTTTCGTTATTCTATTGTTAGCCGAATTTTTGCCGAAAACATTATTCCGGATATTTCCCAATACATTATTAAATATTTTTGCTCTTCCACTGGCATTTTTTTATATCATTTTTTACCCTATTTCAAGGTTTTCGTTAAGCATTACCAACTTCCTTTTGAAGAATCTGTTTAAAACAAAACCAAATACCGACGATAAAAACCAGGTGTTCAGAAGGATCGATCTGGATGAGTTTATAAATGAAAATGACGGCATCAACACTGAAAAGAAAGAATTTGTGGAAACGGAGATAAAATTGTTTAAAAATGCGCTCGACTTTTCGAAAGTAAAACTGCGCGAGATAATGATTCCACGTACCGAAATTGAAATGCTGGAAACCGGTGCCTCAATAAGTGAATTACGTCAAAAATTTGTGGAAACCGGATATTCCCGTATCCTGATTTATAACGAAAGTATCGATAATATAATTGGTTATGTGCACTCTTCAATGTTGTTTAAAAATCCCGAAACTATAAATCCGTTTATAAAAAGTGTTCAGATTGTACCCGAATCTATGCCAGCCAATAAACTGTTGAGTTCTTTTATTCAGGAGCACCGAAGTATTGCCATTGTGGTTGACGAATTCGGAGGTACAGCAGGAATGGTAACCAGCGAAGATATTTTAGAAGAGATTTTTGGTGAAATAGAAGACGAGCACGATATAAAAGGTATTGTGGAAAAGAAAATCAGCGATTCAGAATTTGTATTTTCGGCACGTGCAGAAATCGATACCCTTAATGAAAAGTATTTTCTCGAGCTGCCGGAGAGTGAAGAGTTTGAGACACTTGCCGGGTTAATTCTTTTTCATCACGAGAGCATTCCTAAGGTAAACAGCATCATTAAAATCGAAAAATTCCAATTTAAAATTCTAAAAGCAACCAATACCAAAATTGAATTGGTAAAACTCAAACTACTCGACGATTAATTCGATAAATCCACCTATTGTAACGTGCTGTAAATAAGAATATTCAGCGAGGCTAACGCGATGTCGCAAAAAATGTTCAATATTAGAGGTAAAACAGTTAAAATTATTATCTTCGTAGCTCGAAAAAATTTAATGATTTAGACTTAAAAATAACTGTAAATCAATGGCAACGTTACAAAACATTAGAACGAAAGCAGGATTACTGGTAGCAATTGTAATTGGTCTCTCGTTGGCAGCATTTATCCTTGGCGATTTGTTACAAGGAGGTTCGTCAATGTTCCAAAGAAACCGTTTAGAAGTAGGTGTAATTGATGGAGAATCAATTCAATATCCTGAATTTCAGCAAGAGGTAGAAGAGTTAGGTGAGATATTCAAACAAAACTACGGGCAGAATCAATTAGATGATAATACGTGGGCACAGGTTCGCGAACAAGCCTGGCAAAGAAAAATTGCCGAGATTGTAATGGGTGAAGCTTATGAAGATCTTGGAATTGAAGTTAGTTCAGACGAGTTATTCGACATGCTTCAGGGATCAAACCCACACCAGATTATTCGACAATTATTTAGTAACCCTGAAACAGGTCAGTTTGATCGTAATGCAGTTGTTCGTTTTCTTAAAGGTATGGAAACAGGAGCAGTTCCTGCTGATCAACGCGCATATTGGTTAAACATCGAGCAGCAAATTGTTGAAGAGCGTACCCAAAGCAAATACACTTATATGGTGGCAAAAGGTATGTATATAACCGGCGAACAGGCCGAAGCAAGCGCAGCTGCCGGAAGTAAAACCGTTAATTTCGATTACATTGCTTTACCACACAGCAGCGTTGCCGACGAAGATATTACCATTACGGATAAAGATCTGAGAGATTATTATAACGCCAATAAGGAAGAATACGATTCTGAAGCAAGCAGAAGAATTGAATACATTACTTATCCGGTTGAACCATCGGAAAGTGATTTTGCTGAAGCAGAAGAATGGATCACTGGTATTAAAGCTGAATTTGAAGAGACTGAAAATACTGTTCAGTTTGTTGACACAAACTCAGATATAAGCTTTAATGATGCATGGGACAAAAAAGACGATCTGCCTGAAGCTATTGGCGCATGGGTTTTTGATGAAGGTGCAGAAGTTGGTCAGGTATATGGCCCGTACAAGGATGGTGAAGCTTTTACATTAGCTAAGTTATACAAATCGGAAATGATGCCCGATTCGGTAGAAGCCCGTCATATTTTGTTGCAGGTAACAACACAGGCAGAACTTATTGCAGCTCAGCAGTTGGCCGACAGTTTAAAAACAATGATTGAATCCGGTGCTGATTTTGCAGAACTGGCACGAACAAACTCTGCCGATCAGGGTTCGGCAATAAACGGTGGCGACCTCGGTTGGTTCCAGCGTGGACAAATGGTAAAACCTTTTGAAAATGTTGCATTCGAGAATACAACCGACAGTGTTACCATTGTAGCAACACAATTTGGTATTCACCTGATACAAACTACAAAACGCGGAAAATTGACCCGTCAGGTTCAGGTGGCATACCTGACACGAAATGTTACGCCAAGTACAAAAACATACCAGAATGTTTATTCACAAGCAAGTCAGTTTGTAGGCGAAAATCCTACAAGCGAAGCATTTAATGCGGCAGTAGCAGAGCAAGGTCTTACAAAACGTGTGGCTAATGTAGGTGAAAACGACCTTACTATTGTTGGGTTGGAAAGTTCACGCCCGCTGATTAGAGCTGCATACGAAGCAGAGGTTAATGATATTTTGACCAACAACCAGGACTCGCGCATTTTTGAATTGAACGACAATTTTGTAATTGCAATTTTGGCAAGTGTAACTGAAAAAGGTATCGCACCGTTTGAGAATGTTAAATCGCGTGTTGAACTGGCGGTTACCAAAGAGAAAAAAGCTGAACTGTTAGTTGAGAAAGCAAAAGAAGCACTTAGTGCAAATACAGATCTTGCCGGTATTGCAGCAGCTCTTGATGTTGAAGTACAAAGTGCAACAGGTATAAATTTCAACTCTTATTCTGTTCCTGGTATGGGACTTGAGCCAGCAGTTGTTGGTACCGTTGCAGCTCTTGATGTTGACGAGGTATCAGAACCAATTGAAGGAAACAACGGAGTATATGTTGTTATGGCAACTTCGGTAAACGAAGGTGTTGGTGTTGATGTGGCTGCCGAAAAAATGCGTTTGGCACAAACAAATACTTACCGTGTAGGATCGGAAGTGTTTAACGTTCACCGTAACTCGGTAGAAATTGAAGATAAAAGAGCGAAGTTCTATTAGTAGATAAATCGCACAACAATATTGAGAAAGCCGTTCCTTTTTTAAGGAGCGGCTTTTTTGTTGAAATTTGTACAAGCCGTAACGAGATGTGCGCGATGTTTCTCATATTATTTCACTTTAACATTGGCTTAGTTTTAGAATAACGACGTACAATCTTTGCTAATTTTGTTAGCCGAATTAAGCCCCTGCCTCTGCGTTAAATAAAATGACATGTTAAAAAATAAACTCTTAATCCGGATCATTACTTTTGGTATTGGTCTGTTTGTAATGGCACTTGGCGTTGCCCTTTCTGTAAAAGCCGATCTGGGTGTTTCTCCAATTTCGTGTATTCCCTACGTTTACAGTATTAAAATGCCCTTTACCCTGGGCCAGTTAACCATTGTGTTCAATATTTTTCTGATGTTGTTGCAAATGGCTGTTTTACGCAAAAAATACCGTTTAATACAACTCATTCAGTTGCCGGTGGTTTTTGCGTTTGGTATGTTTATCGACCTGGCAATGAATATGGTCGCTTTCATAAGTGTATCGAGTTATGCATGGAAAGCTTTCTGGTGTTTGCTAAGTTGTGTGATTTTGGCTTTTGGTGTTTTTCTCGAAGTAAAAGCAAAAATTACTTACCTGCCCGGCGAAGGACTTGCAATGGCTATTTCCGAAACATTTAAAAAAGAATTTGGTAAAGCAAAAATTGGAGTTGATAGTGCGATGGTCATTCTCGGTATTATTAGTTCATTGGTTTTTCTGCATCAACTGCTTGGAATACGCGAAGGAACCATTGTGGCAGCTGTTTTGGTGGGTTTTATTGCCAAATTCTTCAGCAAAAAATTACAGCTGGTTAATGGCTGGCTTGAAGTTCGTGCAACAGAAATAGCAGAAGATGATAAGTTGGGTGAAAAATCGAACCTTGTAATTACTATTTCGCGAGAGTATGGAAGTGGCGGACATGAAATTGGCAAACGCCTTGCCGAAAAAGTGGGAATAGCATTTTACGATAAAAGCCTGATTGATATTACTGCAAAAGAAAGTGGTTTTACTGCTGATTTTATCAGTAAAAATGAGCAGAAGCTTGCCCATTCATTACTGTTTGAGTTGTACGAGCAAAACTATGCTTATGTGAATGAAAAACAACCACCTCTCGATACTCTGTTTCTGGTGCAGAGTAAAATCATTCGTGAAATTGCAGCAAAAGAACCCTGTGTGATTGTGGGGCGTTGTGCCAATTTTGTGCTAAAAGAAAATCAGAACTGTTTTAATTTATTTATTCATGCCGATAAAAAATTTCGGAAGAACAGAATAACGAATTACTATGGTGTTCATGCTTCAGTTACCGACCATGAGCTGGAGATAACAGACCGCGAACGTGCCAATTACTGTATGCATTTTACCGGTAAAAACTGGCGCGATGCTGCTAATTACGATCTAACCATTGATAGTTCATTAATTGATATCACCACCATCGTGGATACCATTGTAACTGCCATCAAAAAGCGGAATATTTATTCGTAATACTTCTGGGAATAAATCAGAATTTAGAGGCAGAAAGTCTTATTCTATTGGCATTGTTGATGATGGCGCCCTGTAAAATATTTATAGCCATTTGACTTTTGAAGGCTATTGCTTTCCAAATATCTATTTTTATATTTACCCGGATAGTTTTTGTTGACATCCACGAACTAGTAGTAATTACAACTCAAAGCAACTATAAAAATTTACTGGAGGATGAATGAATTTATAAGATCGGTACTGTTATTACTTGTATTATTAAATCCTTTTTTGGTAATCGTATATCTAATCGATATTGTTGATAAACTCGACACTAAACAATTTCAGCGGGTATTATTTCGTGCAGGTATTATTTCAAGTGTGGCATTTTGTTGTTTTGCCATTTTGGGTGATAAGATTTTCTCCGACGTTTTTCAAGTACGTTTTGCTTCCTTTCAACTGTTCGGTGGTATTGTCTTCCTGATAATCGGGCTTCAGTTTGTATTTCGTGGCCCTACTGCCATTGAAATATTGCGTGGCGAATCGAAACACATCGCCGGAGCAATTGCCATGCCGGTTTTAATTGGCCCCGGAACCATCAGTGCAAGTGTAGTTATTGGTAAGCGCAACGATATTCTGGTATCGTGTGTGGCCATAGTAGTGGCGGTTATGCTATGCATTCTTGTTTTGGTTATTTTGAAATTTCTGCACGATATAATTCGCAAAAAACGTGAAGAATTAATTGAACGTTACTTCGACCTGGCCGGTCGTATTACCGCACTATTTGTGGGGTCGGTGGCCATTGAAATGATTATGGCCGGTGTAAAATCGTGGCTGAATTTGCACTGGAGATGATTCAGCAAATTTCCATCAAACGAATATCAAAACTCAAAACAGCATTTGGTGGAATTTTATTCCCCGTTCCTTTTCGGCCCCAGGCAAGGTCGGCAGGCACCCAGAACTTATAACGGCTGCCCACGCTCATCATAGGTAATCCTTCCTGTAGCCCCTCAATCAGTTCTTCAATTTTAACCTCGTCGGGCTGGTTTTGGCGGTAGGTATCTTCCAGAATTTTCCCATCCAGAAGTAGTGCACGTTGATGAATTTTTACGGTATCAAAAAGTCCGGGTTTTGGCCCCTGTTTTTCGTCAACAATTAAATATTGCAAACCACTGCCGGTTTCTAAAACACCCGCTTTTTGACTGTTGTTTTGTAAAAAATCTTCACCTGATTTTCGGTTGTTCCCGGCCGATCCTTTACTTCGTGCTTTTTTCTCTCTGCGCGCCATGTTTCTTGTTCATTATTAAGAAGTAATACAAAGTAAACGAAAATCAGATAGTAAGTTTTATATTTTGCTGTCTAAGTTCTATATTTGGGCTGCTTTTAATGCATATTTACTTTTTAAACCAACATTGAACCTGATAAGGAGGACCAAGATTATGCTGCGTTTTCTCACCGTTTCTGCAATTTTACTTTGTTTCGTATTTAGTAATGTTTCGGCCGCCGACAATCCTGAAAAAGATTCGCGAATAAAGAGTCGTGGCTCGTTGTCGTACAACAAGCGCGATGCTAAAATAAAGGTGTACATAGAGGGGGTTCGACTCGACATGGATTACATGCGTAGGAATATGCGTTTTGTTGATTTTGTGAACGATCCGGCCGTGGCTGATGTGCATATTATAATTAATAACCGAGTGAGTGGATCCGGAGGTATGGTTTATTCGTTGATGTATAATAATCTTACCTTCGAGAATTTTAGCAACTTTACCATTACCTGTACCACAATGCCTGGCGATACGAATGAAGAAGAGCGGCAAAAACTTAAAGATGCTCTTTCGTTGGGAATGATGCCTTTTGTAAACCAGACAAAAGCGTCAGATCAATTAAGTTTCCGTTATCGCGGTGACGCAGAAGCGACTGAGGCAGAACCAGTAGAAGATCCATGGCACAACTGGACATTCAGAGGCGATGTTAGTGGCCGGGTAAACCTTGAAGAGAGCAAAACGAATTACAATTATTCGTTTAACGCACGTGCTGATAAAGTTACTGAGGATATCAGGATTAGAAATAATGCACGCCGTTCGGTAAATACACAAAAATATACGAGTGATGGAGAAGAGTATCGCTCTGATAATACTTCAACTTATGCATCATCAAGTGCCGTAAAAAGTTTGTCGTCGCGTTGGTCGACCGGATTATTTGGTAGTTTTTACAATAGCAATTACCGCAATACAAAGTACTCGATGTCGGTTAAACCTGCAATTGAATACAATATTTTTCCCTGGGATGTGTCGGACCGAAAAGTATTTACAATTGCCTACTACATTGGCCCTGAGTGGATGAAATATTACGAAGAATCGATATACGATAAATTGGAGGAAAGCCTGTGGGAGCAATCGTTACGACTTGATTTGCAGATTGTGCAAACCTGGGGCGAAGTTCAGGCCGGATTGAATGCTACAAATTATATGCACGACTGGAGTAAAAACCGAATCACTTTCGATACCGATCTTTCGGTTCGTATTATTCGCGGTCTTTCGGTACGCATGGGCTTTACCGTTGAAAATGTTCACGATCAGATTTACCTGGCGAAAGGAGAAATCTCGCTGGAGGATGTATTATTGAATAAAGTGCAGTTGCCATCGTCTTTCGAAGTTGGAGCAAACTTTGGTATTCGCGTGCAGTTTGGATCGATCTACAATAATATTGTAAATAACAGGCTGTAGATTAAAGTTGCCAGCTGCGTTTTATTGGAGAACAATCTATCAATCTTTCTCAACAGTTGCAATAATAACAACGCGTGTTGCCATCTGAAAACCATGTTGTTTCAGCGCCTTTTCAATTTCCGGAATTTGCTGCTTAAGCTTGTTATATTCAGGCTTCTCTTTAACCTGTCCAAGCATATCAGTTAGTTTGGCTTTGCGTTCGGCAATTTCTTCCGGGCCAGGTTCCTGGTGTGCTTTTTCCTGGTTAAAAGCTTCACAAATTTTCAATCCTGCTTTTTCAACGTTCTCCAAAATTTCTGTTCGCGTAAACGTTTCGTTGTGACAAACACCGTTTAGCCTGTCAACTGTACTTCTGAAATGGTGCATGCTTTTGTGCACTTCCTGTGCAGCATTCAGGTTGTCGCTAAACAGTTCGTTTACAATGATCCAACCGCCGGGTTTTACAACACGCTGCATTTCTTTAAAAGTTTGCTGCACATCGGGTAAATGGTGCATGGCCATTGAAATACTGGCTGCATCAAAAGTTGAATCAGGGAAATCCAGTTGGCCGCCGTTCATGTTTCTGAATTCTGCATCAGGGTGAGCTTTAGCCGCCTCTTCAAGCGATGGCATGTCCGGATCAATTCCCGTGAATTTCGTGTCTTTAAATGTCTCTTTTAAAACAGTAATAAAACTTCCGCTGCCTGTGCCAACATCTAGCAGAGTTTGTACCGTTTTATCCTGAAAATATTGTTGCAATTGTTTCATCAAATTAAAAGTAAAAATGCCGAAAAGGCGGTTACTATAATTACAGTGGTTCGGTATAGTTTATCCGATATTTTTTGTACCAGCTTAATGCCTGCAAAAGCGCCGAGAGCAATGGCCGGCAGAAGCATTAAATCGAGTGTTAAGGTATTCCAGTTAATGGTTTTCCATACGAAAATATGTAATGGAAATTTCGAGAAATTAACGATCAGGAAAAACCAGGCTCCGGTGCCGATAAAACTGTTTTTTGGTAAATGCATGGCCAGCAGGTAAATGGCAAAAATTGGGCCTGCTACGTTGCCAATCATTGTTGCAAAACCACCTAAAACACCCATCATTGCTGAAAACCACCAGGTGTCGGGGAAAAGGTTTTGTCCTTTTTTACGGTCGCGCCAAAGCATTAGTCCTATACAAAGAAATACCAATATGGCAATAATGTTTTTAAACCAGGTATCGTTTACCACTTCGCCAACCCACAGCGCAATACCAATTCCTACAAAAGCCCAGGGTAGAAGTTTCCACAAGTATTTCCATTCTGCATGACGATGGTAGTATCCAACACCAAACAAATCGGCCATCATTAACATGGGAAGTAAAATTCCGGTAGAGGCTTTTCCTCCAAAAATTAATGCCAGTGTTGGTACCACCAACATTGAAACACCGGGTACGCCAACTTTCGACATGCCAATCAGCATGCCACACAAGGCAAGTAAAGTCCATTGTAGAATTGAAAAATCGAGTGTGAGCATAATATGATTAGATGAATCGCTAATGTAATAATAAATCTGAAACGGGAAACAGAAAAAGAAAAGGTCCCGCCATCGCGGGACCAGTCTAGCTAACAATTCGAAGATAGGACCTACCTTCTCAAAAAACAAAAAACAAAAACCATGTTAAGGCCGAAACCTTATTTTTTCAATCATCTTAATCAATCATCTTAAAACATGTTCATTAAAACATATGCAACTAATTAGATACATGCAAAGCGTGTGCCATAACTTTCACAAAAGCAATGTTTTAACCTCTGTTAACGTGCTTGTAAAAAAGTATTAAAAGGTATTGTTTTCAATTTCGCTGAGTTCCTCAGGATTGATTTCACCAAACCAATCGTGTAATTTTTCACGTGCTTTGGCTTTTGTTTCAGGAGTAATATTGGTGGCGATAGCAGACAGTGTAAATAGTAATACGCCCAAATCGTCGCTGAAACCAATTATGGGGGTGAGATCGACAATAGCATCGGTGGGCAAAATAAAATAACCGAGTGCAGCTGCAATGCTGAGCTTCGTTTTAATGCCAACACTTTTGTCTTCGAATGTATAGTACAACAATAAAACAGCATAAACAACTTTAGCACCTGCGCCTTTGCCAAACTTCCTGAGCTTGTCCCATAACGATTGTTCCGAGAAATATTTTGAATACTTGTTGTCCATGGTTAATCTATTTTAAGCTGGCTGTTGAAAAGTCGAGCTGAAAAGTACCGTATTGCTCGGTAATCTTTTCAAGAATTGAATGTACCTCGTCGTTTGTTTCGGCACGCAACAACTGAATTTTAAGTTCCCTGAAATTAGGTAATCCCGGGAAATATTTGGCAAAGTGTCGGCGCATCATTAAAATTCCGGATCGTTCGTTATCGCGCCACTCAAGATTTAACCGAAGTTGTTTTTTTAATGTTTCTACTACTTCGTTAACGGTTGGCTGTGGAAGTTCTTCTCCGGTTTGCAGGTAATGTTTCACTTCGCGGAATAGCCATGGCCGACCAATTGCTCCGCGGCCTATCATTAAGGCATCTACGCCGGTTTCGTCAAGCAGTTGTTTGGCTTTTTTCCCGCTGTTGATGTCGCCATTGCCAATAATCGGGATGTGAATTTTCGAATTGTTTTTTACTTCTCCAATCAATGTCCAGTCGGCATTGCCGGTATACAATTGTTCGCGTGTACGTCCGTGAATGGCCAGTGCCTGAATACCGGCATCCTGCAAACGTTCGGCAACTTCAACAATTGGCAAATTCCCAGCCGACCAGCCCAGGCGTGTTTTTGCAGTAACCGGAATTTTTACCGCTTTTACAATTTCGGCCGTCATCTTTTGCATCTTGTCCACGTCTTTTAGCATCGCCGATCCGGCACCGTGGCGCACAATTTTTTTCATGGGGCAACCATAATTGATGTCGATAAAATCGGGCTCAAATTCTTCGGCTACCTGCGCCGCACGAACCATCGAATCAATGTTGTGTCCATAAATCTGGATAGCTACCGGACGATCAAAATCAAACAAATGCATTTTTTGTTTGGTTTTTTCCACGTCGCGTACCAAGGCCTCCGACGATACAAACTCGGTGTACATTACGTCGGCACCAAATTTTTTACACATCATCCTAAACGATTTATAGGTGACATCTTCCATCGGTGCCAAAAAAAGGGGAGTGCCCTCCAGTTCTATGTTGCCAATTTTAATCATTCCTCTGAAAATTGCTGCAAAAATAGCTAAAAATATTTGGGATTGAATTTCGTTTAAATCAGGCGTTTAACTTTTGTGTCTGGGGTCAGTTTCATCGTTTTGAAATCGATGCCGGTAATCAGGTTTACACCGGGTTTTTTACCGTTTTCAAACGATCCGAAAGTATTTGAAAGGTTTAAGGCTTTGGCTCCGTTTATGCAGGCCCACAACAACAACTCTTCCAGCGGAACTTCAGGGAAATTTTGCTGAATGGTAAGCATTTCCTGAAGTATCGAAAGTTCGGTGTTCGATGCCAGACTGTCGGTTCCCAAACATATCTGCAACTTTTCTTGGCGAAAAAGATCTACCGGAGGTAACTCATTTGCAATGTAAAGATTGGAGTTTGGACACAGCACAAAAAAGGTGTTTTCAAGTTTTCTGTATCTTTTTAATGCATCAATATCCTGTTTTTGGGTGTGGGTATTATGCACGAGTAAAAGTCGATTTTCTTTTGGTAAGTACTGAATTATAGATTGTAGCGAAGATTTACCTGTTGGTTCCCAATGTGTTGTGTCAAGGTTGAGGTTGTCGATGAAATGTTTCGAAATATCACTTTCTGCTGTTAAGAAGAATTCTGTTTCAGCTTTACTTTCCTGGTTGTGAATTGAGAATGGTCTTCCTTTTTCCTGAGCATAGTTCTGTACTTTTTCGAACAACTCATGTGAAACAGAATAGGGCGAATGCGGAACGATGGAAACAGAAAGATTGGCTTTATCAAACAAATCAATTACTTCTATCGCTTTCGAAAACGCCCGCTCAGCCCGCAACGGGTGAAAGCCAAAGACCTCAACAAAAGTATGGTAGTAGTTTTTGCTCTTTTGTTTTACTGTCAACGAAAGATCAGTATTGGAAACATCACCAACAGCTGCAATTCCAGCTGCCCACATCTTCCGATCGGCATTTTGCATAACCTTTTCTTTGTCGGCTGGTTCGTTTCGTAATTGGTTAATTTCTTTCAGAAAACCGCTAAAGCCGATATGCTTTTCTATTTTATTAAGGAGATACGAAAATTCCAGATGGCAATGAGCATTTACAAATCCGGGAACCAAGATACCGCTGTAAAACTCCACTCCGGCTTCTTCACGAAAGGTATCTCCACGATCAAGGATTTCGATGATTGTTCCTGCATCGTCGCAAACTAAAATACCATTTTTTATTGGCGAAGCTGTTCCGGGGAAGATGTATGTGGCGGCGATTTTTCTCACCTTGCAGCTAGTTATTCTTCTTCTTCAAATTTCAGCAACTCTTCTTTCCGTCCCGATTTTTCCTGCTCCATTTCGCTCAGGCGGCTCATCACTTTACGGTACATTTTTTCGAAGTCTTTTGGGAAACTGGCATAGTAAACCAGCGACTGTTCGAATACGGAATCCGGCACCTCGTACTTATCCAAAACCGAATAATAGAAGTTTTCTGTTCTATTGTTTAACATCGCAGAATCGTACCTGAAATGGTTAAAAGCAGCATCGGCCAAATGTACATCAACTAACATGTTGATCATTTTCTTTTCTTTAATAAGATGCTCAGGTTTGGTCATTATCTCGTCTTCGCAAGCGGTGAATGCGAATACGGCAACAAATAATATCAGTAAAGCCTTCTTCATTATGGGTGCCAAATTATAAATAGTTGAATCGTTTTTCAAAAAAAGGTCGTTAAAAAAGCTTATTTGAGTACAGTTTTAATTTCATAGCCTTTATAACGTCATGCTGAACTCGTATTAGCATCTGTCGATATAGACCCTGAAACAAGTTCAGGGTGACGAGTCAAGTCGGCATTCCTATATTTATTTTATGCAAAAATAGTTTTAAACACTTCTTCTACACGGCTGACTTTAACAATGTCGATTTTAAATTTCGATGCATCGAAACCTTTGTTCAACGTTGGAACATAAATACGCGAGAAACCCAGCTTTGCGGCTTCGGCAATGCGTTGCTCGATGCGGCTAACGGCTCTAATTTCTCCTGTTAGTCCAACCTCGCCGGCAAAACAAATTTTGTGGTTAATGGCGATATCGATGTTCGACGATAGAATGGAACAAATTACCGCCAAATCGGTGGCCGGATCATTAATTTTTAGTCCGCCTGCAATATTCAGGAAAACGTCTTTTGCAATGAGTTTAAAACCTGCCCTTTTTTCCAACACAGCCAAAAGCATATTTAATCGGCGAAGATCAAAACCTGTTGACGAACGCTGAGGCGTTCCGTAAGCAGCCGAACTTACCAATGCCTGAATTTCAATTAGGAAAGGGCGCACGCCTTCAACGGTTGCTGCAATGGCGGTACCACTCACATCGTCGCTTACTTTTGAAATCAACTGCTCGGAAGGATTGGTGATTTCACGTAAACCATCGCTGCGCATTTCAAAAATGCCGAGCTCGTTGGTGGATCCAAAGCGGTTTTTATTCGAACGCAAAATGCGGTACATATAATTGGTATCGCCTTCAAATTGCAAAACGGTGTCGACCATGTGTTCGAGCACTTTTGGCCCGGCAAGACTACCTTCCTTGGTAATATGCCCGATCAGCACCACGGCAACATGATTTTTTTTTGCAAATTTTAATAGTGCCGATGTACACTCGCGAACCTGTCCAACCGAGCCCGGTGATGATTCAATCAGTTCGGTTGAAATGGTTTGAATAGAATCGATGATCAGCAGCTCCGGTTTTGCTTGCTCAGATTGTGCGATGATGTGCTCAAGCGATGTTTCGCTTAAAAACAGGCAGTTGCTTTGGGCATTGCTCAAACGCTCGGCGCGTAGTTTTATCTGTTGCAGGCTTTCCTCGCCCGAGATGTAAAGTATCTTTTTCCCGTTTAACCCAAGTGCGAGTTGTAGTGCCAGTGTTGATTTTCCAATGCCGGGATCGCCACCTAAAAGTATCAGCGAGCCGGGAACGATTCCGCCTCCCAAAACACGGTTAAATTCTTCAATACCCACCGAAATGCGCTGGGTTCTGGCCATTTCAATATTCTCGAGTGTGATGGGTTGGTTTCCCGAAATCTGCACCGAAAGTTTTCCGGTAGATTGTTTCTTTTCTACAATCTCTTCAACGTAGGTGTTCCACTCGTTACAGGTGGAGCATTTGCCAAGCCATTTGGGCGATTGTGCCCCGCAGTTTTGGCAGGTGTATATGGTTTTTGTTTTTGCCATTTTTTATGTGTCGCTCTGTGCGTTTCTCTGCTATCTCTGCGGTAAAAAAATATAACCACAGAGAACGCTGAGGTTTTCGCAGAGATTCTACAATTTTTTTATTCGTTCAATAATTTCACTGGTTGAAATCCCTTCAATCAACTCCAGTGTTTCCACTTTGCCACCGTTATTTAATACGGTGTCGTGACCCGCAATTTCATGAATTTCGTATTGCGCACCTTTAACCAGCACGTCGGGGATAATTTTGGCTATAATCTCAGCAGGTGTTTCTTCATCGAAAAGAATTACTGCATCAACACATTCAAATGCAGCCAGAATTTCGGCACGTGCCTGCTCGTTTAAAATGGGGCGTTTATCGCCCTTTAATAGTTTTACCGATTTATCAGAGTTAAGCCCAACGATGAGTTTGGTGCCAAATGCTGCTGATTTGTGCAGCGAATCAACGTGCCCGTTATGAATAAGATCGAAGCACCCGTTAGTAAAAACAATGGTGTTGTCGCTTCCTTTCCAGATCGATAGCATGGGATAAAACGATTCAAAATCACGAAATATTTTCGATTTAGACATTAGATTCATATCTGTCAAAAATAGTGATTAATTCCTTTTAATCGGAATAAAACTCTGGAGGCATTGAAAGGGGCGCGAATAAAAAAACCTCGCAGTAAAAACTACGAGGTTCATATTTATATGTAATGTATTTTATACTACCGTATTGGTCTCGATATCAGGGAAGATCAAACTTGGTTTAAATGTTTTGGCTTCCTCAAAATCCATTAAGGCGTACGAAATGATAATAACCACGTCGCCAACCGCCACTTTACGTGCAGCCGGACCATTTAAACAAATGGTACCCGATCCGCGCTCACCTCTGATAACATAAGTCTCCAGACGCTCGCCGTTGTTAATATTAACAACCTGTACTTTTTCGTTCTCAATAAGGTTTGCCGCGTCCATCAAATCCTCGTCGATGGTAATACTTCCAACATATTGAAGGTTCGCTTCAGTAACGGTAACCTTGTGTATTTTCGATTTACAAACTTCAATTTGCATAACTATGCTTGTTTCGGTCTTAAAAAACTATATTGTCAATTAATCTGATCTTTTCGCAAAAAACAGCAACACATCCGACTTTTGTCGATTCTTCGTCCCAGTTTTTAACCGGTTGCAACTGTTCGTCGTCAACGATCTCAAAATATTCAACATCAAGGAATGGATTCTTGTTTATCGTTTCTGTTACCCAATCCGTGATTTCTTGTACGGATTTCTGTGCCTTAAGTTCTTTGGCTTTAAATAAAGTCTCCGAAATTACGGCTGCATTTTCCCGCTGTTCTTCTGTCAATAATTCATTTCGCGAGCTCATGGCTAAACCACTTTCTTCGCGAATAATGGCGCAAGGTACAATTTCCACAGGAAGTTGCAGTTGTTTCACCATATTTTTAACAATGGCCAATTGCTGAAAATCCTTTAATCCGAAGTAACTTTTGGTAGGTTTTACCATGTCGAAAAGGCGGCTAACCACCTGTGCTACACCGTTAAAGTGTCCCGGGCGATGTTTACCTTCCATCACCTCTTCTAATTTTCCAAAGTTAAATTTACGTTTATCCGGTTCGGGGTAAACTTCCTTTGCATTTGGTGCAAAAACGATAGAACAACCCGTTGGTTCCAATAATTTCATATCGTTTTCGAGTGTGCGCGGATAGCGTTCCAAATCGGCCGGATCGTTAAATTGTGTTGGATTTACAAAAATACTTACCACCACAACCAGATTTTCCGAAACGGCCTGTTTTACCAAGGAAATATGGCCTTGGTGAAGCGCCCCCATTGTGGGTACAAAACCCACTGTATTACCTTGGGCAAGGTGCTGAATTTCAGCTTGTAATTCTTTTTCTGTGCGAACCAGTTTCATGCCTAAAAAATTGCGGCTGCAAAGTAAGTAATTTTAATTGTTAAAACAGCAAAAAAATGAAGGATAGTAACTGAAACTAACTAACTTAACTTGACAATTCGTTTATTTTTATTACTTTTGCACACTGTTTTTTAACTGCACTTATAGGTTCATGGAAAAGAAAAGAATCCTTTATATTTCACAGGAGATTACCCCTTATTTACCAGAAAGCGAAATGTCAGAAATAGGACGTTACCTGCCACAGGGCGTTCAGGAGAAAGGGAGAGAGATTAGAACATTTATGCCGCGTTATGGCTGCGTAAACGAGCGTAGAAATCAGTTACACGAGGTAATCCGTTTATCGGGTATGAACCTTGTTATTAACGATGCAGATCATCCGCTAATCATAAAGGTAGCGTCGATACAAGCTGCCCGTATGCAGGTTTATTTTATCGATAATGAAGATTATTTTCAACGCAAAGCCGTTTTGCATGATGCTGATGGAAATGAGTTCGAAGACAACGACGAGCGTGCTGTCTTCTTTGCCCGTGGTGTATTGGAGACAGTAATTAAGCTGCGTTGGGCTCCCGATATTATTCACTGTCATGGTTGGCTTACATCGTTAGTGCCGTTGTATATTAAAAAGTATTACTATAACGATCCGCTGTTTCAAAACTCGAAACTGGTGTATTCGGTTTATAACGATGATTTCAAAAATACGCTGGACAGCAATTTTAACGAGAAATTGTTACTTGAAGGTATTACCAAAGATGATGTAACGGCAATTGAAGAGCCTACATTTGCCAACGTTAGCAAAATGGCTATCGATTACTCGGATGCGGTAGTGCAAGGAAGCGAGGACATTAACAAGGATGTTAAAAGTCACATTCAGGAAAGCGGTAAGTTATTCCTTGACTACCAACCAAAAGATACATATATTGATGCTTACAACGAGTTTTACGATAAAGTGTAAGTTTTCAGTGTTAAAGAATCAAAATTATATTTAAAAAGTTCAATTTTAGTCTGATTTCAGAAACGCTCTCGTAGTAATTTTCTATGTTTGTGTAATTTTTCAGAAATCAGAAATTTGAAGAAGCAACCATAACTGTTTAGAGGCTCATTTTAGTTAGCTGCAGTGTATGATGCTTACTGTTAAAAATTGGAATAATTAACATGAAATACAATACAGTGCAGTTATTAAAAACTTTAGGAGGCCTGTTAATTCTTGTAAGTGCTTTTGTAGCTTGCAATAACGAGCAAAACGATTTAGGCTTAGGAGTCCTGCCTGAAGAAGACCTGATAAATGTTCGGAATATTTCTGTGTCCGACAAAATTTCATCCTATACATTTTCTGAAAACGGCATTGTTTCCAATAAAGCAGATAACAATCTGTTGGGAAGTTTCAACGATCCGGTTTTTGGCAAAACCACTGCACATTATGCCGCACAATTCCGTTTAGCAGCATTTCCTGATTTTGGTACTAATCCCGTGGTAGACTCGGTAAGATTATATGTTTTTTACCGAAATATATATGGCGATACAATCACTACACAGCACTTAAAGGTGTTTGAAATGGAAAGTGAACTTGATCCTGATGCAGACTATACTGAAGATGTCGATCTTAAATCAATGGCTTCAGATATACCATTAGCTGAATTTAATTTTAAGCCAAAAGTAGAGCTCGACTCTGCCAGTCAGGATACAAATTATCAGTTGTTAACCATTCCGCTTGATAACTCGTTGGGAGAAAAATTGTTAAGTGCCGATTCGCTTGATATGGTAACTAACGATGTCTTCTTAGAATACTTCAAGGGGCTTTATATTGAGAGTGAGGATGTATCGGGCAATGGCGCATTGCTAACAATACATACTGTGCCAACCAGTACATTTCAGGGATCGGCGTTGTTGGTTTATTATAATAATGATGAGAATACGATTGACCTGGAAGAAGATGAAGAGCCAGATACTTTGTCCCAGGTTTATTTAATTACACAATATAGCGCCCGGGTAAGTGCGATTGAACATGATTATACCGGAACTCCTTTTTTAGAAAACCTGGATAGTGAAGAGGTTGAGGATGATTTGGTTTACGTTCAGCCAACAGGTGGTTTAAAATCAAGAATAACAATTTCAGGTCTTGAAAGCTGGAAAGACTCTACCAATATGGGAATAAATAAGGCTGAAATCATTTTTCATGTCGATACTGTTGCCAGCGATATTCACAATTATCCACCGCCAAACCAGTTGCTGTTTACCTTTGTTGCGCCGGATGAAGAGGAATATCGCCCTATCGATTATTTCTTTAATCCTGCATTTTACGGCGGATATTTAGATACCAGTGATTATACTTATAGTTTTAATATTACTCAGCACGTACAACGGATTATTGATTATACCGACCCTGAAGACGACAATTTTGTAGGTAATCAGGGATTTTATTTAACAACCGGGCAACGTGTTGACATTCCGAACAGGGTAGTCTTAAAAAGTGCCAAAAACGATGGAGTGGAAATGCGAATCACTTACTCCAGATTTTTAGAATAGTCAAAATAGTTTTATTTTATAATTTTCTGAGCGCTTTGCAAGCGCAATTTTATCAGCACATCTTTTTAATTGATGTAGTTTTAGCGTTTATCTCATTTTTTAATAAAAGTGGTAGCACAAATTTCATTTGCTGATTTTTTCATAAATCAGATGATTTTTCCTGCTTAATATTTGTTGAAACTTCTATTTTTACGGGCCGAAACCAACAACTTAATATTACAGGCAGAACCTAATGCCTGTATCAAATCAAAAATGAAGTAAATCGTATTGTTTTTGGTTTGCCACAAAAAATAAATTTTAATGAAACCACTACTTTTTTTAGCAGTTCTGCTGCTTTTACTCGTTTCATGTAATAACACGAAACAAGAAATTACAACTGTCGAAAGTTTTCCAAAAGATTATTGCCAATATGTAAACCCGATGGTAGGAACAAGTACTATGGGGCATACGTTCCCGGGAGCAACAGCACCGTTTGGAATGGTGCAATTAGGGCCGCAAACCGATATGCAACCTTACTTTAATCCCGATGGCAACTACAATAAAAAAACGTACGAATATTGTGCCGGTTACCAGTATCGCGATACTACGATAATTGGTTTTGCGCACACCAATTTTAGTGGAACCGGCCACTCCGATCTGGGCGATTTTTTGGTTATGCCAACCACAGGTGATTTGGTACTCGATCCGATTCAGCAAGAGGATGGAAGCAAAGGTTTTTATTCAGTTTTTTCGCACGAAAATGAAAACGCTGAGCCCGGTTATTACAGCGTAAAACTCGATGATTATAACATCGGGGCGGAAATGACAGCATCAGAGAGAGTGGGCTTTCATCAATATACTTTTCCAGAATCAGACGACGCACACATAATTCTAGACCTGGTTTACAACGTTTATCATTACGATGAGAAAAACGTGTGGACATTTTTGCGTGTAGAGAACGATTCGCTGATTACCGGTTACCGTCAGACAAAAGGGTGGGGACGTACGCGAAAAGTATTTTTTGCCATGCAGTTTTCAAAGCCTTTTAAAAGTTACGGGCATAAAAAAAATGACGAGGATAACTACGACGGACATTACCGGTATTTTGATCAGGAGAAAAATTTCCCTGAGATGGCCGGCCGGAATATAAGGGCTTATTTTAATTTTGATACAAGCGAAAACGAAAAGCTGAAAGTAAAGTTCGCACTTTCGCCGGTGAGTATGGCTGGCGCTTTAAACAACCTGGAAACAGAAATTCCAAATTGGGATTTTGAAAAAGTGAAAAACCAAACACAGCAGAAATGGAACAATGAACTCGCAAAAATCAGGGTGGAAAGCATTTCGGATAATGACAAAAGAACTTTTTACACAGCGCTCTACCATACCATGCTAAGCCCGATTGTGTACGAAGATGTGGATGGCAGTTACCGCGGGCTCGATCAAAATATCCACCAGTCGGTAGGATTTACCAACTACACAATTTTTTCGTTGTGGGATACTTATCGCGCTTTACATCCATTCTTTAATTTGATTCAGCCATCGCGTAACAACGACATGATAAAATCGATGCTGGCGCATTACGATCAAAGCGTGCACCACATGTTGCCTGTTTGGAGCCATTATGCCAACGAAAACTGGTGTATGATCGGCTACCATTCAACGACCGTTTTGGCCGATGCTGTGGTGAAAGGAGTGGGTGATTTTAATCGTAAGCGGGCGCTGGATGCTGCAGTTACAACAGCAAAAGTTCCCTATTTTCATGGAATTGGCGATTATATGAAATACGGTTTTGTCCCCGAGGATAAAAGTTCGTACTCGGTGTCGAAAACACTGGAATACGCTTTTGATGACTGGTGTATTGCACAAATTGCCAAAAACACCGGAGATGAAGCTATTGAAAAGGAGTTCACGGAACGATCGAACGCTTACAAAAAAGTTTACGACCCTTCAATTGGTTTTATGCGTCCCAAAATGTCGAACGGCGAGTTCAGAAAAGAATTTGATCCGCTGGATACACATGGCCAGGGATTTATTGAAGGCAATGCCTGGAATTACGGATTGTATGTTCCGCACCAGGTGGAAGATATGGTGCAAATAATGGGCGGTAAAAAACGATTGTCGGGAATGTTGGATTCGTTGTTTACCATGGAGCTGGACGATAAATACATTGAAAAGAACGAAGACATTACCCGCGATGGAATGATCGGAAATTATGTGCATGGCAACGAACCGGGACACCATATTCCATTTTTGTACAACTACACGGATGAATCTTACAAAACCCAAAGCCGGGTGCGCATGATCATGAAAACTATGTATGGCGCTGAAGTAAACAGTTTGTGTGGTAACGACGATGCCGGACAAATGAGTGCCTGGTATATCTTTAACAGCCTTGGTTTTTATCCGCTGGCACCCGGATCGGAATATTACGAGTTGGGCAGTCCTTGTGTTAAAAAAGCTGTCGTTTCATTTGAA
Source organism: uncultured Draconibacterium sp. (assembly GCF_963677565.1). NCBI lineage: Bacteria > Pseudomonadati > Bacteroidota > Bacteroidia > Marinilabiliales > Prolixibacteraceae > Draconibacterium > uncultured Draconibacterium sp. The sequence continues at coordinate 545,013 of NZ_OY781981.1, read as the reverse complement.
AATGGGAACCAGCTTACTATTACTGCTAAAAATCAAAGCGAGGAGAATGTGTACGTTAGTAAAGTTACTTTAAATGGTCGCGAAATAGATGGCACAAAAATTTCGCACTTCGATTTAATAAAAGGAGGTGATCTGGTATTTGAAATGAGTCATCAGGCAACAAAATAGTTAATCTGCTGTTTCAAATGTATTCAATAAACCATTAAAAATCGATTCGTCTACTAAGGAAAATAATGCCATGATGTGTTCCTTCCGGAAAGCTGATGCTGTTATTTATTGTTTCCTTGTTGATTTTTTAATAAAAAAACTTATTAAGATTCTCATTCGGAATACTTGATCTGCATATATTCAAGTGGTAGAAAATCAGATAGATATAGGAGGGCTGTTTCGTAGTTCGTATTGACTGCATAAAAACAGGCAATGAATTTTTCAAATTAAAGATGGTTTATTAGCTTTAACTAAATTATTAATGAAATTACTTCTGGATTATGGGGAGTTCGTTTTTTGCCGGCTTAATACAAAACATTGCGTTGCTCCTTGTATTCAGTTATATATACGAGTTCCGCTGGATCGATTCTTTACATAGCAGGAGAATATTTCCTAAATTTTTTGCCGGAATAATTGTTGGAGCCATAGGTATTTTTCTGATGTTTACTCCATGGATTTATGCTCCCGGAATTGTTTTTGATACACGTTCCATTCTTTTGGCCATCGCCGGTTTGTACCTTGGATTGTATCCTACTCTTATCGCAATCTTTATAACAGCTGTTTTCAGGTATTATATGGGGGGCGACGGAATGTTGATGGGGATTGCAGTAATCGTATTTTCCGGTTTAATTGGTATTAGCTGGAACTACGTTCTGAAATGGTTCAAAGCAAAAAAAACATTCCTTTGGTTGTATTTGCTTGGCATTTTGGTTCATGTGGTAATGTTGGCATGCACCCAATTATTACCTCAGGAACAGTCGTTGAGTACGTTTAAATCAATTGCTCTGCCTGTAATTATAATATACCCGCTTAGTACAGTATTATTGGGTTTGTTAATGAATAAGCACCTGGCAAACTGGCAAAATCGAAAAGTAAAAGAAGAACTTCTGGCAACACGACAGCGATTCAGAGATATGTTGCTGGATATTAATATGATCTTCATTTCTTTAAATAACGATGGAAATATAACGTCATGCAACAACTACTTGTTAAATGTTACCGGTTACACAAAAGAAGAAGTGATTGGTAAAAACTGGTTTGATCTTTTTTTGCCCGAAGAAAACAGAGCTTATTTAAAAGAAGCTTTTAAAACAGTTCTACGCGAAAAAGCCCCCTGGTTGCATCATGAAGGGAAAATTATTACCAAAAATGGCAATGAACTGATATTCTCATGGTACAATAATGTTGTTGAAGATGTTGACGGCAAAGTTTCAGGAACAGTAAGCCTTGGCGAAAATATTACCGAAAAACAGCGTACAATCGAAGAGCTGAAAAAAGCAAAAGACAGTGCAGAAGAAAGTAACCGTTTAAAAACTGTGTTCCTGCAAAATATCAGTCACGAAATACGCACGCCAATGAATGGCATCCTTGGCTTTTTGGGTTTTCTTAAGGAAACTCCTGTTGATGAAAAAACCAGAGAAAAGTATTTCGATATTATGCAACAAAGTGGCGAACGCCTGCTTACAACAGTAAATGCTTTAATTGATATATCAAAAATTGAAACCAAACAAATTACAGTAAAACAGGATAAAGTAAACTTATCAAAGTTGCTTGCCCATCATGTATCGGTTTACGAAACCCAGTTAAAAGAAAAAGATATACAGTTTATTTGTACCAGTGAATACCTCGATTCTGATATTATCCTTCTTACCGACAAATATTTATTCGAAAGCATTATCGCAAATTTATTAAGCAATGCTGTAAAATTTACAAAACAGGGAATAATTGAGCTTGGAAGTTATACCTTAAAAGAAAAAATTACGTTTTTTGTAAAAGATACAGGCAGTGGAATTCCTCAAGACAGGATGGCGGCTATTTTCGACCGGTTTGTTCAGGCCGATTTAAAAATAAGTCGGCCACATGAAGGTACGGGCTTGGGGCTGACAATTGCAAAAGCTTATACCGAACTACTTGGAGGAGAATTATGGGTAGAATCAGAGTTGGGAAAAGGAAGTATATTCTATTTTAACCTTCCTGATAATACGACCAAAATAGAAACAGCAGAAAGGAGTATGAAAAAAACAGCAGTTAATATTAGTAATAGAAAATGCAAAGTGTTGGTTGCAGAGGACGATGAGGTAAGTTATTTATACCTAAAAAACATACTCAAAAGTGCGGGTTTGAATACCGTGCATGCAAGAAATGGCGACGAAGCCGTGGAGTGTGTGCGCACTGATTCTGATATTTGCATGGTATTAATGGATATAAAAATGCCGGTAATGAGTGGAGAGGAAGCAACTGCGGAAATTCGCAAATTTAATCCCGATATTCCAATTATTGCACAAACGGCTTATGCCATGGCAGATGATAAGAATAAATTTCTTAGCGTAGGGTGTAATGATTATATTTCAAAACCCATTCAAAAGGAAGAAATGCTGCGGTTGATCGAAAAATATTTATCTCCATCCAAATAGAAAACCTGTTGTTTCATAAAAACTTGGTCATTTTAACCTTTCTCATTCTTAGTTTTTATTACAATTCTGTTAAAAAAATAAATAAATACCCGTAAGTCTCTTTCTTTGTATTTGTATTATCCATAACTTGTAGGGGAAATGCAAATACCCTTATTAGTGTTAATGGACTATTATTTCTAATGTTTATAGAATTATCCGGCATACGTTACCGGCAACAAAACTTAAATAGTCACACTAGTCCCTTTTAAATATTTCCCAAAATTACTCAACTGAGGAAAGATCGCGAAAGCGATCTTTTTCTTTTTATAAGTGCTTCACTCCAAATAGGATGACAGTATCATTTAAAATGATTTTTTGTAGCTTTAAAGAATTAATCATCAACCTTAAAACTCAAATTTTATGTTACTCTTAAATGTTTCTCAAACAAATTTTTGGGATGTACTAACAGCCATTTCAAGTGTAATTATGGCAATAGGCGTATTCTTTGCAGCCGTAACCTATCGGTCAAGTAGAAGAAGCAATCAGCTACAAACTATCGAAAAATGTTCGGATGAATATCGCAGGTACATGAAACTCATTCAACGTGGTAAATTCAATAGTTTCTTTAAGCGCGATTTGCTTGGCCTCTTTCATAAACAATTATTTTATATCGAGTTCGGCTTTTTACCACACGATATAAAAATAGAATGGCTTAAAACAATGCATGCCATTTTACGAAACGATGCTTTAAATCGGAAATATGGAAAGATGTACAATTTTTCGTTAAGTTATGATAATGTGGATTGTCAGTCGTTTGATCGGGTGAAACGATTTTTAAAAATTAATGATGAGAAAGGCATAACTGTAAAAGATCAGGATAACAGTTCTTTTATTAAACCATATAAAATGAATTATCTTACCTGGGCACAGCGGAAAAAACTACTATGGAGCAAGCACACCAGACTTATGTGGATTGAAGCTTTTTCGACCTGATAATATCTGAACTTGGTTAGCTAATAGTCTTTCCCCAAAATCAAGCTATTACAAGAAAAGTATTATGTTTGTAAGGCTAATACAATATTTATTATGAAAACCAAATACATTGCGACATCGTTTTTTGTTTTACTTTCTGTTCTTTCTTTTGCCCAATTTCAGGCAGGGTACATCATTACAAATAGTAACGATACGGTTTCAGGCTATATTGATTTTAAAGGTGCTGTAAAAAATTCGAAGCAGTGCGATTTTAAAGAAGAAAATAATAGTAAGGTAATAAGCTATCTCCCTCACGATATTCGCGCCTATCGCTTTATCGATGGTAAATATTTTACTTCTGATAACATTCTTGAAGGCGATTTAAAAACTCCGGTGTTTTTAGAATGGTTGATAAAAGGTGAAGCCAATGTGTTGTGCTTTACTCCCGCTGACTTGAATGTCAGATACTTTTACAAAACCAATAACGATTCATTAATTGAATTGAAGAATACCGAATTTAATCGAAAACTTAAAGGAACCAACTATTCTTTTGATAAAAAGGAGTATGTAGGCGAGTTAAAATACCAGTTTCGCGACCAGCCACAATTGTTCGACGATATTGATAACAGCGACCTGAATGCCAAAAGCCTGATTAGAGTATCGAAAAAATACCATAATCTTGTTTGCCCTGATGAGGACTGCCTGGTTTTTGAAGATGTTAACCGAAAACATTCGTTCTACATTGGGCCCGCTATATCCTACATCTCATCGCAATATATTTTAAACAATGGAAATGAAGAAGCGGTGAAACGTGCTTCCGATTTAGGGTACGGAATTAATATGCGTTTTGGGAAATCGCCTTCCCTTTCACCAAGGTTTTCATTTCAGCTTGGAGCTGTTTTTTACGATATTACCTACCAGTACGATGCCTTCATCCGATATGTTGAAGACTTTAGGATTGCACGTATAAAATATATTCGTATTCCGGCATCGGTATCTTACAGCTTAACAAAAACGCAGTCAGCTCCCTATTTAAATGCAGGAGTTAGCGTTAATTATCGATACGATCATGAATTTTATGATGAACGATTACTGGATAATTTGACAAATCATTGGTCGTACGATTTGGGTATGAAACCATTTCAACCGGGGTTTAATGTTGGGGTAGGTTATGAAATTAATTTGAGCGAAAAGCTAAAAGGAAACCTGCTTGCCAGTTACGAATACCTTTACCGGTTTTATGGTACATCGGTTAGCGAGAAATCGTACGTAAATAATCTGTTGCTTAGCTTCTCGGTTTTATACCGCTTAAAATAGGCATCGGGTGCAGAAGATTTTATTCGAAAGTTTAATAAAATAGACTCTGATGGGCTGTATAGCTTGATGTTTATGTTCGATTTTCACTAAATTCACGGAATAAACTAACATTAAAAAACAGAATCAGAGAATGCTGATTGATACCTTGCACGATACCGAACGTTTAAAGAAGGGCGAGTTCTTTTTAAAACACGGGAACCAGTGCCGAAAGATCGGGCGACTTGTAAAAGGAGTGCTTCGTGGTTTTGTACTCGATGTTGACGGAAATGAGATAACCACCCATTTTTATCGTGAAGGTGATATGGTTATCGGAAGCTATATTCCCAATGTGCAAACACAAATGAACATTCAGGCACTCGATGAGTGTGAACTTTCTATTGCTGATTACGCCACTATAATGGCACATGTAAATGTCGACAGCGAAATAACCAAAGTGATAACCGAAGCTTTCAAGCAATTGAATACGCAGTTGCAATCGCGGCTGGTGGCTTTGTTAAACCTCGATTCGCTACAGAAATACGAACTTTTTCTGGAAGAATACCCCGGACTGATTAACCGTATCCCGCATTACCATATTGCTCATTTTTTAGGAATAACACCCACCCAGTTAAGCAGGGCACGAAAGGATTTTATCAACAAATGTAAATGAAAAGGTTAGCGTTGGTTGGTTTCTTTGTATTGCAATAAAATCAACAAAAATGCAAAACAGAAATTTACTACTGCTTTGGACCGGAAAACTGGTATCGGCGCTGGGCGACAGAATGTATGCCATTGCCATCGCCTGGTGGATTCTTGAAGTGACCAACTCGCCGGCCATGATGGGATTGTATTTACTGGCAGCTACATTGCCCATGGTTTTGATGGGGATTATTGCCGGAGCCATCATCGATAAATCCAACTTAAAACGTGTAATCATAATTGCCGATGTGGTGCGGGGAATAGGTATAACTTTACTGGGCCTTCTTTTTCTGGCAGGAAAACTAACACTTTTCTCCGTTTTTAGCACAACCGTTGTTATTTCGCTGGCGTCGGCATTTTTTAACCCGGCAGTAACCAGTATTGTTCCGCGTATCGTGCAGAAAAGCGAGTGTGGTAAAGCCAATTCACTTATTCAACTGGTTGATGGCATAGCAAAAGTTGCCGGGCCATTTGCCGGAGTGGCAATGGTAGCTGCCACCGGTTATGCAGGCGCGTTTTTAATTAACGGGATTTCTTTTTTACTCTCGGCATTTTTCGAAGGATTTATTTGTTATGAGAGAAAACATATTCTGTGGCGGAAAAGCAGCGACAACGATCCGGGCAAAAGCAAAACCTTAATCAACGACATTCAAGCCGGGCTTCAATACATATTTTCAAATGCCCGATTGCTGAACCTCTTGTTTTACATCTTTGTAGCCCATTTTTTTGTTGGCGCTTTATCGGTGATGCTTCCGGTAATGGCCAAATTTGTTTCGAATGATAACCTTAACCTACTAGGTATTCTGGAGACGGTATTGGGAGCAGGATTTGTTGTAGGAGCCTTAATTCTTAGCCGGAGGAGCGAGGAAAAATTCAGCATTGATTCACTGCCAAAGATTTTTGTTTTGGTGGGATTCAGCATCGTAACCATTGGTGTGATTGCCTTTTTCAGCAGCTTGCCGCTACTGTTGTTTGCGTTGCCCGTCTTTGTAATTGGTTATTGTATTGTCTTTGCATCCATCAATTGGAAAACCTTTATGCAGGTAAACACTCCGCCCGAAAAACTGGGGCGTGTGGCTGCCATCTCAGGATTGGTAGGCGACATTACACTCCCCATCGCTTTTGGACTTTATGGATTTTTGCTCGATCAACTTGATTTTGTAGTGCTAACCATTATCAGTGGATGCTTGCTAATTATTGCTATTTACATTATTAATCTGGGTACCCGAAAAAGACTCGCTCCGGTACGTGTATAATAGATTTCTGTTTGAGTCTAGCTAGTTCTGTAATAAAATTTATCATTCAATTTTGTTAAATTCGTACCATAATCCCGAAGAGCTCCGTAAAGATTGACAACCAGCGAAAGTAGCCAGGGATTAAACAGAACAATTGATTTAAAATCAACGCATACCAAAATTAAAACCCATGAAAAAAGTATTGCTGTTACTGGCCAATGGATTCGAGTTTTTCGAAGCAAGTGCATTTATTGATGTGATGGGCTGGAACATGGAAGAAGGCGACTGCTCAACCAAACTGTATATTTGCGGCACAACGAAAGAAATCAAAAGTGCCTTTAACCATCGGTTGATGGCAGATTACCTAATAGACGAAGTAAATGTGAACGAATTCGATGCGTTGGCCATTCCCGGTGGTTTTGAAGTTTACAATTTTTACGTCGATGCATACAGCGATAAATTTCTCGATCTGATAAGAACTTTCAAAGCTAACGACAAAATTATTTCCTCAATTTGTGCCGGTGCATTGCCAATCGGGAAAAGCGGACTTCTAACAGGTAAAAACGGAACCGTATATCCAAGTCCCGTAAGGCGCGAGGCGCTGAAAAATTTTGGCGTTAACGTACTCGATCAGCCAATTGTAATCGACGATAATATCATTACATCGTGGAATCCGGCTACAGCATTTGATGTGGCACTATTGCTGCTGGAATTGTTAACTACCAAAGAGAATGCCGCAAAAGTAAGGCAGTTAATGGGATTTTAAGGCACTACAAATAAGAACTGATGATTGAAATCTCAACCGATAAGCAAAAGCTCGACATCCAAATTATTCATAACTACCTGAGCAAAGAATCGTATTGGGCAAAAGGGCGTTCGATGGAAACGGTACAGCGTAGCATTGACAACTCGCTTTGTTTTGGTGTTTACACCGAAAATAAACAAGTTGGTTTTGCACGCGTAGTTACCGACTATGCCGTTTTTGCCTGGCTGCTCGATGTTTTTATTCTTCCGGAATACCAGGGAAAAGGCTACGGCAAAAAGTTGATGCAAACCATAATGACACACGAGAAATTACAGGGACTACGCCGCTGGGGACTGGGAACCGACGATGCCCACGAACTGTACAAACAATTCGGATTTACCCCCTTAAATAAGCCCGAAAACATGATGGAAATACTGAATAAAACGGCGGGGCAATAAGCCGACTTATTTCGTTTGTGGTTTTTAGTAAACAAACCTTCTGTTTACTTGCTTAAGTAAAAAACAAGCAAAAAGTGAACGAACTAAAAAAGCAGATCAGTTCCTATGAACCGTGAGCTTAAAACACGCGTCGAAATAGATGAAACTGCTTCTCTGTGCTATTCTTCAAACCCGCGAACAGCTTTCTCGCATCGTATGGTAAGTAACACGAAAAGTCGCACATGCAACCATGTAGTAGTAGCCTGGTAGTCGAAATGGTTGTAGGCTAGTGGTTTATGGTATAATTATTGCTAGAGTCAATGCAACAGTTTTAAAATCTGTAACTAGTTTAATGCTAACATAAAACTACAATACCATGAGAATATTAATCAGCTTATACTTAATCCTTCAATTCAGCATTTATAATAGTAACGCACAAAATATTGTACAATCGCTGGGGGGCATAGAAACAAACTTTCAAATAGTTTCGGATAATCTTGATTTACACGTCTCTAATCAATATATAATTCAACGGGCAGAAAAAGAATCGGCTACCCGGTATTACGGAGAAGCCAGCTATGGGTACGGTTACGGTTACCAATCCTATCATCTCGAGTTTATTGCCGAAGAGTTATATGTAACAAGAGAAATAAAACACAACGATCGCGACTATGATAAAATGGAATTAACATTTTATACTTCCGATAACCGAATTCTTGCTTCTCACACACTGAATAGCACCAGGGCAGATATTTTATCAAATCCCCGGTCTGTTAACCGGCAATATTTTTACTCAATCGACCTAAAAGATGTACCCGTCATTTTACTGGAACAAACAGCCAAAATTGATCTGGTAAGAAAGGTGTCGGCAGGTAAGAAGTAGAAATTGCTTCTCTACCAATGTGCCCCAAAGTTTTGTGTTTTTGAGTGGTGAAAGAGTAAGCCAACTTTACTGCCGCTCACCGGCAAAGTTTATTTTACAGTTTAAACCACTATCCAATCGTTTCCTCCTTTTCCGGGGTTATTCTTTTATAAACATCATTTTCCCTATCCTACACTTTTAATCAATAATTATTTAAAAATGTAAAATATCCAAATCAACTTCAAGCTAATGCGTTTTAGGTTGTTCTGTATTGGTTATTTGTTTTTGAATATTGATCATTTTTTTCTGCCTCTTCAAAAATTTTTATTTGCAGATAAAGGGGCGTTTTGTATTAATACGGGAGACGAGGGTGAGTTAGATCCACAACAATTTCCATTATCAAATAATTATAGTTAAATTAGACAACCCAATCAGGTGACACCCAGAACGATTAGCAGCGAGAGATTTTTTGCCACCCCAGGGATTGAGATTGTTTATGCTATAAGCGAAATAACAACAATTGATTTTATACACTAGTTATGCAACAATTTGAATTGAGGAGATGATTGAACATTTCGAGATAAAACTAAAAACTGTATTTAACACTTACAGACTTATTGAAACATTGACTTCAATCGGTTTCATTGTTCTTTCAATTCTACTTCTTAAGTTCCAATTAACTCAAAAATTTCAGTTTGGATATTATGTAATAATTTTTGGACTATTGCTTTTTGGAGCAATCCCAATTTCATTTATGCTTAATTATTTATTTCAAGGTTTAAATCAAAAAATTCGAGTTGATTATGACAAGGAGAAAATATATGTACAAAAAAATATTCAGTCGTTTCAATTCAAATTTGAGGATATTGACTGGGTAGAGATTTATGTATTCTCAAATGAATTTAGGAGGATTCATTTTGACTATCACTATTGCAAATACTTCATGAAAAATGGAGAAATATTAATCTTAAATTGTCTAAATGGAATTTCGAGTTATTTCATTCCAGCGTCTATTCAACCAATAGAGACCGAGCAATTATTTCCTTATATAAATAATTCAACAAAAAGACAGGAAAAACCTCTCACAGAATTACAGATATTTAAAATCAAATACCAAAATATGACTGAAGAAGAACTAACTAAAATAGTTAATGATAAAGGATATTGTGGAAATGCAAGAAAAGCAGCACAAATACTATTGAAAAAAAAATAAAAAATCGTTGCATAACACAGTACATATTGCAGGGCGGGGTTCGGTGGTACGCCAACTGCGGATTCTCGTTTCGCAGTTCCGCGTCCTTCGGACAGGAACGCTCTTCGAAATCCGCCCCGACAACATGTACCAACCGTTATGGCACAGTTTGTGCATAGAATTCGCACAATAACTAAAACAAATAGTAACTAACTTTAACATCCTTAAACTTTCATTTATGAAAACTCAAATTTTTAATTGTATTACAATTATCGGATTAATTAGTGTCCTCTTGTCATGCGAAAAAGAAGAAATTCTTGTAAGCGGAATAAATCTGTCGGAAACCAATGTCGTACTATCGGTTGATTCGGCAATAACTTTGATTGCTGAAATTGAACCATTGGATGCGTCGGATAAAACACTCAATTGGAACTCGAGCGATAATAGAATTGCGCAGGTAAGTTCTGATGGGATTATTTCAGGGATCTCTCCCGGGACTGCAACTATTACTGTTGAATCGAATAATGGGCTACTTAAATCATGCAGTGTAGCTATTTTTCAAATAATTGAACACGACCCAATAGACGAAATAGACTTCGGCGCTTCTCCATTTATGGCTTTTGATCGTAGTGATAATCTTTGGTATGGAGGATATGGAGGTTTGTATAAAATGGGATTCGATGGGTCGGGATGGCAGTTTTTCCCATTAAATACAGAGGTGAACGCTTTTGATTTTGATTCGAAAAACAATCTTTGGGTAGCATCACACTCGATGGGGCTTTTGAAGTTTGATGGACAAACATGGTACACCTACGATACTTCAAATTCAGAAATTCCAACAAACTGTGTAACATCGGTTGGCATTGATAATAATGACAGGATCTGGATGGGGCTATCAAATAACAACAGATATTATCAAAATAAAGTAGCAAGCTTTAACGGAGTAGAATGGAGTATATACCAATCAGAAGAATGCTTAGTAAAAGATTATTCTGTTTTTGACATAAAAGTAGATCACCGGAATAATATATGGGTTGCTCATTATAACGGTGTTTCAATGTTTGATGGTTCTGTATGGAGTTCGATTATTTCCGACAATAACCTCGCCGGATCAAATGTATTAGGCGTTGACGAAGATAACGAAAGTAACATTTGGTTTATTACTTCACCATATGGTGTATTTAAATATAATGGTACAAATACGATTAATTATAATACAAAGAACAGCAGCATATCTTCAAACAATATTCAGTCTGTTATGGTGGATGAAAAAGACAATATATGGATTGGGAGGACAGGCGGCGTATCAAAATTTGATGAAGAAGAATGGATTAACTTAAGCTATCGTGATTTCCATCTTTTTGACATCAGAGCATCAGCTATTGATTCAAAAGGCAATAAATGGTTTGCATCTCCAACGAAAATATATGAACTTAAAGATTAAAAAACCGACTCTCGTCTGACAGCCACGACCTCATACCACCACCATTGTGCGTCATATTTGAAAGAAAACAAAGTATAAAGCTGAAAAAAATATTAGTTCCCAAAAACCGTTTGATTCGAAAACTAAATTTAATGAAAACCCGAATAATCTTCTACCTAATTTTAATTCTGTTCTTTTGTCATTCATGTACCGTTATAACAAGAAGTGCTAAATATTTTAAGGCTGACATTGATGACTATAAAATTTTCCCTTTTACAGAGATTGACACAGGAAATGATTCTTTCAGCTTTGAAACAAGCAATAAAGATATTTTAGAGAATTTCGTTATAGACAAAAATGATAGTTCATCACTAAAATTAGATGAATATTTATCAAAAACATCAACAACGGCATTTCTGGTTATTAGAAATGATTCAATATTATTTGAGAAATATTACAAAGGTTATGACCGCACTCAATTTTCGACTTTATTTTCTGTTTCCAAATCTGTTACCTCGTTACTTGTTGGATTAGCTATCGATGACGGATATATCTCAAATGTTCAAGCCCCGGTAACTAAATACATTCCGGAATTATCTGACCACAGTCCAATGTTTGGGCAATTAACAATTGAAGACCTTTTAAATATGCGTTCTGGGTTAAAATTCAAGGAAACTTATTCTACCCCATTTTCTAAAATGACCAGACTTTATTATGGGACAAATCAAATAGGAAAAATAAAAAGAATGAAATTTGAGTGTGTCCCAGGGACAAAACACAATTATCAAAGTATATCCACTGCAATTTTAGGAATTGTCGTAGAAAATGCAACCGGGAAAGAATTAGGTAAATATTTGGAAGAAAAAATATGGATTCCATTAGGAATGGAAAATAAAGCAACATGGAGCCTTGACGACAAAAAACATCGTTCTGCAAAATCCTTTTGCGGATTAAATGCAACCGCAATTGATTTAGCAAAAATTGGAAGATTATATCTCAATAATGGAAATTGGAATGGCAAACAGATAATTTCAGAAGAATGGGTTAAAAAATCTATTATTCCAAATAAGGAAAATGATGGTTACCAATATCAATGGTATAATTTCAGTTTCATGGGTAATTTTAAAGGACAAATTTATTTTCCCGATTCAATTAGTGCACAAGCTAAGATGGACACATTAAATTTTGATAATTATCAGATATTACAAGATAGTATTCATAATAATGAATGGTGGGTCGATATTTATACCGATAACTTTTTCGCATTGGGTATTATGAGTCAGGTTTTGTATGTTAATCCTGAGAAAAACATAATAATGGTTAGATTGGGGGAAAAAGCAGATTTCCATTATCCAACATTTATGTATAAAATGAATTTACGATTATAAATAGAAAAAAATTACGAATGCACAACTTACACCGCCCGTTGTGCTAAATATTTACCCGATTAAAGTTATAAATTATGGAAAAAGAGAATTTATCTGAATTAACAGATGCAGAACTGATAGTAGAGAAAAAGAAACTACAGAAATCAAAAATTATTAGTGCCATAACGATTGGATTTCTTGTAGGTATCGTTTTTGTAGGAATTGCTGCATCAATTATTGCGAAAAATATTTTAGTTATAATACCATTACTATTTCCTCTTTATTTCATTTACAAGTTGTTTACTCATCCAAAAAAAAATAACAAACTGGAGGAACTCTTAAAAGAAAGGAATCTAAATTAGTTGAAAAGAGTATATTCCCCCGCTAGCGCCTCCCGAAGCTTCGGCATATAATCCGTGCCTCTTTTTTAAAATATAAACAACAATAAAATTCCGTTACCAAGCCAAAAGTTTCAGCGTAAATCAGCAAAATCCGTGTAATCAGCGTTCAACTATTCTTTTCACCAATAGTATCAGCGAAAATCCACAAAATCAACGTCATCAGCGTTCAAAACATCACCAATTCCTAAAAACTACGTGAAGTCACTCATCCGCAACATGTTACAAAACATAGTATAAGTTCGGTAAGCGCCGTAAATTGCCGCTAGGTTATTTCCTCATAATGCGCAATCCGCAAATAATCAGGTTTCTGCATTCGGAGATTAACCACAAACAACACAATAAATAAATATAAATTATTATGCTTATGTCTAGTAAATCAGAAACCGGCCATGCTGTAAATGTGGCCAACTTTAACGAACTCATTACTTTTGTAACAGGCTACGGCGAAGCCTACAATCCATCAAACGAAGCCATTGCTTTGCGTACCCTGCAAACAGTGGCAAGCAATGGCGCGGCAGCGCTCGAAGCTATTTACACCGCCCAGGGACCATACAACAATGCTGTTGCGGCACGCGAGGTAGCTTTCGATCCGCTAAGCAAACTGGTAACCCGCGTAATGAACATGCTAAAAGTTTCGGGCGTTAGCGAAGAAGTATACGACAGTGTGCTTACCGTAGCCCGAAAAATTAAAGGCCAGCGCGCCACACCAAAACCGACAACACCCGAAAACGGGGAGGAAGGAAACGAAACCACCGAAACAAAAACACGCTCTACCTCGCAAATGAGCTACGACAGTCGCGAAGAAAATTTCGCGAAGTTTATTCAATTACTATCCGCTATTCCCGAGTACGCACCCAACGAAGTAGAATTGCAGGTGGCAACATTAACAATGCTAAGTACCTACTTGCAGGAAAAAAACAGTGCAGTAATAAATGCCGAAGTGCCACTAAGCAATGCGCGCATAGCACGTAACAACGTACTGTACGCACCGGCAACCGGGCTGGTGGAAACGGCAGGAAAAGTAAAAACCTACGTAAAAGCAATATTTGGCGCAACAAGTCCGCAATACAAGCAAATTAGTAAACTTAGATTTGTTCAACGTTAGATAACTCATGTAATGATCGGTCCGCGTGAATAGTAAGCGGATCGATCATTCAAAATAGAGTAGTAAAAGATCAAATGAACGATGTAAACCTTAAAAACGACAATGTAAGCTTTGAATAAATCAATGTGAATTGTAAATAAACCAATGTAAATCTTCAAAAGATCGATGTAAAGAATAAATAAAGCTTTGTAAACTATAGATAAAGGAATGTAAAACTTCAACAAAGCAATGTTATTCATCAATAAAGCAATGTTAAACTTAGCTAGAGTAATGTTGATTATCAACAAAGCAATATTCTTACCCCAATTCTTATACGAACAATAGTATTTAACCCAATGAAACGCAGAAAAAAGAAAAATAATACGCAACAAATAAAGCAGGAACGTAAGCATCAGCTCAATCTTTATTACAAGAATATAAAATATAATATGGCCTTGATTGGCGATGTAAAGGCATTCGAAACAATAAATAGAACGGAAAAAGCATTATTACATTATTGCCGTATACGCCCTTATAAAATAGTTAATGCTGAAGATTCTAAACTAAAACTAATAGCAAAAGATATTCGCTTTATAAATAAATGTATGAGTAACTATTTGCAAGCTGGCTATGTAGTGCTGGACGGCAAAAAAATCAGCTACTACAACTTTGCATTTTATATCGAAACAATATATTTATTTTATCGGAATGCTAAAAAAGACGAAAACCCTGAATTCTGTGCATATTTCCCAATATTTGAAACGAAAGAATTTGAAGAGCGAAGATTGGAAGTGATAATGGCATTAACAAAATACCTTGAACTGGTAGCCTGGTCGGTTTCCGATTTAACACACAGAACAGTTCGGTTTGTTAAACAAAAGTACGATAATGGCACCGATCTTACCGATTTAAGTACATTCTATAATAACTACTTTATTGAAGCCCGAAAAGTTGAAACAGACACAATTAAACTTAATGGAAATACCAGAACAATATATGAGATTTGTGTCAATGCAGATCAGGAATTTATGCCTCTTTCGATTAAGGCAGAAGAACTGGGCATTAATACCCTTATGCACGACTTTGAACTTAAGGTATATATACAGCAACACGCCATAATCCGGTTTAAAGAACGTCTTGGAGAATATTTTGGACTAAACAGCTATTCAATGATAATAGCAGCCATGTATAATAAACCGGTTGAACAGGAACCGGGTAAAAGTTATCTTTTTCCGGTAGAGCTCAGAAAAACAAGATTTGGTTACTTAAAAGCTGAACTAAACGGTAATAAATTAGTGATCCTTACATTTCTGTTTATAACAAATAACGGCACGCCTGAAGGACAAAAATTAAATAACCTGGGACTAGAAAAAGAAGATAAAAAATACCTGGGAATTGATCATCTGGACATATTTATAAATTCGGATATTAAAAAGGATGAACGATTAACCCAACTGTTTAATAGTGCAGGCTGTGGAGGTTTATTTAAAATCGATAAAACACTAATAAGTAATATAAAATCGGAAGAAGTAGCACGCGCAGCATTTCTAAATCAATACCTCGGTATAGGCTAAATGAATACCGGGGATTCAACTAATTATAGAACAACAAAGCAATGGTAATATCGACTGGATTTTTAGCTCAAAAGCAGTTGTTTTGATAACACAGGCTACAGCGTAAATCAGCAAAATCAACGTCATCAGCGTTCCAATTCTTCAAACTTCAGCCAACATTAACTGCCAACTACAACTGCTTACTGCGAACTAAACCCCACCTTCCAGCCAGGCTTTAAAGCTTTTCACTTTCTCACGTGCCACCAGGAAATCATCATCATTGGCATGTTGCACCTTTAGTTTTAAACGCGAGTTGCTGTAGGCAATCACATCGCTGATACTTTTTAATGCCACCAGGTATTTGCGGTTAATACGGAAAAACACATGCGGATCAATCATTCCTTCCACCAGTTCCAGACTCTGGTCGAGCAAATAATCTTTACCATCCGAAAGTTTGGCATAAGTGCCTTTCTCAAAGCTATAGAAATACAACACATCGGCAGTTTCAATTACCCGAAGATGTGTACCCACTTTTACCAAAAAACGCTCTTTGTAACTTTTCTTTTTCAGCGAAGCCACTACCTCGTGCAACACTTCGGGAGTAAAAGAAGAAGTTGCCGGTTTGGCCAGTTGCTCAAACTTATCGAGTGCCTTTTTCAGCTCTTCACGCTCAATGGGTTTCAACAAATAATCCACGCTATTCACTTTAAAAGCACGAATGGCATAATCGTCGTAAGCCGTAGTAAAAATTACGGGCTGGTTAAAGTTAATCTGCTCAAAAATTTCAAAACTCAGTCCGTCGCCCAGCTGAATGTCAAAAAATGCCAGCTCTGGCGCTTCGTTGTTTTGCAACCATTCAACCGTAGCTTTCACAGTGTCGCACACCGCCAGTATTATTGCTTCCGGTTGCAAAGCCGAAATATGCGCAGCCAGCTGTGCCGCTGCCAATGGTTCATCTTCTACTATCAGTATTTTCATTTTATTTAGCTACAAGTTGCAAGTTACAAGCTTCAAGTTATTCAGACTTTAGTTACGAGTTACGAACTGCGAGTTTTTTAATTAAAACATTTCCGCATTAAAGCATTCACGCATTCAGCCCTTTCATCCTTCGACTCCACTCAGGATGACATTCTGCAAACTGTGACTGCGACTGAAAACACTTTTCTACTCATTAAAACATTGAATCATTTACGCATTAAAGCATTTCTATATTCATTCCTTCAATCCCTCATCCCCTCAACCCTTATCAACGGAACACTCACCCGGAAATAACCGCCGTTCTTGGTTACAATCATTTGCTTACCGGTAAGGTATTCGTAGCGTCCCGACAGGTTTTTAAGGCCGGTTTTACTCGAATCTTCTACCTGCGTTTTTGGCTGAAGGTTATTCTCAACAACCAATTCGTAATCGTCGGAAATAGCCACCACAATTTTTAGCGGATTAGCCTTTGATATTTCGTTGTGTTTAATTGCATTCTCCACCAATGCCTGCACCGAAAGTGGAATAACTTTCCCCTCCACCTTTTCGTTGGCAATAATATCTACCTGAAGGGCCTCGCCAAAGCGAATTTGCTGCAGGTAAATGTATTTGGTTACAAAATCTATCTCTTCTTTCAGCGAAATAATGTCGAGGTCTTTAAACTGCAGCACATCGCGGTAAAACTTCGAGAGTTCGCGCGTAAACTGTTTGGCTTTTTCCACATCAATATCGATGAGGCTTCCCAGCACATTTAAGCTGTTAAAAAGAAAATGCGGATTAATCTGATCCTGCAGCACTTTATATTGCAGCGCCAGCGATTCGCGTTTCACCTCTTCTTGCTGTCTCACGGCATAGCGCCAGGCTTTAAAAAACGAAATGGCATAAATAATCGATGCTACGATCACAAAAATAATGTACTCCGATATAATGGTTCCGCGGTTGTATTGCCAGAATGTGGCCCACTCACGATCCATAACCTTTATAAACCAGAACCAGTTTACGGTCCAGATCACAAAACTGGAATACACAAAATGCATGAGCAAAGCACGAACAACGCTTGTGCCCGGACGGTTTACCCAATCGATGTATCGTTTCTCAAACCATCCGAACAAATAACCATTAGCAAACAGTGGAAGTCCTAAACTTAACGAATAACCGGCATTCCACACAAACTGCATAAAAGGCATTTTTAACGAACCACCCATTAAAACAGTTGTTACCAGGCCGATAAGGATAGAAATAACAAAGGCAATTGCCCAGTTTATAACAACGCGTTTTCGCATGAAGATTTTTTTATTTGATTTTTGAGTTTTCAAGATAGTAAAATTAAGAATGAGTTGAAGATAAAATGGAATATTGGAAAAAAGATGCTGAACCCCCCGGCTTTCTGCGGAACTTGTTTGTTGTGAAAAGGATGTCATCTTTCAAAAAGATGACATCCCTGTCTATTCTGTAAAGCGAGGAATCTCATTCAGCTTGCTCCTCACACTGACTAAGCAACTGCTCGTTATGTATGTTTCCCCAGGTTGGCATCAATGGATTAGTTTGTTTTGCTGATTCAAACATTTCGGCGGCTTTTGCCAAATCGGGTTTTGCTTTTTCGGCACCACCACCAAAAAACTTAGGCGTATGGAAAGTATTACTACCGCGCAGGTAATAAACACGTGGATTCTCGGGATTTAAACGTTCCGCCTGTTTAATGGCATCTGCTGCTTTCATTGAATATTTGGCGCCTTTGCTTATGTCGGTTATCCTGATTTGATATAACAAAGCCTGCAACGCATAAATCTCCGATTCGTCGTCGTTTGTTTTCATCAGCTGATCAACCAAAGCCTGCGCTTTGTCTAACTGGGCTTGTTTGGTGTCGTCATCCATTTCATCGAAAAAGGTAGAGCGGATGAAACAATACGCTGCATAATAGTTCGGCAGCCATTTGTCTTGCTCGGCATTGCCAATCCGTTCAAACTGGTTGGCTAAAGCCTGCAATTCGGCAGAAGTGTGCAACTGATACAACTTGTCGATGTTGGTTTTCATGGTTTCTTCATACTTCGAAGAAAAAACGGTAGTTGAAATTGCTACTAGTAAAATGGTGATAATTGTTTTCATGACTTTAAGTATTAATGTTAATTATTGTTTGATTTATTTGATGATTCAAAGTTCCTTAGAAACGAGTGCTTTTGAAATTCTTCCTTACCGAACTGTTGATTTTGTGAGATGAATTGTAGTTTATCAGGAATTAGTTTTGATTACCCCTAGAAATTCAGGAACAGACCGATAAAAACAAAGCGTTTCATATCGCGTTTTACCGGAACAAGCGAGTAGTTGCCCTGGGCATCGGCAACGTTTGTAGGGCGGTAGCTCAGCACATTGTCATTTCCCAATACATTATTAACCGAGCAGTACAACACCGAATATTGATTGCCAAGGTAAAACACATGACTCATGTTCAGGCTCAAATCGGAGTACATTTTAGTGCGTTCGCTGTTAAACTTCATCGAATTTGGATCATTGAACGGACGTCCGCTGGCAGCTGTAAACGAAGCACCAAACTGTGTATTTATTTTATTCACCCAATATTTCCCCACTACCGAAAAATTGTGGTCAGAAATAAAGTAAGGCGTGGCTTTTTCAGGATAATACTGGTATTTTCGTTTGGTGTCGATATAAGAATAGGTAATCCAGTAGTCGAAACCTTTTATACTTTTCTGATCGCGCCAAAAGATATCGAAACCTGCAGCATAACCGCTTCCGTCATTTTGCAGATTTTCAGGCAATCCGTTTTCTCCCACAGAATAAGTGATAAGATCGCTGTATTTTTTGTAATAAGCTTCGGTGCGGAACAAACGCTCCGAGTTGTCGCCAAACTGGTAGCTTAGAATATAATGCATGGCTTTTTCAAAATCCAGATCGGTGTTTATTTTCAGGTAATCAGCCTGTGGCGTTTGATGGTACAATCCCCATGCCCCGGCCAGTTGTGCCTTTTCTCCGGTTTTTAAAGCCAGGGCAAAACGTGGTGCAACGTTCCATTTGTTAATCACCGACGAATATTCGGTTCGCAATCCCGGGCGGATACCAAAGTTTTTTGTGAATTTGATCTCCGGTTCTATAAAAGCGCCAAGTAAATGGTCATCAAAACTGCCTTTGTATACAGCGCCTGCATTCTCAATATAATCCTGGTTGTATTTGTTGTACGTTTCGTTCGCTCCCCACGTTAATTTCACTCCCTCTGAGATATCGTGTACAACGGCAAAGCTCGATTCAATATTAAGTTCTTTGGTATTCACATCGTCGGCTCCCAATCCTAAACGGTTATCCTGGTAGGTGGACGAAACACCGATACGATAGCACGATTCTTCTGAAAAACAGTCGCGGTACGAAATATTGGAATAAACTGTTCCTCCTTTACTGCTGATTTTCATTTTTTCTCCGTTATCGCCCGCAGGAACAAGGTATGCAAGGTCGCCATAATCAGCAGTAACATATGCCTTAAGCATCCCGCTTGAACTTGTTTTATGACGAAAAACTGTAGTTCCGTTCACCGATTCAACAGGTTTTTCCCAGTCAACATTGCTTTTAAATACTTTGTCGTACAAACTTAGATTGGTATAGCCGCCCGACACGTTCAGCGAGGTATTTTCCCATCGTTCGGTGCGGTTGGCCTCAGCGCCAATACTCATTAACGAAATGCCCGTGTTATCGCCTTCAGGAAGATCTGTAGATTTCAGTACCAATACCGAAGAAAGTGCTTGGCCGTATTCAGCAGAGTAACCTCCCGTATTAAATTGCACACCGCTAAATAACGAGGGCGCAAATCGTCCGCGGGTTGCCACATCGGGAGTTTTAGAATAGTAAGGTTTTGATGCAACAAGCCCGTCGATGTATGTTGAGGTCTCGTAGGCATCGCCACCGCGAACCAGTATACGTCCATCATCGGCAGAGGCCTGAGTTCCAGGCATAGTACGAATGGCAGCCATTACATCGCCGTTGGCACTTGGGGTAGTGTACACATCCAACGACTTCATTACCGATGCCCGCGACTCATCGTCGGCAGCAAAACTTCCTGCAGTAATGGTAACCGCATCAATACTGTTAATGCTTTCCTGTAAATCGATCTGAACAACGACGTCATTTTGCAGATCGATAACCTGGTTCCATGTTTTGTAACCAATAAAAGAAGCTACCAGTGTTTGTTGTCCGGTTTCTGTTGTTTCGAAACTGAAATTTCCTTCACTATCCGAACTGGCTCCGTCGTAAGTGTTTTCTATGTAAATGTTTACTCCCGGAATGGGCTCGCCGGTTTTGGTTAGTACTTTTCCGGAAATAGTAACCTGCGCAAAAGCAAGGATCGAAAGAAAAATGAAGCTTAATGTGAAAATTGTTTTCATACGATTAAATTGTTTATTGAATAAGCATCGTATGTAATTCGCATTTTGTATTGAATCATTTCAATTGGTGCGAATCTGTTTAAATGCTCATTTCATGACATGCTGTTTTGTTTTCTGCTTCAAAATTCCGGCGAAAACACCAGCTCATGAAATTTGCTTTACCGAACTGTAGAATTTGTGGGATGAATTGTATCGGCATAAAAAAAGGCTGCCCGAATTAACGGACAGCCCATACTTGAAAACCACTAAGCTTAACCAAACTGATTGATTACAGTATGATCCTCACTCTTGCAACCATTTACGGCTCAGGAGTCAATACAAAGTCAATCTGGGTTGACTCTCCTTTTAATACATCCACATTCCAAATCGTATCGGTCATAAAACTGTCTAATACAGCAGTCATATAATATGTTCCTTCGGGTATGCCAATCAATTTATATTCGCCCATCTCGTCTGTAAAGGCAGTGGTAAGTAAACTGTCTTCTTCAATGTCGTTTACTTCTGTCCAAAGATTAACAGAGGTGTTCGGTAGTACCACATTTGAGGTGTCGCTAACGGTTCCTTCAATTCTTCCGGCACGGTCGAGCAAAACACAACGTACAACCGGCTTAAAGTTAAAACCGTTTAATTTTCCGCCTTTCCAGTTTCCTTTGGCCACAAACGATTTGCTAACATCAAAGTCAAGCAATACGTCTGAAGTTTGACCACTTTCAACAGATAATGCCGGCTCAATCTTAATTTTTAAACCACTGCTTGTTCCACTTGGTATTTTCAGATCGAATTCTGTTCCGTCAGTCAAAATTACTTTTGAATCAGTAACATGCATCCGCATCATATCATAAGTTCCGGCTTCCAGCTCAATAGAAGCAAGTTGCTCGGTAATACCGTTAGAAAGGGTGAGCAGATCAACCTCGAAAGGTTCTTCCATAATTGTTATAAATGAAGCTTCGGTGGTGTCGTTTTCTTGTTTTCTGATTTCAACTCTGTCGATTGTTACAATGGTTTGAGACACCAAATCGATAGGGAAGGGAGCATCGGTAAGATACACATTAACTTTTCCGTTTCCCTCAGCAAAATTTGTAGTTTCGCTGTCGTTACATGCCACCATTAATAATAGTCCGAATACAATAATCGAAAGTGCTAATCCAATCTTCTTCATGTTTTCTTTTTTTTGTGTTTTCTTATAAAGTTTGTTTTCGTTACCTGGCAATGGTATTTGGGAGTTGTTATATTTTAAATTGAAAGAAGAAGGGTGCAACCTCTGTTGCACACGCTTCCGCTTTCAGCAAACCTATCTTATTTAATTTCGATTACCGCGTATTTCGAGATCTTCCAGAATTCATCCGGATTATCGATGTTCAGGTAGGCAATCACGCCGTCTTGTTCAACGAATGAATAAGAACTGTCAGGATGTTCTGAAATTACTGTTGCTTTGTTCGAGAACAATGGGATACTTTTTGTATCGCGAATATTCAACTCGGTAAAATAGTCCTGATCAAGATTTTTCTTAAGCGTAATGTGTTTGCCTAATCCGAGGAATCCTCCATCTTTTGTCAGTACACCATTTTCTTCCAGCTCTTTATAAGTGCCGTATGCAATAAAACCTTTGTTCAACTGGTAAGTTTTTTCGTCGATAACAAGCTGTTTCTGCATCAGGGAGTCATTTGCTTGTGCAATCTGAATCTCCATAGTGTCGATCTTCTGAGACATGTCGGCCAACATTACATCACGCTCTTCAATTTGTTTTTGAAGTGCCACAATTTGAATGTTCTGCTCTTCAATATTTTGGTTCAGGGCATCAATTTTCTTTTTAAATGAACTGATCTGGAAACCTGAATTTTTTAGCTTTTTCTCCAGATCTTCAATATGCTCGCTGCTTTTCTCCAGCATTTCGTTCATCAATGCAATGTCTTCAACAATGGCTTTTTTCTTGTCGTAATTTCCTTCTTTTTGCGACTCGATTGATAGTACCTGACGTTTTTCTTTAATGTATTTCAGGTTTTGCTCAATCTCATCGAAAGCACCTACAAGCTCGTTTACCATAGAATCGCGTTCCTGCAAATCCTGGTTTATATTAGCATTCTGTGTTTGCAGATCAATTATCTCTGTTTTCTTTTCAGTGTAGGTTGATATTCCTACTAAAGCGGCAACAACTATTATTACCACTAATCCTATGCTAATTGCATTTTGTATTTTTCTATTCATTTTCATGTTTTATTCCTCCAATTTTATTTTTAATAACAACACGGCCTGTATATAGCCAATTGCTGTGCCATTAAATTTAAAAATTGGAAAAGTGTAGTTAGTCAGTCTGTTATGGAAATGAATTGTGGTGTGGTTTCTATCAATATGATAGTAGTATTATCAAAATGATAAACTGCGGATATAGTTATTGATCCTCTTTAAGCATACGATAAATGGTAGCAACGCCAATATCCAGTTTGTCGGCAACCACCTTCGGTTTATTATCATATTTCTCTAACATGCGTTTTACCAGGCGAAGATTGTATTCGCGCAGAGTAAGTTCTTCGGTGAGTAGACCTGCAATGTTTTCTGCATCCTCGAGGAGTAAATGGTCGGCAGTAATTTCTTTTTCATCGGCAAGTGTTGCAGCTAGTTCGATAACTGATTTCAACTCGCGCACATTGCCCGGAAATGGATAAGCCAGCAATTTTTTACTGGCAGAAGGCGACAGTTGTTTTTGCTCCAGCTTATTTTCTTTACAGAACTGTTGGATAAAGCTTTTTGCAAGTACAATAACATCATTTCCTCTGTCGCGCAGTGGTGGAAGATCAATTGGTAAACCATAAAACCGGTAGTAAAGGTCTTGTCTGAAGTTACCTTTTTTTACTTCTTCAAGCAGGTTTTTGTTGGTGGCAATTATAATGCGGCAATCAATCTTAACGGGCTTGTTACTTCCAATCCGTATAATTTCTTTCTCTTGCAATGCCCGCAAAAGTTTTGCCTGTAACGAAATATCCATTTCTGCAATTTCGTCGAGAAACAAGGTGCCGGAGTGTGCTTCTTCAAACTTCCCGATTCGTCGTGCGGCAGCTCCGGTAAAAGCACCTTTCTCGTGTCCAAAAAGTTCGCTCTCGATCAGTTCATTTGGAATGGCGGCCATGTTTACCGGAACAAACGGCTGTTTGGCTCGCGACGAATTATAGTGAATCGCTTTGGCAACCAGCTCTTTTCCTGTTCCTGTTTCTCCACTGATAGAAACGGTAACATTGGTGCGGGTTGCTTTCTCAATCAGGTTGTAAATTTTTTGCGTTGCCGGACTGTTACCTACAATTGTATTTTCGTAGCTGTATTTTTGTTTAACCTCCTGCCGCAGCGAGCGGATTTCATCTTTAAGTTTGAATTCCTTACTTATATTATTTACGGTGTTCAGCAGGCGCTCGCGTATGTCTTTTGATTTTACAATGTAGTCGTAGGCACCATGTTTTAGCAAGTCTACAACCACTTCAATGTCGTCTTGTTCCGAAATAAGAATTACCTGGATATCCTCGTTAATTGCTTTTATCTGCTTTAATACCTCAAGTCCTTTCATGTCTGGCAGGCGGTAATCAAGCGTTACAACATCAGGAAGTTCGTGAAGATTGTTCAAACATTCTTTGCCGGTTCCGAATGCCTGAATTTCATAGTCCGGATTCATGGAAAGATTATGCACCAGCAGGCGGCGGTACCATTCATCATCCTCAACAACAAAAATTTTAATGTTTTTAACTTCCATCTTTCGCTTCTTTCTACGATATGCTTTTCTGTAATTCTAAACTCAATATCGTATTTTGTATTGTTTGCGTATAATTATTCTTTGCTGCCGCTTGGCTCTTCAAGTCCGTGCCCTTTTGGTCCTGTTTCTGCACGACGCAAAAGGAAGCTGAATAATAAACCAACAAAACCAAGTATGCTAAATATCCACATTCCGGGAATATAGCCTTCGGGATTAGTTGCCGAAGCACTCGAAAGGTCGTTGGTTACACCAATTAACCATGCCATTGCGGCGACACCAATTTGTTGCAACAAAGTCATTAATGCATACGCAGTTCCCAGTTTACTTTCTTCAACAATGTAAGCCACCGAAGGCCACATTACTGCGGGTATCAGCGAGAATGAAATGCCCATTAACGTTACGGGGATGTATAAGGACATGTTTCCGTAAGCGAACATCAAATACACGGGGAGTATAATTATCGATCCGATAAACATCATTAGTGCGCGACGCCCGATTTTGTCGATAAGAAGGCCGATGACGGGAGTGGCAAACATAGTCGCCATTATTAAAACACTATTAAGTTTGCCTGCCATTTGTTCCGTTACACCATGTGCATCCTGGTAAAATGTAGGAGCAAATCCGCGGAACGGAAATATGGCCGAATAAAATGTTAGACAAAGAATTACCACATACCAAAACGATGGGCTGTATTTAAAAAGACCCTTAAAATCGAGTTTTTCGGTTTCTTCTGCTTCGCCCAGTACGTATCGTTTTTGTGTCCATCTTTCAATAAAATAGTAGATCACACCACCTGCGAAACATAGCAATCCAATTCCGGCTGCCAGGTACAAAACAGGTTGCCATCCCATGTCGTATATCGAGCTGGCCCAGGTATTCGAGCGGTCGACAAAATATGATCCTCCACGGCCAATCAGCAAGTTGATACCCAATGCAAAACCCAATTCTTTTCCTTTAAACCATTTTGCCAATGCAACTGTTAGTGCCACAATTAATGGTTCACTTCCAAATCCTAAAATGAATCGGCCAATGAGGATTACGGTTAAGTTGTCGCTGAATGCAGTAATGAAACCGGCCAAACTACAGATGGCGCCAAATAACACCATGGAAACGCGTGTACCGTATTTGTCGATAAAAACGCCGCTGAAAAACAGAACGATAACTGCGGCAATGCTGTACATAGTGTACAGTTGGCCAATGTTGGTTTGGGTGAAACCTAAAATTTCGATAAAATCTTTGGCTACGTATGCCACGCTGTCGTACATATAGTAGCTTCCAAACATGGTAAGGCTAACGGCTACCAGTGCCACCCATCGCAGCCATCCTGGTATAATAACTTGTTTATTGTGCATATTTCCGGAATTGGTTTTCAGTTCAAACAAATGTATTGAATCTGTCCGGATTCGGAAAGTAATATTTGTCAGTTATTCGAACTTTTCATCGAGAAGTGCTTCAAGTTCTTTGTTCAGGGCTGAGATTTCGCCATGCAACAGAGCAACCTTTTCTTCGATAATCTTTTCGTCAATGCCTTCTTTTGCAAGCTGTTCCAATTCTTTTATTGTGTTGTAAATCCCGGTTACATTCATATATTTTACCGGCGATGCCAGCTTATGTGCCAACTCGGCGATAGCGTCGTAGTTTTTACTGGCCAGGTTTTCGTCAATCGACTGTATACTGGCTGCGCTGGTTTTTAAAAACAGGTCGATCATTTCTTTCAAAAACTCGGGGTCGCCATTTCCCATGCGTTTTAATTCGCTCAGATCGGGACGATAGATCAATGTTTTTTCCTGTTTTGAAGTTTCTTGTGCCGGCCTTTCTTCGATCGTATTACACATAATATTGTACAATGCTTCTTCATCAAAAGGTTTTTTCAGCGCGCTGTCAAAGGCACTTTTTTCTTCTGAATTATCAGTGTCGGAGTTTGCCGACAACGAAATGATTCGCGCTTTGTGTCCGGTTTCTTTAATTGTGCGGGCGGCTTCAGTTCCATTCATTACCGGCATCCGGATATCCATAAGAATTAAGGCGTAGTTCTTTTGTGCTGCCAGGTCAACTGCTTCCCGGCCATTTTCGGCTTCATCAAAATCAACTTTCCATTTGGTGAAAATGCTTTTTAGTAAATGACGGTTAAACGCTTCGTCATCAACAATTAGAACAGCCTTGCCTTTTAATACTTCAGGTGAATCGAAACTTTTAAATGTTTGCTGAAGTTTGTTGCGATCGCCTTTTTGTAACGGAACAGAAACAAAAAAGCTGGTTCCTTTATTTACTTCACTTTCAACCGATATTTTTCCTCCGAGCAAATCGACAAGCTTTTTTACAATGTAAAGTCCCAAACCGGTGCCGCCTGCTTTTTTATTAATGTCGGTATCCAGTTGCACAAAATCATCAAAAATCTTGTCCTGGCTTTCTTTGGGAATTCCAATTCCGGTGTCTGAAATTTGAAAATTGAGACCTACCTGATTTTTCTGCTCATTGGCAGTGACAGCCAGTTTTACTTCTCCTTCGTCAGTGAATTTCAGTGCGTTGGTAATTAGGTTATTTAATATTTGTTTCAGCCGGCCTTCGTCTCCAAAAAGCACCAGTTCATTTTCTAAATTATTCTCGATTTTAAAATTGATTTTTTTAGCGTCTGCACTCGGTTTGTTGTACAACTCAATTTTATGAAGGAGGTCTTCTAATGAAAAATGCACAGGTATTAACTGGATGTTTTGTTTTTCAAGTCGTGAAAAATCAAAAGTGTCATTTACCAGCTCGGCTAAATGCTTGGTAGAGTCGAAGATCACTCTCAGATCTTCCTGCGTTTTCTCGTCGTGTTGCTTTTGTAGCAGTTGTTCGCTCAATCCGTAAATGGCATTCACTGGCGTTCTCATTTCGTGACTCACGGTGGCCACAAACAATTCTTTGGTACGCGCCAGATTCTCGGCGTGTGTTTTGGCTTTTTTCAGTACTTTCTGATAAGAACGTGATTTTCGGAGGTCGCGGAAAAACAGAATCAATACCAAAATGAGCAACAGAAACACCGACAAGGCAAAGTATGATAAGCGTTTGTATGTTTCGTTTGCCAGCAGTTCTGCCTCCTGTGATTGTTGCAGAAAACTTTCTTCTTCCAGGCTTTCCAGTGTGGTAATTATATCTGCAAGTTTTTCACTGACTTCAAAGTTTTTACGCATATAAATCGCTTCGGCCGAACTCATGCGTTGGTTCCGTTGCCTCAGCTCCTTTTCAAGTGTTTCAATTTCTTGTTGCAAGCGTTGTTTTTCTATGGTGCGGTCTACAATTATTGGTTCGGGAGGTTCCTGCTTTTTACCAAAAATGCGCTTAAAAAGACCTCTTTTTTCAGGCTCTTCAAAGCGTATGGTATCCTGCACCGTTAAAACTGTGTCGAGCGTTTCAACATATTGGTTGAAAGCTTCGTGTTCATTTCCGCGCGAGAAATGGAGGTTGAGCATCTTTTCCCAAACGACCATTTTTTGTTGGGCCAGAATCAGAACCGAATCAACAAGCATTTGCCGACTACTGTCTGCATGGTAAATGGATTGTAGTTCTTCAAATTTTGTTTCGAGCGATTCATTTACGCTTCTGTAATTAATGAGGTATTCGTTGTCGTTACTGAGCGAATAGAGTTTTACCATGTTTTCGGTTTCGTTCAGATCCATTGCCACATCTTTTACCAAAATGAGCGTATTGTCGGGTTTCGATTCGGAAAGCATGGAATTGACAATCTCGGATAAACTTTTGTATACAAAATTTCCCGATAATCCCAGCAACGAGATGATTACTATGGTAAGCAGAATAACCGGTATTTCTATTTTTATTCGTTTCATCTCATCAAAATTGTCTATTTCTTTTGTATTCGATGTAACTCTCGATGAATTTTAATTCTTCCTGTTGTGAATTTGAAGAATAAAAATTCATGTTCGTTTCATAATAGTGTACTTCTCAACTAAAACGGATACAGGCTTTAGAAGTTGCATGCGCAAAAGAATTAGTAGTGAACAAAGTTCCGCAAAGCGCACTTTGCAAAATTAAATTATATAGTGGCAATTAAATCCAAAAGA
Source organism: uncultured Draconibacterium sp. (assembly GCF_963677565.1). Lineage (NCBI taxonomy): Bacteria > Pseudomonadati > Bacteroidota > Bacteroidia > Marinilabiliales > Prolixibacteraceae > Draconibacterium > uncultured Draconibacterium sp. The sequence continues at coordinate 515,987 of NZ_OY781981.1, read as the reverse complement.
TTGTTAAATCAACCTGAACATATCGGCTGTAATTTCCTTAATGATTTAAAAAAGGATATTTTTGTCCGTTCTAAAATTGTTATTTAATAAAAACAGAATATAATGGCTGATAATCAGAAGACTTTATTGATGATTCTCGATGGATGGGGAATCGGTGATGGATCGAAAAGTGACATTGTAGCAACTGCTCCAACTCCTTTTATCGATTCGTTGATGGAAAAATACCCACACTCGCAATTGTTGGCAAGTGGCGAAAATGTTGGTTTGCCCGACGGGCAGATGGGTAACTCGGAAGTGGGTCACCTTAACATTGGTGCCGGTCGTGTTTTGTACCAGGATATGGTGAAAATTACGCGTGCCATTAAAGACAAGTCATTGTGGCAGCATCCACAAATTTTAAAAGCATACAACTACGCAAAAGAAAATAATAAAAAAGTTCACCTGATTGGTTTGATTGGCCCTGGTGGAGTTCATGCTTTGAGCTCGCACATGGTAGCACTTTGTCAGATTGCTACCGATATGGGATTGGAAGATGTTTTCATTCATGGACTTACTGACGGTCGTGATACTGACCCACGTTCAGGTTATGGATTTATCGAAAACGATCTGAAAGCGCTGGAAGGAACAGTTGGAAAATTTGCTTCGTTGATTGGTCGTTACTACGGCATGGACCGTGACAATAACTACGATCGTTTGAAATTAGCTTACGATTTGTATACAAAAGGTAAGGGTGAAAAATCAACTGATATCCTGGCTTCGATGAAAGCATCGTACGATGCCGGTGTAACAGACGAATTCCTGAAGCCGGTTGTTATGGTTGACGAAGCCGGCGAGCCATTGGCAAAAATCGAGGAAGATGATGTGGTAATCTGCTTTAACTTCCGTACCGACCGTTTACGTCAGACCACTATTGCATTTACACAAGAAGACAAGCATGAATATGACATGCACAAAATGAACTTGCAGTGGTATACCATGACAACTTACAAAGCCGATTTTAAAGGTATTAACGTGATCTTTGAAAAAGAGAATGTTACCAATACAATGGGTGAGGTAATAGAAAAGGCAGGTAAAAAACAAATTCGAATTGCCGAGACTGAAAAATACGCTCACGTAACTTTCTTCTTCAGCGGTGGGCGCGAGGCAGAATTTGAAGGAGAGAGCCGTATTCTTATTCCTTCACCAAAAGTTCCTACATACGATCATCAGCCGGAAATGTCGGCTCCTGAAGTGGCAAAAGCTATTGTCCCGAAACTGGAAAACGGTGAGGCTGACTTTGTTTGCCTGAACTTTGCCAACGGCGATATGGTTGGTCACACTGGTGTTTACGAAGCAGTTTACAAAGCAGTACAAGCTGTTGATGCTTGCGCAAAAGATGTTGTTGCTGCTGCTCAAAAAGGTGGTTACGATATCATGATTATTGCCGACCACGGTAATGCCGACAATGCAGTTAATGCCGACGGATCGGAAAATACAGCTCACTCGCTGAATCCGGTTCCTTGTATTTTCGTTACCGAAAAAGAAGGAATTGAATTGGACAATGGTATTCTGGCCGATGTTGCTCCAACATTGTTAACTGATATGGGACTGGAAGTACCTGCAGAAATGACGGGTAAAAATCTTATTAAGAAATAAGAAAACACAATAGATAAAATTTCAAACCTTACTTGTGCTGCAAGTAAGGTTTGTTTTTTTAATATTTGCAAACTAAAAGAATTAAAAGAAGTGATAGAGATTGGTCGTGCCATAGTAAGCCGTGATGTTTTTGAGAAACATTTCCTTTGTGATATTTTAAAATGCAAAGGTGCATGTTGTATCGAGGGGGACTCCGGAGCTCCGCTTACAGATGAAGAGGCTATTCTTATCGAAGAAGATTATCACACTTTTGAAGACCTGCTTCCCGAAAAACACAAACGCGAGGTAGAGAAACAAGGATTCTCTGTTATCGACAGCGATGGTGATTTGGTAACACCGCTTGTTAACGATCGTCAGTGTGTGTACTCTTACTATAATAAACAGGGGATTTTGAAATGTGCTATCGAAAAAGCATATTTCGATGGTAAAACAAAATTTCGAAAACCTATTTCCTGCCACTTATTCCCCATTCGTATTACTGAATACAAACGTTTTGATGCCGTAAATTACCAAGAGCTTGACATTTGCAGGCCAGGTCGTCAATGTGGGGCATCAGAAAAACTCCCGCTCTATAAATTCCTAAAAGAACCACTAACTGCAAAATATGGTGCCGACTGGTACAAAGAACTTGAGATAGCCGCCGAATATATTTTGTCAGAAAAATAGGTCTTCCTTGTAATAATCCGCGTTGTTTTTTATTTAATCTTTATTGTCCCAAAAAACAGACTGTGTCCCAGATAGTAAAAAGGTGTCCCATGTTGGGTCTTGCAATTTCTTTGGCACAAAGGCTAAGTGATTGAAGATCAGATGTTGGTGTGTTTTGGCATTTCGATTGCTTTATTAAGAGTGTATCCGACCCTAAAGGATACAACAGCTTTTTGAAGAAAAATTACAAACGAATAAACAACACAACATCATGAAAAAAGTAACAGTATTATTAGTAGCAGTTTTAGTTCTCGGGGTAGCAAACATTGCCAAAGCAGCAAAACCGGAAGGTGATAAAAAAAGTGCAGCACACGGATTGAACATAAATATTCCAACGCATGCCATGATTGCTTTGGCAGGACCATCATCAACAGATATTGACTTTGAAGCAGAAGCAGCAGAAGTTGCAGGTGATAAAGTAACATTTGCACAGACTAACGAAACAACTCTGTGGTTAAACTATTCTTCTATTGTTAGATCAGGAAAAAGTAATGGTATTTCAGCTGAGATCTCAGACGTACCGGATGGATTAAGCATTGAAGTAGCAGTTAGTTCTGCGGCAGCATCGGGTAAAAAAGGCGAAACAGGCGAAGGTTACACAAAAGAACTTACAACCGGTGGAGTAGAAGTAGTAGATGGTATTGGAACTTGCTACACAGGTTCAGGTGAAAACAAAGGTCACTCTTTGGTTTACACTGTATCGGCAAAAGACGATAGTTATGAAGATTTAGTAGCAGACAATCATAATTTGACTGTGACTTATACAATCACTGAGAATTAAGCGAATAAAAAGGGAAGATAAAAAATAAGGGTTTACGGGCAAATTTCTGATTTGCCCGTTTTTTTTGCTGATTTTTCACTCAGCCGTTTCATTTTATCATAATTTGCCGTAGTTTTAAAACATGAAGTTGTTGGACGCAATATCATGTTTTATTTTTTTTATCATTTTTCAGTTTGCCGCCAGTGCCCAGGAGAGTGCCCGGCATGAGTTGAAAATTGATATAACTGAAGTAGCATTGTTGAGCCTTCAGGCAGAAAACGGCGATGATGTAAATTTTGAAACCGTTCAACCCGAAGTGGCTGGGCAAAGTATTGAGATACAGCAAAACGAACAGTCGGGTATTTGGATCAATTATTCTTCGATAGTGAAAACCGATCAAAGAAGAAAGGTTACCGCATCTGTGGTTGGAGATATTCCCAAGGGGATAGTTCTGAAGGTAAAAGCCTCCGAGAACCAGGGGAGTGGAAAAGGCAGACTGGGGGAACCGTTGTCTTGGGTAACGTTGAAGCAGGGAGCAGTTGATGTTATTTCTAACATTGGGAGTTGCTATACCGGAAGAGGAGTGCAAAATGGTCATCAGATTACTTATAAAGTAGAGTTGGATGATGAATCCGATCAATACGCCTATCTGGCGGAAGGCAATACTTCTTTGCAAATATTGTATACATTAACCGACGACAATTAATTTTCTTATTATTTTTAGCAGAAACTTTTATTTAACCACTATGTCAATTAAAAAGTTGATCAGCTTTTTTATTCCTGTTTTCTTTTTCACATGTATGATTGTAGTGAACAGTTATGCCAACATTGTAATCTTAAATGGTTTGACGCATGAAAACAATGCTGAAGCCGGAGAAGGATACCGGGGAGGAATTCAGGTTCAGAATGCAGGTACGGAACCGCGAAGTGTAAGAGTTTATCAACGTGATTACTGGTACTCGTTTTCTGGTGAGAGCCGGCACGATGAAGCGGGAACACTCGATAGATCGAACGCAGCATGGATAAATTATAGTCCTCGTTTGCTAACTCTTCAGCCTAACGAAACCATGATGGTCGATTTTGAAGTTACGGTTCCTTCAGTTGATACACTAAAAGGTACATACTGGAGTGTAATTATGGTAGAAGGCATTCAGCCGCAGGATACTGCTGCCTCAACCGGAGTGAAAATTCATACAGCCATACGATACGCGGTACAAATTATTACCAATATTGGCAATACAGGGAAACGCGATTTACAGTTTTTGGGTCTGGAATTGACTGCAGATGAAAATGAAACGCAGGTTTTAAAGGTGGCCATTGAAAACGTGGGAGAACGAATCTTGAAACCTGAACTGAACCTGGAGTTATTTAATGCCGACGGAGAATCGATTGGTGTTTTTAAAGCTGAACGCAGAAAAACTTATCCAACAACTTCTATTTTGCTATCGTTGCCACTCGAAGGAGTGAAACCCGGAGAGTATGCAGCTGTTTTAGTCGCCGATTGCGATGAAGACAATATTTTTGGAACAAATCTAACTCTTGAGTTATAAGTTATGTGCATGGGCAAAAAGCTTGTTTCTCTTTTTTTGCTAACCTTGCCATTGCAGCTTTTTTCCCAGCAGTATTTGCAAACAACTTTCATAAAAAAGCAAGCGGCAACAGAGCCCGGTAAGGTCTGCAACCTGCCATTTTTTGTCCATAATAATTCAACGCAGATTGTTCATGCCCAGCCAGAGTATGATATTCCTGATGAGTGGAAACTGGTAACAGCCCAGCCGGCAATCGATTTAAAACCTTCTGAAAAGAAATTCCAGGTTCTTTCAATACAGGTGCCTGCCGTTTTTGCTGTGGGAGAATACCCTGTTTTTGTCAACTTTACGGCTGATGACGGGGCACTCCTTCATCGTGATTCTGTGTTTGTGAAAGTGCTGGAAGTGGAAAAAGTATCCATTCAAAAGCTGGAAAATCCTGAATATGTATACGCCGGTGAAGAAATTAGGGCAACTTACATTCTGCAAAACCAGGGGAATACCAAAAAGAACTTTTTTATTGAAACCCAGAATTGCCAGGTTGCAGATGGTGAAGAAGTGATGCTTGAAGCCGGCGAATCAAAAATGGTAACCATAGTAAAACCAACTTCCGAGGATTATATTAATAGTGTGCGAGAGTTTTACACCATTCGTGTTCTTGCGGGGAACAGGGTGTTGGAGAGTGTAAATAACTGGTCGCAGGTTTTTCCTTCAAAGAATCTGAAAAAGGATCTTTACTTCAGGTTTCCGGTAACTTTTTCTGGTTCGTACCTGGCAGTGAACAAAGATGATCAGTTTGAATCCACTTATCAGTTTCAGTTATTCGGGCAGGGAACATTGGATGTGGAAGGGAAACATCAGCTGGAGTTTATGGCGCGCGGTCCAAACAATACCGATTTGAGTTATCTGGGCTTGTACGACCAGTATTATTTATCGTACCAGAATCAGAATGTGATTCTATTTGGAGGACAGAAGAACTTTATGTTTACGCCGCTTACGGAATCTTCGCGTTACGGACTTGGTGTTGAAAGCAAGGTTTTACTGAATAATGGTCTCGCATTGGGATTTTTGTATGTTGAACCGCGTTTCTACGAAGAAATAAAGAACGAAATGGCGGGAGTTTTGGGTTATCATTTTAATTCGGAAAACAAGGCCGAGCTATACTATGTATCGAAGCAATTTGAAGGCTTGAATGAACGTACGCAATTGTTCAGTTTTTTGTCTGAATTTTCGCCTTTTAAAGGAACTGATGTTGATCTGGAACTTTCGAGAGGTTATTTTAACGATGTGGCCGACAATGCTTATCGCATAAATTTGAATTCCCGCTTTTCCATATTTAACCTGTCGGGAAATTATTACAATACCGGCAAAAATTATCCGGGCTATTACAATAACTCAAAATTCTATTCAGGAAATATTTCTGCCCGGTTAACAGAAAAACTGGGTGTGAGTCTTTATGGGCGCCGCGATTTTATGAATGCACAGCTCGATACATTTTTTGTAACTGCTCCGATTACTGAATCTTATCAGGCAAGTTTTGATTATAAAGTTGGGCTGCAAAGTCATTTAAAAGTGTTTTTGAGACAATACGAGCGAAAAGACCGGCTTAGCTATAATAAGTTCCACTATAAAACCAGATCGGCAAACATGCGTTTTAGCCAACGCTGGAAGCGATTTCATTATAGTCTGACCGGTGAGGCCGGTAAAACAACCAATTTTCTGCTTGATCCCGGTGAGAACGAACAAAACAGTTTCCGTGGAATGGGTGATTTTTCATACAGCATTAATTCAAGGCATTATATCCGGGCTTTCGGAAGCTGGTCGAATATCAACGAATTTGTTTCCGGGAAGCAACAAAATGTTACCGCAGGAATGTCGTTGTCGAGTCAGATTACGGATAACTTCAACGCGAACTTTTTTATTCAGAATGCCTACGACATCGACGATTATTATAAAAACCGCAACCTGATGCAGCTGAACCTGAATTACAACTTCCTGAAAAATCACAGCATTTCGTTACGAAGTTTTTATACCATTTTTAAAACCGAACTGGAAGAGGCCGAGTTTACCCTTTCAGCAACTTACGAATATAAATTTGGTGTGCCTTTAAAACAGGTTGTTGAAGCCGGAATTATAAGTGGAAAAATCACCAACCGCGATGGTTTGCCGGTTGAGGGCGTTTGGGTGCGATTGCTGAATAAAACTGCCGTGACGGATAAAAACGGCGATTATCAGTTTGATTTGATTCAGCCGGGAACACACCTCATGTCGATTGATGAGAGTAGCTTCGAACTGGACGAGATAACTAATATCCCAAATCCTGTTGAAGTTAATGTTTTTGAAGATCAGGTGTCGAAGGTGGATGTCAGGATTTTAAAAGGAGCAGAACTTAAAGGAAAGTTTGTTTTGGAAGAAGCAAAATTGAAAGCCGCCGAACAAGAGGATGCCAGCCCTGCAAATATTATTGTTGAAATCAGATCGGAGTTGGAAGAATACAGGATTACAACGGAAAAAGACGGGACTTTTGCATTTCCTCTTTTAAAACCCGGAAAGTTCACCTTTAAAATTTATGCGAATTCAATACCGAAAGCTTATAAGCTGGAACAATCTGAGCATGAGTATACGTTAAATGAAGGAGAAACTATTGATTTAGAAATAGTGTTGCCGACTAAAAAGAACAATATTATTTTTAAGCCAGCCGGAAATTTGAATTTAAAAAGTGGATCAGGGCTGACTCTAACGGCAAAACCGCCAAAGAAAAAAGAGTCGCAGCCGAAAACAGGTCCATATTACAGCATCCAGATTGGTGCTTTCAGCAGGATGTTGCCTGAGGGAGATTCGTTTTTTAAGGGCGAGCAGTTTTATTTCGAGAAACAAATTGATAACTTACACAAGTATTACATTGGACGATTTTCTGAATTACAAACGGCAAAAGAGGAATATAAACGGCTACGGTTAAAATTTAATAGGCTGTTTATTGTGGTGTTCGACGACGACAAAGTATACAGTTTGCCGCAATATGAGCAAATAAAAAAGGACGAATGAAGAATTTAGGTATTGTAATAGGAACCGCTTTTCTTCTGGTTGTGTTGGTATGCAATTCTGTATATGCCCAACGCGATGAAGAATCAGTGAATGTTCGGTTTAGTCTTTCCGAAGTGGCGCTAATTGATATTGAGCACACAGGAAGTGGCACCATTGAATTCGAACTTTTACCATCGGCCGAGACAGGAAGTTCACCGGTAATTAAACAAACAAATAACCAGGAATTCTGGATTAATTATTCGTCAGCTCTGGGGAGATTTAGTCAGCACCGTTCCATTGTAGCACAGGTTACAGGAGGAAGTTTGCCCTCGGGGCTTGATTTGTATATTCGGGCAAATGATTATACCGGAATTGGCGGTGGGAAAACAGGTGCTTCTGCAGGGAGAGTTATGATTGGAAACGATCCGCGGCCCATTGTTACCGGAATTGGGAGTGGGTTTACGGGAGATGGTATTGGCAACGGGCACCGTTTAAATTTTGAGATCGACATCAGTCAGATGGAAAAGATTACGGCCAACGAATCGCACGATTTTACCATTCTTTATACCTTAACCGATAATTAGAGAAATGAGAAAATATATCGTTTTAATAGTACTTTGTTTCTTTGCCGTGTTTGCACGTGCCCAGGGCTTACAACTGTCTTCAAGCGGAATGGCCACTTTTAACGAGGCCCAACTTGTTGTGAGTGAGGCCGGAGAAGATATTAGCGCAATTTTAGAATCAAATTCTTCAGTATTTCTTTCAATATATTCCTTTTATTTTTGGGAAATGCATAATGTAAAATGGCGTGTTTATGTGCATAAAACTGATATTGACTGGGGCGAGGCCATTAACCTGGAAGTGAAACGGGATGGGAAAGGAAGAAAGTTCTTGAGTAACGGTACTCCCAATATTCAAGACGGGAATTCATTTTTTAGATTAACTAACAATCCAACCTATTTTTTTCGGGGGAAAGGTTTGATATTGGATATTCCATTAGCCTTTAGGTTAAGCAATTTGTCGTTGGCACTGGGGGCCAACGATTTTGAAACTGATGTGGTTTTTACCATTTATGATGATTAACTTTAATGCATGAAAAACGCTCTGATCGATAATCGGGACGTTGAAAATTTAAAAATACCGGTCAAATGCGAAAACTTTTCTACATAGCACTTTTTATTGTGGCTCTACTTGCATGCGAGGATCGCGAGCCGGAACCTGTACTTATTCCCGAGTGGATAAAACCACGTCTTACAGAATTGGAGAACTCCGGAGAATGTTATGGTTGCCAGGTGCAGCGCTGGACTTATAATGAGGAATATTTCTATCACCTGTATTGTGGTTACTGGTCGTGTTCCAACTGCGAAGTTTATCATTATGATGGAACCTTAGTTGAGTGGGGTGAAACAGTAGACCCGGTCGATTTTGAAGCAAACAAACACCGCCCAATAATAGTTTGGGAGTGTGGCGATGAGCTGGATTAATAATTGGTGCAAATCTGGGTTATCTGCAAGCAACCTTTTTCAGGCCATTAACTCTACCCGATTTCCATCCGGATCAAGAAAAACACTCTCGTAATAGCCGTCGCCGGTGGTGCGTGGCTCGCTAATTATTTTATATCCATCTTTCCGAAGTGTTTCAGTAAGCTGGTTTACTTCATCTCTGGAGCCAACTTTTAATGCAAAATGAATCAATCCGGTAAATTGTTTCAAGGGATTGTCTTTCGATTTTGGAATTCCCGGCATTTCCATCAACTCAATGCGGCAATCGCCGTTAAACGAGAGGAAATATGAGCGGTATTCGCGGCTGTGGTTGTGGTACACATCGCTTGACGATGCATCAAAATAATGCATATAGAAACTTCTCATACCCTCGAGGTTATAGGTCCAAATGGCCAAATGTTCTACTTTCATATTAATTGTTTTTAGGCTTCCTAAATTTACGAAAGCAAACGGTTATAAAACAATAGCAAAGCTTATTTTTTACAGTTCCATTCCGAAAAAAATTGTTCCAGAAAATCTTCCATAAAACGATGGCGTTCTTCAGCAATTTCCTGCGCGGCTTTCGTATTCATACGGTCTTTAAGCAGCAGTAATTTTTCGTAGAAGTGATTTATGGTTGGAGCAGTGGTTTTTTTGTATTCTTCAAAACTGTTGTGAAGCTGTGGTTTTATGTCCGGATCATGGAGTAGCCTTTGTTTGTTTCCTCCATAAGCAAAAGTACGTGCTATGCCAATGGCGCCAATTGCATCCAACCTGTCAGCATCCTGAACGATTTTTGCTTCTACACTTTCGGCTTTTGTTTCTACGCCGGCTCCTTTAAACGAGACCTGGTTAATAATATCTTCGATCACTTTGGCATCTTCCTGATCAATTGCAATTTGTGAAAGCCAGTGTTTGGTTTTCGAAACATCATCACCGTTGCCCAGTTTCCAGTCATCAAGGTCGTGCAATAGCGCAGCCATTTCAATCAAAAACAGGTTTCCTCCTTCCACTGCCGCAATTTTCAACGCCATATTTCTAACACGATCGATATGGAACCAGTCGTGCCCCGAACTGTCGGTCGCAAAGTGTTGTTTTATAAAGTTTTCGGTGGAAAAGACAAGCTCTTTTTGTTGAATATTAGACCCCATAATTCAAATTTTAGCTGTTAAATCTAATGTTTTAAACCATAAAAAACGTTAATATTTTATTTTGAATTTCATAAAACCCAGTAAATCAGAGTAATATGGAACGTTGTGTTTGGGTGCTTGGTTATCGAAGTCACATTGAAGAGTGGTTTTTTTGCTATTTTTGCCGCGTTTATTTGAGCAAACAGACTTGCTTTTAGAGGGACTTAAAATATGATTGATAAAACAAGATTGACTTTGCCGGCATTGTTCTACAATTCGGTGGAAAAATTTGCTGATAATACGGCGGTAAAATTTGTTGGCGACGATGATTTTACCTACAGGCAAATGGGTGAGGAGGTGGAACTTTTGGCCGAACTTTTGGTTGAATTAGGCATTGGAAAAGGCGACAAGGTGGCTATTTTAAGCACCAACATGCCCAATTGGGGCAAAGCTTTTTTTGCGGTTTCGGTAATTGGGGCCGTGGCTGTTCCAATTTTACCCGATTTTCATTCAAACGAAATTGAAACGATTATAGAACACTCAGAATCGAAATTACTTTTTGTTTCCGAAGGTTTATACAAATCGGTGAGCCCGGGAGTTATAGCTATGGTTGAGCACATGATTTTAGTGGATAATTTTGCCCTTATCCCAAAAGAAAAGACGGCCGGTCATTTAAAGAAGTTAAAATCTTCGTTGCCACAAACAACCCGGAAGTTTTTGCCGGTTAATGTGGAAGAAGAAGAACTGGCATCTATTATTTACACTTCAGGGACAACAGGTAGTTCGAAAGGTGTGATGTTAACACATAAAAACCTGGCCTGGACAGCGCAGCAAAGTCGCACCCTGAAGAAAGTGACGCCAAATGACCGCTTTCTTTCCATATTGCCACTGTCGCATACATTAGAAAATACTGTTGGTTTTTTGTTGCCGTTTATGTACGGTGCATCGGTTCATTATTTGCGTAAACCGCCTGTGCCAGCGGTATTAATGCCGGCCTTAAAAATGGTGCGCCCAACCATAATGTTAACCGTACCGCTCATCATCGAAAAGATTTACCGTGGCAAAATACTCCCCGAATTTCAAAAAAGCTGGCTGACACGCTTTCTTATTGATTGGGCTCCAAGCCGTAAATTACTGCACAAAGTGGCAGCTAAAAAATTACACAAAACCTTAGGTGGCCATTTGCACTTTTTCGGAATCGGAGGTGCAAAACTCGATCGCTCGGTTGAGCAGTTTTTGTTTGAAGGTGGATTTCCATATGCTATTGGCTACGGACTTACCGAAACTGCACCATTGTTATCAGGAGCGGTAGGAAAATATCGCAGAATTGGTTCTGCCGGAATTGCTATGAAAGGCGTTTCGTTACGTATTGCCAATCCCGATCCGGTAACCGGCGAGGGCGAAATTCAGGCCAAAGGCGAAAATGTGATGAAAGGTTATTACAAAGCGCCCGATATTACAAAAGACGTTTTTACCGAAGATGGTTGGTTCAGAACCGGCGATCGCGGAATGTTCGACAAAAATAACTTGTTGCACATTAAAGGTCGTATTAAAACAATGATTGTTGGAGCCAGTGGCGAGAATATCTACCCGGAAGAAATTGAATCGGTAATCAACAAAATGCGTTTTGTACTGGAATCGCTGGTGGTAGAGAAAAAAGGAAAACTGGTAGCGATGATTCATTTGAATACGGAAGAGATAGAGGAACAATTTAAACACCTAAAGGAGGAAGCGCAGCATTTTATTTCGGAAAGATCGGATGAAATACTTCAGGAGATCATGAAAAAAGTGAACCAGGAAGTGAATAAGTTTTCACGCATTAACCAGGTTGTGTTGCATCCAAGTCCGTTTGAACGTACACCGACAAGAAAGATTAAGCGCTTTTTATACGCTTAGCAATCACGATATTTGATAAAAAGGGAAAGTCTTGTAAAGTCTTTCCTTTTTTGTTAGTCTACTTTTGAATATTAACTGACAATCTATTAGAATTTGTTACTTTTGTACCCACAAAAATCACGTAGTAAATGGTAACGGAATCAAGATATAGTGCAAGGGGTGTTTCGGCCTCGAAAGAAGATGTGCATGAAGCGATTAAGAATGTAGACAAAGGACTTTTTCCAAAGGCATTCTGTAAGATCGTTCCCGATATTTTAGGGGGCGACGACGAATGGTGCAATATTATGCACGCCGATGGAGCAGGAACAAAGTCGGCATTGGCTTACATGTACTGGAAAGAAACCGGCGACGTTTCGGTGTGGAAAGGAATTGCACAGGATGCACTTATCATGAATGTTGACGACCTGCTTTGTGTGGGGGCCACCGATAATATTTTGGTATCATCAACAATTGGCCGCAACAAAAACAATATTCCGGGCGAAGTTATCGCCGCCATAATTAACGGAACCGAAGAGTTGTTGGCCAACCTTCGCGAAATGGGAGTGAGTATTTATTCAACCGGAGGCGAAACTGCCGATGTTGGCGATCTGGTTCGTACCATCATTGTTGATTCAACTGTTACATGCCGCATGAAAAAAGCGGAGGTGGTTTCGGCCGATAAAATTGCTGCCGGCGATGTAATTGTTGGTTTGTCATCATCGGGCACAGCAACTTACGAAACAGAATACAACGGCGGAATGGGAAGTAACGGTTTAACCTCTGCCCGCCACGATGTGTTTGCCAATTATCTGGCAGAAAAATATCCTGAAAGTTTTGATCCGGAAGTTCCTGCTGATCTTGTTTATTCAGGTGGAAAGAAATTAACTGATGCCATTGAAGGATTGGATGTTGATGCCGGGAAACTGGTGCTTTCACCAACGCGTACTTATGCGCCGGTAATTAAAAAGGTGCTTGACAAATACCGCTCACAAATTTCGGGAATGATACATTGCTCAGGAGGTGCTCAAACAAAAGTGTTGCACTTTGTCGACAATGTTCATGTGATTAAAGATAATATGTTTCCTGTGCCTCCGCTGTTCAAATTGATTCAGGAGCAATCGGAAACCGACTGGAAAGAAATGTACAAGGTGTTCAACATGGGACACCGTTACGAAATATACTGCAGTGCCGATGTGGCTGACGAGATCATCGAAATCTCAAAATCATTTAACATCGACGCACAAATTATTGGAAAAGTTGAACCTTTCGACGGCAAGAAATTGACAATTAAATCGGAGAAAGGCGAGTTCATTTATTAAAGAAAACCATGGCAGAATACGCATTATTAGAAAAATTTGAATCGATAAAGCACCGTTTCTCAGAAGTTGAGCAACAGATTACCGATCCTGAGGTGATCGCCGACATGAAGCGTTACGTAAAACTGAACCAGGAATATAAAAACCTGCAGAAGTTAGTGGCAAAATTTCAGGAATATAAAAATCTGGTTGATAATATTGAGACCGGGAAAGAAATGCTGGCCGAGGAAAGTGATGAGGAAATGCGCGAAATGGCGCGTGAGGAAATCGAAGAATCGGAAAAACGCATTCCTGAGATTGAAAAAGAGGTTAAGCTATTATTGGTACCAGCGGATCCGGAGGATGCAAAAAATGCAATTCTTGAAATCCGTGCCGGAACCGGTGGCGACGAGGCAAGTATTTTTGCCGGTGATCTTTTCCGCATGTACACCAAATTTTGCGAGCAAAAAGGTTGGCGAATGGAAGTTACCAACGCCAACGAAGGTACAGCTGGTGGGTTTAAAGAAATCGTAGTAAATATTACCGGTGAAGGTGTTTACGGTGTTATGAAATACGAATCGGGAGTGCACCGTGTACAGCGTGTGCCACAAACCGAAACACAGGGACGAGTGCATACTTCGGCAGCAACGGTGGCAGTTTTACCAGAAGCCGATGAGTTTGATGTGGAACTGAAAACCGAAGATATCCGCCGAGATGAATACTGTTCATCGGGTCCTGGTGGCCAGTCGGTGAATACCACCTACTCTGCAATTCGTTTAACACACATTCCAACGGGAATTGTGGTGACTTGTCAGGATCAGAAATCGAAGCTGAAAAACCTCGACAAGGCGATGGCTGAATTGCGTACGCGTTTGTACAACATGGAATACCAGAAATACATCGACGAGATTTCATCGAAACGTAAAACAATGGTTTCTACCGGCGACCGTTCGGCTAAAATCCGTACGTACAATTGGCCACAAGGACGTGTAACTGATCACCGTATCAACCTTACGCTTTACAACCTGCAGGCAATTATTAATGGCGAAATCGACGAGATCATTGAAAAACTAATGATTGAAGAAAACGCCGCAAAACTAAAAGAAGCAGAAATTTAAAAACAATAAAATGGGAGTCTTCGGACTTCGGTCTTCCGGCTTCCTACTTTTTCATCATGAATCAACAGCAACTATTTGAGCAGATCCAAAAAAAACGCAGTTTCCTGTGTGTTGGTTTGGATACCGATATTCAAAAAATCCCGCAACACCTGAAAGATACATCAGATCCGATATTTTCATTCAACAAAGAAATTATTGATGCAACTGCCAAATTCTCGGTAGCATACAAACCCAACCTGGCGTTCTACGAGAGTTTGGGATCGAGAGGAATGGAAAGCCTGGAAAAAACGGTGATGTATGTAAAATCGAAATACCCGGAGATTTTTGTGATTGCCGATGCCAAACGTGGCGATATTGGCAATACATCAAATTTATATGCACGGGCGTTTTTCGATCAGCAGGATTTTGATGCGGTTACTGTTGCCCCATACATGGGTGAAGATTCGGTAAAACCCTTTATGACTTACCTTGACAAATGGGTAATTCTTTTGGCGCTGACATCGAATAAAGGGGCTTATGATTTTCAGTTTATCGAAGACAAAGAAAGTGGCGACAAATTGTTTGAAACCGTTTTGAAAACTTCGCAAAACTGGGGAACTACAGAAAATCTGATGTATGTGGTTGGTGCTACAAAAGCAGAAAAACTAAAAGAAATTCGTGAGATCGTTCCAGAGCACTTTTTGTTGGTTCCTGGTGTTGGAGCACAAGGAGGTAGCTTGCAGGAAGTTTCGAAAAACGGAATGAACAGCAAGTGTGGTTTGTTAGTGAATTCATCTCGCGGTATTATTTATGCATCGACAGAGACCGATTTTGCATCGAAAGCCGGAGCGGCAGCTGAAGAAGTTCAGAAAGAAATGGAAGTGCTGTTGCAAGAAGCAGGATTGATTTAGATAAATAAAGAACAATATAAAAAAGGGATGTCGTTAACGGCATCCCTTTTTATTTTGTCGTCATTCTGAACTCCTGACTGCCGTCAGGCAGGTGTTTCAGCATCTTTTTCATGTTGATATTGAAATGAGCTGCCAATGATAAAGTTTTGAGCAAGACCCTGAAACAAGTTCAGGGTGACGTTCTTAGCGCGTATCGCAAAAATAACAAGGCACGTCATGCTGAACTCGTTTCAGCATCTTTATCATCTTCCTCATTATGCCCAGGTAATTGGGTGTACGCTCGGATGACTGTCGAATAAATCTGTTTTTATATCTGCTCCCAACCGCTTCGGTAAGTATGCCTGATCCACTCATCGGCCATTTTTGAAGCCGGCAAAGTTTCGTATTCTTTATCAAATGTAGGATCGCCGTTTACTACCTCAAAATTGTCTTTTTTCAATACGCGGATGGTATCTGACGGGCTGATATTTGTAAAGCGCATATTTGGCCCGTCCCATTCCAGTTTGCGCTGAAGACTTTGCAATCGAACGGCCAGTACACCCATTACAACCATTTCATTCAGTGGCCCGGCATACGAAAAGTTTGATGAGGCTTCAACACGCGCATCTTTGCTTTCTTTGCAGGCACGAATCCAGTCTTGTTCGTGGCCTCCTTCCATGGCATTTGAAATACGTCGTATTGATTTTTCCGGTTGTTGAAAATGCTCCATTTCAACCGATGGCAACAAGGTTGGATTGGCGGCATAAGTACCGCACATGATTTTTCCTTTTGTTCCGTAGAAAATACAACCACCGCCATCGTCGCCCATTTGTTCGCCGTCTTTTAATTCATCGGGGCGGGGAGGCATAAAACCACCGTCGTACCAATGCACGGTAACTTCGGGCATGGCTACTTTAGGCAGGTTGTCGCGGCGATCAAACTCGTAGCGAACAAACTCTGCATTTGGTGCCGAGTCGTTGTTAAAAGGCGTTGAACTTCCTTCAACCGTTTTCGGATATTGTAAGTTCAGAGCTTTAAAAACAGGATCGAGAATATGGCATCCCATATCGCCCAATGCTCCGGTTCCAAAATCCCACCAGCCGCGCCAGTTCCATGGGTGGTAAATCGGGTTGTATTCGGTAAATTTTGCCGGTCCGATAAACAAATCCCAGTCGAGTGTTTTCGGAACTCTTTTGCTTTTTTCAGGGCGTGATAATCCTTGCGGCCAAATCGGGCGGTTCGTCCAGGTGTCAACATGCGTGACTTCACCAATTGTTCCGGCCCAAATCCATTCGCAAATCTGGCGAATACCATCAGCCGAATTACCCTGGTTGCCCATTTGTGTGGCAACGCCGTAACGTTTGGCTGTTTCTGTCATAATCCGCGATTCATAAACCGAATGTGTTAATGGCTTCTGCAGAAAAACATGTTTGCCTTCACGCATGGCCATTAATGCCGGCAGGGCGTGGGTGTGGTCAGGCGTAGCGATCATCACGGCGTCAATATCTTTCTGCTCTTCCAGCATCACCCTGAAATCTTTGTATTGTTTAGCCCGGTACCAGCGCTCAAATGCATTTCGTCCGGCGTAATCCCAATCCACGTCGCATAACGCAACAATGTTCTCGGTTTCCATAAATTTCAGGTTGGTGAAACCTTTTCCGCCAACACCAATTCCGGCAATGTTGAGTTTGTCGCTGGGAGCTTTATGCCCCAAACCTGCGATAACATTCGAGGGAAGGATTGTGGCTGCAGCAACACCCGTTGCTGTTGTGCCTATAAATTTTCTGCGTGATAAGTTGCTCATTTTCTTGTTTTCGAAAAAATACTCGGAAAAATAGAAAAAATATAAGGCTTAACCTACTTATACCAAAATTAACACCAAATAAGCCTAAAATTTCTATTCTTTTGAATTTTTACTGCGTTAAAAAATCTCGCCAGAACTTAGGCTATGACGCCATTTTTTGCCTTGTCTAAATCCAAAATCACTAAAAATTTTCCAGGCTCATTTGGAATTAAAATTGGTATGCTTAGAGTTTTTGAAGAAAGATTAACACTAATTTGCTGTCGCACAAAAAAAGAAGCGACTTGTTAGAGTCGCTTCTTTAGGTATTCATGGCGTTGAATTATTTTAGACTATTCAATTGGCAGAATAACCGCATCGATAACATGGATGATTCCGTTTGATGCTGAGATGTTAACAAAACCGGGAACAAGATTTGCAGTATTTCCAACTGCCCAAATTTTTAGATCTTTATCAACATTAAAGGTTGCTCCTTCCAAAAGTGTTTCAATTGTTTTCGGATTCTTCTTTGGAACCACGCTGTTTGCAGCTCTTCTTCCGTCAGTAACGTGGTACAATAGCACGTTTAGAACCAGGTCGGCCGGTAGATCGCTAATGCCTTCCACTTCCAAGGCATCGTAAAGTGCCATAAATGCATCGTTGGTTGGTGCAAAAACTGTGTACTGATCAGTACCGTTTAAGAACATGTCAACCAATCCTGTTTCTAGTTCTTCGTCAACATAAAAAAGCGCACCAACCAATTCTGAGAAACCTGCATCAATTGCTATTGCTGCAATTGAAGCGTCACCCGGAGGTAAGGAATTACCTGCTTTTAACATTGAGTCATCACTGAATTCACTTTGAGGGATGTAGTCATCATTTTCTTTTTCACAGCTAACAAAAGCCATACTTACGATTACTAATGCTGCAAGAATTAAGCTCTTAAGGCTTACCATTTTTTTTAAATTTACTGTTTTCATTGTTGTAGATTTTATGAGTTTAAAAAATGTATTTAAAGGTGAAACAGTAAAACATGGCTGTATGTTTAAGGTAAGGTGAAAAAAAATAAACAAAAGTGAATGTTTAAGAGCTAAAAATCTCTATATCGTATGAATATAGGGCTTTGTAGAATAATGTTAATAAAAGTTAAATAATAGAATAAATTTAGAATTTAGATCCATAACAATAAAAAAACCGAACTGAAAAGTCCGGTTTTTCCTCTTATTTGTCTTAAGATTTTAGCTTGCTTTCAATCTTCTAATGCCCGATTTGTCAACCTGGCTTTCGGCATATTCTTTCGTGATACGCAGCTCTGTGATTTCGTCAGAAGGTGCATCAAACATGGCATCATTCATAATATTTTCGCAAATTGAACGTAACCCACGTGCACCCAATTTGAATTCAATTGCCTTGTCAACAATGTATTCCAGTGCTTCTTCGTCAAATTCCAACTCAATTTCATCCAGCTTAAACAGTTTTTTGTACTGCTTGATCACCGAATTTTTAGGTTCAGTTAAAATGTTGCGAAGTGTTTCTTTATCCAAAGGATTCAGATAGGTTAGTACCGGTAAACGACCGATGATCTCCGGAATCAAACCAAATGATTTTAAATCTTGTGGTGAAACATATTGTAACAAGTTTTCTCGCTCAATGCGGTCAGCATCTTTTGCAGCGCTGTAACCAATAACTTTTGTATTCAGTCGGTTAGCAATTTTGCGCTCAATGCCATCAAATGCGCCACCACACACAAACAGGATATTCTTCGTGTCAACCGGAATCAGTTTTTGCTCCGGATGTTTACGTCCTCCCTGAGGCGGAACATTTACAATCGATCCTTCTAGCAGTTTCAACAAACCTTGCTGAACACCTTCGCCCGAAACGTCGCGGGTTATCGATGGATTATCGCTTTTACGAGCGATCTTATCAATCTCGTCAACAAATACAATCCCGCGCTCGGCAGCTTCCACATTGTAGTCGGCAGCCTGCAGTAAGCGGGTCAGCAAACTTTCAATGTCTTCTCCAACATAACCGGCCTCGGTAAGTACGGTAGCATCAACAATGGTAAACGGAACATGTAGCATTTTTGCAATGGTGCGTGCCAGCAACGTTTTACCGGTACCAGTTTCACCAACTAAAATGATATTTGATTTTTCAATCTCTGTTTCATCATCGTCAACGTGTTGTGTCAATCGTTTGTAATGATTGTAAACCGATACAGAGAGTATACGTTTTGCGCGATCCTGGCCAATAACATATTGATCAAGAAAATCCTTGATCTCTTTTGGTTTTAGCAGTTTTATCTCATCGAGATCAAAAGAGCTTGATGTTTTTACCTCTTCCTGAATAATGGAATGAGCCTGCTCGGCACAACGGTCGCAAATGTGTCCGTCAATCCCCGCAATAAGAAGATTCACTTCCTTCTTTTCCCGTCCGCAAAACGAACACTTGTCCATCTTTTCTTTATTTGACATTACTTGTTATTTCGAACTAAAATTTCATCAATCATACCATATTCAACTGCTTCCTGTGCAGTCATCCAGTAATCTCGATCAGAGTCTTTTTCAATTTGTTCTAAAGTTTGTCCCGAGTGGTTAGCAATGATACTGTACAATTCTTTCTTGATCTTCAGAATCTCGCGAGCTGTAATTTCAATATCAGAAGCTTGTCCCTGAGCACCTCCCATTGGTTGGTGGATCATTATTCGGGAATGTGTTAATGCCGAACGTTTTCCTTTCTGTCCGGCAGTCATCAACACGGCTGCCATTGAAGCTGCCATGCCGGTACAGATAGTTGCAACATCGGCCGAAATGTATTGCATGGTATCGTAAATGCCTAAACCGGCATAAACAGAACCTCCGGGCGAGTTGAAATAGATCTGAATGTCTTTCGACGGATCAGTCGACTCGAGGAACAGCAGTTGTGCCTGAATAATGTTTGCCACTGTATCGTCGATTGGTACGCCAAGGAAAATAATACGGTCCATCATCAAACGCGAGAACACGTCCATTGATGCCACGTTTAACTGGCGCTCTTCGATAATTGTTGGCGAAATATAATTGCCATATGCTGATGCAAATCTATCCATTGTTAAGCTGCTGATGCCAGCATGCTTAGTTGCGTATTTTCTAAATTCGTTGTTGTCCATTTTTTATAAGTGCTTGTAAAAAAAATAACTTTGCAAATACGTTTATTTACGATTCACAAAGTTATAAAAAAGATTAATGCTGAAACACTCAGCAAAATATTTTCAGATGATTGCAAGCGCTATTGGTTTGCCTGCATCATTTCGTTGAATTTTTCCTGCGATACTTCTTCTTCCTGAATAGTAACTTTTTCTTTTACCACTTCTACCACTTTGTCTTCCAACAATTTTTTGTAGATGCGTTCTTTTTCTTCAGGTTTTTCAAGCATCATTTTAGCGAACGATTCCAGCTGCTCCTCTGGGGCATCGTGGATTCCGTACTGCTGGAACTGTGCAGCTGCCATTTGCTTGGCAAAGTCTTCTGCATCTTCCGCTTCAACCTGCAATTCGTTTTCTTTTGCGATCGTGTCTTTAATCAATTGCCATTTCAAATCAAGAATAAATGCAGGGAATTCGTTTTCGATTTGCTCCTGTGTTAATTCTTTGTTTACAGCCACTAACCAACGTTTCAAAAACTCCTCCGGCATTTCCAGATCCGTTTTTTCAACCAGCGCATCGCGTGTGTCTAATGCAAATTTATGATCAGATGAGAATACCAGGTTTTTGGCCAGGTCTTCTTTAATTTTTGCTTTGAAATCGTCAAGCGTTTTAATTTCTGTTTCTTCACCATAAAGCTTTTTGAACAATTCTTCGTTCAATTCTGCTTTTTGGAACTGAAGAATTTCAGTTACAGTGTATCTGAAATCGCTTTCCAGCGTTTCGGCTTCTTCATGCTTAATGTTAAGCATGTGCGCCACTTCGTGGTTATTTTCGAACGCTTTTACCGGGTTGAAAACGATGATGTCGTCTTTTTTGCAACCAACAAATGCGTTTTTAATTTCTTCGTCTTTGATTTTGTCAACCGCTAAAAGTACTCCTTCAGGTGCAATTCCGCCTTCAACTTCGTTTCCTTCAGCGTCAAGCTGTACAAAGTTGCCGCGAACAGTGCTATCTTCTTTCGCTTCCTCGGCTGGAACATTTTCTCCCAGTTGAGAAGCTGCCATGTCAACCTGCTGCTGAATCATGTCATCAGAAACGGCAATGTTGTAGTAAGTGTATTTATTGCGTTTGTCAAGCGATACTTTTACTTCAGGAGCCAAGGCTACATCAAAAGTAAACTCAAACGACTCATCTTTTTCCCAGTCGATTGGTTTTTGTTTTTCCTCGTTTGGCATTGGTTCGCCAAGAACAGGAAGTTTTTCATCAATCATGTATTTCGACAGGTTTTGAGAGATCAATTTATTTACCTCTTCAACCAAAACAGCTGTTCCAAATCTTTTCTTGATAAGGCCTGCCGGAACTTTACCGGGGCGGAATCCTGGAATTGTAGCTTTTTGACGATAGTCTTTTAAAACATCGGCAACTTGTTTTTCATAGTCAGTTTTTTCGATGGTAAGATTGATTACCGCATTAACCTGGTCGATGTTTTCTAAATTAATATTCATGATGATAAATTTTTTTATACCCCTAAAATGCAAAAAACGCCAACCCTTTGTTAATTAAGGTCGGCGGTTTTTTTGAGTGCGGATGAAGGGACTCGAACCCCCACGCCATAAGGCACTAGATCCTAAGTCTAGCGCGTCTACCAATTCCGCCACATCCGCGAATTGCGGCGCAAAGATATATAAAAAATTTATTCTGCAATAAATTCAGGGAGAAAAATTCGGAAGTAAGTTTTATTTAACAATTAATATTGTGGATTGCGTTCGATTATTATCGCCATTCTACAATGGTTCCCCGGTTTTCGTCCTGTAACTCTTTTGGTACAGATTCTTTGATTTCTTTCCAAAGCAGGTTAATTAGTTTATGCTTTGCGAAGTGCCGCGAATAAACCAAGCTAACTTCCCGAAGTGGTTTTATGTTGGTAAAATTCTTGACATTGTAAGCCCTTTTTTGCGACATGGTTGCTTTGGCCAATTCCGGTATTAAAGTAATGCCTCCTTCTCTGTCAACAATGTTCATAAGGGTTTCCAACGATCCGGCCTCAAAATGGAAAGGTAATTCGCTATCGGTAGTTCCCAGGTAAGAACACAGGTTTACAACCTGGTCGCGGAAACAATGTCCGTCGCTAAGTAACCATATTTCCGGTGTTGCAATGTCTTCAACCGTAATTTCTTTTTGGGTATGCAGTTTATGTCCGCTATTGGCATAAATAAGCATTTCTTCGTAAAAAACCGGTTTCTCCAATATCTTTTCTTCGTGCAGTGGAGTTACCAAAATACCCACATCAATAAGGTCTTTGTGTAAAAGTTTAATGATGTTTTCGGTGGTAGCTTCAACTACTTTAATAAAAATGTTCGGGTATTTCTTTTTGTAATTTCCCACAAAAATTGGCAGCAGATAGGGAGCCAGCGTTGGAATAATTCCAATTCGCAACATTCCGGATACCTGGTTCTTATGGTCTTTTACAATGTTGTTAATTTCGTCCGATTGCTTTAAGACCACCCTGGCCTGTTCAATTATACGGGCACCAACATCGGTTGGAATTAGTGGTTGTTTACTTCTGTCGAAAATGATGATCTCCAGGTCTTCCTCCAGCTTTTTAATTTGCATGGAAAGTGTAGGCTGTGTAATAAAACATGCCTCTGCAGCTTTGCCAAAATGACGATGAGTGTCAACGGCAACTATATACTCCAACTGGGTTAGGGTAATCATGGCGTAAGTCGATTTTTGTTTTAAAGATAGAAAAAATCTATAATTCTGAGCCTTAATTTGGGGTTAAATCAATTTTGTAAAATGAAAGCATATAGATCAGATTTAAACGAAAGTATTAATCACAAGTTTGTTGGCGGTACCATTCAAAGGCAGCAACCGACAGTGCATTGGAAATATTCAGTGATTTACAGCCTCCGGGCATGGGAATGTAAACACTTTTGGCAGCTATTTTTATAATATTTTCAGGGAGGCCATGCGATTCGCTTCCGGCAAGCAGTATTGTTTTTTGGGGTAATTTTTCGTGATAAATATTTCTGGCTCCGTCACAGGTCTCAAGTATCGTAAGTTGATAACCGGCCTCCAGTAGCTGCAAAAAATCGTTTTCTGTTATAAAACGCCAATTCATCTGATCGTACGAAAATCCGGCTGTTTTTTTAATCTTCGATTCCCGGTGATTTTGGATTCCTCTTACAAACAAAGCTTCAGTGGCTCCCAGGTTGTGAGCCAGCCGAATAATTTTTCCAATATTTTCAGCATTCGACAAGTGCCAAGCAGCAATTATTATTGCACAGGTTTCGGGAAATTTTTCAACTTCATTTGAATTAAAAAATGCTACAGAATTGGTGTTCATGATAATAAACCGGCTTTTCTTCGTTACTATTGTTAATACTATTAAAATACTACTTTTGTACAAAAGATTAAAGATGAAGATTTCTGTTCAATACCTGTTACTTTTAGTACTAATTATTTTTGTTTCGTGCGGCCCGTCGGATGAAGATAAGGCACGTGTAAAAATTGATCTGGCAAAAAACCTGCTGGTAAAAAATGATACAGCGGCAGCCATTAATCAATTGGATAGCATTGCAAAACTCTATCCGGAAGCTGTATATTCAGCCAATGCGGCAAAAAATCTTTTGCAGGAAGTACGTTTAGAGGTGATGCAGCGTAAAGAAGCAGAATTGGATTCTGTAAAATTGCAGGTTGCCGAACTTGAAAAATCTTTTGTAAAAGAAAAGACAGAATTCGATCGATATACCCAGTACATTCACAAGCGTCAAACGTTTAAACGTGCATGGGACCGCTCGTATATTCAAGTGCATTTGGATGAACGTGGCGAGCTGTATTTGAGCAGCAATTATCATGGCGGAAACTGGCTTGACCACACAGGGCTTCGCGTTTACGACAGTGGCGACGATGCAAAAACGGAGAAGATTCCAATAGGTACACCCGATAACCACCGAAGCGATTTTATGGAAGCAAAATGGGAAAAGGTATCCTACAGAAACGGGAAAGACAATGGTGTGATTGAATTCATCGCGAATAATGTCGACCGCAACCTGAAAGCCGTTTTTCTGGGTAACGAATACTATTATATTATTCTTGAAACCTACGATAAAGAAGCCGTTCGCGATGCTTTGGCTTTATCAAAAGCGATTAAAAAGCGCAACAAATTAGAGCAGGAAGTAAAATCGCTTGGAGAAAAGATAAATATTCAGTAGTGTAAATATGTCTTCAATTTGTATCGCTTCCCCCCATAAATCAAATGAATTTTCTTTCATCAAAAACTTAAAAAGCTGATCTTTTTATGACCAAAAATGGAACAAATAAACAGGCACATTTTCTCCGAAATATTAGAAAGATACACCGGATAACAGGGGTGATTTTGTTTGTTGCATTTGTTTTTATGTCGCTTTCCGGATTATTACTGGGATGGAAAAAAAATAGTGGCGGAATTATTCAGGCGAATTCAAGTACCGGAACATCAACAGAACTCCGCGACTGGTTGCCAATCGATAGTTTGAATACCATTGCGTTTCAGGTTTATCACGACTCCATTTCTGCAACGAGGATACCCGAACTGGATCGAATAGATGTTCGTCAGAATAAGGGAATGGTGAAATTTGTGTTTGAAGAAGGTTATTGGGGAATTCAGTTAGACGGTGCCACAGGAGAACTTTTGCAGATTGAACGCCGGTGGTCGGATTTAATCGAAAACGTTCACGATGGATCTGTTCTGGATCACTGGTTTCGCACCGATGGTGGATTGAAACTTGTTTATTCAAGCATCACTGGATTGGCACTGCTAATGTTTAGTATAACCGGATTTTGGTTGTGGTACGGACCTAAACGTATGAAGAAAAATAAACAATTATCCAATCAGCAATAGTTAGGATCAGCCTTTTCTTTTAATTTTTAATTTCTGCCCGATATACAAACCGCGGTCGTTTTTCAACTCGTTTAAGCGCATAATCTCATCAGCCGAAATTCCAGCATACTTTTGAGCAATATCCCACAAGGTATCGCCTTTGCGTACGGTGTAATATTCGTAGTTCGGATCAAGTGGTTTTGTCTCACGTGTTGTTGTTGTTGACGATTTGCCAATTGATGCCTGTTTTTGAGCGAAACTCATGTTGGTAACCTGCTCGTACTTTTCCTTCTCTTTTTCAGGCACGTAAATTGCCAGTTTTTGCCCCACGCGAATCATATCGCGGCGAATGTTGTTCCAGTAACGTAAATCGGAAGCACGCACATGAAACCACGAAGAGATAAAACCAACGTTGTCGCCTGCTTTAACGGTGTAAACAACCTTTGCTTTTCCTTTAATGTCAACAGGCGTAAAATAACTGCTGTTGCTGGTTGTCGGATCCATTAACGTATTATCGGGGAAATATTTATCACGCTCGAAAGCAAAAATGGAGGTATCGAGATCTACAAAATCAAGAATCACATCGTTGGGCAAAACCAGTGGATAAGGTTTGCTCTCTTTTGCCGGAATTACATCGCGGCGGTACATGGGATTAAGTGCCCGCAGTTGTTCCTTTTCGATATCTAATTTGGCGCTTACCTGATCAAAATGCAGGTAGTCGTTCACCATCACGGTGTCAACTGAAAGTTCAATCTCGGGGTAGCGAGGAACAAGGTTGTGTTCCTTATAATATTCAAAGGTGTAAGTTGCTGCAATAAAAGCCGGCACATAACCTCTTGTTTCGCGTGGCAGGCGATAATATATCTCCCAGTAATTTCTTTTGCCTCCCGAGCGGCGGATGGCACGGTTTACGTTTCCGGGACCACAGTTGTAGGCTGCAATGGCCAAATGCCAATCGCCATAAATGTCATGAAGTTTTGAAAGATAGCGTGCCGCAGCATCGGTAGCTTTTATTGGGTCGCGGCGCTCATCAACAAACGATGTAATCTCCAGTTTCATGTTTCGGGCAGTGCCATACATAAATTGCCACAAACCATTTGCGCCAACCCGCGAGCGTGCCGTTGGATTTAGCGCCGACTCAATAATAGCCAGGTATTTTATCTCGAGTGGCATGTCGTACTTATCAAGCGTTTCCTCAAAAATAGGAAAGTAGTAAGCCGATAATCCAAGCATAACTTCAACCAGGTCGCGACGCTTTTCGGTATACATTTTAATGTAGTTGTTAACCACTTTGTTGTAAGACAGGTCTACAACCTGCTCAATTTCTTTTAAACGCTTGATGTAAACCGAATCGGGCAGGTCTTTTGGGAAATTAAGTGTTCTTACCTCCGAATTGTCGAAGTTAAACCGGTTCTGAATATCCCACGAGCTCATCATGCTGTCCATCTTTTCTGAAAAGACATTGTTCAGCATGTCGTCAATATCCAATTCGTTAAAACCGATAGTATCTGCCTCAAGTTTTAGGTCGTCTAATGTAAGAGCAGTGTCAGCTTCCTGCGCCAGTACATTCGTAAAAAATAAAATCGAAATTATATAAATGGTAATGTATTTCATTCGTCGAAAATTGTTTGTTTTAATGGTGACTCATGTAACTCACATTGTTAGGTACCTGAGTATAAAAAAGCAATTAAGAAGGCTTGTTTCATTTTAAAATGTAAAAGTGCAACTTACTCCATAAACGTATTGGGTATTTTTGTATTGCACTGCAGGTTGCCAGTTAAATGTCAGGTCTTCACTAATGTCAAAATCAAATAAATGTGCATCTACACTGGCGTCGATAATGTTTAACCCATAAAACCCAACCATACTTATAATCAGTAAATCACGATTTCGCCGGTAATAGCTTTGTTGCTTGCTTAAACCGGTTTTAAAATTATTAAAATCAGTTGGATTATTCAGATCGTAATATTCTGCGCCTTCAAGATCTTTGTACGAATCAGTTTCATCATTTCCGTCAGTCAGGTCGCTGTATGCCTGCCTTAGAATTTTGTAGTTGTCGTTATTCCAGTGAATAAAATAACCAATGGTTCCGAAGCCGGCGTAAATCAAAGGTATCTTCCAGTATTTTTTGTTGTATGCCTGTCCTAAACCCGGAAGAACAGCAGAATATATGGTTGCCTTTTTGGGTGAATGTTCTACCTTTTCTTCTACGTTTGCCTTGGCAACAATAACAGAATCCTGCTCAGCAGTTTGTCCGAATAACGAAAAGCTGAAAAACAGTGAAAGTACAATAAGCAATATTTTTGAAAAAAAATCGCGTTTAATCACACTAATAATTTTGCGCAAAAATAGAAAATACCCTTAGTATTTGTGTGATCCTTAAGGTTTATTTTTGATTTTCAATTATTTTAACAATTCGTTCCAGATCGGCTTGCGATTTAAAAGGAATAGTAATTTTACCTTTGCCTTTGTCATTCATCGAAAAATCGATGCGCCTGCTGAAAATTTTATCGAGTTGCGTTTTTACAATTTGAAATTCCTTTGGGAACTTACGTTTTATCGTTTCAGTGGTTTTCTCGTCGGTAGAATTTAAATCGCGAACAACCTCTTCAACTTTCCGAACCGATAAGCCATGTTTAATAATTTGCTCGAAAATCATGATTTGCGTATCGGCATCCTCTATATTGATGATGGCCCGCGCATGTCCCATTGAAATTTCCTTGTCAATCAATCCTTTTTGAACAATGGCCGGAAGGCGTAAAAGGCGAAGATAGTTTGCAATTGTTGAGCGTTTTTTCCCAACACGACCACTTAATTCCTCCTGAGTATATTCCAGTTCGTCCATCAGGCGCTGGTAACTCAGTGCAATTTCGATAGCATCAAGGTCTTCGCGCTGAATGTTTTCCACCAATGCCATTTCCAGCATGCCGTCGTCTTTGGCTTTGCGAACGTATGCCGGAATCTTGTTCAGCCCGGCCAGTTGCGATGCTCTGAAACGACGCTCGCCGGCAATAATCTGGTATTTGTCGTCGCCAACTTTACGTAAGGTAATAGGTTGTATCAATCCTATTTCTTTTATAGAAGCGGAAAGTTCGGCCAGTGCTTCGTCATCAAACTTAGAACGGGGTTGAAAAGGATTTGCTTCAATTTTGCTTAATTCAATTTCATCTAATCCGGCGCCTTGCTGCATTTTTTCTGCATCGTCAATCAGTGCGCCTAATCCTCTTCCAAGGGCATTCCTTTTTGCCATCATAGCTTACTTAAGGGTGTTTAATTTATAACAACATTGTCGTTTCCCTGCGACATTTGAGTCATGGCATTGCGCTGCAAAATTTCGCGCGCCAGGTTCATGTGATTTATTGCTCCTTTTGAGCTGGCATCGTATAATACTACCGGTTTGCCGTAACTTGGTGCTTCACTAAGTTTTATGTTACGCTGTATTACAGTATCGAAAACCATTTCCTGAAAATGATGTTTCACCTCTTCGTAAACCTGGTTCGACAGGTTTAAACGGCCGTCGTACATTGTGAGCAAAAATCCTTCTATTTCCAGTTCTGGGTTCAGGCGGTTCTGTATAATTTTAATTGTATTCAACAGTTTGCCAAGTCCTTCCAATGCAAAATATTCGCATTGAACCGGAATAATAACAGAGTCAGACGCTGTTAATGCATTAACTGTAATCAATCCCAGCGATGGAGAACAGTCGATAAAAATGAAATCGTATTTATCTTTCACCGATTCCAGCGCACCTTTCAGTACCTTTTCGCGGTTGGGCAAGTTCAGCATTTCAATTTCTGCTCCCACCAAATCAATATGAGAAGGAATTATATCCAGGTTTTCAATATCAGTATGTAAAACGGCTTTTTCTGCTTCAATTTCATTTACAATACATTCGTAAATGCTTGATTGTACATTGCGCAAATCAAAACCTAATCCCGATGTTGCATTGGCCTGTGGATCGGCATCGATCACCAGTACCTTTTGCTCGAGTACAGCTAAACTTGCAGCCAGATTTATTGTTGTGGTTGTTTTACCAACTCCTCCCTTCTGGTTTGCCAACGAAATTATTTTTCCCATTTACAGCGTCTTTATTTAGTTCATGAGTGGTTTCAAAGTTAACAATTTACCATTAACCGAAATGATATTTTTAGATTTGGAAACGGGATAATTTAGTAAGCGCTTGGAATTGAATTAAAAAGCGTTTAAATTTTTTGAGATTTCATCTCCTTTTTAAGTTGAACCTGATCGACCGGAACAACTCCAACCTTCTCGCAAACTAACCCGCCCGCGAGGTTCGACATCAGAGCCATCATTTTTGGTGGAAGTCCTGCAGCCATTGCCAAACTGGCCACGCTGATAACGGTGTCGCCAGCTCCTGAAACATCAGCGATATCGCGGATAGCCACCGGGTAGTACTGCTCTTTTACTCCGTTACTGATGAAAACACCCAATTCAGAAAGTGTAATAAATATCAGCTTTAATTGCTGCTCTGTTTTAAATGTTTCGGCAGCCTGTTTTAATCCCTCAAGGTCGCCTTTAACAATTGGCAGTCCCGTGCCTTCAACAAACTCCTTAAAATTGGGTTTGAACAGCGATACATTCTTGTAGTTTTTGAAGTTTCTATTCTTCGGATCGACAGCTGTTGGGATATCTTTTTGCTGTGCCAGATCGTTTATGGTTTCAAAAAGTCTTTTTGTAACAACACCTTTGTCGTAATCCACAAATATGATCACATCAACGTGGTTGGTTTCAATTTCTTCTTTTATCGCTTCTATCAGTTTGGTTTCAATTTCTTCCGAAACATGTTGGGTTGATTCCTCATCCACCCGAACAATTTGTTTACCTGAACTGATAATCCGGTTTTTTACAGTAGTGTTACGAGTTGTATCAATGAATATTCCTTTATCAGAAACGTTTCGCTTCTTTAATAAATTTTGAAATTCTTTACCGATTTCGTCGTCGCCAACCACCGCAAATAAAATTGGTGTAGCACCCAAGGCCTGAATATTACGCGACACATTTGCCGCACCACCAAGACGGTTCTCGCGTGTTGTAACGGATACGATTGGTACCGGAGCCTCTGGTGATAAGCGGTCTACTTTTCCCCAAAGATAGGTGTCTACCATTGCGTCGCCAATGACTATGGCACGCATTTTTGAAAATCGTTCGAATATTTCGTTTACTTCTGCTTTGTTCACACAACAATGTTAAGGCCACAAAACTAAGAAAAAAACTAGGGTAGAAAAATGTCAAAACGCAAAACTTATTATGTTTTTTAAGACATTTTCAACTTATGCAGGGTCAACATCGATGTTGAAAACGCAACTACTGTTGGCCGGAAGATGTTTAACAGCTTTAACTGCGGCGGTAATTTCTTTTTTAACCAAATCAAGGTTGAGTTTGCGATCAATCTTTATCCAGATTTCTTTGTGGTGCCACAATTGAATGCGACTGATGAGTGGATATTCAGGCCCCATAACCACCAGTTGTTTGTGTTTTTTGAGTTGTTGTGCCAGTTGATTGGCAGCGCGGTCAACGGTTTGAACATTTTTGTGTTTTACCACAATTTTCACCAGCCGGTAAAAAGGCGGGTATTTAAAAAGCTGGCGTTCTTCAAACTGTTCTTTTAATGTGGCCTGATAGTTTTGCTCACGAATCAATTCGATAAGCGGATGATCGGGCTGCGAGGTTTGAATCACTACTTTCCCCTGTTTGTGTTTTCGACCGGCACGGCCCGCCACCTGCGAAATAAGCTGGTAAGCACGTTCGTGTGCCCTAAAATCGGGGAAGTTGATCAGGTTGTCGGCATTTAAAATTCCTACAACACTCACGTGTTCAAAGTCCAGTCCTTTGGTTACCATTTGTGTTCCAACAAGGATATTTGTTTTGCGCTCTTCCAGGTTTTTAACGATTTTGGCGAATGCATTTTTCGATTGTGTAGTATCTAAATCCATGCGCGCAATTCGTGCATTTCGGAACAGCGATTTCAATTCATCCTCAATTTTCTCGGTTCCGTAACCACGTGTTTTTAACTCGGGCGAACCGCAATTATCACATTTGTCGGGAAGTTGATAGCTGAAACCACAGTAGTGGCAACTCAATCGGCGTTTGTATTTATGGTAGGTGAGACTTACATCGCAATTACGGCATTTGGGAATATCGCCGCAGGAGAAACACTCAACATAAGGCGAATATCCACGCCGGTTTTGAAAAAGAATAACCTGTTCGTTTTTTTCCAGCGCCGTCTCCATCATTTCGAAAAGCTCGGGCGTTAAAAACGAGCGCATTTGTTTGCGTTTGTAGGCGCGTTTTATGTCGGCAACCAGAATCTCGGGAAGCTCCATTTCGGAGTGGCGCTTCGTCAGGTTTACCAGTCCGTATTTGTTTTTTAATGCGTTGTAATACGATTCGAACGAAGGTGTTGCCGAGCCCAATAAAACTTTTGCATCGTTCTGGTAACCCAATACCACGGCCATGTCGCGGGCGTTGTAGCGCGGTGCCGGATCAAACTGTTTAAAGGAGTTTTCGTGCTCTTCATCAACGATAACAATTCCCAGTTTCGAGAAAGGTAAAAACACTGCCGAACGCGCTCCTAAAACTACCTGATAGCCTTCTTTGGGATTGTCGTTGAATTGCAACACTTTCTCCCAAATCTCAACGCGCTCCTGGCTGTTTAGTTTCGAGTGGTAGATACCTACTTTGTTCCCAAATACGTTTTTCAGTCGTTTTACAATTTGTGTGGTGAGCGCAATTTCCGGAACGAGATACAATGCCTGTCTTCCGGTTTTTATTATCTCATCAATAAGATGAATGTAAATCTCGGTTTTTCCGCTGGCTGTAATTCCGTGAATCAATGTAACCTGCTGCGTTTCGAAACTGGTTTTTATTTCCTCGTACGCCTTTGACTGGTGTTTGTTTAGCAGGTTAATGCTCACCTGTTCTATTTTTTCTTCTTCCAGCCGAGAGACTTGTTTTTGGTGTTCTGTAAGAATTTTCTTTTTAACCAGTTCTTTCACCAAATTGCCCGAAAAAGCAGTGCCAGACAGTAATTCTTTTTTGGGTATTTCATCTATCTGTTCATCGGAAAAAACATTGGTAATGGCGCAAAAATGAAAAAGCAATTCCTGCTGTTTTTTTGCACGTTTTAGTGATTCTGACTTTTCCTGAAGCATTTTTTCAGAAGTAATGCTTCCGTGTAATTTTATAAATGACTCGGTTTTGGGCTTGTATTTACTGCTGATTTTTTCCTCGGCATAAACCACCTTTTTATCCATTAGCGAGCGCAATGCCTGGTACGAAAATTCAGTTCCCAGTTTATGCTCAATGTCCGAAAGTTGCGAGACATCTTCCTGCAGCTGCCGGATAATTAATTCTTCTTTGGGGCTCAGGTTTATCGGGTCATCAACTCCTGTTAAAAACAGTTTCGATTTGCTTTCAAGCTTTAATCCTGTTGGAAGCGCTGCCCGGAATACATCGCCAAGCGTGCAGCAATAATATTGCGCCAGCCATTGCCAAAGTTTAAAATTTACCGGAAAAATTATGGGGTGTTCATCAAGGATTTCAAGCACTTCTTTCACCTCAATATCTTCCGGTTTTTTATCCGAAAGCGAGATGATTAAGGCCGCATACAATTTCTTTTTGCCAAACTGCACAATTACCCGTTTCCCCGGAGCAATCTCGTTTGCAAGCGATGCAGAAACTTTGTAGGTAAAGCTATCGTGCAACGACAGTGGTAATATTACTTGTGCAAAAAGTTCAGGCATAAAAAATGTTTGCCTAAAAGTACTCGAAATTATGGAATGCAGTTAAATTTCTTAATCGAAGTTGGTGTGGATCCATTTTTCCACATCTTCCATCAGCCAGTTTGGTGTTGAGGTAGCTCCGCAAATACCCACCGACTTAACTCCATCAAACCATTCTTTCTTAATTTCCTCAAGATTTGAGATGAAAAATGAATCGTCATTTACCTCTTTGCAAATGGTGAACAGGTATTGACCGTTGGAGCTTTTTCGTCCGGCAACAAAAAGGATCATGTCAAAACGTTCCGCAAACTTTTTCAGGTTTGGTACCCGGTTCGACACCTGTCGGCAAATGGTGTCTTTTATTTCAACCGGAACACCCGGCTCGGTAGTTTCTTTTACTTTTTGGGCAATGGCATGAAAATCTTCAATACGTTTTGTAGTTTGTGAATACAGCGAAACCGGACGCTTTTTGTCAATCTTTTCAACATCGGCGATGCTTTCGATAATTATCGCATTGTGCTTGGTTTGCCCGTTAAGCCCTTCAATTTCGGCGTGGCCTTTTTTACCATAAATAACTACCTGTCCTTCAATTTGTGAATGTTTGGAGTACGAACTTTTCACTTTCTCCTGAAGCGTTAAAACTACCGGACAAGTTGCGTCAATCAGTTCTACATTATTGGCTTTGGCATATTCGTAGGTTTCCGGCGGCTCGCCATGCGCGCGGATTAAAACTTTACAATTGCTGAGGGTGAAAAACTCCTCCTTCGAGATCGATTTTAATCCCATTTTCTCAAGACGCTCCACTTCCATTCCGTTGTGAACGATATCGCCCAAACAATACAATTGTTTCGATTCCTTCAACTCATCCTCTGCTGCTTTGATTGCGTTGATCACGCCAAAACAAAATCCCGATCTTCTATCTATCTCAACAATCATTTTTCTTCAGTAATTTCTTTTACTTTCTTAACGGCCCAGTCCAATTGTTGTTCGCGAGTTAGCTCACTATTATCAAGAATAAGTGCATCTGTGGCTTGTTTTAAGGGACTTACGGCACGCGTAGAATCGATTTTATCGCGTCCTTTAACATTTGCCAGAATCTCATCGAAACTAACGTTGTCACCTTTTTCAGTCAGTTCAAGGTAGCGACGTTGCGCACGTATTTCGGGCGAGGCGGTCATAAATATCTTTAGTTCGGCATCGGGGAAAACCACTGTGCCAATATCGCGGCCATCCATTACAATTCCTTTGTTTTTACCGTTTTCACGTTGCTGGCGCACCATCTCGTGGCGCACTTCGGCGATTGTACTTATTGGGCTTACATTCTCCGAAACTTCCAACTGCCGAATCTCTTCCTCCACGTTTTCTCCGTTTAAAAAAGTGGTGTTTTTACCGGCTTCTTCATCCCATTTAAAAGTGATTTTAATGTCTTTCAAACCATCAATCACTTTTTGTGTGTCGGGAATTTTATTTTCAATCCATCCGTTGCGAAGGGCAACCAGCGTTACCACGCGATACATGGCTCCAGTGTCGATATAAACGTAGCCCAACCGCTGTGCAAGAGACTTTGCCATGGTGCTTTTACCGCAAGACGAATGGCCATCGATGGCGATGATAATCTTTTTGTCGTTCATGTTTCTTTAGGAATTTGAAGCAAAGATGGGGAAATTTTAATTAAGATTCAATTGTCTGTTTTTAGAAATTGTTGTTCAGGTTAACCGACACTGAAAACAGGTTTGATGAGCCGGCCAAATGAAACCGCGAAATGGCATAATCAAAATGAAACCGTTTGATTTTCAATCCAAATCCGGCAGAAAATCCAACTGTTGAAGCCTTGTCATCGAATTTTAATTCCTGACGGCGCTGGTAGTTATAGCCCACACGTAAGGTAAAATTCTCGGAGGGAAGTATTTCTGCTCCCAACACCAAATGGCGCATCGTTTGTTTCGCAAAACTCTCTTCGCGCTGGTGGATTGTTTCGCCGTTAAATTCCTTTTCTTCATCGCTTGAGGCCAAATCCCAGTGGTTAAGGTGTTGCAAGGTGGCCGAAAAAATTAAAGGAGCATGTTTCAATCGTTTGCTGATTCCGGCCTGAATATTTAGCGGGATGCGTTCTTTATCTGCACCGTCGTAGTAAGTTGAAATTTGTGTCCCGAAGTTTCGCACTACCAGTGCTACGTTGGTATAGCCGTCTTTACTGGCAAAGCTGGCGCCCAAATCGGCAGCAATTCCAAACGATTGATAAGTTTCGAAAGAGGATAAAATGGGTTTTACATTTATACCGTAATTCAGTCGTTTGTAGCTGTTCGAATAAATGAGGTTAAGGGCGTATTCTGCCGCTTTAAAAGTGGCGCCGGTTAGTTCTCCGGCTTCCGTAGCTTCGTCAAACTGTCCGTAATTTATATAGTGCATTCCCACGGCAAAATTCCCAATTCCGTTGTAGGTTTTGGCATACGAGGCATAACCATAATTTACATCGGCAAGATAATTTACGTAATTCACCAAAAAACGGTTGTCCATATCTTCGTGCAGTAGTGCCGGGTTGGCGTAAGGCAGGTTCAGATCGCTTGAATCGTAAATGGCAATTTGAGTGCCTCCCAAAGCTGCAATGCGTGCCGAGTTGGTGAGCTCCAGAAACTGGTACGTGTATTCACCACCTATCTGTGCTTTACCGGTTAAGAATAATAAGCTGAATAAAACTAATACGTATATCTTTCGCTTCATGCGCGATTGTCATTTTTTCTAAAACGCCAAAGGTATTTAATTATTATAATAGCGAAAACAGATTGGTGAAATTATACCTTAGGATGCCAAAGAACTAAGTTAATGGAAGCCGCTCAGGCCAAATATTAGGCAGTTCACCGCTAAATCCCATTTCCGGCAGATTATCTATCAAACTCATTTCTTCCTGAGTAAGTTCAAAATCGAATAATTTCAGATTGTCCAAAATCCGCTCGTTCGTGGTTGATTTTGGAATGACAATAACATCGTGTTGTGTAATCCAGCGCAAACAAACTTTTGCGATTGATTGCTGATGGTTTTTTGCAATTTTCTGCAAAGTTTCGTTGTCGAAAACGCGTCCGCGTGCCAGCGGCGACCACGCTTCAATTGTAATGTCATGTTTTTTACAAAAAGCCGTTAATTCCGGTTGCCAGTAGCCCGGGTGAAACTCAATTTGGTTAACAGCGGGTTTTACATTGGCGGTTTTAAACAATGCATCAAAATGTTCTTGCCAGAAATTACTTACCCCAATCGATTTAATCTTTCCTTCGGCTTGCAGCTCTTCCATGGCGCGCCAGGTGTCGGCATTGGCATTCTGCCAGTCGTTATAGTTTCGCGAGTTTGCCGGCCAGTGTATCAGGTACAGGTCGATATAATCGAGATCCAACTTTTTTAATGATTTTTCCAGCTCTTTTTTGGTTGATTTATAACCCAGGTAATCGCGCCACAATTTAGTGGTTACAATAACTTCTTCGCGCGGAATACCAGTGGCTTTTATTCCTTTGCCAACGGCTTCTTCGTTAAAGTAAAAGGCTGCCGTGTCAATTAAGCGATAACCATTTTGCAAGGCAAAACTTACTGCCTCAATTCCTTCTTGTTCGTTTGATTTATAAGTGCCAAAACCAATAATTGGTAGTTTGTTTCCGTCGTTTAAAAGTAAATTCTTCATAATCTGTATATCGTACAGTGTTAGTGTTTGGGTTAAAGTTAAAAATTTTCCTTTTTCAATTCCTCAAAAACCTCCAGTACAATGGGGCAGGTTTCGCAGTTTTTGTGCGATAAATCTAATATCTGGTAAAAACGTTTCCGGTCGGTGTGCGGGTATTCGCGGCAGGCTTTTGGCCGGCTTTCGTATACCAAACAATAATTGTCGGGCAACAGAAAAGGGCAGGGGTGTGCGTTAAAAACAAAGTCGCCGTCTTCGTCGGTTTTTATGTATTGATCCATAAAATCGGCCACTTTCATTTTCAGGTGTTTGGCCATTCGTTCAATGTCTTTGTCAAAAAGTCGTGGCCCGATTGTTTTGCAGCAGTTGGCACAATCGAGGCAGTCGAAATTATCAAAAGCTTCATAGTGAAGTGCGTGCACCACATCGTCGAGCCGTTTGGGCTTTTTCTTTTTCAGCTTTTTCAACAAAACGCTGGTTTCCGGTCTGCTCTTGTCGGTAAGCAGCTTTAGTTCCTCAGGTGTTTTATAGTTGATGTTCATTTTGGCAGCCATTATTTCCGATGAATTTCCACACCTTTTTTGCGTCCGTTGATTCCTCTTTTCTTTATCTGCGAAAGGAAAAGTCCGGTAACAACCACAATAATTCCTATTATTTGCTGAAGGCTCAATTCATCTTTTAAAATAAAATAGGCCATTACTGCCACAAATACCGGTATGAGATTTATAAATGTATTGGCACGCGTAACTCCCAACACGCGTAAACTTTTGGTAAAAAATACGAAGGCCAGCGTAGATGAAAATACCGCCAGCAGTATTATTGCCCTGAAAGCTTGCGGATGAAATGGTGTCTGTATGAAATCCTGAAAATCGATACTTAGCCAAATGGGAAGAAACAACAACACCCCAATAATATTTTGATAGGCAATAATCGTTAAGGTATTGTAATCCGATGTTAGTTTTTTGAGTATGAGTGCAAAACCAATGGCTGCAATAACTGCCATCGATTCGAGCGCAACACCCAGTGGCGATGCCTCAAATCCAAATTGTCCGTTCATTACTACCAGTCCAACGCCAAAAAAGGAGAACATGATTCCGATCACCGTCATTAGTTTAACCTTTTCTTTGTAGAATATCCACGTGGCAATGGGGGTAAAAAGCGGTATGGTAGCTACGATTACTGCGGCAACGGTTGACGATACATATTGAAGACCGTAACTCTCGCCCAGGAAATACAAAAACGGCTCGAAAAAAGCCATAAAAAAGAACCATTTGTAATCCTCCTTTTTTATTTTCTGAAGTTGCTTTACCGAAAGCGCCATAACGATGATAAGGATTGCCGAAATGGCAAGTCGGAAAAGAACAACCGTAATAGGTTTATAAGCCAGAAAAGCGATTTTGAACCATACAAACGAAAAGCTCCAGAAAAAAACGGCGGCAAGCGCCGAGAGGATGGCAAGCAGATCTTTATTCTTCATTAGGTAAACATTGTTTAATATCAGGCAACAGATATAACTGTTTTTAGTTCTATCTTTTTAATGTTGGTGTAAATTTATAATCGTGTTTTTAATTACAGCCGAAAGTGCTGCGAATTAAAACAGTCAAATATGGGAATAATGCACGAAAAACCACATATTTGTATTCTGTTCATTTATCGAATAATTATTTAAGTACCTAAAACCAATTAAAATGATTTCAAAAAGAATTAGTTTAAAATTAATGACATTTGTTGCCGTTGCTGCATTGTTTATGCAGGGATTTACGGCATGTAACCAGGCTCCAAAAAAAGCTGAAGAAAAGAGTGCTGAGGTGAAGAAAGAGAAATTTATCGGGCTTCAACTGTGGTCGGTAAAAGACGACATGGGAGAAGATGTTGCTGCGACGCTAAAAGCAGTAGGCGAAAGT
This sequence comes from uncultured Draconibacterium sp., assembly GCF_963677565.1. Taxonomy (NCBI): domain Bacteria; kingdom Pseudomonadati; phylum Bacteroidota; class Bacteroidia; order Marinilabiliales; family Prolixibacteraceae; genus Draconibacterium; species uncultured Draconibacterium sp. The sequence goes on along the minus strand of NZ_OY781981.1, from coordinate 477,494 downwards.
GGCTACAAGTTTGTTGAAACTGCAGGTTACGGCGATGGACTGATGTATGGCATCGATCCGGTAGAGTTTAAAAACCTATGTGAAAGCAATGGCCTGCAATTTTTGGGAGCCCACACCGGGCAAGCTGTTCCAACCGAAGAAACATGGGATGAAACAATGGCATGGTGGGATACCTGCATTGCAGCGCATAAAGCTGCCGGCGTAAAATGGATCGTTCAACCATGGATGGGAGAAACGGCCTACGAAAGTCTTGATGGCTTGAAGGACTATTGCAAATATTTTGAAGCTGTTGGCGAAAAATGTAACGCTGCCGGTATTCGTTTTGGCTACCATAATCACGATCAGGAATTTACTACAGAATACGAAGGCAAAACACTTTACGACTGGATGCTGGAGTTAACCGATCCTGAAAAAGTGATGTTCCAACTTGATTTGTATTGGATTGCCGAGGGTGGCAAAAATGCGGTTGACTATTTTGAAAAATATCCCGGTCGTTTTGAGCTGTGGCATATAAAGGATGAAAAAGAAGTAGGCGAAAGTGGTAAAATGGATTTTGCAGCGTTGTTTGCCGAACGCGAAAAATCTGGTGCAGAGTACGGAATTGTAGAGGTGGAAGAGTACAATTTTGAACCGCTGGAAAGTTGTAAAAAAAGTCTGGAGTATTTAAAAGCTCAGGATTACGTTGATTTTTACGAATAAGAAAAGTTACAAGCAATAAAAAAGCGGTTGTCCAATATTATAACGGGCAACCGCTTTTTGTTTTTAATGAAAGGATCTAAAACTTCCCAAATTTAAAAGTCATTCCCACATTAAATCCGCGAAGAACATCCGGATCTGTATCGTATAATTTAATATCTGATGTTAAACGGTAGCTTCCGTAAGTTGCAATACGAAAAAAGCGGGTCAGGTTAAATTCCAGTTCCACTCCCGGTTCGAATACAAAAAACAGGTCGGTGTCATATTCATGGTATTCATCGTGGTAGTAATCCCAGTCCCATCCGGTGTGTTCCACCAGCGAAATTCCTCCCATTCCCACAACAATTGGGAAGGAAACATGAACGGGTTTTGTTCCTCCCACTATTGGCTCAAAAAATACACCACCGTAACCTCCGGCTAAAAAGAACTTGTCTTCCGGATTCGACTGGTAATTGTGGTATTCAAGGTCGTTTACGAAACCATAACCGGCCAAACCAATGGCAAACGAGTGGTCGAAAATAAAAGCACCGCGTGCTCCGGCCACCATTGCATCGCGTCCGTCAATTTGTGTATATCCTACCGAGAATGCTCCATAACCACCGTTGCTTCGGTTGTTCGTGAAAATGGTTTCTACCTGGTCGTTGTAATAATCGTCTTGCGCAAATGCAAAACCTGCTGCCAATAAAATGGCCACTAAAATTGTTAATCGTTTCATGTGTTTCTGAATTTTGTTTAAGTAAATGTTTTGGTTTAAAAAAGATATTTGATGGTAAAGGCAAAGTCGAATAATTCAAGATCGAAAAAGTCGCGGCCCAGTACATCAATGTATGGTTTTACTTCGAAACCTATTGATAAGGGAACTTCATAAAACAGGTATTCTACACCCACAACAGCATCGATACCTGCCAGCAATGCCGTTCTTTCTTCGTACCAGCTGGTGTTATCCTGTACGTAATATTTATCCCACTGCTCGTATCCGAAATGGGCTCCCAGTCCGTAGAAAAGCGACAGTTGCTCTGAGAAATCAAACAGATCGTACTCGTGAAATTCCTTTAACGCGTGAAATTGAATACCGTCGTCGCGGGTTGCCAGAAGGAATTTGTACGAGTTGGCATCGTCGGTGTAAAAACGGTATTCGAAACCGGAAGAGTGTCCTCCGCGGATACCTATTGCTTTGTTGAATGTTTGTGCTGATAAAGCCAGTGGTAAACTAAATAGTAAGATAATGAGGAAACGTTTCATGGTAGTGATTTTTTAGTTCTGACTGATCACATTTCCTGAGCCGGAAATATGTGTTTCAACGCCTGGGTTTCCGTAATAGAAAACATTCCCGGAGCCTGAAATATTCGATTTAAGATTACGGGAAACGGCAATGTACATATCGCCCGATCCCGATGTTGAAGTGGTGCAGTAAAGCAAATCAAGCTGACTTGCATTGATATTTCCCGATCCGCTGATAACAAAATCAGCATCGTCGGCAAAACCTGAGAATTCAATCGTCCCCGAACCTGAAATCAGCGCATCAACTTCTTCGGCTTCAAAAGCAGTAATTATTTTGCCCGATCCGGAGAGTACAACATCCATTTCGTCGCTCACAAAATAGTCGGTGGTAATAATTCCTGATCCGCTTTGTTTAATACCATTTAAAACTGGTGTTGATACAAACACCTCCATTGGTACTCGGTTTCTTAAATCGCGAATTCCTTTTTCATCAATATGCAGTGTTTCGCCGGCAACGTATGTTTCAATGTACTGTAAAAGGTTTTCATCGGCGCTTATCACCACATCGTATTCTGATGCTTCGGTGATGTGAACATCAAATTCGCCCGACGATTTTACGCGTTCAAATTCGGTAACAATTCTGGCCTCAGTTCCCTGAATTCCATTTCCTTCTACTGTAATGTCGTCGATACAACTGCTTGCGGCAAAGGTCATGGCAAGCCCATAAATGAATAGTTTAATTGTTTTCATAACAAATTGTTTTCTGATGGGAAAGTTTGTTTAATTGTTTTCATGGCTGTGACAAACTATTCCCGCGTGGTTAATAATTGTTTTCTTTCTGTTTTTAAGGACAGGTGTTTTTGGAGGAGGTTGCAAAATGCGTGAAAAAATTTTTAAAAAGCTGAAATTTAATAAGATGTGCGGATGCTTATATTTCCCGAATTGGCATTTATATAGAGCTTTTCAGCGGCTTTCGGATCGTCTCCAAAATGGCCGTTCATTTTTATTTCTGATTCCTTCTCGTCCAGCATTTCCTCTTTGTCTACAACAAAATCCTGCCCCAGATTAACTTCTGCTTTGGTATGTTTTATATCGAAACTGAATTGCGTTTCGGCGTTGAAATAAAGATTGATATCTGTTGATTTCGACTCGATATTTACACTGCTGAAATCCGTCGCTGTTTTTTCAATTTCAATATCGCCGTATTCAGCCTGGAACTTTGCACGGTCGGTCACTTCGTTTACTCTGAAGGTGGAGAAACTGCTGCGTGCATCCAGTAATTCAATTTGGCGGATACGGAATTTATCGCGCCGCGATGAGGCAGTGAGCGTCTCCACTCTTTCCAATTCAAATTCCGTTGATTTGCTCTGAAGGTGAATAGCACCCATTTCTTTTACATACAAATCGCTGAAGTTGCAGTCTAGCCGGCCTTGTTTTATATTGTTGATGGTAGCATCGGCAAAATTAAGGGTGAGATTAATGTTGTTAAAATCATGGGCTTTCATGTTGCCGTTCGATAAGGAGATGTCGGCCTCGCCTTTAAAATCGCCAATATAAATGTCGCCGAATTTATTGTCGATCTTCAAGCGGTTCGAGTCGGGCATCCAAACAGTATAATCAACCTGAATATTTCCGTCGGAACTTAACAGCGTTTCTTTGAATTTTTTGATTTCCTTGCCCAGAGCACTTTTGTTTTTTTCAACCATGGTGCGCACGATCAGGTAGTGTTCGCTGTTTGAAATCTCGAAATCAATTTCGTCTATCGATTCCTCCAGTTTCGAGAGTTTCTTTTCTTCTACCCTGATGTTGATAAGAAATTTCACCGAGTCTTTGTCCCAGGTCTTCAAATCGATCTTACCGTATTTATTGGTAATCTCAACCTGCGTTTCGGGCAAAACGGCAAAGGTTTTTCTTATTTCTTTGGTGTCGGTAAACTGGGCTTTTGCAAACGACGGCACAAGCAAAATCAATAAACCCAATAATATGCTCCATTTTATTTTTCTCATTTTTCCCCCTTCTCTAACATTTTATCTGGTCGAGCACATCGTCGCAAAGTTGCAACCTGTAGCGGTTGTTTTCAATCATTGCTTCAATTACGCTTTTATTCGAAATATTATCTTCCAAATCTGTTTTAAGCAGCTGGTACATACCTTCCAGTTCGTTCAAATCGGTTTCAATCTCATCTTTAAGCTCCGGGAAAGTATAGTAACACTTTTGTATCTCTTTCAATTTCTGGTTAACCTGGTGCGAATAGAATGCTTCTGCCTCAATCAGTTCCTTCAATTCAGGATCGGCATTTTCTGCCAGCCTTGCCGGACTGTTCAGATTGGTTTGCCAAAGTACCACTGCAGTTGCAATTAGTATAACCGCCACAGCTGCTGCCCGCATAAAGTAGTGCTTCAATGAAACTACTTTAGTTTTATTTGTGGCAGCTTCAATTTTATTCCACACCTCCGGCGATGGTGCTCTAAAATCGAACTCCTCGCGATTGGCTTTTACAAATTCTTCTAATCTATTCTTCTCCATATGGCTTATCGTTTATCCATATTATCTCAATGGGTTTGTTCTTTTAAAATGCTTACAATGCGGCGTTTGGCACGCATAAACTGGCTTTTCGATGTCGATTCGGTAATTCCCATAATCTGTGCAATCTCTCCATGGTCGTAACCTTCAAGTAAATACAGCGAAAACACCATTCGTCCTCCCTCCGGCAATTGTTCCATAGCTTTTGTTACGGTGGCTACGGTAAATTCCGGTTCGTAATCGTTCTGTTCTTCAGTCTTGTCGTAATGGTAGATCTCTTCGCAATACGTTAATTCTACCTTTCTTTTGTTTATCGCATTTATGCAGGTGTTTACAACGATGCGTTTTAACCACGATCCGAAGTTCGATTCGTACCGGAACGATTCCAGTTTCATAAATGCCTGTGTAAAAGCTTCCTGCAACATATCTTCCGCTTCCTCGCGATTATTCATCATGCGGTAGCAGATATTGAACATGGCTTTAGAGTACAATCCATATAGCTCGTATCGTGTCCTGTTATTTCCTTTTTTACAGGCTTCGATAATTTTTTTATGTATGTGCTCTTTTTGTCCCAATTGTTCAACTTTCAATTTTAGTGACAACATTATGTCCGAAGGGTTGCATAATGTACGCAATAAATTTCCCGACTTTGCTATTTCAATCTAAAAATAGCACTCAAAAATTATTTCTTTTTGAGTTGTGAAAAGAATAAAATATTTATATTTGCACCCGCAAACAAAATGGTGGTTGTAGTTCAGTTGGTTAGAACGCCGGATTGTGGTTCCGGAGGTCGTGGGTTCAAATCCCATCATCCACCCGATAAAAGCTTCAGATTTAATCTGGGGCTTTTTTTATTTCCGTACTTTTAACACATGCAAATTACTACTATAATTCTTGCAGGCGGCTTAAGCAAACGAATGGGTACCGACAAAGCTCTGTTGGAGATAGAGGGAAAAACTTTGCTCGAGCGTGCGATAAGCCTGTGTAAGCCTTTTTCTTCAGAGTTGCTGATCAGTTCAAATCATAAGTCGCACACAAGTTTTGGCTACCGCGTTGTTGAAGACGAGATAAAAAACTGCGGACCAATGGGCGGAATTTATTCCTGCTTAAAACAGTCGGATAACGCCTGGAACCTGGTGCTGAGTGTTGATGCTGCATATATTAATGACAACTTCCTGGAATTTCTAATCTCTAATGCCGGCGATTTTGATGCGGTGGTTCCGTTTACAGAAAAAGGTGCAGAACCTTTAATTGCATTGTATAATAAAAGCATTTGCCCTGCAATGGAAAAGAAGCTGCAGGCAGGAGATTACAGAGTGCAAAATTTGCTGAGAGAGTCGAATACGAAGTGGCTTGACTCAGGTAAATTGCTTGAGGAGAATAAACGATTATTTACCAACCTGAACCGTCCTGAGGATTTATAATTATCCAAACTCTGAAATATTTTTCAGACGTTTTTTGTCGGCAATCAAAATGTCTTTGCCAAAAATCTTAATGATCTTGTCTTTGCGAAATTCGGATAAAGTCCGGATCACATTTTCAGTCGTCATTCCAATGTATTCAGCAATTTCACGTCTCGAGATTGGAAGTTCAAACTCATCTTTTTTATAAATATAGTCGGAGAAATAAAGCAGTACATGCGCAATGCGTCCTTTCAGGTGTTTGCGTTTTATTTCCAGGTTGTCGTGAATAATTTTATCCGTCATCTGGCTAATATTCGACATCATATCCATTGCAAAAAGCGCATTTCCTTCGGCATATTTTTTTACTAAATCCAGCTGAAGAATACAAACCGTTGTTTCCTCAATGGCTGTAACAGAATATTTGTATTCTTTTGACGAAAACACCGACAAAAGGCTGACAAAGTCGAACGGTTTTGAGAAACTTATAATTTGATCTTTTCCGTTAATCGAAGTTTTCGAGAGTTTGACCAGGCCTTTTTTCATGTACACAAACTCGGTAATCGGGTCTCCTTCCTGAATAATCGATTCTCCTTTAGAATATTCTCTTTCCACTTTAAAATCACAGATATTAGTGAGTTCATCACTTTTAACATGTGCAAAAAAGATATTCCTTAACTGACAATATTCGCAATTACAAGATGTGTTTCCCATGATGCGTTTTATGCGTGTTTCATTAATCTGCAATGTACCAATTTATTATGATATTTATTACCCTCTGATAATTATCATAACAGGTTTTACAGCATCTTACCTACGCTCCGATAACTTTAAATCGCAGATAAACCAATAGAACGATTTAAAATGAAGAAGATAGTAATTCTTGGAGCCGGAACTGCGGGCACAATGATGGCGAATAAGCTAAGAAAAGCCCTCGACAGAGAAGAGTGGGCAATCACCATTGTCGATCAGTTTAAAACACATTATTACCAACCCGGATTTTTATTTATTCCATTTGGAATTTACCAAAAGGAAGATGTGATAAAACCAAAAGCGGATTTTATTCCAGCCGGAGTAAATATGATTTATTCGGCAATCGACAGAATTGAAGGTGACGCCAATAAAGTGCATCTTGAAGGAGGACAAGTACTCAATTATGATTTCCTGATTGTTGCAACCGGAACCAAAACAAATCCGGATGAAACGCCGGGATTGCATGATAAGTTGTGGTACAAGGAGACCTTTGATTTTTATACCATCGAAGGGGCGGTAGCTTTGCAAAAATTCTTTAAGAGTTGGGAAGGTGGGAAACTGGTAATGGCTATAACTGAACTGCCTTACAAATGCCCGGTTGCACCACTTGAGTTTGTGTTTCTGGCTGATGCTTATTTCACCGAATTGGGCATTCGCGACAAAGTTGAAATATCATATGTTACGCCAATGCCGGGAGCTTTTACCAAACCGGTAGCCACCAAAATGCTTTCTGAATTGTTGGCTGAGAAAAACATTGAAGTGATCCCGGATTTTTATATCGAACGGGTAGACAACGACGCCAAAAAACTAATTTCTTATGATGAGCAGGAAGTTGATTTTGACGTGCTTACCGTAGTGCCTGTAAACATGGGCGACGATATGATCGAGAGAAGCGGATTGGGCGACGATCTGAATTTTGTTCCAACCGATAAACACACGCTGCAGTCGGTAGCACACGAAAATATTTTTGTGCTGGGCGACGCTTCCAATATTCCTACATCGAAGGCCGGTTCGGTAGCTCACTTTGCCGCCGAGATATTATTCGAGAACCTGATGAGCGCCATTGAAGGACGTCCGTTGCATGCTAAATTCGATGGTCATGCCAACTGCTATATCGAAACCGGTTTTGGCAAAGGTGCTCTTATCGATTTTAATTACGATACAGAACCACTTCCGGGAACTTTCCCGCTTCCGGGCATCGGGCCGTTTGGCTTGTTAAAGAATACCAAAATCAACCACTACGGGAAAGTCATGTTCCGCTGGATTTACTGGCACATTTTGCTAAAAGGTAAAGAACTGCCGGTTGAACCATTAATGACCATGGCCGGAAAAAAGAAGGTGAATTAACGAAAGGAACCTGACGATGGAAGAGAAAACATTACAAGTACAAATAACGGAGTTAAACCAAAAGGTTGACTTACTGCTGGAATATGTAAACCAGCAGCGACTAAAAACCATTGAAGTGGAAGACCTTATTGCAGACCTGTCGATAGTTGGGAAAGATATGTACGACACGGCGGTGGAAGATCTGGATAACCGAATGGTGCACTTGGATTTGGATGAGGTAAAGGGATTAATGTTGCGTGTTTTACGAAACATCGACAACATGAACAAGTTCCTCGAACTGTTTGAAAGTATGACCGATTTGATTAAAGATGCTTCTCCGATTCTTAACGAGGTGATCATCGACTTTTCGAAGAAACTTCATGAGCTTGACCAAAAAGGATATATCGAATTCTTTTCCGAAGCTGGTAAAATCTTCGACAACATCATTATCCATTATAAGCCTGATGATGTAAAAGAGCTCGCAGAGAACATTGTTACCATTATGGACACAGTGCGCTCAGCCACACAACCCGAAATGATGACCGCCATAAACAATGGCCTTAAAATTTACGGAAGTATGGAAATGGATAACGTACCGGAATATTCGATTTTTAAAGTTTTCCGTGAAATGAACAAACCTGAAATGAAACGTGCGCTGGGATTCTTTGTAACATTTATGAAGAACATGGCTGCAGAAACCAATAAAAACAGTAATTAAAAATAGAATTATGGCAGAAAAGACTATCGCAGGAAAAACTGTAGAGGTAACAGCAGAAGGTTATCTGGTAAACAAAAGTGATTGGAGCAAAGAAGTTGCTGCAGAATTGGCAAAAGAAGATGGTATTGATCTTACCGACAAGCACTACGAAGTGTTGGAATATCTGCGCGAGCAGGAAGCAGCCGGAGCATCGCTTACCATCCGTAAAGTAGGAAAATCGGGTATTGTTGATATTAAAGGATTGTACCAACTTTTTCCGGGAGGTCCGTTAAAACTCTCTTCGAAATATGCCGGTATTTCCAAGCCAGCAAGTTGTGTTTAAAACCAAAAACCTAAAATTATGACTGAAGTAAAAGAAACGCCTTTAAAAAAGGTGATGATCATTGTAGCCAAAGCCAATATTGAAGATGTGTATGCAGGTTTGATAATGGCGAACGGAGCAGTGATGGAAGGCATTGAAGCCAAATTGTTTTTTACTTTTTTTGGACTTGATGCCATTACCAAAAAGCAGATGAACAAGTTGCACACGGCAACAGTTGGTAATCCGGGAATGCGGATGCCGAACGGATGGGCTTTCCCAACCTTACTCGGGGCAATTCCGGGAGTTGAAGCCGGTGTTTCGGCAATGATGAAGAAACAAATGGACGAGTTGGATGTTCCGCCGGTTGACGAGTTTTTGGATATGATAACAGCAGGTGGCGGCGAAATTTATGCCTGTAAAATGGCAGCCGATATGTTCAAACTCACCAAAGATGATTTGTGTGAACATGTTAAAGCTATTATAACAGTTGGAGACTTATACGCTATGTCAGGGGGAGATGGAACCCAAATTATTTTCACCTGATTGGGAACATGAGGAGGTAAAGCGTCATCTGATTTCAGGTGGCGCTTTTTTATTTAGAAATTCAACAAAAAAGTACTACTCCCATTCCGGTAAAATACAGAAAGAACTTAGATTTTGTAACTGCCCCTCAAAATCATTAAGCGTTGCTTGCATAATTTTCGAGTTATCATCGTGGCATGTCAGGCAGGCGCCAACCGTTAATATGGCTTGTTGCTGTTCAATGTTTAGTGGTAAAACATTTGAACGTGTAGCCACTTTCCCGGTTCTTGTCTGAAGAAAATCGATCCAGGCATCTGCCGGAAGACCATCATTTGCATCGCGCTGGTAAAGAGGATCGAAAGTCCATTTTCCTTTTCCTTCAACAATTTCATATTCCAGTTTTCCTTCGCCGTAACCCAGTGCAAGCGAGCTGTTATGACAGCTTTTGCAATCTCTTCCTTCTTTGGTAGTGGTGTGCGGTGCAACCGGGGCATAAAGCCAATGAAAAATGGTGGAATTATCAGCGTCGTCGGTATACGTACTTTTGTCGATGGTTAAAATCATGCCGGGTGCAACCGGAATAACTTCTGATTTATCGCCTTCGGTGCGCATTCCCAACGATGGTAGTTTTGCATTGTACTCGCCAAAAAATTCTACCCAGCCACCTGTTTGTTCTTTGTTGGCTACCATGTTGTACGATGGTTCATTGGCATCGTATTCGTTGTGGCAACCAATACAAGTAGGCACCCACGATGAATGGCAGCTTGAACAAGCCAGGTCGGAGTGGGCATTGCTTCTTGTACATACTTCAGCCGGACGGGTTAAAGCCATCTTAATGTTGCTGTTCTTGGTTTGTAAAAATGCCGTGTCGTTTTCAACAAAAGAATTTACCAAAGCATGGTTGCGTTTGCTTGTTACCAAAAACTCTTTACCCGAAATATTGCCAAGTCGTAAGGCTGCAATAATTGCCGATTCATTGTCAAGATTTTCAGCTTTTATTGTTTTTGCAGCGCCATCAAAATGACAATCAATGCATTGTACATCAGCCTGGTCTTCCTGGTGAGCATAAAGAGTGCCGTCGCCCATCACTTCATACGAATGATGGCAGTCGATACATTCCATACCGAGCTCATGATGCACATCTTGTTGCTTTTTTACAAATACACGTTCACCCTCAATCAATCGGTAGTTGGTATCGTTTTGCGGCATTTGTTGTGCTTCAAGTGTTGTTTCGTGCCAACCCTCATAGCTGGTTGAAATTCTTCCTGAGCGGCTGTGACAACCAAAACAGTGGTTGTTGCTAATGGCCAAACTAATTGATGGATGTGCATTTACAATTGTATCTTTTACCATTGCCAGTGCCGTTTCTGCTTCAGTACTGTAATTTAAGTGGCAGGCCAGACAACCTCCACCTCGACTACTTTCATTAACCGGGCCATATTCTGTTTTTGGATTTCCAAGGTGGCAGCGAACACATAAATTTCGCAAATGTTCGTCGGCTGCCGAGTTGCCAAGTTGATGGACATTTGCCAATTCATCCGGATTATCCTGTTCGTTAAAAACATAGCGATCAACACTTATCATTCCACTTAAAGTGGCCATTAAACCGGTTGGTACGTGTTCAACAATTTCAGGATGGCATTGTGTGGTTCCGCACGATTGTGGCGCTGTTGACAAGTTTCCGGGAATGAGGATCATATTTCGGTGCGACTGATTTTTACCAACTGCAAAAGGATTTCCTCCGTGACACGAAACACATCCAATCGCATCGGGCGAATGCGAATCGGTAAAACCATGGGTTTCGTTGTGGCACGCCAGGCAACTTTCTTTTCTTCCCTGTATAACAGGAGAAGTGATTGCGGTGCCCAACTCAAATTCGGGATTAAGTTTTACTATCGGCGATTTGAAATTGTTCAGTACCTCGTAACGGTAATTCTCCTGCCACGGATTTTTCCATTGCCAGCGCTCTCCTCTGAAAAACAAACCAATTATTGTTAAAATCAGGTAGAAACCGGTAAAAACCAGCAAGCTTCGTTTACTGAAAAATACCATTTTGCCTTTGGCCGAATTAACCAGGTACAGCAAAACGAGTAAAACCAGAAAAAGTAGTAACGACCATTCGGGGTGGCTTAGCCAGTGCAAAATTTCCTGGAAGCCAACAAAATACCAGGGACCTTTTACTGCAGGATTCAGATTGTCGTGCAATGGGGCACTAAAAAGCCAACTGAAAGCCATAACCCCAATAATCGAAATTACAAAATCAAAAAGTGGAGGCCAGTATTTTCTTCTGCTGTGCTCAATAATTATTACAGCAATAAAAACCGTAAAAGTGGCAATATGGTGTACATAAATTAACTGGTAACTTTCAGGATGACCGAGCAACGAAAAAGCCAGCGATTCGCCAATCAGTGGAATACGCTCGGCTAAGGTTTGCAAAATATGACGGGCCTGCTCACTGTCTGAATCTCCTTTTAAAAGAAATCCGGTGATCATAGCCAAAAAGATGATTAGTACGCCAATGCTTAATCGGAAAGCCATTTGTTTTTTCAGACCAATATTTTCCTTGTAATGGAAGTGATCGTATAGGTGAATAAGGCTGAATAGTAGAAAGAACTGCGAGCTCCAATAGTGATAGTTGCGAATAATGGCTCCCCATGGATTGGTAACGATAAGTGTACTTACACTAAGGTAAGGCGACTCGACATTAAAAGGTACGGCAAGCAAAATACCCGATAAAATTACCAGCCAGAACATAGCCACTGCCAATGTTCCAAAAGTCGTTTTATCATTTTTCTTTGCCATTTTATCCTTTTACAATTATGGATTTTCCGTCTTCCGAAATCGTAGAATTTACTACGGTAAGGTTTTTATAAGCGGGTCCTTTTATTACCTGTCCTTGCAAATCATACTCCGAGCCGTGGCAAGGGCAAACTAGTTTTCCGTTTGCCATTTTATCGATCTTGCATCCCAGATGACTGCAATTTGAAGAAAAAACCGTGGTTTTATTATCCGCATTAACAATAATGTATTTGTCGAAAAACTGTACTTCTTTGTTCTTGTTCAGAGGAACCAGGGCTTCTTCCGCACCTGAAGTTTCAATATGACGGAGAGTTAATTTATTCCAGATGAATAAAAAAAACGCCACAAAACCGGCTACAGCAACTTTTAAAAAAACTCTTCGGTTTTTAATTATCATCTCTGTTTTCTTTGGAGCAAATGTAATAAATTGAAAAAACTCGAAATTCGAAATTTTTTCTGTTTAATAAAACTTAAGAAAGTGCCCTAAGTCACAGATAGCAATTAAATCAAACTTTATTTCTAAATAGATCAAAAAAAGCCTGTTTTAAAAGAAGCGCTTATATGTTAAAGAACCTGTTTCAAAATCAGGTTGCACTAGTATTTATATTTAATTTTATTTCCTCCTGAAAGCAATGTTTAAACGATTGTAAACAAGAACTATAGGGCTGGTAGGATGAGTTCATTTATATGATGTTATCGTGCTTATTTTTAATGGTTTCAAATTAAGTGTTTAGGACGCCATATCATAAAATCATTTCTATATTTGCCCGATATCTAAAAATATAGATAGTTATATATGAATAACTGTAAAAAGATGCTAAACTCTTATTTTATAGCTCTTTTCAAAAACAGCATAACAAGTATAATTGATCTGAAAGAATATAGAACCATGTGCGAAAGGCCTTAGCCTTGACAAAAGAAATGTACATGAGTTACCATTAAAATAAACTATTTAGACGAATGAAGACAAGACGGGATTTTATCAAAATTTCAACTGCCGGTGCCGGAGCTGCAGCGTTAAGCTTTAAGGCATTTGGTTCGAAAGGTTTTGGCCTTTTTGAATCAAAAACAGAAGGTCCGGTAAGTGATGAGGATCTTACTCCGTATCCAACTTATTGCGAAGTATGTTTTTGGAAATGTGCGGCGTGGGCTTATGTCGACAAAAGCGGAACAATACGAAAGATTGTTGGTAATAAAAACGATCCGCACTGTAACGGCCGTTTATGCCCTCGCGGAACAGGAGGTGTTGGCATGGTTTACGATGAAGATCGTTTAAAAACACCACTTATCAGGGATACTCGTAAGGACGGTTCTCAATATTTTCGTGAAGCAACCTGGGATGAAGCCTTAAATAAGGTTGCCGACAAGATGAAGGAAGTAAAAGAAAAATACGGTCCTGAATCTTTCGGATTGTTTAATCACGGAACTCCCGGTGGCCATTTTCACCACTTGTTGCGTGCTTATGGTTCAGAAAGTAATGCCGAGCCGGCATTTGCCAACTGTCGTGGACCACGTTCGTCGGCTTATTTTTCAACATTTGGAGCTTATGTAGGTTCGCCTGAATGTACCGATATCAGAGATACCAAGTGTTTGGTATTAATTGGTTCGCACCTGGGTGAGAATATGCACAATTCGCAGGTGCAGGAAATGTCGGATGCCATTGATAACGGAGCAACTATAATTACGGTTGATCCGCGATTTTCGACAGCAGCAGCGCACTCCAATCACTGGCTGCCCATTAAACCGGCAACTGATATTGCTTTGTTAATGGCATGGATTCACGTATTAATTTACGAAGGTTTATACGATAAAGATTACGTTGAGCAATATACATTCGGTCTTGATTATTTAAAAGATCATGTAAAAAATATGACTCCGGAGTGGGCTTATGGAATTACCACAATTGAACCGGAAGAAATTAGAAAAACTGCCCGTGCTATGGCCAATGCAGCGCCTTCGGTGATTATTCATCCGGGACGCCATGTTGTTTGGTACGGCGACGATACGCAACGCGGACGTGCAATGGCAATTTTAACAGCTTTGCTCGGAGCATGGGGAAAACGCGGTGGATTGTATTTCCCTGAGGGCGTTTCTGTTCCTGCTTACCCGCACCCACATTTTCCTGAGCCCGAATGGACATGGAAAGATTGGAACGAAGATCGATTCCCGCTGGCAACAATGGGAATTACAACTGAGGCTTTAAAAGCATCTATTCCGAGATACAATTATAAACACCAGTTGAAAGCCTGGTTGGTGGCCGGAACAAACCTTCCGCTTTCGATGCCGGATAAACCGTTGTTTAAAGAAGCTGCTGACGCTGTTGAGTTTATTGCAGTTATGGATACCATGCCAATGGATATTACGGGTTATGCCGATGTGGTTTTCCCGGAAGCAACATACCTGGAGCGTTACGATGTAATTCGATCAGCAGCCAACCGCGAGCCAAACATTGCCTTGCGTATGCCGGCAATCGAACCAAAATACGATTCGAAACCGGGTTGGTGGATTGCCAAACAGATTGGCGAACGCCTTGGATTGCACGATTACTTTAACTACGATGATTATTCGGAAGTAATCGACTGGCAGTTGAAACAACTGGGTACTTCGTTGGAAGAAATGAAGAAAATCGGTGTGAAGAAATTCCCACGGAAAAGTGGACCATTATACTTAGGTGATGGTGAAGAATTTGATTTTAATACCACAACAGGAAAAATTGAACTGTATTCAGTTGATTTTGCCGACCATGGTTTTGATGCCATTCCAAAATATACCAAACATCCAGAGCCGCCACAGAATTTCTACCGTTTGATTTATGGTCGTGCGCCAATGCATACGTTCAGCCGTACATCAAATAATCCAAATTTATCGGATTTGATGAGTGAAAACAATGTATGGGTAAATCCAAAAGTTGCTGATTTGTGGGAACTTAAAAATGGACAGGAAGTGTGGCTGAAAAACCAGGACGATGCAATTACATCGTTCCCTGTAAAAGTGCGGATTACCGAACGAATTCGTTGGGATTCGGTTTATATGGTTCACGGATTTGGACATAAAAACAAAAAACTCTCGAGGGCATTTGGAAAAGGAGCCAGCGATACCGAAATGATTACCAATGTAGTAGTTGACCCTGTTATGGGCGGTACAGGAATGAGAGGAAACTTTATAACATTTTTAACAGAAGATCCTGCAGGGGAGAGAAAGGAGGTTAAAGCATGAGATATGCAATGGCAATCGACACCAAAAAGTGTGTTGGGTGTGGCGACTGTGTAGTGGCCTGTCAAACAGAAAATAATGTGCCGCATGGTTACTGTCGCGACTGGATTGTTGAACGCGTTGACGGAACCTATCCAAGTTTGAGTCTTGAATTTCGTTCAGAGCGTTGTAATCACTGCGATAATTCTCCGTGTGTGAGATGTTGTCCAACCGGAGCGAGTCATATTGCTGAGGGGGGAGTGGTACTGGTAACGCATCATAAATGTATTGGTTGTGGTGCCTGTATTCAGTCGTGCCCGTACGATGCACGTTACTCACATCCTGAAGGCTATGTTGATAAATGTACCTTCTGTTTACACCGTGTTCAGAAAGGACAAAATCCGGCCTGTGTTGATGTATGTCCCACCAAGTGTCTTTATTTTGGCGATCTTGATGATCCAAACAGTGATGTTTCACTCGCTATTAAAGACCGTAGCTGGAAAGTACTGGCTCCTGAAGCCGGAACAAAACCACAATTGTATTTTCTTACCTAACACTTAAAACCTGAAAGAATGAAAGAAGAATTATTTGTAAGCGGAAGAAATATTCCGAACATTGATCCATACCTCAATATATGGCACTGGCAAATTCCACTCTATTTGTTTTTAGGTGGTTTGGCAGCAGGTATATTATTTTTTGCAGGATATTTTGTTGTCAGGGGGAAAGAGAATGAAATGAAGACAACAGTTAAAATTGCCCCAATCATTGCTCCAATTGCATTGGTACTTGGACTGTTTGCACTGTTTCTGGATTTGAAACACAAACTTTTCTTTTGGCAATTATACACAACCATTCGGTTGGAATCGCCAATGGGTTGGGGAGCTTGGACATTGATGATCATTACTCCGATATCGTTTGTTTGGGTAGCAAGTTATATGAAAGAACTGGTGCCGGGCTGGAACTGGAAATTCGAATTTCTTGAAAAATTCGAAGCCTTGGTAATTAAGTACCGGGTTGCTCTTGCCTGGATCATGATGATTTATGCTATTATTCTTGGAGTTTATACCGGGATATTACTTTCAGCATTTAACGCACGTCCGCTGTGGAATACATCCATTCTTGGGCCACTTTTCCTTGTCTCCGGATTTTCAACCGGACTTGCAGCTATAATTTGGATGAGTAAAGATGAGAAAGAACGGAAAATCTTAAGCAGAATCGACCTTGTTTTTATTTTCATAGAAATCTTTCTGATTGTGCATATGTTCATGGGATTTCTGGCAGGATCGGAAACTGCTATCGAAGCTGCAAATCTTTTCCTTGGAGGAGAATTCACTGTGAGTTTCTGGGTATTTGTTGTAGTAATCGGATTGATGCTGCCTGCTCTATTCGAAACCCTTGAAATTTGGGGTATGCACGTGCCAAAATGGTTACCTCCGGTTATGATTTTATTTGGTGGTTTTATGTTCCGCTTTATTATGGTTGAGGCCGGACAAATAACACGATATCTTTATTAACGATTTATATATAACAAGATATGAGTTCAGAAAAAAATACAATAAAACAACCAAAATACATCAACCCATATTTGGGTGGAGTATTACTCGGGTTACTGATTCTTGTAACCATATTTATTACAGGCCGCGGACTGGGTGCCAGCGGTGCAGTAAAAAGTGCGGTTGTAACAACATCAAATACAGTGGCACCAAAAGCTACTGAGGCAAATGCCTATATGAAACAATTTGTCAGCGACGATCATTCGCCAATGTATACATGGTTGGTGTTTGAATCGTTGGGAATTTTACTTGGAGGAATTTTTTCAGGTATTGTTTTCGGAAGAATCAAGAAATTCAGAACTGATAAAGGACCTCAGATTACCAATAAAAAACGATTGATTCTGGCGGTAGTTGGCGGAGCGTTGTTTGGAATTGGCAGTCAGTTTGGGAGAGGATGTACCAGTGGAGCTGCATTAAGTGGAAGTGCAACTTTTGCCTTGGGAGGAGTTATTGTGATGTTTGCCATTTTTGGCACCGGATACGCAGTAGCCTATGTATTTAGAAAACTTTGGATTTAATAATCAAACAAAAAATTGGATAAAATGGGACCTTTAATTCCTAATGGTGTAATAGGCGAAGGCTGGGATTTTGTAATTGCAATCCTCCTGGGGATCGCATTCGGATTTATTCTTGAAGCATCGGGATTTTCTTCATCACGAAATCTTGCCGGTGTATTCTATGGCTACAACTTTGTTGTTCTTCGCGTATTTTTTACCGCATTGATAGTAGCAATGGTTGGGCTGATGTATTTTGATTATGTTGGTTGGCTCGATCTTTCAAAAATATTTATTCTACCCACATTCTTAACGCCAATGATTGTTGGAGGAGTTATAATGGGAGTTGGCTTTGTTTTGGGTGGGTATTGCCCGGGTACGAGTTTTACGGGCATTGCCATCGGTAAACTCGATGCAGTGTTCTTCACCATTGGACTTTACCTTGGAATCTTTGGATTTTCGCTGGCTTATCCACTGTTTGAAGATTTCTTTACCAGTGGCGATATGGGAAATATTACCCTAACCGATCTGACAGGAATTCCGGCACCGATATTTGCCTTTGTATTTACAGTTGTGGCACTGGCTGCGTTTTGGGGAACAATGTTTATTGAAAAACGCGTTCGGAAAAACATGAAACAATACAAGTTCTAAACCAATGAAGCCCGGATAGCGCTGAATGGAAATCTTTCTTATTCAGAACTAGCCTAAGTTTCATCGAAGATATTTATGAATTGATAATTTAAATGAGATGAACCGAAATTATATTTTTCTTACCATATTAATGCTGGTGTTGGCCGGAGGAACGCTGTTTCTTACAACCGAAAACGAGCCAGATCAAATTGCTCCTGAAGAATTGCTGCAGGAGATTATTCAGCCAACAAGGTATGTTAGTACCGACCAGGTGGCTAAAATGATTATTCAGGGAGATCCTTCATTATTAATGGTAGATGTGAGACCTGAAGCAGAGTTCGAGGAATATGCCATTCCCGGATCGGTTAATGTACCTTTAGAAAACCTGCTTATCGATGATAACCTTTCCTATTTTGGAGTACCCGGCGTTAAAGTGGTATTCATTTCCAACGACGATATCCGTGCCGATCAAACATGGGTCCTTACCAAACGTCTGGGGATTAATGGTACGTATGTTATGAAAGGTGGCTTAAATTGTTGGATGCAAACGATTATCGAGCCACTTCCGCCGGAAGACGATGCTGCAAAAAAGGAACATGAACTTTATGCATTTCGTAAAGGAGCTCAAATTTATTTTACCGGTGCCGAATCAGCAGCTCCCGATGGAGAAAATGTTGAGGTGCAGGTGCGCAGAAGAGAAAAAACAAACGTTGCAGCTGGCGGTTGCTAATTCCTAACTATTGAAAAAATTAATATCATGCATATACACGAACTAAATCCGTGGAGAACATTAATCGCAGTTTCAGTTTTTGTGATCGTTCTCGTTGTTGGTTTCTTAACCATGCCAAAACCTTTGTTTGAATACGAAAAAAGTATGGATGAAAGTATCGAGGCCTTACTCGATGGAGAAGATTATTTCTATCCGTGGGAGCTGGAAGACGTGATTGCCAATAAACCTGACAGTATCGTTTTGTTCGATATTCGCGATAATTTTGTGTTTGGCCAGGGACATATTCCCGGAGCCGAGAACTTGTCGGCAAATACTTTAACATTTCCGGAAAATGTAGAGCGTTTAGCTGCACTTCGAGACATGGGAGTAACTATTGTTTTATATGGCGAAAACGAATTGCAGGCAAATGGTCCATGGATGTTCTTCCGCCAGGTGGGGTTCAATAATATCAAGCTATTGTTAGGCGGATACGAGTATTACAAAGCGAATGAAGATGATTTATACAATACAATGAGCGACGATGCTTATTTCAGCGGATTTCCAAAGTACGATTATGCCGACATGGCCGCGCCGAAAGATGGAGCAGAACTTATTTCAGATCAGGATAACAAACCGGTACAGGTACGTCGACGCGAAAAAACAAATGTTGCTGCCGGAGGTTGTTAAAAAACCATACAATTATATATTTCAAAAAGTCCCGGTGAATTTTTTCATCGGGATTTTTATTTGGAATCATTTTTGCTTAGCACTCGTCAATACTTATTGTTATATTCGAAATTAAAATAGAAACGCATGTCAAAGATCCTGGTAATAGATGATGAGAGAAGTATTCGGAACACTTTAAAAGATATTCTCGAATACGAGAAATATGAAGTAGATCTGGCAGAAGATGGAACAAAAGGAATCGAGAAAATTCGTTCGGCAGAGTACGATATTGTTCTTTGTGATATTAAGATGCCGGGATTGGACGGAATTGAAGTGCTTGAAAGACTGGTAGTTTTGGCACCCGATACTCCGGTAGTAATGATATCGGGACACGGAAATATTGATACCGCCGTTGACTCTATAAAAAAAGGAGCCTTTGATTATATTGAAAAACCGCTTGACTTAAATCGTTTGTTGATTACCATCCGTAATGCAATGGATAAATCAACATTGGTAACAGAGACTAAAATCTTGAAGAAAAAAGTCAATAAAAAGTTTCAAATAATTGGTGAGTCAAAAGCCATTACCGAAATTATTCAAATGGCCGACCGTGTTGCTCCAACCGATGCACGTGTTCTGATAACTGGCGCTAATGGCTCGGGAAAAGAGCTGGTGGCACGACGTATTCATGATCAGAGTAATCGTTCATCGGGCCCGTTTGTAGAGGTGAATTGTGCTGCAATTCCTTCTGAGTTGATTGAAAGCGAGTTGTTTGGTCATGAAAAAGGAGCATTTACATCAGCAGTAAAACAACGCAAAGGAAAATTTGAACAAGCCAACGGAGGAACACTTTTCCTGGATGAAATTGGCGATATGAGCCTTTCGGCACAAGCCAAAGTTTTGCGCGCACTGCAGGAAAGTATTATCAGCCGTGTTGGAGGTGACAAACACATAAAAGTGGATGTTCGGGTAGTGGCAGCAACCAATAAAAACCTGGCGAACGAAATTGATGACAATAAATTCCGAGAAGACTTATACCACCGTTTAAGCGTAATTCTTATTCACGTTCCTACACTTAACGAACGCCTTGAAGATATTCCTTTATTAGCCAGCCATTTTATAAAACAAATTTGTGGTGAGTACGGAATGCAGGAGAAAACCATTACCGAAAAAGCCATAAAGGAGCTACAAAAAATTAACTGGACCGGGAATATTCGCGAGTTCAGAAACGTGATTGAAAGGCTTATTATTTTGTGCGATAAGGAAATAACTGATGCCGATGTGTTAAAGTTTGCCGCACCTTTGAAATAGTTTCCAATCAATTATTTAGATAAATTAAAAACAACTTTCCCCCTTCGTTGTTAAGTATGTAACAAGTGCAGTAATTCGCTGCATTTAAGTTATGAATTAAAGATATAAGCCTCTGGTTTCGGAAGTCAATTTGTCATGGCGTATTATTAATCTTTCCCTCGGGAAAATATTTTCTTCCGTTTTCAGGGGCTTTTCTTTTGTCTGTTTGGCAACGCCGGTGAAGTAAATTCATCTAAAGTTATTTTCTTTCCCCAACTGATCGAATCCCTACGGGATTCCTTTTTTTACGTATTGCTTATTACTATAATCAAGCCCTTACCGGGCTTTCCCCGGAGAGTTAAGCATTTGAAATAGCAACTTTTAAAAAACTCCGTAGGAGTTCAATTATAGTAAGGGATATCAGAAAAAAGTAGACAACCCGGTACGGGTTGGATTTTTGCTTTTGCTTAGAACTTTACTTTGAACAAGTAAAAAATCACATTAAGAATAATGTAAAGTAAAATAACCATTGCTAATCCGTACACATTAAAAACAACGAGCAGAACGGCGGACAGTGCAAGGAAAAGATAGCGGTACCAGTTTTCTTTAATTCGCAGGTTTTTTACTTTCAGCGAGAACATCGGCAGGTTGATCACCATCATTCCCGACATAAAAATTCCAAGCATAACCAGGTTTTTTGTGGTATAGATGTATTCGAAATATTCGTAGTATTTCGGGAATTCGAGCATTAAACCAAGTGAAGCCCAGAAGATTCCGTTTGAGGGAATAGGCAAGCCTCTGAAAAAAGGTTCGTCGCTGGTGAATACATTAAATTTTGCCAATCGGATTGCACCAAAAACCGGCACAAGGAAAGCAGAAAAGAGGATGAGCCATTCCCACCAATCAGCAACAATTTCATGAATTGGCAGGTTTTTCCCGAATAACGAAAACTCAAGCAAAGTAAACAGAATGGCTCCCGGAGCCACACCAAACGAAACTAAATCGGATAATGAATCAAGTTGTTTACCAATTTCAGAGTAGGCTTTTAACGCCCTTGCTGCAAGCCCGTCGGCAAAGTCGAAAACGGACGCTGCACAAATAAATATTCCTGCCCAAATCAGGTGCCCGTCTATAGCAAAAATAGTTGCTATAACTCCAGACAGGAGGTTAAGAGTGGTAATAAAATTGGGTATCTGTTTAATTATGCTTCTCATTCGTTTTACGCGTTAAACGTTTCCGGTAAATATTAGCCAAATAAAAATTGCCGGGATCACAAAAAGTAAACTATCTAAACGGTCGAGGAAACCACCGTGACCGGGCATTATCGTGCCCGAATCTTTCACGTCTATTTCGCGTTTAATTTTCGATTCGAAAAGATCGCCGAGTGTACCAAAGATAACCGTTAGTAATGCAATCCCTATCCAGCTTATCATGCTAATGGCTTGAAACATTACAGAATTTAAAATGCCCATAATTATTGCAAACACTGCGCCGCCTATTAGTCCTTCCCATGATTTTGCCGGAGAAATATTTTTACACATTTTATGTTTCCCAAAGCTGGTTCCAAACAAATATGCTGCCGAATCGTTTATCCAAAGTATAAAAAATACACCTACCATAATCCATGGGTAAAAGGTATTGTGTCCATTCACAGAGGTGTGTACCACAAAATTCATCAAACTAAAAGGTAATGCTATGTAGGCGAAACCAAGGGTGCTGAATCCTCCGTTTTCGAGCGTGTGTTTATTACTTCTGAAAATCTCAACTATTAGAAGAATAACAACAATGGGAATAAAACTAAAGCCAAAATGTCGAGGCAGGTAATTATTTGACAACCCAAAACAAATAAGGAAGAAGATGACACCAAAAACACTTCCGATTATTCGCGAAGGGTGATGACCTGCCTTTTCAACCAAGGCATAAAATTCGTACTGCGTAAAAAACAAAAGAGTTGAAAAAACTACCGCAAACACAATGGGATGCAGTAATGTGCCACCAAGCATGACAGCGATATAAATTATTCCGGTTAAAGAGCGTTTAACAATATTACTCACCTTTTAAATATTTGATTGAGTTTTATAAGTTCTTGCTGTAAACAATTTTGTTTTCGTGCAAATTATTTCCCAACCTTGTTTTACGCTGCAAAGTTAAAAAAATATGGTTTGCCATAAGTTAAATAGTGTGAAGCTAATAAAGAAACACATGTAGTTCGCGTGGTCCGTGTGCTCCCATTACCAATGTTTTCTCGATATCTGCGGTTCGGCTTGGCCCGGTTATTAAGGTAATTTGCGAAGGTAATTGCTCCAGATATTTTTCCTGAATATTTTTATAAGCCGTATCGAGGTAATCAACAAGTTGCTCTTTTTGGGCTATAACAATATGTTGTGGTGGAAAAACGGATAGTTGTCTTCCTCCTTCCAAAGCCGAGCTTACCATAACCGAACCGGTATGAGCAATCAGAAATTCGCACGAGGTGATACCGGCTTCCATTGCATCCGATGGCTCGTAATCCTGATGTGGAATATTACTTTTAGAGAGCAGTTCCTGCAACTCTTTTTCAGCACAGAAAACAGTATTTGTTGGAATGTTCTGAATAAGTGCTTTAAGTTGTTCAATTAGCTCCTGTTGCGATTTGCATAAATAAACACTCCCGTTTACCGCTTCCAGGTTTTCTTTAAACGTTTTGTCTAAAGATTTTTCAATGGAGTGGTAAACGGGAGCATCAAAATCGGGTTTTTCCGGCTCGGGGTGAATGGCGTTTTTGAGCCTGTTCAATATTTCTTCTCGAGCCGACGTCATTTATTCTTTGGTTGGTTCTTTTGAAGTGTCGTCCACTTTATTGTCCGAATCAGCTTTTGGCTCAATCTTTACTTCTGGTTTTGAATCCGCTTTATCGTTTCCGTTTTCCGAGATAACATGCTTCTTATCCCACGGGCGTTTTCCAAATATTTCTTCCAGGTCTTCGCTGAAAATTACTTCGCGTTCAAGCAGCAGGTTGGCTAATTTGGTGTGTCCTTCTTTATTATCTTGTAATACTTGTTTTGCTCGTTTATATTGGCTGTCTATCAGTATTTTAACTTCCTCGTCAATCAACTCCGCCGTTTTTTCACTGTACGGTTTAGTGAATGAGTAATCCGACTGACCGGTTGAATCGTAATAGCTAATGTTTCCAACTTTTTCGCTCATTCCGAAAATGCTAACCATTGCATATGCTTGTTTGGTCACCTTTTCAAGGTCGTTTTGTGCCCCCGAAGAAATTTTACCAAAAGTAATTTCCTCCGCAGCGCGTCCGCCCAATGCCGATGCCATTTCATCGAGCAATTGTTCTTTTGTTGTAATCGAACGTTCTTCAGGCAAATACCAGGCTGCTCCTAAAGCTTTACCGCGTGGAACAATCGTTACTTTTACCAGCGGATGTGCATATTCCAGTAACCAGCTAATGGTCGCATGTCCGGCTTCGTGGAAAGCAATCGTTTTCTTTTCTTGCTGAGAAATGATTTTGTTTTTCTTTTCCAAACCACCAATGATTCGGTCAACCGCATCAAGAAAATCTTGTTTGGTAACCGCTTCTCTGTTTCTACGTGCGGCAATCAGTGCAGCTTCGTTACAAACATTTGCAATATCTGCTCCTGAAAATCCCGGAGTTTGTTTTGCCAGAAAATCAACTTTTACCTCTTCGCTTAGTTTTAACGGACGAAGATGAACATTGAAAATTTCTCCACGTTCATTCAGGTCAGGCAATTCAACATGTATTTGTCGGTCGAAACGGCCGGCACGCATTAATGCACGGTCGAGAATATCGGCACGGTTGGTAGCTGCCAGAATAATCACACCACTGTTGGTATCGAAACCATCCATCTCGGTAAGCAGTTGGTTCAGCGTATTTTCGCGCTCGTCATTCGATCCCATATTCGGGTTCTTTCCACGTGCACGACCAATGGCGTCAATCTCATCAATAAACACAATACAAGGTGCTTTTTCTTTGGCCTGTTTAAACAAGTCGCGAACCCGCGATGCTCCAACACCCACAAACATTTCAACAAAATCAGATCCCGACATGCTGAAAAACGGAACGTTTGCTTCGCCGGCAACCGCTTTTGCAAGCAGGGTTTTTCCGGTTCCCGGAGGGCCAACCAACAGTGCTCCTTTTGGAATTTTACCACCAAGTTTCGTATATTTTGCAGGGCTTTTCAGGAACTCAACAATCTCTTCCACTTCCTGTTTGGCCTCAGCCAGTCCGGCAACATCTTTAAAATTTGTTGATACTTTTTGGTCCTTATCAAAAACTTTGGCCTGCGATTTTCCGACATTGAAAATACCGCCTGCACCACCACCTCCGGCACCACCGCGGCTCATTCGGCGGAAGATCCACCACCACAGCAGAATGATGAGGATAAATGGCCCAATAGACCAGATTATATCTCGTGCCCAGTTAGTTTCATCTTCATAAACCGGGAAAACTTTATCTTGCATATTTTCCTGTGCAACGGTTAAATCTTCGGCAAATTTTTCGATCGGTCCGGTATTGAATTTAAAATGTGGACCAATATCCGATGGTTTTGAAAAGTTGCCTTCAAACTCCGATTCGTAATTTTTTATCCGGTCTGCTTTAAGATAAATGCGTGCAATTTTTTCGTTCACAACAACAATGCGCTCAACATCGCCGTTTTGCAGCATTTGTTTTACCTGGGGCCACGATGTATCAACCGGGCCACGACTATTGCTGATGTAAAATTGTACAATCAGGAATACAACGGCAATGATACCGTAAATCCAATATGCATTGAATTTAGGCGGCTTTCCGTCGTTCTTTTTGGGACTAAATTTCCCAAACGGGTTGTTCAGATTGTTCTGATCTTTCTTGTTATTTTGTTTGTCTGTCATGGTCTTTTACTCTTCGTCTTCAATTTTTGTAATTTTTGCATCAGCCCAAAGTCCTTCAAGGTTATAAAACTGGCGTGCTTCTTCCTGAAATACATGCACCATCACATCGCCG
The DNA here is from genome assembly GCF_963677565.1 of uncultured Draconibacterium sp. NCBI lineage: Bacteria > Pseudomonadati > Bacteroidota > Bacteroidia > Marinilabiliales > Prolixibacteraceae > Draconibacterium > uncultured Draconibacterium sp. The sequence continues at coordinate 451,705 of NZ_OY781981.1, read as the reverse complement.
TAATCCAGCAATATCCAAAGTGCGTTTTTGTAGCCATCGCGGTGCCAAACATCCTCGGCGGTTATATCTTTAACCGTGCTTTCTACCGTGTGTGCAATTGAATCAACATGGGTTGAGGAGGTTCCGTGGCATATGATAAAATGACCACATTCAGTATGGTGTATGCTTTCCAGATCAACGTGTATAATGTTTTTCCCTTTTATTCGATGTATACCTTCAATAATGGCTTCTAATAAAATCTTCGAATCTTTTGTTTTGCTCATATAAATTTGTTGTACCCTACAAAGATAATCTTTTTGTCAATTAACCATTTTTTAAGAGAATGGTTTACTTTTGAAATTATATGTTTTTAACTGACAAGAATATCATTTTACTAAGTGAGGTTGACAGTACCAACAACTATGCCAAGCAACTGGTTGTTGAAAAGGCAGCATCGGGTACTGTCGTTTTGGCACAATATCAGCAAAATGGCCGCGGACAGGTGGGTAATTTCTGGGAAAGTGAAGCAAGTAAAAATTTACTTTTCAGCCTTATTTTGTATCCGGTATTTTTAGAAGCTGGCAAACAATTTTATATTTCGAAGGTGGTTAGCCTGGCACTGGTTGAGGTTTTAAGTGAATACATCGACGAGGTTAAAATTAAATGGCCGAATGATATTTACGTGGGAGAGAAAAAAATAGCGGGTATTTTAATTGAAAATACCATGAAAGGTAATAGCCTTGATTCCTCTGTAGTAGGAGTGGGAATGAATGTAAACCAGGAAAATTTTGTGTCGAATGCTCCCAATCCTGTATCGATGAAACAGCTGCTTGGGAAAGAGTTTCAGATTGAGGTGATTTTGAAATCTTTTTTGGCGAAACTAGATGATTATATAAGTTTTTTAATTGAAGGTAATTTTGCTGCAGTTGACAGGGCTTATCTTAAAACCTTGTTTCGCGGCAACGGATGGCACAAGTATCGAACGAAGGGAAAAGAGTTTAGCGCCAGAATTGCAGGTATTGGCAGCTTTGGACAGTTGCGACTTCAGGAATCCGGCGGAAACATTACCGAATACATGTTTAAAGAGGTGGAGTTTGTAATTTAAAAAGAGAAATGCATAAATGCTTTAATGCGATAATGCTTTAATGACAGGGAATTGATTTTGTTTACTGAATTGGAGAATTGTTAAAATGAATAACTGTTAAATTGTTCTATGGCTAAACTGCATTTTCCTTTGTATGACGTTTAGGATTTCTTTTGTAAGGACTAAGAGCCCAAAGTACTCCCTAAGTTTCTCATAGTCATTTAGCAATTTTAACCTTTTTGCCGATGGATAGTTGCCAACTGCCTATTCCATCAGTAATCTAAAATCGTTAATCATCATTCGATATCCAGTTTATCCTACGCACCCAGAAAACTGAAAACTGCGATTGAAAACTTTTACTGATAAGGTAACTTCGACAAAGTATCAGCCAATTGGTTAATGCCTTCTTCCAGTTTACTTCCGGCCATCATTTTAATCATCATGCTCATTTCGGCATGCAGCGTAAGACGCATTTTTGTCTTGTATTCGTCAATGGGCATTAACTGAATCCAAAAGGTAAAACTAAGTGGCAATCCTCCCGAGCTTTCAACTTTAATTGTTTTAAAAGGCTCGCGGTTTACAATTTTAATTTCAGCAACACCCAGTCCGGTGATATTGAATTTACACGAATCACGATCCGATTCAAAATCGGTTATTTTAATTTGCGGGACCTTTTCCGTAATTTTTTCAATTAGGCCTGAATTTAAATAAGCAGAAAGGTTTTCGAAATTCGACAGGTAATTAAAAACAACCTGTTGATTGTGTTCGATTACTTTTACTTCGCTAACGTACTTGTTGACAGCCATAATAGTTATAAAAAAATCCCGCCCCAATTACCATCAGGAGCGGGATAATATTTTAATAGTCTTATAAATCAAATTATTTTCCCCAGTTTGCAGGATCTTCGCGCCACTCCATCAGCGACTCCACCTGGTCTTTTGAAATATCGCCTTGCTCTAACGAAAGGTCAATCAAAATTTGGTAGCGGCTCAATGAAGTTAACTCAATACCTGCTTTTTCAAAGTTCTCTTTGGCAAGTGGGAAATTGTATGTGAATATTGAAACCATACCCACAACTTCGCCTCCAAAATTGTTAACCGCTTCTGCAGCTTTTAGGCTACTTATTCCTGTTGATACCAAATCTTCAACAACCACAACTTTCTGAAATGGTTTAAGGTCGCCTTCAATCAGGTTTTCCAAACCGTGTCCTTTTGGTTTCGAGCGAACATAAATAAACGGAAGTCCAAGTTTGTCGGCAACCAACGCACCAATAGCTATGGCGCCTGTGGCAACTCCGGCAATAACTTCGGCTTCAGGGTATTTTTCCTGAATAAGTTTAACAAACGCATCACGAATATATGCGCGGGTATCAGGATAAGAAAGCGTTTTTCTGTTGTCGCAATAAATTGGAGATTTCCAACCCGATGCCCATGTAAATGGATTATCTGGTTGTATTTTTATAGTGTTAATTTCAAGTAATTTTTTAGTTACTTCAATTTGCATAGATTCCATAATTTTGTGCAATTTTAATTCAATGCAAAAGTATAAAGTTTTTTTTAATGAAAAGAGGATCGTATTTGCCGAGAGTGCGAATATAACATTGAGTAAACCAAGCAACGATTTGGTTGAAAACAGTACGATTGATGGCATAAAGAGTTGGTTGGGAGATTTTGAAAACAGTAATTTTACAGAAACTGTTGTAAAACATCCCGAGGCCGAAAAACTGTTTCAGAATTTCAAGTCGGCATTTTTGCAGATTGATGCTGCCGGAGGAATTGTAAAAAGAGGCGGGAAACTACTTTTTATTTTCAGAAATGGGAAGTGGGATCTTCCAAAAGGGAAAATTGATAAAGGTGAAAGCATTGAAAATGCTGCTTTGCGTGAGGTAGAAGAAGAATGTGGCATCAACAATCACTCCATTATAAAAGCGCTTCCATCTACTTATCACATTTATAAATCGCCTTACAAAAAAACGTTTGGCCAGTGGATTTTTAAGGAAACATTTTGGTTTGAAATGAATTACAATGGGAGTATTGATGGAAATCCGCAGTTGGACGAAGGCATAACTGAACTGCGCTGGTTTCACCCATCTGAGTTGAATGTGGTACTTGAAAATACCTATGCAAACCTAAGATCCCTGATCAATTGTTATTTGCCCTGATTGCGTTGACGCATAAAAAGCTCGTTGCGTAGCCAGGTACCAAATTGTTGCTCAAAACCATTTAAGGGTGCTTTTGCATCATCGAAAACTACCTGGTGTTTTTCGTTTAGCAAAAAACATTGTGGAAAAGAACGGATTTTGTATTCTGCAATGGCCTCGTTTTCACTATCTATAAGGATGGTTGCAGGTACATCATTTTCGCTAAAAAAGCCGTTTATTCCTGAACGATCGGTATTTCGCAGCACCACAAATATATCGAGGTGTTTATTAAAAAGTTCATTTACACGACTCAGGTATTTTAAGTGTTCCTGACAAATCACCGTTTCTACATCGGCAAAAACAATGTATTTGAATTTCTCCTGCTTGTTATTGGTACAAAGCTTTTCCCCGTTTAGCTTGCTTAAACAAATGGCCGGAGCTTCGCTTCCAGTTTCCAGAAAAGTAATTTTGGTAATAATGTTGAATGCTGTCTCACGGATTTTTATTTCCTGATGGTTGGTAAAATGTTTATCGGCAATCATATTTTTTATGGCCTTCTCTGAAAATTCTTTTGAGTAAAATCCATCGTGAAGCATTTTTAAAAGAATTAAATCGGCCATTTTGCCCGAGAGCTCATATTTTTCATTAATAAAATCAAGCAATGCATCGATGTCTTCTGCAGCAACAGCCTCCGACACTTTTCTTCCGCCAATAGCTTTTGCCCAGAAACTCAGCTGTTTATCAAAGGTTTTGTCGAATAAGGTTTTAAACGACTGATGTTCCCAAAATTTTGTTGGAATATCCTGAAAAATATCTGCATAATCTTCCGGATTCATTCGGAAAATATCTGCTTCAATAAGTTTTAAACGTAGTTTTTTATGCAGCTCAAAACTCTCAGCGTTACTAGGTGGAAAAGCTTCATTAATACCTGCTGTTAGCTTGTTATATGCAGTTTTTGATTGCTGAAAATACAGTGCATTGAAATCTTTATCAGTCAGTTCGTTTAGTTTTTGCTCAAACCGGCTTATTTTATCATTTAATTCTTCGCCACTGTTAGAAAAAAACCAAAATGAAACCGGTGTGAAGTAAGGATTTTTCTCATCGGCGAATGCTTTCTTTTTTAACGGAGGTAATTTCAACTCGATAGTTTTTCCGGGCTCAAGCAGCAACAGTCCCCGATAAATGCCAAATTCAGAAAAGGTAAAAACCGGATACTTCGCGTCTATTGTTGCCTTTGCATTTCCTGAATTATCGAATTGCAAGGTGAACAATAAGTTGTTTGTATTCGAAACTGGATCGGCATAGGTATAAAAGCTCAACTTTTCGTTTGCATATTCTGTATTGGAGCAGCTAATTATCGTGGCATTTCCGATTATTGAAGTGCTCGCCAATAACATGATTAAGAAAAAAAATCGAATTAAATTGCTCATTTGTTGCGGTCAACTTTAAATTCGCTCATATCCAGTCCTTTTGGCAGGAACATGCTGGCGTCGCCACCATGAGAGACTATGTCGCGAATAATGGTTGCATTTATGGGTGTGTGCTCAGGCAGTGTGAGTAAAAATACCGATTCAATTTCGGGATGCATTTTCTTATTTACCTGGGCAATAGCACGTTCGTATTCAAAATCGGAAGAAGTACGAATGCCCCGCAAAATATACTTAGCGCCTACTTCTTTGCAAAAATCTACGGTTAAACCATCGTGCAGTCGAACTTCAACAGTTGGTTCATTGCTAAAAACCTGGTTAATCCATTTTATTCGTTTTTCAATGGGGAAGAACGATTTTTTATTGGCGTTAAAACCAATCATGATATAAATTTTGTCGAACATAGAAATGGCACGCCGAACAATTGATTCGTGCCCAATGGTAAATGGATCAAAAGATCCGGGAAATATGGCTATTCTTTCCATTTTGAATCGTTTAAAGTGCTTCAAAATTAGCTAAAATTGCTAAGTGAAAAAACGAAGTACCTGGCTAGTTTATTGCTTTTGCCCGGTTTGAGCTCACAAACAGGATGTTGCCCAGGTCGTTGTAGCCCTCGCTAAATTCTTCAATATTATTCAACGCATCGGTTGTAAAACCTATTATTGTTAGGTCGGCATCGGCCGAATATTTCATGATTTTATTTTTCCGGTCGCCTGATTCAAAAGGTACCATCGATATATTAGACGGGCTGATTGGCAAACGACCGGCTTTTATCAGCTCCATTAACTGTTTACGTTTTTCTTCAACATCTTCTTCAGGGTAAAGTGCAAATATTTTAATTTTTCCTTTTTTCCATTCCGGATGTCCTAAAATAATGTAACCCAGCAATATCATTAGGTTTGCATTTACGTAATCCTCAGGGCTTATCCAGATGTGAATCTCGTTCTTGTAACCAAAACTTTTGTACGATGTATTTAAAATACAGATATCGAAACCGGCAGATTCAACAATTTTATAATTTCCGGTTATTTCTTTTAGATTGCCCGGATCGGTTCTCGAAAATTCAAATAAAATAAGGTTGTTGCCTTTTCCTGAAATTCCGGAAAGCTGCACTACCTGAGCAATAGCTGAAGTATACGATGGTGAAATAATAGTATCGAGATAGACGCGATTTTGGCTTCCTGCAGACAGTTGTATTAGTCGGTCGAGAACTTGTTTTGATTCTTCAGTATTTTTTTCATTCAGCAATCCTTTTATAAAATGGATGTAAGTTCCGAAACCGTATTTATACGAAATCCAGCGCATGATATCAAATGCCGAGCGGCGTTTAAATGTGTCGTGCGAAATACAAACACCAAACGGGCGCCAGCTTTTGTCCTTCTCGTTATCGGCACGTTGCAGCATAATTTGTAACTGTCGGCTAAGTTGGAAAATCACCCCACGGAAAAGTTTATTTAATCCCTGGTTTTCTTCGTTGTTTAGCATGATTACGTAATAAATAATGGCCATTATAACGACCGAAACAGCAGCATAAGTGGCGTTCATTTGAAACATCAGCCAAAAGGAACAAAGTGTTCCGACAAGTGAAATATGCCAGCTTGAGCGGAATGTAGGGCGATAAGCCGGATCGGCGGCAAAATGCTCCAGAAAAGAAATGAGGCAGATTGCACTGTAGGTTACCATAAAAAACATGGATATGATTTGTGCAACAAAGTCTACATCGCCAATTACAACAAAAACAAATGCAATAACAATGGTTACCAACGATCCGTTGATGGGTTCATTATCTGTTTTTCGTCCTTTCGCAAACCACCTGTTAAGATATCCTTGCGGAAATATATCATCAAAACCAATGGCCTGTAAAGTACGTGGTGCAACCATTATTGATCCAAGAGCAGAACTTAGCGAGGCCGCTGCCAGACCGATTGGAATAATGGGACCCCAAATGGCAATTTTGCTCATAATTAACTGGTCGGCTACCAAATCTTCGGGCGTAGCAGAAATGGCAAATTTATAAGCAATAGCAACATACACCAGCATACCTACTACCGTTGCCCACAAGGTTCCGCGCGGAATCGATTTTTTGGGATCTTTCAGATCGCCGGAGAGCCCTAATCCTGCGGCAAGTCCTGTAAATGCAGGGAAGATAATGGTGAATACAAAAAAGAAATTAAGGTGCTCAGGCACTGTGCTGTGAAAATCAACTGTTTCGGGTTTAATAGATGACTCGCCTAAAAAGAACATGGCGATGGACGTGAGCAGAATTGTTACCACAACATACAGTGCCTTCATTCCCACATTAGCTCCTTTTGTAAGAATAAGTATTGAAAGCAGAACCATTGTAGGTATTGATATCCAGCGTCTGTCAGGTATAAGAAAATCGTAGTTTTTATGAATCCAGTCAATTACCGGTTCAAAAGCTTCGCCAAAAGCAATAACATAAAATGCCACACTAATGGCTTGCGAAAGGTATAAAGCAATACCAATGGCACCTCCAATATTTAACCCGAACGAACGACTGATAATGTAATAAGCTCCACCACCCTGCACGCGTTGGTTTGTAGCAATTTCGGCAACAGCAAAAGCAGTAGGAATAGTTACCACATGACCCAAAACAATAATTCCAATTACACCAATAAATCCAACTTGCCCAACTGCCCAACCAAAACGAAGGAATAAAATTGCTCCCAGAATAGTAGATAGCGCGGTTAAAAAAACCGGCATCGTTCCAAATTTAGCATTTGTGTTTACCAGCGATTTTGCCATATTAACTCTGTTTGTGGTTTTAAAGGTGAAATATAATTTAGAATTTTCAAACTATTTTAAGAAATACTGATGCCTGTTGGAATCAAGTTCAGGTAATTTTTTTGCTGAGTAATAAATACGCGATTATTCATTTTCGATTACCCATTTCGCATCAAGCGCCAACATTGAATCGACAGAAATGTTTTGTTCTTTTGCTTTTGCAGCTACATTTTTCATCCAATTTTCATCACTTTTTATTCGCCTGATTACTTCCTGAATTTTTAGTTTATAAGCAGCAGGATCTTCAACACGTCCTTGTAAAATATCAAGTGCATCACCAACAAATCCCCAGGCCATATTAACCAGGTTCGATTCAGATGCAATTAGCAAAACTACATCACTGTTGTTAATCACAGATTGTCGATCAATGGAATTTACTTTTAAGTTTGATTGTTTGCTTTCAGGGTAAACTTCATTGTTGTAGTACCAAAACGATGTTTTATGAAAACACTTTTCGCCCAAACCCAGATAATACCAGTTCCAGTAAAAACTATCTCCAATTACCAACATATTTGTTGTGTCACTGCCGGTATAATTCCATTCGATAGTTGGATAAGACAATGTTTGCGAAGAAAGGCTTTTTAGCAGATTCATTCCCCATTCAATATCGTTATCGGTACCCTGACTGTAATTTTGTTTACGAATATCGGTGATAACCATTTCTGGTAAATTCCGCCCCGATAAATTTTCAACCTGTTTAATTAAACTATCAGCGGCAACAACAGCTCCATATTCACTCCAGTGTATACCATACTGAGGATACAAAATGTGTTTCGTTGTATCTTTCATATGTAAAAACCAGTCGTTTACATCAAAGCAGTTCACTCCGTATTCCGGCAACAATTTGCTGTATTCTTTGTAAAACGTACTATCAGTTGCTTCACCACTGCTTTTCCCCGGGAAATACTCCGGATAAAACGAAGCCTTTCCGGGAGGCAGAACAACAATCAACGTTTTTCCTCTATTTTCCAACTCTGTTTGTAACTCTTTTAGCGCTTCTACTTTCTTTATAATTTCGTTTCTGCCTTTAAAATATTGACCGTGATATGCATCGATATAAGCTTGCTCGAATAAATAATTGTCTTTTCCGATGACGACTCCTTTTGCCGATGCTTGTTTAAAAAGCGAAAACTGTATCTGATTATGCAAGCGTACTAAAACCGGGCGAAATCCGATATTGTCGTTTATGAATTTTTCCATATCAGACTGATACTTGCCAGAAAACCAGCTTGTGGACGAATACTCCGGTTTCGATGCAATTATAACTCCTCCATGAAGTGGCTCTTCATCGAATACGTTAACTTTAGCCTGTATTAGTGGTAAAATAAGCACGAATACGAAACCTGTAAACAATAGTATTTTTGATCTCTGATTCTTCATGATTAAAACCTAAAGTAAATGAACGGGTTAAAGTCTGACGATGTAACTGCACTCAAATTAATTACAAGCAAAACCAGTAAAATTATACTGACCACAATGTGAGTGGAACGTTTGTAATTCGTATAAAATACAAATGTTTGTAGTCGTTTTCCTGCCTTAGAGAGTGTGATAACAGAGAATAAAGCAGCAAGAAGCATGATGTATCTTGATTCTGCAGACAGGTGATAATCTGCTAACGACATATCAGTCGAGAACATCTTTGCGAGGTAAAAACGGATATCTGGCAGGTTTTCAATGCGGAAGATTACCCAGCCAATTACTACAACAAAATAGGTGAATAGTACACGCGGGATTGTTCCGATTCTTTTGAAAAGTTTAATTAGAAAAATGCGATCGAGGATAAGAAAACAGCCATGCCATGCCCCCCAAATCACAAAGTTCCACGAAGCGCCGTGCCACAAGCCGGAGATTAAAAATACAGTAATTAAGTTCGCGTACAAGCGCCTTTGAGTTTTCACGCGGTTACCGCCAAGAGGAATGTACAGGTAGTCGCGCATCCACTCACTTAAGGTAATATGCCATCGGCGCCAAAACTCGGTTATGTTCTGCGATATGTAAGGATTATTAAAGTTCTCAGGGAATTTGAATCCAAAAATACGTCCTAAACCAATGGCCATATCGGAGTAGCCGCTAAAATCGAAATAGATTTGAAAAGAATAAGCTACGGCAGCTATCCAGGCTAGCGGTAATGTAACTTCGGGATGGGGGAGTGAATAAATGGCATCAACTTGCTCGCCCAATACATTTGCAATAAGCATCTTTTTTGATAAACCGATCACAAACCGATATAATCCGTGCAGCTTTTCATCCAATGTTTCATTATTTCTTCGGTCTATAATATCGTCGGCAACCGTATTAAAACGAACAATGGGCCCGGCGATTAGCTGAGGAAACATCAAAATATAGAGGAAATAGTCGCTAATTCTTTTGAGCGGAGCATGAACTTTTCGGTATACATCAATGGTGTATGTCATTGATTGAAAGGTGAAAAATGAAATTCCGATCGGTAGTGCTACCGCTGTCCATTGTACCGATTCAAATCCGGCCGATTGAAGCAATACATTAAAATTTTCGATAAAAAAATTTGCATACTTAAAATAAGCAAGCAGTCCAATATTTATGAATACTGAAGTCCAAAGGTACAGTTGCCGGTGTTTGGCATCGCGATGAATTTGGCGAACAACATAAAAGTTAATGGTGAGTGATGCCAGTAACAGAAACACAAATTTAGGAGCGCCCCAGGCATAAAATGCAAGGCTTGAAACAAGCAGCACATAGTTTCTGAGTTTGTGCCCAACCGCATGATAAATTATTAATACCAGCGGTAGAAATATGCAAAGAAAAAGGATACTGCTAAATAACATATTCGTGAACTAACTTATTCTACAACAATTTCATACACTTTCCCTTCGATATCGTTTTTGGGGAATGGAACACCATTCTGAGAGAAGGGTTGAAATGGCCACCATTCGGCATAATGGAACTCCTGTGTAATAATACACAACATTTGATTATTTGGTATCGACGTGTATTCATCATTCATATAACCACACAATTCCATATTGTCGGGTGTTGGTCCGGCCCGCCAGATTATTTCTGTTGGTTTCCATTCTATTTCGTAGTAGAAATATTCCGGATCGTATAATTTGTCGTTTTTAATCGGGTATTTCGATGTTACAGCTTTGTAGTGATCTGTCCAGCGATGCAGCTCAAATGTTTTGTCTTTATACGAAATGTCGTCGACTCCTTTAAAGAATTTTTGTGGATCCTGATTTGCCAGATCCCAGTTGGTACAACAAAACATTACATTGTCCGATTCGCGGTCGTCGTCTTTCAAAAATTCCTCATTATCCCAGGTTGGCGATGTTTTTACAATCTCAATATCAATTTCGGAATAGAAGTAATTTTTTTGCTTTTTTTCCAGCGATTCTTCTCCATCTTCTCCTTTTGGAATATATCCGTCACGTTCGGCAGGCCGGCGGTTATTCCATTCGGCTTCATCCTGGTATATCAGCCAGAAGGCATTGGTAAGCCCATTCCAAACGTTGTCGTTATTTAGTTGTCGCGGGAATTTAATTTTCCCACGGAATTTGCCATAAGTAAAACCAATGCGCGTTTTAGCTCCAACATTTTGCTTGCGTAATTCCTTGCCCTCAACATTGCCGGGATTAATCAAAGTAAGCACACTGTCTTGAATGAAAGCAGTTTCGCACGGTGTTTGGCTGTTAAACGAATGTCCTACAATTAATTCTGTAGAATCGTATTTTTCCATGGCGCCGAAAAAATCATCCTGAGAATAAGGTTCGTTAATTACATCACGAACCAGAGGAACATTTCTCATCGTGTATCCTCTGTCAATGGCATGTGAGTATTGCTCGAACCGGGCGTTTTCGTACAAATCTTCGGTGCTGTTGCACGCGTCCGACAGGTATTGTGTATCAATGTTCTCGTCGCGTTGTTGTGCCGGATTTATATATAAACCTTTGGCCGGATCGATGGTTGCCGATACTTTTAGAACACGATCCGAAGTCATCACCGAAACCCCATCCATTTTGCTCCCTTCGCCATTTCTGAAATAGTAAAAGGGATTGATGAACGAACTTTTTTCATCGGTTTGCCCAATATTTTTAATGTAATCAGGGAGATTTGCTAAAGCCGCTTGATCGGCAACCACAAGCATAAACTCATAATTTCCAACCCGCGGATTTCTTTTCCAGCGATGGTTAAAATCTCCTTTCCGCGTTTCATCTTTAATCATCCACAAAGCATCGAGAAAAAGTTGCTGCTCAATATCCCGGTTTTCTTTTTGTGCTTTCTCCTGAATTGATTTGAACCATTCAGGTGTATTTCGCATGGCATTTTTTAGTCCGTCAATACGCTCTTTACTAAAAACCTGCTTACTTATATCGCCACCATAGTACAAACGTTCGTCTCTCGGATTTCCAACAATCCGAAATTTATCTGTTACCCTGTTGCCGGTAACTGCTTTAAATCCTTCAGATACATTTTCCCAGCTTCCGTAAAAATTCTCGTGGCAATAGGGGTGGATGCCGCCATTTTTAATCTCGGGAAATTTGTAGCTGCTATTCTGGTAATATATTTTGTAGAAATATTGTTTCGATACATCAGTTTTATCGGTTTCAAAATCAAATGAAAAGTAACCATCGGTAGTTTGTTTTGAAGATGGAATGATTATACCATTGACGATCGCGTTATCTAAATCCATTGGTAATACAATTGTATCGTATTCGCCCATGTTGGTTAGCGGACTAAAATCTTTGATCACGCTATTTGTTGTGTCGGAGCACGAATACAATATCGAACTAGTTATGCCCAGCAACAAAAAAAATCTCAATAGCTTGCTCATTTGGTTTATCTTTTGGTAATACAAATATAATTTGGATAAGATATGAATTCTGGTTTGGTTATTACTCATCGGTTTTTTCTTCTTCATTGGCCTCCATCAATTCCCAATTGTTGTAGTCGTAAATATTTCCTTTAACCTTGAACGATTGACGAATATTATATTTCGACCGGGTTTTCAAATCCTGATGCCACCACGTAAGGAAAGTATGTATTTCGCGTCCAACTTGTTCCTCTCCCTGCGTTGGATCGTTATCATTAAACACAATTGACGGAATATCTGCATTGCTCATGGTACGCCAATCTTCTTCCAGCGGACCTTCGGCATTAAAATCCTTCACCATCATTAAACAGTTTAAGCGCAGAAACAGGTCTTTTCTGAATTTGTAGTAGTCATAGTTTTCCAGTGGAACATCCACTTCTGCTTTTCCATCATAGTGGTACCACTCCGGACCATGATCCGATGCAATAACGATTTTAGTATTGTCGTAAACATTGTTTTCCTGCAACCATTTTACCCATTTCGAGAAGTCTTCGAAGAACTTCACCTGGTTTCGGTAAGGGTGTACATTTTTGGTGATTTGTCCGTTTTCAACCACGTTCCATGGAGCGTGTGTATAAGTAGAATGAAAGAAAATAAAATTCTTTTCAGTACTTGTATTTACCGAAATGTTGGGTAGAATTTGCACAAAATAGTGTGGTATAGTTTCGTTACTTTTCTGGTACGATTCATCGAAATGTACCAACCAGTTTCGTTCGTTATAAATCAGCGGTTTAAAACATAACGGAACTCCATAGAACAGCGAGTTTTCCCAAAAGCGGGTGTACCAAATCTCAATACTGCTGCCAAGTTTCAGCACTTTGTCCCACGAAGGATCCCACCATGGAATAAAATTATCAAATCGATCATAATCAACACTTGAGTAACCCATTTTACCACTCGAAAAATAGTAGTCGTTCTCTTTTACTCTTTTGTAAAATGCTTCAGTTGAAAGCCGGTATTTGTTTAGTATCGATCCCTCATTCATTGCATTCATACTGGCAATGTTAAACTCGTTGCCACTAATCATTGCGGGCATCGATGCATAAGTAAAGTTCGATGTTGAAACCGTGTTCGGATACCACTTAAATCCTTTGAAAATTTCTTTGTATTCCGGATGTTCTTCCAAAAGGTCTTTCATAAACCACCCCTGTAATCCATCGGGAATAAAGAATAAAATATTCTCTTTGGTTTGCGAGAAGGGAATTACTTTATCAACTGCCGGTCCATTTTTCTGGCCTTTCTTGTCGACAAAAAGTTGCCCTTTTGTTCCTGATTTGTACGTACTTTGACCAATTGTGATAAGGATGAAAAATATAAACGCGTAAGTAATATATTTGTGATAGTCTTTTTTTATCAGGTACGAGACAAAGGCTATGGTACCAATTATAAATGCAAATTCCAATACATAAAACCATAAGTTAAAAGCAAGTTTGCTCTCTTCAGAGAACATGCTGTCTTGCAGGGTGCCGACGTTTACCGGAACAAGAAATGTATTTACGTAAAACAATATGGATAAGCCCAGCATCAACTTGGTTAGCACTTTTCTGAGTTGATTTGGTGCTACTACAAACAGAACAAGCGCTACAATAAAAGTAGATGCAGCAATGTCAAAATTGTTTGTAATGATATCTGTAGCAACAAAGTTGAAGTTGTATGGGAAGGATGCATAAACCATCAACGGTTTCCACCAAAATACCAGGGTAACAATATAAAATGTTACCAGCGTGTAGGCAATGATCCATTTTCTGCTGAATCCATTTTTGTTCTCAGCAATTGTTTTAACCGCGAAATAAAATGGCAATACGGTTGCTCCAATTCCTGCGAGAATAATGGATGCCAAACTGCACTGTTCTTTTATACTTTCTGGTAGCGACAACCAACTGAAGAGTACAAAACTGTTCCGCATTGTTACCAAAAATATTTCGGCCTGTGCCAAAAGAAAAAGGCTTGAAATTACCAGGGAAACATTCCATCTTAACGATCCCCGCGATTCGCTACTAAAGAATTTTATTGCTAACAGGATTTGTAAAGGAATCAGTGCAATAATTGATAGCACAAGTAGCGCACTATTTTCTCCGTGGTAATAATATTTACCCGAAAGATAGAAGTAAATAACAGCTGCAAATGCAATATAATATACCGCGTTATGAATAGCCAGCTGCTGAATTTTAAGGATAGCTTTTTTTACCGGCGTTTTAATAAGAATACACGACCAAACAAGAACAACTGCGGCTCCAGCAAGCTGAAACGCGAGACTAATAAAATGATCGAACCGGTGTGTGATCGACCAGTAAATTGTAGCCACCAGCGCAAGCACAACCGAAAGTTGTGTGGCGTAGAAATAGTGCTTTTTATTCTTTATGAAATCTTCTTTTACAGCAGTTCGAAACGATTTGAAAAGCAACCCAACAAAACTGGTTAACAGCATCGATCCGAATAGTGATGCAAGAATACGCGCTGGCAATGGCTCCAAACTTCGGCTCATTGCCCAATTTATCTGTGCAATTACTGTTATAAACGCAAACACCAAAAAGACTATCGGTAGGAAAGTGGATAAAGAAACTGATGGTGTTGATTTGTCGGAGCGCTTAAATACCTCCTTGTTTGTTATAAACAGACGCAAAAATGCAAAAACGTTATTCATGGTCCAATACAAAACCAATCCCGATGGCAGATTGAACAACAGCACCAGAAATGCTCCGGCAACAATAACCATTTGTTTACGCTCCGCTGTATTGCCGTTTCGGGTGTAAAACCAGGCAGTCAGCAAATTTACAACTGTCATTAAAATAGGCAGTACATTCACTATTCCAAATAAGTGGTCGGGTTTTGAAAGGTCTGTTAATGGCCCAAATGATATACCTTGAATAGCTTCCAGATTATCGAGGTATTGATACGCGGCAATAAAAAATGGTATTTGTACCAGCAAACTTAATATTGGAATGAGTGCTTTAAACTGGCTGTAACCAAATTGCCGGTTTAATGTTTTTAAATAATAATAACGCTCCTGCCCGGTGTAAACCTGTTTAATCTCTTCCACCAAAGGTTGCATACACTTTTTAATGGCATCGTCGTGTTTTTTCGCTTTTTCGATATAAATGAATATGGGAAGCAGCAACAACGAAATAGCAAAACTTAAAAGCAGTATTGCCAATCCATAGCTGCCTGTTAGGTAATAACCGGCCTCAAAAATGGTACGGACTAAAAATATAAATGGTGAAAATATTTTATCCATGTATGGTTATTTTATTCTGGTCCAATTGTTTATGTTATAAATGTTCTCCTTTATGTTGTAACCCCGAAGTATAGGATAGTTCTTATTCTCGAACATTTTGATTTTCCATGATACCTTAAGTGCATTAAAAGTTCTATTATCAATAGAATCAATCATTAATGGTGAATTTCCGTTAAACGAAATATTCTGAACATCAAGCGAACTCATCAGCGTCGAATCTATCGAAATTTCTCCGGTTGATGAAAAATCTTTTACCAATAATAACGAAGAAAAATTTAGCATATCGGCAAAAGGAACTTTATCGTAGTTAATGTTTTGATAGGGATGGTCTATCATAACTGCAGCGGTGTCTTTAACATGTCGTAATCCGTGGTCGCTGGCAATAACAATACGTGTATTATCGTAAACACCTAAGGATTTCAGCACATTTATCCACTGCGAGACAATATCCAATCCCCATTTATTATTGGTGAAAGGATCTACATTTGACACAAACGAACCATCTTCGTCAATAATATCCCAGGGAAAATGTGTGGCTTTATACGACATAAAGGTGTAGGTTTTCCGGTTTGCTTTATTGTCGGTAATATAGGGCAAGGCGCGTAACGAGTTGTAATGCCGGGTAATGTCGTTGTGTTCATTAACACCTGTTTGATGCATATGCCAGGAACCGTTATCGTAAATAACCGATTTAAACAGCAGGGGAGAGCTGAAAAACAAGGTATTGTACCTTAATATCTCCACGCCAATATTACGAGACTGTCCAATATTAAGCACCTTTTTTAACGGGCTCCAGTTATCGCTCCAAACTGGGATATAACGATCGTAAGTACTTTTGTCGATTTTGCAATAAGGCAAATCGCTGCACGTATAAAAATATCCGTTTTCTTGCGCTTTATCGCGTAAGGTTTCGGCAGCGCGGGTCATTTTTTCACCCAGTGTATGCTCTTTATCCTGATCCAAAAGCAAAGGGGCAAATTCATATCCGCCGATCAGTCCCGGCATCGATCCCCCGGTGTAATTAGTCGATGAGACAGTGTTGGGATAATAGGTGAAGCCATCAAAATTCTTTTTATTTTTCCGGTTTTCCTCCAAATAACGTTGAAAGAACCATCCTTCAATCATATCCAACATTATCACAACTACGTTTTCCTGGTCTTTCGATAAGGTAATGTTATGATCCGAGACATCAATACTTTTTGCCTGGCTTACAATTCGATCTCCTTCATCAATATGATTTAAATCTGCAGCATTTAGAGCGAAAACTGCCTGTCCAATTACAATTAAATTTACAAGAGCAAGGAATATGTTCAGGCTTCTGAGTTTATTTTTTCGGTAGAAATAGTGAACCAAAAAATAGAGCCCCACAATGGCGAACGACTCTGTTAAATATTCTAAGTATGGTGTGTCTAATTCGCTGCTTCTGGAGTAATTAAGTCCTTGAAGTGTTCCCACATTTATTGGGATAATCGCACTGTGGATAATGCTTATTAGTACCAACATTACAGAGATAACGGACAGCCAGAGACGAAGACTTTTGGGAGAAATCCAATAGATTAACAAAAATCCCAGAATAATTTGTGCCATTAAAACCAATCCGCTGTTCATTATTGATCCTGTTCCAAACCGGAAAGCTTCAGGGTACGTTGAAAAAGTAACCAGCGGGTTCCAAACCAGGATAAATCCGGATAAGAAAACAATACTGAGCACAAAGGAAAGGAATCCCGGTTTGTGGTTGATTTTTGATTTTCCGTTTAAAGTAAACGGCACGATTATAAACACAAAAAATAACCCAAACAAGGCAACGTTCTGCATTTTAGAATTGCCTTTGTTACTTGCAATATTCAGGAATTCAAGGATGTGTGTATTTTGTAATGAAAGAAAATGATAAATCTGAATGATTAAACAAATCAAAAATATCAGGCGGAAAAAGTGCTTAAACTTTACTTTTGCGAGTAGTTTGGTTTTAATCACACAAATGAACTGCAGGATAATTGAAAGAACCAGGGACATAATTGCAAGGTCCTCATTTACTCCTTCGTAATTAAACAGCGATGCCAGGTATAAATAAACCGAAACAAACAGTAGCGAAATTATAACAGCAGGGGGAGTTTTTTCTATAGCTTTATTAATGACTGAATAGTATAAGTTCAATGTGCCTAAAAGTAGGGAGATGGCAAATGACACTATAATGCGCTCTGCTATTTTTAGGAGAATATGAAGTTCTTTACCAATTATTGTTACATCAAATAGTTGGAATACAACGAATGAGACAACGGCTATTGCCAGATAACTTTGCCAGTGGTGCGATATCTCTTTGTCCAGTTTTTTGCGAAATACAAAATACCATCCATACTGAATCGTATTTTCATTCGTCTCAATTGACTCTGCTATATTTCTATTAAATACTTCCCGGTTGGTAATAAACAGTCGAAAAAATGCAAACACATTATTCATGGTCCAGTAAAGTACCAGGCCTGAAGGAAGATTAAACAACACGACTAAAAATATACCGGCTACAACAACCATTTGCCTGCGCTCCGATTTATTGCCGTTGCGGGTGTAAAACCAGGCGGTGAGTAAATTCACGGCCGTCATTATTATGGGCAAAATATTTACTATTCCGAGCAGGTGATCGGGTTGCGACAAATCGGATAGCGGGCCAAATGAAACGCCTTGAATAGCTTCGAGAGTGTCGAGGTATTTGTAAGCGGCAATAAAAAATGGAATCTGCACCAACAGGCTAAGAATCGGGACAAGTGCTTTAAAATGGCTGTATCCCCATTGCCGGTTCAGTGTTTTCAGATAATAATAACGTTCCTGTCCGGTGTACACCTGCTTAATTTCGTTCACCAAAGGTTGCATGTGTTTTTTTACAACTTCGTCGCGCTTTTTTGCCTTTTCGATATAAATGAATATCGGAAGAAGTAATAACGAAATAGCAAAACTTAACAGGATAATGGACAGCCCGTAGTTGCCCGTTAAATTATAACCGGCTTCGAAAATGGTGCGTATTATGTATATAAATGGCGACAAAATATTGTGCTAGTTATTATTCTATTTGTTTCCAGTTGTTTAGGTCGAATATGTTATTTTTAATACGGTACATATTCCTGATGGGATGTTTCTTGTATTTTGCAAAAGATCCTTTCCAATCAACATGAAAAGTTGTTACTGTGCGTTGATCTATAGTTTTCAACGATTGGATAAATGAATCATCAAATGCAATATAAGATGCATCGGCATTGGTCATTAGTATGCTATCTGTTGAAAATTCAGCTTCACTATTGAATTCTTTTACCATTAGAAGTGCGTTAAGACGCCAGTACTTTTTTAAATCCAAATCAAGTGTTTTGGCAACATCCTTATCCCAGTTCTTAGGAGTTGGCAATGGAATTTCTCCATCGTAATGTCCCCATGAAATACCATGATCAGAGACAACTATAATTTTGGTGTTATCATAAACATTCTCTTTTCTCATCCAATCGAACAACTTTGCATATTCTCGCATTACCCATAAGTTATTATCGTATGGGTGAACATCAGCTTCGAATGTACCATCGTCGTTTAAAATGTACCATGGATTATGGGCCGAGTGATTGTGTAGATAAATAAAATTTGGTTCTTCTGATGAGGCGTCTGAAAGGTCAACCAACAATTTCAGATAATTGTATTTATCCAGGTTTTGTGCTATTTCATCCGACGGAATAATCCACTCTGCATTATTATAGACAGATCCTTTTACGAATAAGGGGGAGCAAAACAATAAAGCATTTTCCCACAACCGATTATACCAAACCTCAAATGTTTTTAGCTTATAATTATTTTCAAATGCCAACTCATCAATTTTTTCGCCATATTCAGGTATAAAATGTTCTATCTCATTGTAATCTGCCCATGAATAGTGCATATGCGTACTTGTCATAGAATAACCATTTGCATGCACTTTAGCAATAAAAGAGTCAGCAGCATCCGTAATTTTATATCGAACATCATGCTTTGTGTCGGCATTTAACGAATCCATATAAAACCGTGTTCCGGACATTATTACAGGTACCGAAGTATGCGTGTAATTGGAAACAGAAACCGTGTTGGGATACCATGTAAATCCTGAATAAGAATTGCGTAAATCTGAATTCTCTTGCATCATCTGTTCAATAAACCGGCCTTGTATCCCATCTGCCAGAATAAACAATACATTCTCCTCTGTTTTTGAGAACATTATTTTACTCTGCGATGCATCAGCTGTATTTTTTCTGAAATCTAAATTAGTTTGATTAACCCTAAACATAGACTGACCGGCAACCAGTAAATGCAAACAACAAATGCCCCAAATCAAATATTTGCTGTGTTGTTTGATAAGGGTTCGGATTAATGAATATCCTATGACAACTATTATGGCCAGTTCTAGCAAGTATCTATAAAAGGGTGCAGCAAGATTTTGTTCTTTCGAAAACTCATCAATTTGCAGCGAACCTAAATCCAAAGGAATAACAACACTGTTTATGAAACTCAGGATTGAAGTTACCAGGAAGAGGATTAAAAACAGCGGTTTATAAGACCGTGGAACAAGGATAAAGAACGTACAAAGCGCTGCCGAAATCGTTAAAAAGAAATGAAAGTTTTCAGTGAAGATATCTACCGCTTTAAAATCGAATTCGCTTGGTAACGAAGTATAAACCATTAACGGATGCCAAAAGAAAATCAGTGCGGTGGTAAATGTTACGGCAAGCGTTGCAAGTAATATTCCTGATAAGCGATTCAGTTTTGGAAATTTGTTAAAATCGGAAAAAGAATGCAAAGTATTTATTCCGGCAATAATTAATCCCAATTTAATAAGGCTTTCAGCTATGTTGTTACCCAAAATATTGATGTCAACTCCAAATAAACTAAATTCAAGAGGTGCATCTGCTACAAACCGAACAACATACAAGAGTTGCATTAATGTTAATCCTAAAACGATAGCTTGTGCAATTCTTGATAACGACTTAACTACCGGTTTTCGATTGTACAGGTGTATCGAATAAAGTACCTGCGATAGCACGATTGATACTAAAGATGCCGATAGAAATGGAGTTTTGTTTTCGCCTAAATAGTATTTGTACGACACAAAGAAATAGAGCCCTGCAATAAAAAGAAGCAGTGGTATTTGTAACGGAATCGTAATCTTTTTTAATGCTTTCCCAACTGCACGAACAGGAAGTATGAGTAGTTGATAAAGAACAATGAGTGCAACTCCGGTTCCTATCGAATAAAATGTATTGTTCAGGAAATCATTGTTCTCAAAAACAACATAGAGAACAAAATTTAAAAGTACAGTTAGTGGTATTATCGCCTGAAAACAAACCTGGTAAATGTGTTTATACTGTTTAAAAATATGTATAAACTTACCCCTAAAGTCTTTCCATAAAAGAGCAAATAACGAAACAAGTATAAAACACGCAACAGCAGATAAAACCAAGCGAACGGGCAAACTCGGGAAACCGTGCTCAATAGCCCAGTTTATTTGTGCAATAAACATGAAAGACACTAAAAAAATGTAGACAGTGATGAGTGTTCTTTTTATCTCAAAACTTAATTTAAAACGGCCTTTAAATACCTCTCTGTTGGTTATAAACAGGCGTAAAAATGCAAACACGTTGTTCATTGTCCAGTAGAGTACCAAGCCCGATGGCAGATTAAACAGCAGCACTAAAAATACGCCTGCTACTACAACCATTTGTTTGCGTTCGGCTGTATTACCATTTCGGGTGTAAAACCAGGCTGTCAGCAAATTTACTACTGTCATTATAACCGGCAGAATATTTACAATTCCAAATAAGTGATCGGGTTTCGATAGATCGGATAGTGGCCCGTACGACACGCCTTTTATAGCTTCGAGGTTTTCGAGGTATTGATACGCCGCGATAAAAAACGGTATTTGAACCAGCAAGCTAAGAACTGGGATGAGCGCTTTAAACTGGCTGTAGCCAAATTGCCGGTTTAGTGTTATCAGGTAATAATAGCGCTCCTGGCCGGTGTAAACCTGTTTAATTTCATCAACCAATGGTTGCATGCGCTTTTTTACAAGGTCATCATTTTTTTTTGCTTTTTCGATATAGATAAATACGGGAAGCAACAACAGCGAAATAGCAAAACTTAAAAACAGTATGGATGCTCCATAGCTGCCGGTAATGCTATACCCGACTTCAAAAATTGTACGGATTATAAATACAAATGGTGATAATATTGAATTCATAAACTTAATTCAGCTATACACTTTTGTTTCCCGGTGTTACTTATTTACGATATCTATTATCTGATTTGCTACAGTTTCTCCCGCTTTGCCAAAGTTGTAAACTGATTCATCGCGCAAAGTTTCCAACGTGTTTACACTCGGATTTTCAATTGTTTCTGTAACAATTGCTCCAATATTATGAATATCATTCTCATCGAAATTCTTGCCTAAACGAGGTCGTTCGCGCATTTCCCACATTTCATAATCAAGCTCGCTGCCTTCAAATCCAAGCATTGCATCGGCCTCGGTTTTTAGCAGCATAACAGGTTTGGCGTACAAAAATGCGTAGTCCCAGATAACGCCAGACAAGTCACTTATCATTACACTCGATTTTTCCATACTTTCATTGGCCAGCGGATTTCGGTCCACCGAAAAGCGAGGCTCATTTTCAAAATGCTTTTCAATTTCACCAATCACCTCGGGGAAACTCACGTAGCTTTGCGGGTGAGGGCGAAGAATTACATCAAACGTTGTATCCTTCAACAGGTTCTCGAAAAAGCGCACTCCCAAACGGTTGAGTATTGAATATTCTTTCCAGGTGGGAGCTACCAAAACAACTTTTTTATCAGGTTTTGTTGATCCATTTTTTTTGTTGTGTTCCAGCATTACATCGTAATAAGTGAGCCCCGATTTTAGCAACAATTTTTTCTCGGTTCCTCTTTTTTCTTCCAGTTTCTGAATCCCCTCTATCTGATGGTATCCCGAACAAAAAACCGAGTCGAAATAATCGAATGCAAATTTACGATACGAGAAGATGTCGATTGGAGCATGAACGATATGTCCGTAATGATCCACTTTTTTCGAGCGGCGAATCATCATAACATCCAGCTGCGGTGTAGTCATTCCCACAAACTTTGCCTCAAGCTTATTTAAGTACACCGATGTCATGGTGAGGTTACCAATATATTTCGCTTTCATCAATGATGATTCGTACGACAATCCGGGATCATTTTCATCTGAGGTGAGATAGCCGCATTGTACATTTTTCTTTTCCAGTGCTTTAATTACGGGTAAAAATACATTCCAGTATTGTTTGCCCTCGGAATAAAACAGGATGTCATGTCCTTCAAAATCGTAATTGTTTTTGAACCCTTTTCCTTTTACAAAGTTTAGTACGCGGTAAAAAGAGCCTTTTAAGGTAAAGGCAAGCGTTGCTCCGATGGCAATAAAAATATAGAGTAAGGCACTTGTTGACGCAGGATCGATATATAAAAGAATCATAGCTAGTGTTTAAATGGTGCAGTTAATAAATTGTGCTATAGCCTCGTTGGTAACTTCTCGCGGATTGTTGCCAAGCCGCTGTGTATTTACATTATTAATGATGATAGAACGGTCGAAATTGTCGATTAGTCTTGTTATGGAAGTTTCGATACCAATTTGTGAGAAAAATCCGAGCAGATCCGTTTTTGCATTAACGCTATTGGTTTGGAATGATTCGAAAAACAGCTCCATTCGTTGGCGAACCGCATTCGCCCCTCGTTTATCCATACAATCGTTATCACTCACCGCGTAATTGAACTCCACAAAAAAAGGCAGGCTCAGCGCAACAGCATGTCCATGCGGAATTCCGTAGTAGCTCGTAAACGCATATGAAAGTGCGTGCGGTGCAGTTGTTCGTGTAATATTTATCGCTTTCCCGGCCAGGTAGGCGGCAGTTTGCATAGCAGCTTTGGCTTCTCCCGAATTATGATTGACAGCTGCTGGCAGAAATTTATGAACCAGCGAAATGGCTTCTTCAGCGTATATGTCTGATTCCTCAGTTGCATTTACACACCACAGTGCTTCAACAGCCTGGCATAATGCATCGAGGCCTGTACATGCAGTTAAATAAGGTGGAGCAGTCATTGAAAAGGAGTGATCGAGATAAACAAATTCCGGATAAATATATTCCGACGAGATTGAATATTTCGTTTTCCCGATGTACATCACCGAAAATTGTGTAGCCTCAGCTCCGGTTCCCGCCGTTGTAGGTATGGCTAACAATGGAATGCCGGTTCCGGTTATTTGCTCATCTCCTTTAATAACATTTTCCGGGTTGCATTTTTTATAAGCCAGTGCTTTCATCATTTTGGCAATATCGATGGCAGTTCCACCGCCAATTGCAATAATTAATGAGAAAGTTCCGGAGTTTATAAGATCCAATCCTTTTTTTAGATCCTCGTATTTTGGATTGGGTTCAAAATCTGAAAATTCGGAGAAACCACTTCCTAGTAATTTATTTATAAATGCTTCTGCTCCGGAATTTTTGTACGAGCGTTTGGTATGCACAACACAGATCTGTTCCGGTTTATGCGCAGCTAATAATTGCTTTAGCGCAGAGAAGTCGTTAAGTCCAAATTTTAATTGCTGCATAATTCTACTTTGATTTTAAATTGTGCATCAAAGCTTCTTTGTTGTCTACAGGTTTTACTGTTGGGCGACCAAGGTCGTCGCGCGATCCCACTTTTGTTTTAATTTCAATCAATGCGGGTCCTTCGGCTTTTCCCATAGTTGCGAGCGCTTTATCCAAGGCATCAGTTGTTGAAACCGAAACTGCCGCTTTGTAATTATTGGCTTCCGCAATTTTAACCACATCAATGCTGTCGGCTACAGTGGGTTGCCCACCAACCGACTCGTGCGAACCGTTGTTTATAACAATGTGAATGAAATTTTTGGGAGCCACTGCTCCGTTAATCGCCATTGAGCCCATATGCATTAACAAAGCGCCATCACCATCAATACAAATTATCTGCCGTTCGGGTTTGGCAATTGCCATCCCAATGGCAATTTGGTTGGCGTGTCCCATACAACCTACTGTCAGAAAATCTGAATCGTGTTTCTGGCCTAATGCTTCTCGTATTTCAAAAAGTTCTCGCGAAGTTTTTCCGGTTGTGGAAACTATAATTTCGTTACCTGAAAGCTTTTCAACAATCTGCTTTATGGCCTCTTCGCGCATCAGTGAGTAATTGTTCTCAATTTTTGTTTTGAGCGTATATTTTTCGAATAAAGATTTTCGAATAACCAGTGCGTAGGGCTGGTTATTTTCGTTGATATTTGCGATGGCTGCATCAAACTGTTTTTTAGCCTCGTCGACATCTTCGCTAAGAATTTGATAGGGAACTTCCAACGTTTCGAGTAATTCCAAAGTCAAGCGACCTTGAGCAATATGTTGAGGTTCGTCTTTTTTGTCGGGTTCTCCACGCCAGCCTATCATCATTAATAATGGGATATCGTACACCTGTTTATTTGTAAGTGAAAGTAGTGGATTAACCGTATTTCCCAGACCAGAGTTCTGCATATAGACCAACGGAATATTTCCTGATGCCATATGGTAGCCCGCGGCAAGTGCAATAGCATTACCTTCGTTGGCAGCAATAATATGTTTTTCAGGAGATGTATTATCGGTTATGTAAGCACAAATATCTTTTAGCAAAGAATCAGGCACACCACTATAAAAATCGATGTTCGCATGTGTAAGCCACTTATAAAATAGTTCCGGTTTAATCATCTCAGCCAGGTGTTTAAAAGTTTATCGTTTGAGTTTGACTCGTCTTCTGATCTCTGTTTGATCAGGCTATTTAGTTCCGGGAATAAGTTCCAATATCTCTTTTATCGACATACATTGATTATCCATCTCTAACGAGCGTTCGTGTGTAAGAATACCTTTTGCCACATCTATCATTGCGGGATAAGCTGCTCGTAGAAGATGGTTGGCATAGATAACGACATTAACACCTGCCTCCATAAGCTCCTTTTCTTTCAAATGATTGTAACTTGTTGGCACTGCAACAAGAGGTGTGCGTTTTTCAAACTTATTATAAGCTTCGCAGAACTTCAGTATCTCTTTGCCGTCTTTCTCCCTGCTATGTATCATAATTCCGTCGGCACCGGCTTCAATATAGGCTTCAGCACGCTCAAGCGCATCTTCAATTCCTTTATTTAAAATCAAGCTCTCAATCCGGGCAATAATCATAAAGTCTTTCGTAACCTGTGCTTTTTTACCAGCCCTGATTTTGGTGCAGAAGTTCTCGATGCAATCCTGTGTTTGAGCGATGTCCGTTCCGAAAAGAGAGTTCTTTTTTAAACCCGTTTTATCCTCAATGATAATAGCAGATACACCTAAACGTTCTAATGAGCGAATTGTAAAAACAAAGTGCTCAGGAATTCCACCTGTGTCGCCATCGTAAATAATAGGTTTTGTAGTAACTTCTAAAATGTCGTTTAAGCCATGCAGACGTGAAGTTACGTCAACTGCTTCAATATCAGGTTTCCCTTTTACTGTTGAATCCGTAAGACTGCTCAGCCACATCGCATCAAACTCGCGCTTTTGGCCATTAATGTCAACATTTGAATTCTCGACGATCAGCCCGGTGAGGCCATTGTGCGCCTCCATCACTTTTACAATTGGCTTAGCATAAATCAGGCGGCGTAATTTCCCCATCCGAACTTCGGGAGTTGTACCGATTTCTTTAATACTCTGATTAAGTTGGGTCGATGAAATGCCTTGAGTATATGGGACTTCGATCAATTTTCCATCCCATTGCGCTAACGTGTCAATTACTTTCTGACGTGTTTTACTTTGAACGCCTTTTTTCCAGTCGTCGCCATGAACCACAAAATCAGGTTTATATTTCTCCAGATTTCTGGTATAATCCAGTTCCTCCTGGGGTACAACCTGTTCCACTCCTTTAATATTTTCGATAACGATTTTACGCTGATCGTATTTTAAGGTAGGTAGCCGTTTGTAACTTGCAATTGCTTTGTCGGTTAAAAGACCGATAGTTACTTTTCCCAGCTTGCTGGCTTCTTTTATAATATTCAAATGGCCGGGATGAATCAAATCTGCGCTCATCCCAACATATACTAATTTGCTCATTGAGTTCGATTTTGTACAAAAATACTGAAATACTTGTTTTAAGCAATTTGTACCGATTATCATTTGGAAGGTTCAGATTTTAGCTAGATGTGGAATTTTACAGGCAATTTTTTGGCGATTTAGCCGACATTGATTTTCCGCAACTTTAGCTTCCCAGCTAACCGCGTTGCAAAGGTTGCAAACGCCACCACCGAAACAGATGAGATTGGCATTAAAATGGCTGCAACCACCGGTGAAAGATTTCCGCTGAGGGCGAAAGCAATTCCAATAATGTTGTAACAAAATGAAATAAGGAAACTGAGTTTTACAATGTTCAGCGATGTTTTTGTGAAGCGTATAAAATTAGCCAGCTGGATGAACTGTTCGGCTTCCAAAACGGCATCGCTGGCAGGTGAGAAGTGGTACACTTTATCGGCAATGGTTAATGCCACATCGCTTTGCATTAGTGCACCGGCATCATTTAATCCGTCGCCGGTCATAAGCACTGTATTTCCTGCATTTTGCTCAGATTTTATAAAAGCTGCTTTGTCGCCGGGTTTCTGGTCGAAAAGCATGTGCTCGCGATCGAAAAACGATGAAAGGTTTTTGGCTTCAGCATCGTTGTCACCCGAAATAAGGAAAAGATTAAAACCTTGTTTCAGCGAACTTAATACGTTTTTAAAACCCGTTCGATACTGGTTGCTAATGGTAAAATGACCTTTCAGTTCATCTTCAATAGCCACAAAAACTACTGATGTTTTTTTCTTTTTTGTAGTAGGCGCATTGGTCACATATTCTTCTGAGCCTATTCGCAGATTTAAGTCGTTTACCTTCCCAAAAATCCCACGCCCTGCCACTTCAACAAAATGTTCCGGATTATGGTATTCCGAGCCGTTAAATGATTGAGAAAGAGCCGCACTCAACGGGTGTGTCGATTGACGGGTAAGCGAGAAAACAGCTTCTTTTTCTGATGCAGAAAGTTCAGTGCCGGAATAAACAACCTTGTTTTGGTTAGGTTGAGTTAAGGTGCCCGTTTTATCAAATACAATGCTGTTAATGTGCGAGAGTTTTTCAATAACATCGGTGTTTTTGATATACAGTCCGCGTTTGCCAAAAATGCGCATGGTATTTCCAAAAGTAAAGGGGATAGAAAGCGCCAATGCACACGGGCAGGCAACAATAAGTACGGCCGTGAAAACAAAAATAGCGGTGTGGTATTCGCCACGAATGGCCCAAAAAGTAAAACCGATTATGGCAATGGCAATTACAACCAAAGTGAAATAATGACTTATTCTATCGGAAAGTGTTTTTAATGAGTCGCTGGGTTTTTCGTACGATTTATCCTGGTTCCAGAGTTTGGTGAGGTGACTTTGATTCACCTCTTTTTTCACCTTAATGCGAATGATACCGCCCATTTGGCGGCCGCCGGCATAAATAAAATCGCCGGGCTTTTTAACGATTGGTGTCGATTCGCCGGTAACAAAACTGTAATCGATGCGGCCTTCGCCGTCAACCAGTTCGGCATCGGCCGGAACCAGTTCTTTATTGCGAATAATCAACTCATCGTCCACCTCAATCTTTTCAATCAGAATGCTTTCTTCAATCTGTTTGTTGATTTTGGTAACGGCAATGGGGAAATACGATTTGTAATTCCGGTCGAACGAAAGCGCTTCGTAAGTTTTGCTTTGGTACCATTTGCCTACCAACAAGAAAAAGATGAGGCCCGATAAACTGTCGCTGTAGCCCGGCCCGCCGGTAAAAATTACCTCGTAACTGGTTACCAGAAACAGCACAATAATGCCCAGTGCAATGGGTAAATCAATGCTGATGTTCTTTTTCAGCAGGTTTTTAATGGCCGAAATATAATAATCGCTGCCGCTGTAAAACGCCACCGGAATTACCAAAATGTAACTGAGAATACTAAACAACGATTGCAGTTTGTCGCTCAGCGGCTCGCCGTTAAAATAGGCCGGTAAACTGTAGGTCATTACGTTGATAAAAACAAAACCTGCAACGCCAATTTTATACAACAGCTTTTTGTACGATTTGTCGTCTTTTTTATCGCTTAAACTTTGCGAAAGGTCGGGGATGTAATGAATGGATGCCAGCAATTCAACCACTTGGCGCAGCGAAATTTCTTTTTCGTCGAAAGTAATGTCAACCTCTTTGCGGGTAAAATTTACAAACGAATGGCGGATGCCCTTGTGAAGTTTGTGCAGGTGTTCGAGCAACCAAATGCACGATGCACAGTGAATTACCGGAACATAAAATTTTACTTTCGAAATGCTGCCTTCGGAAAACGAGATCAGTTTTTCTTTTACTTCATCGTTATCAAGAAATGCATATTTATTGCCAAATTCGGTGGTGGTTTCCACCTTTATTCCCGGTGTTTCTTCCAGGTTATAATAATTGTAAAGTTTGTTTTCGTTCAGCAGCTGATAAACGGTTTTGCAACCGCTGCAACAAAAATTCAGCTCGTTCCATACCACCGGATTACTTCCGCAATCGGCACCACAATGTACACAGCTATTCTCCTCCTTTTTCGCCATTTCTCACGATCCGTTTTCCGCTAATCTACTTTACAGCAATCGCCTTTTGTCTCGGTATGCATTGCCGCACTTTCTTGCTCCAGACTTTTTTCGAATTTCTGCTCAATTTTTTGTTTTGGCGGACTTAAATAGGGGATACCCAAACTCAATCCGCGTAATACAAACAGAATTCCAACCACAACAACCAGTACCGGAATTAGTTTGTTGATTCTTTTTCGTACCGCTAAACTCAATACGTTTCCTGCCAGCGAAATGGCCAGCAACATGGGAATTGTTCCCAATCCAAACAGGATCATGTACAGCGATCCTTCGGCAACACCGCCGGTACCAATGGCTCCGGCAATGGCCATATAAACCAGTCCGCAAGGAAGCAAACCGTTAAGCATGCCAATAAAAAACAAACTTTGGAAAGAGCGGATGGAAAACATTTCGGCAATCTTCTTTTTCAGTTTGCCCACAACCGAAAACCAACTTTTATCCATTTTGTACTGGTTTTTAAACAATGCGGGGAAAAGCACCGAAATAATCATCAAAGCACCCATTATCACCGATACTTTTTGCTGAAAGCCGATGAGTTGAAGCCCTTGCCCGAGAAGCCCGAAAATAGCTCCCATAATTCCATAGGTTAAGGTGCGGCCCAGGTTATACAGGGTGCCTCCGAATATTTTTTGCGGAACGGTGTTGCCATGAAGTGGCAAAGCTATGGCAATGGGGCCACACATACCGGCACAGTGAAAACTGCCCATCAAGCCTAAAATAAGTGCTGAAATAAAAATTGTCATGGCGCTGTTTATTTGAACAAAAGGTTGTAATATAGTTAAAGGTAGTGAATTTACTGAATATTTACCGGCCGATCAACTTCGTAACGTAAACCGTTGGTGTACCAAGTGAATTTTAAAATGTAACGGCCGGCTATCAGCTCGGATTTTGGAAATTGGATCGAATTGTTTCCCGCTAAAACTTCGTGCTTAATGTCTTTTGTGTAATCCGACGGGCGATACAACTGCATATTGCCTGAATCGATTTTTGTTGCCAATTCGTTTTCAATGCTAATTACCAATGCCTCGGTGTTCAGATTCACATCAAACGAGCGGGCAAATGGTTTCGATCGGGCATTTACATTCATTTGTTCGGTATGATCAACACCTTTTTCGTAATAATTTTTATGCACCAAGTTTACCGGCTGGCGCACCGCAAACACAATAAAAACGGCCGATCCGGCTAAAAACAATGCCAGAAAAAGAAATATCCCTGTTCCCCAATTAAACTTCATTTTTTTCCTATTTATTATTTCTGTTTCCTTTTTTTCTATCATTTCGAACGGAGTGAGAAATCTGTTGCAATTTAGCTTTTATGATACAGATTTCTCCTCATTCTTCGTCGAAATGACAAGGTCTTTCAACTACTTTTCTAATGAAAACTGAGACTA
Source organism: uncultured Draconibacterium sp. (assembly GCF_963677565.1). Lineage (NCBI taxonomy): Bacteria > Pseudomonadati > Bacteroidota > Bacteroidia > Marinilabiliales > Prolixibacteraceae > Draconibacterium > uncultured Draconibacterium sp. The sequence goes on along the minus strand of NZ_OY781981.1, from coordinate 421,100 downwards.
TTAACTGTCAACTTTCTTAAGGCCCAACAAACGTGACGCTATAGGTTTCAATTAATTCATTATTGCTGAAAACTCCAAACTCAACTTCGGTTTTATCGCTTGTTACCTCGCTTTTAGGTAAGAAAAGAATAAAAGTCGATTCGTACATGTTCTGGTCTTTCAGAATAATCGAATTCCCTGCAATCTGAATTTTACCATCATGAGAGATAACACGCAATTCGAGCGGAAGTTCGTCGTGCGTTTTATTTACGATTTTAATGTTGTAAACGTTCGATAAGGTGGAGTCTTGCTCCTGGTAAAGTAATCCCGGAGTTCGCAAAATGGTTGTTTCCAAAACCGGCCGCGATACCAGTGTGTAAACAAAGAACGAGAAGATAAGCAGCAACACCACAGAATAAGCCCGGTTACGCGCATTCCAAATTGAATTTTGCTGCCCTTTTATCTGAGCTTCGGAAGCGTAACGAATTAAACCCGGAGGTTTACCGGTAACATGCATAATTTTGTTGCACTGATCGATACAAGCGGTGCAGTTAATACATTCCAACTGCGAGCCGTTGCGGATATCGATACCGGTTGGGCACACCGAAATGCACTGTTTGCAATCGGTACAGTCGCCATCGCCGCGTCCGCCACGAGGTTCGCCGCGCACATAATCGTAGGTAACGGCAATCGATTTCGAGTCGAGCAGAACACCCTGCATACGTCCGTAAGGGCAAACCATGGTACAAATTTGCTCGCGAAAAAATGAATAAACCCAGTAAAAAAATGCCGATACCAGCAGCATCACCAAAAAGCCCGAAATGTTCTGGCTAATCGGCTCCTGAATCATTTCAATCCAGCGATCGCTTCCGATAAACCACATCAGAAAAACGTTGGTCATGGCAACCGATATCAGAATGAAAATACCGTGTTTCAGTGTCTTCTTGAATATTTTTTTTGCCGTCCACGGACTGTTGTCCAATTTATGGCGCTCGCGGTAATCGCCTTCAATCAGGTATTCAATTTTACGAAATACCATCTCCAGAAATATGGTTTGCGGACAGGTCCAGCCGCACCAAAGCCGGCCAAATGTTACCGTAAACAATACAACAAAAAGCACAAACGACAGCATTAACAATGCCAGAATAAAAGTATCCTGTGCCCAAAAAATGGCTCCGAAAATAATAAACTTGCGGTTGGCAATATCAAGCAGAATTAGTGGGTTGCCGTTAATCCTGATAAATGGAACACCCACCCAGAAAAGCAGCAAAATCCAGCTAACAATTGTTCGGCGGTTAAACCATTTTCCGGAAGGCTTTTTTGCATACACCCATTTTCGTCCCCCGCGTTCGTTCATGTTAATGGGGTAGTCTCTGAAATCGAGATTTTGATTTGCCATATGTTCAATAAGTGGATAAAAAAGATGGGAAACACTGTTCCCCAACTTTTTTGGAAGTATTATTTTTTACTCACATTTTTCGCCTTGCGGTTCTTTTGCATTGGCCGGATTAGTACCTCTCATCGTCAGTACATAACTGGCAACCTTTTGGATTTTTTCGTCGCTCATTTGTGTTTTATAAGCGGTCATCCCTTTTGCCGGTACACCTTCTTTAATGGTATGAAACACACTTTCGAAATCGCACCCGTGCAGTGTGTAATCATCTGTCAGGTTTGGTCCAATAGCATTTCCTTCGCCATTCATTCCGTGGCAAGCCATACAGGCCAAATCGGTATAAATTTGTTTTCCTTCAGCAATCGATTCTGCATCCGTAAAAGCAACCAGGTCGTCGGCCGAAAGCGATTCAATTTGATATTCCTGATCGTGTTGCATCGATTTACGCGCATATTCCGCATCCTGCAAGTCGCCTTCTTTTAACCAGAAATAATATGCCCCATAAATAATCGACCAACCAATTGTGATGTAAAACATCAACATTATCCATCGTGGTGGCGGATTGTCCAGTTCCTTAATGCCATCGTAATCGTGGTCCATCAGGTTTTCATCCTGCTCAAGTATTTGTTTGTTTTTATCTGACATAGCCTTACTGTTTAATTTGATGTATTAATGTCGTTACCCTCTCCATCCATTAAAATTGAATTCTTTATATCTTCCATTTCCTGGTTCGGAATTCGCATGGTGCGAATAAAAATTACGATAAAGAGCAGCACAAAAATGAGTAATCCGATGATGTAAAAAATCTGGATTCCTTCGATACTTGTTAATAGATTACTTACGATCTTCATTTTACTTATTTTGTAGAGTTGTTAAAACGTAGCTTGTAAGCTGTGTAATTTGTTTCTCGGAATATTGCGTTTTATAAGGCACCATTCCTTTGGCAACATTTCCTTCTGAAATTGAATGGAAAACTTCGGCAGGAGAATTTCCATGCAGCCATTCATCATCAACAAGGCTTGGGAAAGTTGCCAGCCCTTTTCCATCGGCTCCGTGGCAAACCACACAGGTTGTTTCAAATATTTTCTGTCCGGCTTCCAAATCTTCAGCACTTTCTAACAAAGTAACTTCTTTTAATTGAGTGGTATCATTTGCAGAACTCATCTCAGCTTCGTTACCAGTTGACTGTTCCGAAATATCGCGACCCAGTTTGTGCATATAGGCAATCATGGCCACAATTTGTTTTTTCGCGTCGGTTTCAATACCCGAGGCTTTTAAATCGGCAACAATTCCTTCGGCCTGTGCCATATAATCGTCAATCGCTTTTTCGTCGAATCCTTCTTCGTACGGAACGCCAAGTGTTTGCATTGCTCTGATCTTTTTCGGCGTTTGCGAAAGATCGACGTTTTTAACCGCCAACCACGCATAATTTGGCATAATCGACTGTTCGTTCATTTTTTGCGGATCCATAAAGTGGTTGTAATGCCATGCCGCATTTTTATACATCGGTCCGCCAACTACTCCGGCGCGCGCCAAATCGGGGCCGGTACGTTTCGATCCCCATTGGAACGGATAGTCGTAAACAAACTCACCAATTTTAGAGTACTCGCCATAACGATCGGTTTCCCAGCGGAACGGACGAACCATTTGCGAGTGACACACATAGCAACCTTCTTTTACATACAGGTCGCGGCCTTCCAGCTCAAGCGGTGTATATGGTTTTACCGAGTCGATGGTTGGTACATTCGATTTTATAAATATCATCGGAATAATCTCAACAGCTCCACCAATGGCCAGTGCCACAAATACCCATATAGAGAAACGAACAGCTCTTCTTTCCATCCAACGGTGAACGGTTTCTTTTACCGGATTTCTTGATCCTGCAAGAACCAGAGCCGGTGCTTCGGCAGCTTCGTCGTTAACAAAACTTCCGGCAGCCATTGTTTTTGCCAGGTTGTAAACCATGATAAGGAATCCAACCAGGAACAAAATACCAGCTACAATACGCGCCATGTACATCGGAATCAATTGAGTTACTGTTTCAAGGAAGTTTGGATACTGCAGGAAGCCTTCGTCGGTGAAGTTTCTCCACATCAACCATTGTGTAACTGCTGCCCAATATAGCGGGATGGCATAAATTAAAATTGCCAGAGTTGATAACCAGAAATGCGTATTTGCTAATTTCTCTGAGAATAGTTTTGACTTAAACAGTTTTGGTACCAACCAGTATAACATACCAAATACCAGTCCGCCGTTCCATCCCATTCCACCAATGTGTACGTGAGCAATAGTCCAGTCGGTAAAGTGGGTAATTTGGTTTACTGATTTTAGCGACATCATTGGTCCTTCGAAAGTTGACATACCGTAAGCGGTTACAGCCACTACCATGAACTTTAGAGCAGCACTGTCGCGAACGCGGTCCCAGGCACCACGCAATGTGAGCAGGCCGTTTATCATACCTCCCCAGCTTGGTGCAATCAGCATGATCGAGAATGTGGTTCCCAATGCCTGCGCCCAATTTGGCAAAGCCTGGTACAACAAGTGGTGTGGACCGGCCCACATGTACAAAAATATCAGCGACCAAAAGTGAATGATCGACAGTTTGTACGAATAAATTGGGCGGTTAGCTGCTTTTGGCAGGTAATAATACATTAACCCAAGAAACGGAGTTGTAAGGAAAAATGCCACGGCGTTGTGTCCGTACCACCATTGCACAACTGCATCCTGTGCACCTGCATAAATCGAGTAACTTTTAAACAACGATATGGGCAGCTCAAAAGAGTTAACCACGTGCAACATGGCAACTCCGAGGAAAGTAGCCAGATACCACCAAATAGCTGCGTATATGTGCTGAACACGACGAACAACCAGTGTTCCGATCATGTTCCACCCAAAAACAACCCAAATTATGGTTATCAAAATATCAATTGGCCATTCCAGTTCGGCATATTCTTTCGAAGTGGTAATTCCGGCAAGCAATGTAACAGCTGCCAGAACAATAATGGTTTGCCAGCCCCAAAAGTGGATTTTACTCAGCGTGTCGCTAAACATCCTGGTCTTTAGTAGTTTCTGCATAGAGTAATAAACTCCGGCAAAAATGGCATTTCCTACAAATGCAAAAATAATGGCATTGGTATGCAGTGGTCTTACCCTTCCGAAAGTGGTAAATTCGAGACCAAAGTTGAATACAGGGAAGGCCAGTTGTGCCGCAGCAAGAATGCCCACCAGTACACCAACAACACCCCAAACCAGTGTAGCCAGAATAAACAACTTAACGATTTTGTTGTCGTAATTAAATTTTTGATTTTCCATGAGTTGGATAATTATTTTTTATTATTCTTTTTTTCTTCATTGGTTTCAGATTCTGATTCTACGTCGTCATCGTCAAAGAGTATCCGCATCGAAGGAGTTTCGCTGTCGTCGTACTGTCCCGATCGAACCGACCATATAAAAGCGCCCAAAAAAATGAGTGCTACCAATAAACTTACTCCTATAAGCAGATAAAAAATGTTCATTTATTCCTCTTTGCCGGCCCGGCTGATTTTAAAAATCTGAAATACAACATAGCCAATGGTCCCCCAGGCTCCCAAAACAGCTGCTAAATACGACAGCAATAGCCAGGTTTGGATATTATCGTTGGTCGACCAAAGTACCTCTTCTTTAATCAACACCGGAGTTGGTTTTGGTTGTCCTACTTTTGATGCGTCAAGAACAACATCTTCGGTAATAAATCCTTCTCCCAGGTCGATAACCAGAGTTACCATTCCCTGCTCATCACCAATCAGGGTTTCCGGAATAGTGTATTCTGCGCGTCCTTCACTATTGGTAAGCACCTCGCCAATAGGCAGTGTGCCAAAAGCTTTTTGTGCACCAATTGAAATGGGTGTTTCGGCAAGTACAACAAAATTTCCTTCTTTATTTTCATATTCGGCAAATACCTCCACTTTACGTTCTGCTTCGTTAACCGATGCCAAAATTTTTGCATTCTTAGGTGGTTCTTCTACTAATACAGGTTCAACGTTAGGATTGTAATTGCGAATATAATTTACCAGGCGCCAGCGGTCATCTTCCGAAATGGTTGTTTCAAACTGCGGCATCCCTCCACGTCCATGTGTGATTTTATAAAATAACTCGCCTTCGGTATTGGCCTGCATAATATCGCTGGTAACATCGGGTGGGGGAGGAATCAATGGCAATCCGTTATTTTTGCCTGCATCGCCGTGACACGATTTACAATTTAGTAGATAAAGGTCTTTTCCCTTTTGTACGTTGGCAAGATTATATTCTGATGGATTTTCAAGGTTCTTTTGATCTTCAGGAACCAGCCATTCCTGCGCCATTCCCTGCTGTGCAAGAAAAAAGATTGCTACAACTAATAATTTGATCTTCATGGTCTTTTATTTTTTCGGTTCAGCAAGAATTTCTTTATCAATACCTTTTTCTTCGGCATATTCCCAAATGGTAATTACCGGAAACATTTTAGCCAGCACCGTAATAATCAGCAGCGCAGCCATAAAAGAGAAAATGGTAATCATTATCTCGATACTTGTTGGCGAATAATGTTTGAAATAGTCGGGAACATTTTGCACCGGCAAGAACGGGTGTTCCAGTGTTGGAACAACAATTATATAACGCTTTAACCACGATGCAATGAGCACAAATACCGAAATGATGGTTAAAGGTCCGGGTTTTCTGAAGTATCTGAAAAGCATAAGAAAAATAGGTAGTATTAATCCCAGCATTTGTGCCGACCAAAACATTGGCGCATAACTTCCTGTAAAAAGCGTACGCAAATGAATTCCTTCAGCAGTTTTCATTTTGTAGGCAGGTACCCAAAATTCGTTGATGTTAAAATACAGGTAAACCAGGCAAACAAAAACCAAAAGTTTTCCCATATAATCGAAATGCAAATCTTCAAAATATTCTCCCAAACTGTAACGGGTTCTGTAAGCATACATTAAAATTACCACAGCTGCTGCTCCGGCAACAAATGCTCCGGCAACAAAGTAGGGGCCAAAAATGGTAGTATCCCAGCCCGAACGTAAAGTAGCCGCAAACAACCACGAGGTTACGGTGTGGATGGATAAACCAACAGGAAGAATAAGAATCATTAGCACACGCATAGCATGAGCAACAAGTTTATATTGTTTGGCATTTCCTTTCCAACCAAGTGCCAGCAATGTATATAACTTCATTTTCCATTTTGGAATATCGTCGCCTCCGCGGTCGCGTAATAAAGCCAGATCGGGAATAAGCGGGATGTAGTACAGCAATACTGAAATTGTCAGGTAGGTAGTAACTACTGTAACATCCCAAATAATTGGTGAGGCAAAACGTCCGTGTAAAAATACGTTGAGAAACCGGTCAGGACGTCCCATGTCCATTACAATAATAATACCTGCAAGTGCCACAGCTGCAATGGCAATTTGTTCGGCAACACGTGAAATAGGTTTAGACCAACTAATTTTTAGGAGATGTAACGATGAGCTGATCAAGAATCCAATCAAACTCACGGCAACAAAAAATACAAAGTTGGCAATATACATTCCCCACGAAACATAGTCGCGCATACCGGTAACACCCAGCCCGTCGCGAATTTGTATACCCCAGCCCCACAAACCAACGGCGGCAAACATGATTAGTAAGAAATACCAAAAATGTGTGAACTCGTCACGTTTTACAATCGAGCGGGTAAGGTCGAAGGTAATTTTATCCAATAATTTCCGGGATTCTTCCGGCGATTTTGTTTTTTCCATCGTTTAAAGTTTAGTCAGTTTATGAGTGGTGATCTTCAATTTCGCCTTGAAACGGGAAAGCTCTGTCTTTTGGTGGCAGGTAATAAACACGAGGTTTTGTTCCCAGTTCTTCCATTAATGTATAAGCTGCATTGTCTTTTATTAATTTGCTGAAACTGGTGGTTTCGTGAGTAGTTCCGTTTGTTACCGCATCTTCGTTTTGGTCTCCAAACCAGTAAACTCCATTCGGGCACGACGAAACACAGGTTGGCAATTTGCCGTCGCGTAAACGGTCGGCACTAAACAAACATTTCGATATGGTACCTTTTTTCTGCGGAACGTTGGCTTCAATATTATAAGTAACACCTTCGTATTTTTCGGCATCTCGTGGCTCAAACCAGTTGAATACCCTGGCTGAGTAGGGACAAGCTGCAATACAGAAGCGACAACCAATACAACGCTCATTATCAATAAGTACAATACCGTCTTCGCGCTTAAAAGTAGCGTTTACAGGGCATACTTTTGTACACGGCGGATTATCGCAATGCTGACATGGTTTTGGCATGTAATACGGAGCGGTGTGCTCGGCATCCTGCATTTGTAGTACATTAATATGGTGTTGCTCCGGACGCAACTGGTGGTGGTTTTGACAACCTTTCATACACTCGCGTGCATTCCGGCATTTCGATAAATCGATAACCATAACCCATTTGCGGTTTGGCAAGCCTTCTCTTCCGCGTTTTTGATTCTCGGAAAGATTTGGCATGTCAGCAGGTTTAAGCTGTGCTTTGTCAACCTCAACAAGTTCTCCGCTCGATGTAAGCAATTTAATGGTATCGCCCGATGCGGTTTCAACCTGGTTACACGAACTTAAAATACTGGAACCTCCAACCAGTCCGGCTGCACCAACCGATACACCCAGCTTTTTCACGAAGTCTCTGCGTGATTTATTTTCCATAAACAGACATTTTTTTTAAACTATGGCACTGATAACAATGCTTAATTCAGCTAAATTTAGTTTCTCAACCTTACGAATTTATAAAATAAGCACAAAGCTGCAAACTATTTTAATTGTGTATACAATAAAAGACAAAAATGACTTTAATTGTTAAAAATGAGACAGTTACAATGGTTTGGTTATTTTGTTATTTGCATAAGAACTTGATATGTGAATAGATAGGTTTTTCAGCAAAAAAAAATATTTTTTAGTGATTGAACAAAACAAATTCAGGGTTGTTTATAAAAGATTTTTTTGCCAGTTCTGACACTATTAATGTGTGATATAAGTTACAAAAAAATATGTTGAAAAGCATATTCTAAATAAGCATCGCTCACTTTTTGACTGGTATAAAGTTAGAGGATTCCCTGAAAAATCAAGTGTTCAAATATATTTTTAACAGTTGAGATCTATTTCGTTTAAGCTAATTATCTAAAAAAATAAAAGAAACTCATTCTTTACATAAACATTATCAGGATTTTGTGGTTACAGGTATGAAAAAGGTAAAAAGGTATTATTGTATTTCGTCGAATTCGGAATTTTGATAAAACCTAAAACCATAATTAACGTACTAATCATTTAAAAACTGAATAAACCTTGCCGTATTGATCTGGCTTCTATGAAAAATACTGTATACCATATTACAATGTTGGTTGTAAGTACCTTTCTGTTATTTAGCAACCCGTTAAAAGCTCAAAGTATAATTAATCCTGCTGCTACCGACGACGATGTTGAGATTGGAGTTGTGGAACATCTTGATGATTACCTTCCTGAAAAGATAGCATTAATTAACGAAGAAGGCGAAAAAGTGTGGTTGGCCGATTTAATAGATAAGCCAACCATTTTAAATTTTGTGTATTATCGTTGTCCGGGAATTTGCAGCCCTCTAATGGAAGCAGTAGCCGGTGTAATGGATAAATCGGATCTTGTTCCGGGAGAAGATTACCAGGTGCTAACCATTAGTTTCGATCCGGGCGAAACAATTGATTTAGGTATCAGGAAAAAGAAGAATTACTTAAACCTGATGAACAACCAGGATAAAGTGGAAGAAGCCAAAACAGGATGGAAATTTTTTGTTTCAGATAGTGCCAGCATACTGCGAATTACAAATGCCACAGGGTTTAAGTACAAAAAAACCGGTAACGACTTCTTGCATGCTGCCTCGTTAATCGTTGTTAGCCCTGATCAGAAAATTACCCGTTATTTAAATGGTATGTATTTCCTTCCGTTCGAATGGAAAATGGCCATTGTTGAAGCCTCGAAAGGCCAGTCGGGACCAACCTTAAATAAGGTACTTCGTTTTTGTTATTCATACGATCCGCAAGGACAAACATATGTATTAAATGTAACCAAAGTTAGCGGAATCATTATTATATTTTTTGGACTGGTTTTACTGCTGTTCCTGGTATTAAAACCAAAGAAAAAAGTAAATTAAACTAAACTTTATGCATACAACAAATGCTGTTAATGGAGCAAACTACCTAACCTATCAGGGAAAATATAAAGGTTTGCTCGGTTGGATTTTTTCTACTGACCATAAACGAATTGGTCTTCTTTATTTGTATTCGATAGCCACTATGTTTGCAACCGGTGTTTTGCTGGGACTTGCCATGAAATTTGAATTGCTGGCGCCCGGAAAAACCATTATGGATGCGCAAACTTATAATGCTACGTTTACAGTTCACGGAGTTATAATGATCTTCATGGTGGTTGTGCCTGGGTTACCGGCAGTTTTTGGAAACCTGATGCTGCCCATAATGATTGGGGCAAAAGATGTTGCGTTTCCAAAACTAAACCTGCTGTCGTGGTGGCTTTATGTAACCGGCGTGGTTTTGGTGCTTTGCGCACTGCTGTTTGGTTCGGGTTCTCCCGACACCGGCTGGACATTTTATGCACCTTACAGCTTTAAAAGCGGAACCAATTTACTGCCCGCTATATTCGGGGCATTTGTTTTGGGCTTTTCGTCCATATTAACCGGGTTAAACTTTTTGGTAACCATTCACCGACTGCGCTGCCCGGGAATGAAATGGACCAAACTTCCTTTGTTTGTTTGGACGCTTTACGGAACAGCATGGATTCAGTTACTGGCAACACCGGTTGTTGGAATCACACTGGTTTTAGTGGCACTCGAACGGGTATTCGGAGTTGGGGTTTTTGATCCGGCATTGGGTGGCGATCCGGTTTTGTATCAGCACCTGTTCTGGATTTATTCGCATCCGGCAGTTTACATTATGATTCTGCCTGCCATGGGTGCCATTTCTGAGATTATTCCAACATTCTCGCAAAAACATATTTTCGGATATAAAGCAATTATTGCTTCCACAATGGCTATTGCATTTGTGGGTTACCTGGTTTGGGGGCACCACATGTTTACAGCCGGAATGAGTGGAACAGCACAATATTATTTTTCACTCCTCACATTTATTGTTGCCATACCAAGTGCAATAAAAGTATTCAACTGGATATCGACGATGTATAAGGGATCGATCAATATCCAGACGCCCTTTTACTGGGCAGTGTCATTTATTTTTGTGTTTATGGTTGGTGGTTTAAGTGGCCTTGTTCTGGGCTCGCTGGCTACCGATATTTATGTGCACGATACTGCCTTTGTTGTAGCCCACTTCCATTACATTGTTTTTGGCGGTACAGGCTTTGCCTTTTTTGCGGCAATGCACTACTGGTTCCCAAAAATATTTGGAAGAATGTATGATAAGGCCTGGGCCAATATTGGCTGGCTGGTTTTCACCATTGGTTTTTTGGCGTTGTATTCGCCAATGTTCTACTTAGGAATGATGGGAATGCCACGTCGTTATTACGATTACCTGGAAGAGTTCCATGGAGGAAATATCCTGAGCACTATAGGCTCGTGGGTATTGGTAACCGGTTTTGTCATCATTGTTGTAAACCTGGTTCATTCGGTACGAAAAGGGAAACCGGCAGAAGTAAATCCGTGGCACAGTAGGACCTTGGAATGGACAGTGCCATCGCCGCCACCTGTATTGAATTTCGACAAAGAACCGGTATTGGGAGAAAAAGACGGACCTTATAACTATGAATAATATGGCTGAACATCAACATGCACATGTAGAGCACCCCGATATGTACGATCCCGAATCGTCGAAAATTGGAATGTGGCTGTTTATTTTTACAGAACTACTGTTGTTTGGCGGCCTGTTTATCGTCTATTCGGTTTATCGCTATATGAACCCGGACGCCTTTCACCTAGCGGCCGAAGAACTCGATACTTTTATCGGGGCGTTCAACACCGTCATTCTTTTAGTGAGTAGTATGACGATTGCCATGTCGACTACGGCTCTGCAGAAAGGACACAAAAAAGTAGCCATTGCATTGGTGGTACTAACGTTTATTATCGGCGTTGGCTTTCTTGTGAATAAGTATTTTGAGTGGGGTGTAAAATTCTCACACGGAATATGGCCGGGATCGGAGCAGATGCTGAACGAAATGAGCCAGGGCGAAATCCTTTTCTTTGGTTTATACTTTGTAATGACAGGGTTGCACGCACTGCACATTGTTGTGGGGCTGGTAATTATGGGATTTGCAATACGCGGTGTTGCCAATGGAAAAGTAAATGCCAAACGTCCTTCGTTACTCGATAACTGCGGTTTGTACTGGCACCTTGTCGACCTGATCTGGATTTTCCTGTTCCCATTATTTTATCTCATCCATTAAAACTAAAACTATGTCTGAAGATAAACATCATCATATTGTTCCTTATCGCGCTTACGCCATTGTTTTGGTGGCGTTACTGGCATTAACTTTTGCATCAATAGGAATAACATCAATTGAATTAGGCGAATTTACTGTTGCTGCAGCCTTGCTTTTTGCAGTTGTAAAATCGGTTTTGGTGCTGGTATATTTTATGCACCTTAAATACGATAAACCGTACATTAAACTGATGGTGGCCTTTGTGTTTGCCATTTTTGTGGTTGTAATTGTGATAACCTTTTTAGATTACCTCTATAGAGTATAACTATGTATAGCTCAGAAATAACCAAAGCCTCAAATTTTGTTCAGGGTGTCGACACTGCATTTCTTGTAATAATGGGCATATCGTTTTTATTCCTTATTGGATTAACGGCGGTAATGATTGTGTTCATTATTAAATACAACAAGAAAAGGAATCCGAAACCAACACAAATTGAAGGAAGTACTAAACTTGAAATCATTTGGACAGTTGTTCCGTTTCTTTTAACCATGCTAATGTTTTACTATGGTTGGGCAGGTTGGAAACCTATGCAGCGCGCACCAAAAGATGCGATGGAAATTACTGCTTACGGGCGTATGTGGAACTTTAGCTTTGAGTACGAAAACGGACGTCGTACCGATACGCTTTTCCTTCCAAAAGATCAGGCCATAAAATTAAACCTTGTGGCTATGGATGTGTTGCACAGTCTTTACATACCGGCGTTTAGGGTGAAGCAAGATATGGTGCCCGGCATGAAGGATAATTTTATGTGGTTTGAACCGCAAAAAGTGGGAACCTACGAACTGTTTTGTGCCGAATATTGCGGGTTACAGCACTCGTACATGTACACGTATGTGGAGGTTATGGAAGATTCTGCTTTCCAGGCGTGGATAGCCGATACAACAAATGTAGCGGCATCAGCAGCAGAAATTGATTCGCCGGCAGCAACGGGTAAACGAATTATGCAAAATATTGGATGTTTTGCATGTCATACTTTGGATGGAACAAGACTGGTGGGACCAAGTTTTAAAGGAATTTGGGGAGCAGAACATACGGTGGAAACCGGACGCGAAACACGTCAGGTTACGGTTGATGAGGAATATATCCGCAAATCGATTTACGATCCGAATGCCGACATTGTTGACGGCTTTAATAAAGGTTTGATGCTTTCGTATGAAGGACAACTTTCGGATGATGACATTGATAATATCATTGAATACCTGAAAACCTTGAAGTAGGACGAAGAAGGCAAATAGAAGGATTAGTGATTAATTGAGTGAATGAGTAATTGAGTAAACAGTAAGCAAAAGACAAAGTGTCATCCTGAGCGTACTCGAAGGATGAATTTAGAATGATGATTAACGATTTAAGATCTCAGAACAAAAGGCAGTAGGCAAAAGCAATAGGTAAAATTCTAATTTGTCTGATGTGCTCTGTGTGGTTCATAAACAGGGCAAAAGGAGAAAGTAAAAAGGCAAAATTTGAGGAAGGCTTTGCCTGCAGAAATCCCGATCGTAGCGTCGGTGGAAGGATTCGTGATTAAGGATTAATATGTAACTGAGTAACTGAGTGAATGAGTAATTGAATGAATGCGTAGGCAGTAGGCAAAAAACAGTAGGCAAAATTCTAATGTGTCCTATGTGATCTATGTGGTTCAAACAAAATAATGAAACAACAGCTAAAAATAATATACGAATTAGGTAAGGTCCGAATAGCTCTGCCAATAGCTTTATCGGCATTGACAGGTTATGTGTTGTATACTCATACCGTTGATGCACAAGGTTGGTGGCTGTTATTCGGTGTGTTTTTTATGGCTTGCAGCTCAAGCGTTATCAATCACTGGCAAGAACGCCATACCGATGCGCAAATGCCACGCACAAAAGACCGCCCGTTGCCATCCGGAAAAATCAGCCCTAAAAATGCCTTGTTTATTGCCATTGGTTTTGCAGTTGTCGGTTCATTGATCCTCGTGTTAAGTAATCCTCCTCTTGCTTTGGTATTAAGCTGGCTCACCCTTTTCTTTTACAACGGAGTTTACACGCCTCTGAAAAAGGTGTCAGCTTTTGCAGTTATTCCAGGTTCAATGGTTGGTGCTATTCCCCCAATGATCGGCTGGGCAGGAGCAGGCGGGAGTCTTACTTCGGAGGTTATTCTAATGGTAGCCGCTTTCTTTTTTATCGGGCAAATTCCACATTTCTGGTTGTTGCTGCTCATGTTTGGCGAGCAATACAAACTGGCAAAAATGCCTAGTCTTAACCAGCTTTTTTCAGAGCTGCAAATAAAACGTGTTACCTACACCTGGATTCTCACTACAGTGGCATCAGCTTTTCTGGTTATCTTTTTTGTGATCGGCAACAAGCTAATCATGTTTTTACTGATGTTCTACATTTTTTACCTGTTATCATCTCTCACGATGGCAGTTTTCGTTCAGGAAGAATTTAAAGTACGCCCGTCGTTCTATAAACTCAACTTCCTTTACCTGTTTATGATGATCTTCTTAATTGTTGACAGTTTGGTTCATACATAGATATGTGTAATCAATCTGTGCCATTTATTTTAACTACATTTGTAGCACATATTAAAAGAATTGAATGACGTTTGAAGAACTTGGCATTAACTACGATTTGTTAGATGCCATAGAATACATGGGATTTAAAAATGCTACTCCTATTCAGGAACAAGCTATTCCCACCATCCTTGAAGGAAATGACCTGATTGCCTGTGCTCAAACCGGAACAGGTAAAACAGCCGCTTTTTTACTCCCAATCCTCGATTTAATTGCTGATTTACCCGGAGGAGAAACCTCAACATTGATTATTGTACCAACACGCGAGCTTGCTATGCAAATAGATCAACAGGTGCAGGGAATCGGTTATACCATGGGAATTCACTCCATTGCATTGTACGGTGGTGGTGATGGCGACGAATGGGGACAACAAAAAAGAGCATTGACTAAAGGAGCCGACATTATTATTGCCACTCCCGGAAAACTGATCTCGCATCTTAACCTGGGATATGTAAAATTTGATAAGATCGAATTTCTGATCCTCGATGAGGCCGACCGTATGCTGGATATCGGGTTTTACGAAGATATTACGAAGATTATTTCATACCTGCCAAAAGAGCGTCAAACGCTGATGTTCAGTGCAACCATGGCACCCAAAATCAGGAAGCTGGCTTCAGAGATTCTGCATAAGCCAAAGGAAATAAATATTTCACTATCGAAACCGGCAGAAGGCGTGCTGCAAGCAGCGTACCTTACTTACGACAAACAAAAGAACGATTTGGTGGCACACCTCATTTCGGAAAACCCGGATTACAGCAGTGTTATAATATTCTGTTCTACCAAGCGGGTAACCAATGAGCTGGCCCGAAAATTAAAAAAGCTTGGTTTTGACGCCGAAGCTATTTCATCGGATCTGGAACAGCGCGAACGCGAAAATGTGCTAAACGGATTTCGCTCAAGGCGGATTCGTATTTTGGTGGCCACCGATGTAATGAGCCGCGGTATCGATATTAAAGACATCAATTTGGTGATCAACTACGATGTGCCGGGCGATGCCGAAGATTATGTCCACCGCGTGGGACGTACAGCGCGTGCTGATTCAACGGGTGTGGCACTTACGTTGGTGAACGAAGACGATATGTACAAGTTTCACCGGATAGAAGAGTTGATCGAGCGAGAGGTGTTTAAAATCCCGCTTCCCGAGCAGTTTGGCGAAGGCCCTGCATGGCGAACTCCTTCAAAAAAGAAAAGGAACAAACACGGGAAATTCCATAAATACAAAAAAGGAAACAGCCAGCATAAACACCGTAAGTCGTATCAGCAAAAAAAGAAGCAATGAAATTGAAAGGATTTATTACCCTCTTCTTATTTTTAACCTCGTTTGGCCTGTTTGCGCAGAAAAATCCATTAACTCGTTTTGAAAATATTATCGGTCACTGGGAAGGTACCGGCGAAGGTTTTGGAAATGCCAAATCGAAAATAACGGCCGATTATTCGTGGCTGATGAACAAGCAGTACATTGAGGTGAAACATCATTCGGAGTTTGAGCCGACTGAACAAAATGCTAAAGGTGAAGTGCACGACGATAAAGGAATAATCAGTTTCGACAGTGCGCGAAAAGTGGTGATGTTCCGTCAGTACCACAACGAAGGTTATTTTACCGAGTATGCATTGAATGATTCCATTTCAACACCTGACCAATTGGTATTTGAAACTGAACGGATAGAAAATTTTGTTCCGGGTGGCCGGGCACGTTTCACTATAAACATTATTGCCAATAACGAAATTGAAACGGTTTTTGATGTTGGTTTTCCGGAACGTGAAATGGCTTGCTTTGGTACGAACCGATTAAAAAAGAAATAAAAAAATCCACCGGTTTTCACCGGCGGATTTTTTGTTACTATTTGTCTTGTTTCTGATTAGTTAGTATTATAGATTATCAATGCCTTTCAGTTCGCTGGTTGTTCTTCAAAGATGTTGGTTGTGTGTTTGGAAAACAAAGTTTGCTGGTTAAGTTTCTTTTACCACCAACAGCAATTATCCAGTTTATATTTGCCGTTCTTAATTCCTCGATTCCGTCAAAAAAATTGGTGTATTCATCTTTTCTTTTCGCAGTCGTTTACAAATTTCAAAACCGTCCATTAACTGAAGTCGAAGATCAAGTAAAATAAACCGAAAATGGTTGTTTCGCGCTTTCATTAAACCGTCTTTCCCGTTGAAAGTTTTGTCCACTTCCAGAACCATATCGGACAGGTGAATGGCAACTAATTAGGAAAGACCCTTGAGGTTTTCAATGATCAATGTCTTTCTATGCCATTATTTTCTTAGATGAACAGTCTAAAAGGTAGTTTGGGTTTATTAAAGAATATCACCAGAAGGGTAATAGTTGTGTATAAGGGTGTTGTTTCTCAGAGAAATATCGCTTATTGCTGAAAAATAGTGACGGTTTAAAGAGAGACCGATAGCATAATTATCCTGCACCTCCATGCTTTATCTTGGCAACTTTAACCTTAAATTATGTAGTTGATTTTTGCAACATATATTGCAAAATACTAATCATGTCTATCAAATTGTTAGTAAAAGTTTTGACGGAGCTGCAATTAATATATTTTTGTCCGCATTTACTTATAATCTATATAATTCCTCTGGTGGAAAGAGGAATCACTTTTGAATGATGAAGATAGCTATTGAGACTGTTAAAATGCAGATGATGAATGGTAACGAGGCAGTTGCCAGAGGTGCCTTTGAAGCAGGTGTGAAAGTTGCTGCGGGATTCCCGGGTACACCTTCCACTGAGGTAATGGATTATACCAGGCATAAATACCCTGAGATTTATTGTGAATGGTCGACCAATGAAAAAGTGGGATTAGAAGTAGCCATCGGAGCTTCATTTGCAGGTTATCGTAGCCTGGCAATAATGAAAACCGTAGGTTTGCATGTAGCAGCTGACGCATTGGGCGGAGCTGCCGGCAGCCAGATCAACGGAGGCCTGGTATTGGTGGTTGGCGATGATGTGGGGCGTATTGCGGGTGATGATTACAATGATGTACGACATTACGGGAATATGTTTAACATTCCGGTATTGGAGCCAAGTGACAGTCAGGAGGCCAAAGATCTTATGGTTAAGGCATTCGAAATTAGCGAAGAATACAGCACGCCGGTTATTCTTAAAATTACATCCGTGATTTGCAAGACAACCAGCAAAGTTGTTGTTGATGAAGACTACACCTACGAAGTGAAATGCAGAGAAAAATACCCTGTAAGTTTCAGTAAGGTTATAATGACCACCATAATGATGAAGGCAAAAGGCTCCGAGCATCCAAAATTGACTAAATGCTTTCATGATTTTCCGGCGCAAATGAAGCGCCTGGCTGGCGACAGCAATAACTTTGATATTAACAAACTGGAGCTGAACGGTAAAAAAATCGGAGTAATTACAGCAGGAACTCCTTACTATTACGTAAAAGAAGTATTACCTGAAGCTTCGATTTTAAAATTGGGTCTTGTTATGCCTCTTCCGGAAAAGATGATTCGGGAATTGGCCGAACACGTGGACAAACTCTATGTGATTGAAGATGGCCATGATATTCTGGAAAAGAACATTAAGGATTTGGGAATTGAGGTGACTGGGAAAGAGTTATTCCCCAAATTCCCTGAAATGATGCGCTTTACTCCAGATATCATAGAGGAAAGACTCGTGCCGGACACTGCTAAAAGAACGCCTCAGGAAGGTGTTCCTTTCCGACTGCCGGTTAGTTGTGCCGGCTGCTCTCATCTCTTCATTTCACAAATATTGAGAAAACATAAAATCAAGGCTGCTGCCGATGTTACTTGTGGCCTGATCGGTTGCTTTCCTCATATGGAATCCTATTCACTGCAAAAATGCATGGGATCAAGCATTGCGCTGGCACATGGTTACAACGTTGCCAAAGATCATAACGAAAATATTGTAGCGATGATAGGCGATGGTGGTTTTTGGGCAACCGGGATAAATGGACTGATGAACCTGATATTCAATGACAATCGGTCAACAGTGATTATTGTCGACAATGGCTGCCTTGCAATGACCGGTGGTCAGAATGTGGCCTCCAGCGAGTTTGGATTTAATTACAAACCTGAAAACAAATTGGATATTGCCAAAGTATGCGAAGCTATTGGTGTTAAAGATATTGTAACCGTAGATGCATATGAATTTGAAACGCTGGAAGAGTCTATTCTCAATGCGGTTAATGCAGAGACAAATTCTGTTGTAATTGTTAAAAAACCGTGTGTTACAAAATTCAAGCCGCCTAAAAATAGCCCAAGTTATATTGATCAGGATCAATGTACAAAATGCAGAAAATGTATTGATGTAGGATGTTTGGCGATTGAGAGTAAAAAAGCAGGGGACGGATTGGTTGAAATAGTTATCAACCAGGATATTTGCACGGGATGCGGACTATGTTCTAATGCATGTAAGTTTGACGCTATAAAAAATTAAATATGCAAGACACAGGAAAAAACCTTATAATTGCTGGTGTTGGAGGACAAGGAATTCTCCTTTTTAGTAACCTCTTAAGCAAGTTTTATATGAAACTTGGGTATGAGTTGAAAATTTCAGACGTGATTGGCTTAGGTCAACGTGGTGGTGGTGTTGAAAGCCATTTCCGCTACTCAAACAAACCCGTGTTGTCGCCCTTTATTAAAGCTGGAGATGTGGATTATGTTATATCTTTTGAACAAACGGAAACACTCCGGTTTTTACATTGTCTGAAAAAAGATGGCGCCATTTTTACAAGCACCTATGAGTTAACCCCGACTAGCGTCAACAAACGACTGCAAAAAGATTTACCTGAATCGAAAACAGAAATAATAAAGCGAGCAGAGAATAGGACATTTATTGTCGATCCCGATGAGCACAAGCAACCGGATTTTAATATCAATAAAATGATGAATGTTGTTATGCTTGGCTACTATGCGGAGTTCAGAGGCTATTCGCATGACGACATGATTCAAATTGTTAGGGAAAGCGTTCCTGCAAAATTTGTTGAGGGAAATATAAAAGCATATGAGATGGGAACGAAGATTGCCCAGAGTGAACTTACAGCTAAGGAATCAGTAGTTAGTTGTTGTTGAGTCATAAATAAAAGCGTATGGAATTACCTGATGGTGTAATATTGCTGGATAGTTTAGGTGATTTACAAGCCAGCAACACAAGTCCAATCCTCGTCTGCGGATCTCATTGCGGAGGCAGCAGGAATCTTGCCAGACAAGTAAAAAACTGTCGTGTAAAAGCTGTTTTTCTCAACAATGCAGGTATCGGAAAAAATCAGGCAGGCATCAGAGGTCTGATACATTACGAGGCTGAGAATATTCTGGCCTGTGCTGTTGATCACAATAGTGCTGAGATTGGTATTTCCAGCGATACCTGGAAGAGCGGAATTATAAGTCACACCAGCTCCCAGGCGAAAGCAGTCGGAATACAGATCGGTGATTCTGTACAAGAAGCAGTTTCAAAGATTATCACTGTTTTCAAGCACCCTTCGTCTACTCAAATAAGTAATTATGAGTCATCTATTAGGAATGGTATAGAGGATAATAACAACAAAGTAGACTTAAAAAAACAAACGCAAACACAAGTTGATGGAGTGGCTGTCACAGTAACCGATAGTATAACATTCCTAAACGAGGAGAATTCAGGAGATATAGTTGTGTGTGGTTCGCATGGAGGTTTGAGTGCAGGGGGCTATGCGCAGAAATATCGCGTTAAAGCTGTGTTTTTTAATGATGCCGGAATCGGTAAAAACAATGCAGGAGTAAAGAGCCTCAAATCTCTAAGTGATGCAGGAATCTTTGCCTGCACAGTAGACTGCAATAGTTCAGAGATTTTTAATGGACAGGACGTACTTGTTAACGGTGTTATCACAGTTTGTAATCAACTGGCACAGTCCAGAGACATCAAAAAAAATATGAGGGTTAAAGAAGCCATCAAATATATATAGCCCGGTGCATATTCGCATCACAGTTCACTTCATACTGAAATGTGTATCCTCCGAAATCCAATTGACAACATTTAACAATCGTCGTTTACTTTTATTTCTCCCAGGATAACAAATCGTTACTCCGACCCAACACTCCTTCCGGGATCTCGTCCAGCATAACTGCTCTCAACTTTTTCCTTTTGCCTTTGTCCTTTTTACTTGCTATTTTTGTCGCCCTAAAATTGTATAAATGAGCAGGGTAGTAGTAGGACTTTCCGGAGGTGTTGATTCGAGTGTAGCGGCCTGGCTGTTAAAGGAACAGGGGCACGAGGTAATCGGTTTGTTTATGATTAATTATCGCGAACGCGAAGGGGTGCTCACCAGTTCGTGTACGTGGGAAGAGGACTCGCTGATTGCCAAAATGGTGGCAAAAAAACTCGATATCCCGTTTCATATTGTCGATTTAAGCAAGGACTATAAACAACGTGTTATCGATTATATGTTTGCCGAATACCAGGCCGGGCGCACACCAAATCCCGATGTGCTCTGTAACCGCGAGATAAAATTCGACACTTTTATGGAAGAAGCCCTGAAGTTTGATGCCGATTTTGTGGCAACGGGGCATTACTGTCGAAAAAGTGAGGTTGAAGTAGATGGAAAAACCATTCATCAGCTTTTGGCCGGAAAAGATCCGAACAAGGACCAGAGCTATTTTCTGTGTCAACTGAATCAGGATCAGCTAGCGAAATCGATGTTCCCGGTGGGCGAATTGTTAAAACCTGAAGTACGTGAAATTGCACGTCAGCATAACCTGCCAACCGCCGAGCGAAAAGATTCGCAGGGTATTTGTTTCGTTGGGAAAGTCGATCTACCAACATTCTTACAGCAACAGTTGGAACCTAAAGTTGGTAATGTTATCGATATTCCGGCCAAATTCATGGAAAAGAAAAAGCAGGTTGAAGTTTCGGAAGAGAACTATAAAAAACTGTGTTTCCAGTTTCCATATAAACCGTGGAACGGCGAGGTAATCGGCGAACATCAGGGTGCCCATTTTTACACCGTCGGACAGCGTAAAGGGCTGAATATTGGTGGCCGCAAAGAGCCGCTTTTTGTTCTTGCCACCGATGTAAAACGTAATATTATATACGTGGGAGAAGGTTTTGAACATCCCGGGTTGTTCCGTAAAGGATTGTTTGTAGCCGCAGAAGATATGCACTGGATACGTCCTGATCTGAAAATGCAGGTAGGCGAAAAACGCGATTTTGATATTCGTATTCGTTACCGTCAGCCACTGGAAAAAGGAACGATTCATATGAAAGAAGACGGTGCATGGTTCCTGTTCGAAAACGAACAACGTGGAATCACCTCCGGGCAATTTGCTGCCTGGTACCTTGAGGAAGAATTAATCGGTTCGGGAGCGATTGTGTAAATTGAAGGATTGAAGGACTGAAGTAAAGAATGAATGCTAAAATGCTTGAATGCATAAATGCTTTAATCCATCAAGTATCCAATATCCAGCATCCAGTTTTCAACATCCAGAATCCGTTGCGCTGTTTTTACAGACTTTATACTAAATTTGAAAAAAAATAATACCACATGATAAAATCAATGACCGGCTTTGGTAAAGCCGAATTCGAGGTAAACAACAAAAAGATTACCATTGAAATTAAATCGCTAAACAGCAAACAAATTGATATTAACACGCGAACTCCAGCCTTGTATCGCGAAAAAGATATTATAATTCGTAAGGCCATTGCCGAAAAACTGGTACGCGGGAAAGTGGATTTTAATATTTATGTGGAAAACCTCGGCGACGAAACCAATTCGAAAATTAACGAGCCGATTCTGAAAGGATACTTTAAACACCTTGAAAAAATAAGCAAGGAACTTAAAGTTGGTGCCGATCATACTACTTTGCATGCAGCCATGCGTTTGCCCGATGTGGTGAAAACCGAATACGAAACACTTGACGAAACGGAATGGGAAACCATATACGCCAATATTCTGGCGGCACTTGGCGATATTAACGATTTTCGTGCAAAAGAAGGCGAGGCACTTGAAGCTGACATACTTGGAAATGTTGAGAGCATTAGCACGTTATTAAAACAGGTGGAGCCATTTGAAAAACAGCGTATCGAAGCGTTGAAGGT
This sequence comes from uncultured Draconibacterium sp., assembly GCF_963677565.1. NCBI lineage: Bacteria > Pseudomonadati > Bacteroidota > Bacteroidia > Marinilabiliales > Prolixibacteraceae > Draconibacterium > uncultured Draconibacterium sp. Next base: position 398,674 of record NZ_OY781981.1, on the reverse strand, counting down.
TCGATTGACAGATAATCTGGAAGCCCTGAAAATGAACGGAAATGTGGATGAAAACCGATTTGAGCAGGAGTTGATTTTTTACCTTGAGAAACTGGATATAAACGAAGAGAAAGTTCGTTTGGCAAATCATTGCGAGTATTTCTTTGAAACTGCAAAACAAAACGGAGCATCGGGGAAAAAGCTTGGTTTTATTTCGCAGGAAATTGGTCGCGAGATAAACACCATCGGCTCAAAAGCCAACGAGACCAATATTCAGCGTATTGTTGTTCAGATGAAAGACCATTTGGAGCGCGTGAAGGAACAATTGTTGAATGTTTTGTAACAAGGCAAAAGTTAGAAAATCTCGTAGCTAGCAGCTCGAGGCTCGAAGCTTAAAAGAATGAAAGGAAAATTAATCATATTTTCAGCTCCATCGGGGGCCGGAAAAACTACCATCGTAAAACATTTATTACAACAAGGTTTCGATCTTGAATTCTCAATATCGGCAACCAGTCGCGAACCACGACACACAGAAACACACGGAAAAGATTATTACTTTTTATCGGGTGAAGAGTTTCTGGCAAAAGTGGAAAACGATGAGTTTCTGGAGTGGGAAGAAGTGTACAAAGGAACCAGTTACGGTACACTAAAAAGTGAAGTGGAACGTATTCGCGAGCAAGGTAAAAACGTGGTTTTTGATGTAGATGTTGTTGGTGGGCTGAACATTAAAAAATATTACGGCGATGAGGCGCTGGCTGTTTTTGTGCAGCCTCCTTCGGTTGAAGAGTTGCGTAAACGGCTGGTTGGCCGATCGACCGACAGCGAAGAAAAGATTGCTATGCGTGTTGCCAAAGCAGAACACGAGTTGAGTTTTGCCCCACATTTTGATGTGGTAATCGTAAACGACAACCTGGATGATGCTTTTGTGGAAGCCGAAACAATTATCACTGAATTTCTGAAAAGGTAAAATATCCAATAATGAATGTTCAATGTAGAATTTATAAATTTGGCTATTGATTATTGAGTATTCAATATTGGAATTTAGATATATATGAGTAATATCGTTACCGACATACTCGCACCAAAAACTAATCTGAAATTAAAGATTGGGCTGTATTTTGGTAGCTATAATCCCATACATATCGGGCATTTGGCTATTGCCAATTATATGGTGGAGTATACCGATATTGATCAGCTTTGGTTTGTGGTATCGCCGCAAAATCCGCTAAAAAAGAAAAACAATTTACTGGATGATTACCAACGTTTAGAAATGGTACATCGTGCCGTTGACGGCGACGATCGGTTTCGTGCTTCAAACATTGAATTCAGTTTGCCAAAACCCAGTTACACGGTTGATACACTGGCTTATTTAAAAGATCAGCATCCTAATTACCATTTTAAAATTCTGATGGGGTCGGATAACCTGGAGAATTTTCACAAGTGGAAAAATTACGAAACGATTCTTGAGGATTACGGAATAATCGTTTATCCGCGTCCCGGTTTTGATTCGCAAAAAGTGCAGGTAGAAAAAAATATTACGCTTGCAAAAGATGCTCCTTTAATGGAAATATCATCTTCGTTTATTCGTAAAGCCATAAAAGAGGGGAAAGATGTGCGGCATTTTCTTCCGCAAAAAAGTTGGGAATATCTGGAGGAAATGAATTTCTATCGGTAGTTATACCAATTTGTGGTCAATTTGGTATTATATCACGCCTTCGCGAACGCAACGCGCAATCAACTCTGTTGTGTTATTGCAATCCGTTTTTTTCAGGATATTTTTTTTGTGGGTATTAATAGTGTGTGGCGAAAGGTTTAGTATTTCTGCAATTTCTCCAAATGTTTTTCCTTCGGCAATATTAGCCAGTATTTCTTTTTCGCGTGAGGTAAAGAGCGTATGGTAGTTAAGTTCTTCAGGATGAAAACTGTCGTCGGTAGATAGCGAGTAATAAGATGGAAGACCATCGCCGATAAACGAAATTTTATGGTCTACGGCCATGTTTAGATAGGTAACATCGGTGTGAATTCCCAGTACCTGTTGCACTTTCCCGTCCTCGGAGATAGTAAGTGTTTTCGATTGCTGTAGTATAGTTTTATAACTTCCGTTGGCGTGACGAAGTCGCAAAACATAAACCACCTTGTATTTCAAAATCTCTTCTTTCGAAATTCTGTTCAGGATAAAATCAACTGCTTTTGCTTCTTTACCGTGCATCTGTTTTAAATCTTCCGGATGAACCAGCTCAAACAATTTGTCAAGGCTCCATTCTTTGGCATTATATCCTAAAACATCTTCAATACGAGGATCTACGAACTCCATTTGAAGCGTGTCGAAGTTCATGATGTAATAGTAGAAACTTCCGGCCGAGAATAAATTGGCCACTTGTTCAATGATGTTAAGGTATAGCTCTGTTTTTACCGGACGCCCAACTTTGTTAGGTTCCCAGGCTTTTTTTATTTTGTTTATACTCTTTTCATCCATATTTGATAGAAGTTCTTGAAATCTTCCCAACCTGCAATGTACGTAAAAATACCCAATATTAGGTATTTACTTTTAGGCTTTCCTGCTATAACTTACAGGTGCTTTAAAAAGCATGAAAAGAGAATTAAGACGTTCTCCGGTCACACGAAATTTATAAAAGCAGGATTCCAGGCTCCTGCTTTTTTTATCGTGTTCTGGTCATATCTTCATCCACACAAATCGTAAAATCTGCAGCACCCGTATTATCTTCTGTAAGTTCCGAAATATCATCCTGAGTTACCGAATGAATGGTAACAATTTTTAACCTCGGATTTTCGTGTTTCAGGTACCAGTAAATGCTTTCAAAATTTTGCGAGTGATAGGCTCCGTGGTAATGCAAAAGCACTTTTCCCGGCTCCCAGTTTTTCAGGATAAAATGTGCCATAGTCGCATCTTTTATGGCTTGTGCTTTTGGGAAATTCGGAGTTACATGACTGCCCATTCCTTCCATTTTCATCATGCTGGCATAACAATCCAATGTTGGATCGTAAGCAGGCGGAAGTGGCGGCAAGAATGCTTTTGCTTCGTCAGAAAGCTCTTCCAGCCCTTCAAAACCTTGCTTGTTTACCAACGATGCATAACGACGTGGAACGTTGGTAGCAACAAAATAAAGTCCGCTGTCTTTGGCAAACTCTACCAGCGGTTTGTAATCGGTTTTATAATTGGGCCATAAACGTATTTCGTCTTCAAAATTACGTTGCGATATTTTTCCAGAGAGGTATTCATCCATGATTACCTGGTTGTCGCTTTCAAACATTTCAGCACCCAAAACCAGGTTTTTACCGTTTTGCTGATACAGTTCTTTGGTGAGCTCAAGTTGTAACCAATGCGAAATTGGATTGTCGTGCAATTCGCCAAACAATACGATGTCAGCATCTTCAATTTCTTTAAGCATTTTCTCGTATTTTACTGCTTTGCCTTCTTTGTTAAAGAGCAGGTAGGCCGGTTTGTTCGATTTGAAGGAGGACAATAAAACAAAAGAGACGATACTAAAAATCAGGATGTTCTTCATTATGATTATTTTTAAACATACATTACAACAAAAGAAACTTCATACAGTTTATGAAGTAGAAGATAATTAAATGCTGGAAACAGGCTTTATATACAGCACCATTATTGATCCGCTTCTCAGTAATCTGAGGAAGCGCCTGGCTCTTGAGATTAAAAAAGGCGACACCGTAATTGACATTGCCTGCGGAACCGGGGCACAGTTGTTTGAACTTGCTGATAAAGCCAAATCGGTTACCGGCGTTGACCTCTCTGCATCGATGATAAGTTGTGCCACAAATAAAGCCAGGAAAGAAGGGATCACCAATGCTTCGTTTATTGTTGGTGATGCTACTGACCTAAGCCTTTTTTATCAGCAAAAATTTGATGTGGCTATTTTATCAATGGCTTTGCACCAGTTTAATCCGGGATTAGAGAAAGCCATTCTGGGCGAGGTGAAAAAAATCGCTGAGAAAATAGTAGTGCTGGATTATGCTGTTCCTCTGCCAAATAATTACGTTGGTGTTGGCAGTAAAGTCGCCGAGTTTCTGGCGGGGATTGAGCACAACAAAAATTTTAAGAGTTATTCGGAAGCCGGTGGTTTAAAAACGATATTGCCCGCAAACGGATTTGCGCCCCAACGATTAAAGGTAGTGGGAAAAGGTGCTTTTCATTTGGTGGTTGCTCAAAATCATTCTGCGTAGTGGTGTTTTTTATTGCAGGAATTAACAATTTTAACATTACTATTAATTGTTTAACAATAATTTGTCTTAGTTAAATCGCCTTAACACAATTATCAACTATTTTTGAAATGTGGTTAGGAAATTAAAGCTGTAAGAATAACAGAAACAGTATTCAGAAAACGTCAGAAACTTTGGGTTGTCTTTTTAAAGGGCAGCCCTTTGTTATTTATAAACTTAACACTTCTTCCACTTTATTAGCAGGGTTTAACAATTTTTGGAGCACCGTTTGTAAATGGATTTTAACAATCAATAGGTATTCCTACCAATAGGTGATTGAAGATGATTACCGGAAGGGGTCTCAAGCTGGAGAGGCCCCTTTTTTATTTATTCATTTGTTCTTTTAACCATTTTGGCCGGTTGGTTGTAAGGCCGGTAACGCCAATGTCGGTAAGACGTTGTGCTTCGGACGGATCATCAACAGTCCAGGTAAGTACTTCCAGGTTAAAAGCATTGGCATGTGCCATAATTTCCTCGTCGATAATCGAATATTTTAGGTTAACACCTGTCAGCCCTTTATCGGCAGCCTGTTCCATTTTTTTCTTTACTCCGGGTTTTAACGAACTTAGCCAGTAACATTTATTATCCGGAAATTCTGCATGGGTTTTTAAGATTGTGTCCCATCCAAAACTAATAAATACAATTTGATCAATCTTTCCACTCTTTTCAATGGTGCGGCTAAGAGCAGGGATAATATCATCTCCACCTGCTTTTATTTCAACAACCAGCGTTTTTCCAACAGGTACCGTTTCAATAATTTCCGACAAGAATGGTATTTTCTCACCCTCAAAATCTTCACCTTTCCACGATCCGGCATCCAAATCCCGCAATAAAATCGATGGAGTTTTAGCTATCGTCAGGTTTGTTTTGCTGCTGCATGTTCGCTTCGTGTCCTTGTCGTGAATAACCATTACACGGTTATCTTTCGATAAATGTACATCAACTTCCACCGCATCAGCGCCCAGTTCCCATGCCAGTTTAGCCGAGGCAACAGTATTTTCGGGAGCAAGGTAGGAGGCGCCACGGTGTGCAATGAATGTATTTTGTGCAATTGTATTAAAGCCCAACAAAAGAAAAATTAGTGCAAGTGTTGTTTTCATACGATTAAAATTTTTTGTTCTCAAAAGTATAGTATGTAACTCGCATAATTTTAGTCATATTATTGGAGGCGAATAATATACATACTCGTTTCATATTACTAGTTTTCATCAACCGAATATAAAAATATTTTTAGCGTATTTAAGCTTAAAAGTGTAGTTTTGAAACTGCTTTTTAAGCTATTTTAACAGGGCTTGCATTACACGCAATGAACAAGGAAAATAAACAAAATCGAAAATCATCAGGTCTTTTTAACTATCCCGGGAAATGGGTTGTTGTTGTGTTGCTAAAAACAATTGCACTGCTTCCATTTGGCTGTTTGTATTTTCTTTCTGAAGTGTGTTACATCTTAATTAAAGGTATAATAAAGTACCGTAGCGAAGTAATAAAAGCTAACCTGAAACACGCTTTCCCCGATAAAAATGATAAGGAAATTCTGCATCTACGAAATAAGTTTTACCGCTATTTCTGCGATGTTTCGTTAGAGAGTATTAAACTTTATCGTTTGTCGGAAAAGGAGTTGGAGAAACGTATGAAATTCTTGGGAACGAAAGAATTAAATGATTTAGCCGTAAAACGAAACGGGGCGATATTGCTGGCTTTTCATTACAATAACTGGGAATGGTCGGGTGCGTTACAGCAGCAATTAAATTGTAAGTTACTGATGGTTTACAACAAAATGCGCGATAACCAGCCAATGGACGATTTTCTGCAAAAAGCGCGCGAAAAATGGGGAGGAGAAGCCGTACAAATGGGGCGTGCAGCAAAAGTAACCTTTCAGTATTTTAGCAGTAAAGAACCGGTTGTTGTTGGATTAATAGCAGACCAGAGTGCTTTGGCCAGCTCGCAAACGTGGGCCATGTTTCTAAATCGTGAAGCCGCCTTTTTCTCCGGGCCGGTAAAAATTGCACAAAAAACAAATCAGCCTGTATTTTTTCAATATGCCAAACGTTTAGGACGGGGCAAATACGAGTATTGTTATGAGTTGCTGGTTGAGGAACCTGCAAAAATGGATGCCGACCAGATATTGTTGCGCTACATCGAAAAAATGGAGGAGGTGATAAAAACAAATCCGGAGTATTATCTTTGGAGCCATAAACGATGGAAGCACAAACGTCCGGAAGAGACAGTTTTAATTCAATAAGAATATTACAGAATGGTTGACGAAAGTTTACGCAAAAAAGATAAACGGTATCACGAAGGATTTTTTAAACGCACACTAAACGGCTTTGTAGTATTGCTGTTAAAACTGGTTTCCGTTCTGCCATTTTGGATGATTTACGGTATTGCCGACTTTTTCTATCTTATTGTTCGCTATGCAATTGGCTACCGGAAGAAGGTGATCCTTGATAATTTGCGTCATGCGTTCCCGGAAAAGAGCGAGCAGGGAATTGAAAAAATCATGGCGCGATATTACCGCCATTTCTGCGACTTTTCGTTGGAAACTATTAAGCTGCACAGCATGAGCGAAAAGCAGATGGATAAACGATTAACGGTTAAAGGACTGGAGCCAACAATTCGGTTTGCCGAGAAAGGCCGGAGCATTATGCTACTTGGTTTTCATTACAATAACTGGGAGTGGTGTAGCTCAATACAAACAAAGGCTGCCCATAAACTGCTAATGATTGTAAATCCGATTCGTGGCAATATGGCTTTCGAAAAGTATATTGAGCATTCGAGAGGTAAATGGGGAGGCGAGTCGGTACCTGTGCACAAATCGGCACGAGCAGCCATTGAGTATGTGCGACGTGGCGAGCCTGCTGTTTTGTGGTTGGCAGCCGATCAGACTCCTCCTGCCAATTCGCCATTCTGGACGATGTTTTTAAACCGCGAGGCGCCGTTTTTTACCGGCCCCGAAAAGATTGCCATTAAAACCAATCAACCCATATTTTTCTTGCATCTGAAAAAGTTAAAGCGTGGGCATTACGAAGCCGATTTTTCGTTGCTTTTTGAAGATCCTTCGAAAGTGGAATCGAAAGATATATTGCTTACCTATATTCGTAAAATGGAAGAGGTGATACGCGAAACACCCGAGTATTATTTGTGGTCGCACCGCCGCTGGAAACATTCGCGTCCCGAGGGAATTGAACTCACTATGTAAGCTCTTGGACCTATGAAAGCGCAAAAACTGTTAAGCATCATCGTATTTGTTTTTTGTGTGGCCTGTAATCAGGATGTGAAGAATTACGAAGCGGGAATGAGCGACAAACCGGCCAGCGAGCTGGTGTTCGACAAAACAAAGTGGGAAACAAAAGAAGGGCGGAAATATCCGTATCGCGACAAGATGGTAAACGATGTGGTTTACAACGATACCATCCGCACACTTCAGAAACCACAAATCCTAAATTTATTGGGCGAGCCCGACCGCAGCAGCGAAAACTACATTTATTACCTTATAAAACAGGAGCGATTGCTCTTCTGGCCGCTGCACAGCAAATTTATGGTGGTTAAATTTACCGATGATTCATCTGTTGAGTGGATACGGATTCATCAGTAAGCAGGTTCCACTGCTGCCCCTCGTTTGTAACGAGGTTAGGAGAGAGGGAGATATTGGAATAAATAACCTATATTTAGAATGGCTAACCAGTTAAAATTTAATCGTGGACAAATATGCCTCATATCAGATAATTGCAAATCATAAAATGATTATTGAGTATTATTCTGGAATGATATCAATTAATGATATTATGTCATTAAAAGATCTTCTTTCCAGGGAATCAGATTTTGATGCAACCTTTAAGATTCTGCACGATTTTAGAGAGGCTGATTTTCAAATGGATACTGATGACGTAGACAGAATTGTTGATTTTTATGTTGGGCATAAAGTATCAGGTAAAAGACGTGCTGCATACTTGACCCTGAAGCCAAATGAAGTTGTATACACGACACTCTTTGCAATGCTTGTATCAAAAAGCCTTCCGATTAATGGTAAAACATTTACAACTATTGAATCTGCAATTCGATGGCTAAATGTTAATAATGAATTAGAAATCAATAAACTTTTAGATACAGTAAAAACACTGCCTAACACTTTGTCTGGTAATGGCAGGGAAATCAAATAAAATATTGATTGTCGGTACGATTCCGGCCGGAGTCGAATCTTTCTTGTTCGTTACAGGGCATACACCTCGATGCCTCCGGCATCTCCAAGATCATTTATATAGAAACCCCTTCCCGGTTACTCCCGGAACTGGCAGTTGCAAACGAGGGGCAGCCCACATAAAACAGGTTTTACTGCAACTTTGCCAAAGGTAAAAGCCGGCAACAAGCAATTTTTTTGTTTCCCTACGCAAATGATGGCCCTCCAAAACCCGTTTGAAACCGATATCATCGTCGTGGGCATAAGAAAAAATGCGTTTGAAACCAATATTAACGTCGTAGGCATGAGAAAAAACGCATTTGAAACCAACTTCCCTCGCGTGAGGGCGAAAAAAAACGTGTTTGAAACCGATATTCACTGCGTCTGGAAGGGAAAAAACGTGTTTGAAACCGATATCAGTTGCCTGAGGGTGAAATAAAATGCGTTTGAAAGCTTCCACAGCTGCTGAGGACGAAAAAAAACGCGTTTGAAATCAACTACTGTCACCTGTGGGAGGTTTAAAATGAGTAAGTTACCAATTTTTGCTTCTCGGAAACCCGCACATGGCAAGCCTTAAGGACTAAAGCACGGTTTTGGGGGCAAGAGTGAATAGTATTCTTCCTCCTAACCGCCTGAAACATAAAAATTATGCTTAGCTTTAATGCACTAAAATATTAAACCGTGAATACTCACCCTGAAATAACAGCAAAAAAAGTACTAAGCATAATAAGTGTTGTTATACATCCATTTTGGGCGGATAACAACACTAATAAAAATGATATAAGGAAAATAACATTACCTGGTGATGTTATATACTAGTTACCAGCAAGCTTGAAGAAAGAATAGAATGCCAAATTATACATTAAAATATGGAGTTTCAGAAATTGCAGAGATTCTTAACGTTGACAAGAATCTTATAAAAACTTGGACATTTCATTTTAGTGAATATTTAAATAAAAAAGCTTCTCCTAAAAAAGGTATTCAAAGAGAATATACAAATAATGACATCAATGTTTTAAGCTATATTTCTTACAGTTGGGAAGAAGAACCTGATATCGAATCAATAAAAATTGGATTAAACTGCAATTACCATTTGGATTCACCTTTTAATGAAGTAGCGAAAGAAGCAATTCCAATATTTAGAGAATTATCTGAAAGCGAATATCTGGAAAATATCTTTGTTGCAGGTGGACTGATTGGTGGAATTGGAAAACTTGAACTCGCGGATTCCTATAAAAAAGCTGGAGACTTATTAGTCGATAACCTTATAAATCAAGATAACAATTGGGGGATTTTCTTTCCGATAATATTTACATATCGCCATTCGACAGAGTTATATTTAAAAGCAATTCTTAAACAAGAAAATAATACACACGACTTGACAATCCTTTCGGAGAAATTTAATCAAACTTTGATTGACAAATTAAATATCCAACCACCAAAATGGTTTGATAATATTATAAAGTCATTTAATGAATTTGACCCAGGAAGTACTACTTTCAGGTATGGAAATTTGGACTGGAAAGATGAAATGGTAATAGATTTAAAACATATAAAAAATGTTATGGAATGGTCATCAGAATCATTCCATCGCATTTATGAAAACTTGAAAATAAAAACCCAAGATTACTTAAATGAAAACCGTCTCAATTATAATATTAGTTCTTTTCTTAATAATAATCTCTTATAGGCTTGCAAAAAGAAGAGAATTGACTTGTCCAAGATGTAAGGCACGAGAATATAAAAAGACTGGTAATAAAAGAGAAATTAAAAGACAGCCTTTTGTTCACACATCTACACCAATTGAATATGAATATCTGTGTGAGAATTGTCAACATAAATTTTGGAGTACGATTGAAAATATTTGGAAATAAAAAAATATAAAAGCCAGCTGGTAACAAGGTACATATTGCAGGGCGGGGTTTGGTGGTACGCCAACTACGGATTCTCGCATCGCAGTTCCGTGTCCTGCGGACAGGAACGCTCTCCGAAATCCGCCCCGACAACATGTACCAACCGTTAGGCACCATACTAATAAAAAAATGATGTTAACAAAATATATACAATTAATTTTCTTATTGTTTCTTTTTTCATGCCAAAATGATAAAGATATTTCTAATAAAAAAGAATGGATTTCGACATACCGAGATTCTTGGTCTGACCCTGGAATTTATTTGGATTTATCAGATAATGACACGTTATTCTTTACCAAATATTTTGAATTCAACAAATTAAAAAGTTATAAATACTTTATAGATTCTGCTAATAACCTGATACTTGATGACACAACTGTCTATGGGCAAATTATAAAATATACTGATGATATTCTTCTGATAATAGACTCTGCTCAAACCAATTCATTTATTCCAATTAAAAATTCCCAAACAAAAAAGGACACAAGTGAAATAAAAAAGATTCTACTAACCAATAATTGGTTAGTAAAGGAAAGGAACGATTCTTTAAGACTTGAGTTTAAAGAAAAGCCATACTATTACAATACATCAAAATTGAAAATGTATTATCGCATAGATGAGTCAAAGGGCAATGAATCATTTGATGTTGAATGGTGGACTATAGAAAAATATAACAATTCTCTTTTTATAATATTATCATATTTTCAATTAGACTATCAGATTTATCAAGTAATAAGTATTTCTGATTCAAAGATAGTCACAGAAACTTGTTGGAATGACTCAATCGAAAATGTTGAATTCATAAAACTAAAGAAATTATCAAAGAATAAATATCAGAAACTAAGAGACAACTTGGTTGGCACTTGGGAAATGATTGACTTTGAAGAACCTGTTTCAGATTCAATAAGTGAACTACCAGAAGAAGAAATTACTTTAAATAGTATTAGAAGAAATAGACCATTCATCGAGAAAGATTCAGTTCCAAGCATATTGGACAAGTATTACCAGAAAAAAACAATTAATTATACATTTTCTGAAAATGGTGAATGTTCGATGAATACAGATAAAACTAATCTACGAAAGGCTAACTGGAAATTATCAAATGATGGAAAATATATTCAAACTGAAGATGGCTGGATGAGGTCAATGAAAATTGTTTCAATAACTGATAGTATTTTAATAACTGAGAAACATGAAATTATTGAATATCCTTACAAAAATGGATGGACGGATAAATATATTAGAGAAAAATTAAAAAAAATTACGGTGCCTAACAAATTGTAAATTGCATTACGGGGTTCGTGGTGTGTCGTTCGCTGGATTCTCGCAACATCGTTCCGTCCTACCGGACAGGAACGAGCTCCGAAATCCGCCCCGACAACATGTACCAACCGTTACCTGCAAGCTTGAAAAAAGCAACCATTGTGAATTGAAAATCATCTAATAGGGAGAAGAAATCAATAAAAAACCAAATTATGAAAAACATTCAAACATTGATTTACACAATTGCTTTAGTTGGTTTGCTTAGTTGTAATAAAGACGAACTTGTTATTCAACAAGGAGAGTGTATGCCTTTCTCCATTTCTGACACTTACGAATATCCAATTGTTCCAGGAACGGATGAATGGGCAGACTTAAAATCATTAACTGAAAAGGTACAGGCTTGCCAAATCCAAAGTAGCAAATTAAAATCTATTTCTACAGAGGGTTTATTGGAAACTTTATTGACATATCCGCTAATACTTGACTATGGTGCATTTAATCTACAACAGGACGGATTTGAGAGAATTAAATCCGAAAACAATGGATTTGACGAACTTTATGGAAGAACGGATTTCTTTAATGTTATTACAGAAAGATATAAACTAATGTCTTTAAACTGTGACAAAAATTATTATCCTCCATTTATCGGAGAAATAGAGACTCCAATTCAAATTTCTTTTCAAACAATTGAATTTTTTATGCTTCAGGACCAGTTGTTAAATAAAACTAATTCAAATCAAAGAATTCAACTTCTTGAATTAGTGTTAGAAAAGCTTCAGGCAAAAAGAGAATACGGTATTTCAGAGAATGAAAACTTGGTTTCATATGCGATATTGGGAAAAATCATGATTAAAGAAAATTATTCTCCATTCGTAATTATCAATGACGAGAATGAAATAATGTCTGGATTAGAAAGAATTCCTATTGGATTCGATTCAAATATGTTAGACTTAATTGAAAACAATGCAAAAGAATTAAAAGCCAGCATATAACAAAGTACATATTGCAGGGCGGGGTTTGGTGGTACGCCAACTGCGCCCCGAAGCTTCGGGGCTTGTTTCGCAGTTCCGTGTCCGCCAGCTGGCGGACAGGAACGCTCTTCGAAATCTACACCGACCACATACAAGTGACCGTTAAAACTAAATATAACTAAAACAAACCCAATGAAATCTAAAACAGTAACATTCCTATTATCAATTGCAATGATGTTACTTTGGAGTTGTGATGATGAACCATTTGATGCCGATTCTGGAACTTTTATCGATAACCGTGATAACCACGAATACCAATGGGTTAAAATTGGCGAACAAATTTGGATGGCTGAGAACCTTGCATACGTACCCAATGATTTGTGTGAACTTGACTCGCAATGTGGTGCATGGATTTATGATTACAGTGGCGAAGGTTCTTATGGGGTAAATTACCAAATCTATGGATGTCTGTATGATTGGGAAACCGCCCAACAGGTGTGTCCCGAAGGTTGGCATTTACCCAGTGATGAGGAATGGATGGAACTGGAAAGACTCTTGGGAATGGAGGAAACGGAGTTGGACAGGTTCGCTTGTAGGGGAGAAATTGAATTAAATATTGGTGGGGAGTTAGCTTCGGCAAATACCGATTTTTGGGATGAAAGCTGGATAAGAAGTAATGAGACTGGATTTACAGCAATTCCAAGTGGAGCAAGGAATATCAGATATACGGAAGGTGAATTTTATTTTCGCGGATTAGGAAGTAGTGCTTATTACTGGACTAATACAGCATATGATGAAGAACACGCCATTTATCGAAATCTTGTTAATTTTGGTTGTATTGACCGCATGGCGGGATACAAAGAGGCAGGATTTTCAATACGTTGCATAAAAGATTAGCCACAAGATTTAGTGATAAAGAAAAATAAAAAGCGGTTGCTAATAATTGTACTATGGCAGGTTACCACCCGCCACATTCAAGTAAGCACCACAAAAAAAGGGCAACCCTCTCAGGACGCCCCATATTCTAAATTAAAATTTTGCAAGAAAAAAGGAGAACCGGCGTTTCACATTCTGGTCAAGGGAAAGTGATTTCGTTTCGGATAATAAATTTCCTCTTTCGGCCGGAACTCCTGAAAAAACTGCACTATAAAAAAGCATAGCCCACTACGGCATATGCTAACTTTCAAATTTTAGGTGAGCAACTTTCGCCGCTCGTGTCACAGAACTTTTGCCTTATGGCAAAACAGTGTCGCCCATTAAGTAGGTGTCTACTTCGCGGGCAGCGGCGCGTCCTTCGTTAATGGCCCAAACCACCAACGACTGTCCGCGGCGTGCATCGCCAGCAGAAAATACTTTCTTAACGCTGGTTTTAAATTCACCGTATTCGGCCTTGTAATTCGATCGCGCATCGCGCTCAAGATCGATTTCCTCTGCAATTTTGTCCTCAGGTCCTAAAAAGCCCATTGCCAATAATACCAGGTCGGCTTTGATGTATCTTTCAGTTCCGGGAATAGCTTGTGGTATTTTGCCACCACCTTCGGTTTGTACCCACTCTACCTGAACGGTGTGCAAGGCTTTTACTTTGCCGTTTTCACCTTCGATTTTTGTGGTCATTATCGAATATTTCCTTGGGTCTTTGCCTTTTGCGAGAATTGCCTCGTACTGTCCGTAATCGGTTTTCTCGTTACCCGGCCATTCGGGCCATGGATTAACATCGCCGTTGCGTTCTTTTGGTGGCTGTGGCATAATCTCCAGCTGGGTTATGCTTTTGCAACCATGACGCAGCGATGTGGCTACACAGTCGGTACCGGTATCGCCACCACCAATTACAATTACGTTTTTGCCTTTTGCCGAAATGTAATTTCCATCCTCGAGTTTACTATCGAGTAAACTTTTTGTATTGGCCGACAAAAATTCCATTGCGAAATGTACTCCATCCAACTCACGGCCTTCAACTTTCAGGTCGCGTGGTTTTGTAGAACCTGTAGTTAAAACAACTGCATCAAAGTCGTCGAGTAACTTTTTGGTGCGGATATCTTTACCAACTTCAGTGTTCGTTTGGAAAATAATTCCTTCTGCTTCCAGAATATCAACACGACGTTGTACCACGTCTTTGTCCAGTTTCATATTTGGAATACCGTACATGAGCAAACCACCAATACGGTCGTCGCGCTCGAAAACGGTAACGGTATGCCCTGCTTTATTCAGCTGTGCTGCACAAGCCAGTCCTGCCGGACCTGATCCTACAACCGCAACCGATTTTCCTGTTCTGCTTTCAGGTGGCTCTGGAACTACCCAACCCTGATCGAAACCATTGTCGATAATGGTTCTTTCGTTATCGTGAATCGTTACTGCCGGTTCGTTAATTCCCAACACACATCCTGCTTCGCAAGGTGCAGGGCAAACTCTTCCTGTAAATTCAGGAAAATTGTTAGTGTGATGAAGACGGTCAAGTGCTTCTTTCCACTGGCCTTTATAAATCAGGTCGTTCCATTCGGGAATCAGGTTATAAACCGGACAGCCCGATGCGCCGTTGTGCAACAATGCACCACGGTGGCAAAACGGAACACCGCAATCCATACAGCGTGCACCCTGTGTTTCACATGTTTCTTTATCGCGTAATATATATACCTCGTTCCAATCTTTAAGGCGTTCCTCAACTTTACGAGTTGGATTGGAAACTCTTTTATATTCTAAAAATCCTGTTGGCTTTCCCATGTCTTAGCTTCTATAAAAATTACAAATTGGCCAAATGCATATCAAATGCAGCATCAATAACATCCGACTCTTTTTCGTATTTACCCGTCTTGCGGGCCTCTTCAATGTAGGTAAGCATGCGCTTGTAATCGGTAGGAATCACTTTTACAAACTTGCCTACTATCTCGTTCCAATCGGAAAGAACATACTCTGCAACCGTTGATTCGGTTTTATCCATGTGTTTTTGGATCATTGCTTTTAGCTCTTCCTGTTCAGCCTTATCCTCAACTCTTTCCAGTTGAATCATTCCCTTATTACAAAGACTTGGGAAAGTTCCGTCGATATCGAGAACATAAGCAATACCACCCGACATACCTGCACCGAAGTTTCGTCCTGTTTTTCCAAGGATAACAGCTTTTCCTCCCGTCATGTATTCGCAACCGTGGTCGCCAATACCTTCAACAACAACTTGTGCACCCGAGTTACGAACACAGAAACGCTCGCCGGCAACACCGCGGATATAAGCCTCGCCACCTGTTGCTCCGTAGAAACAAACGTTACCTACAATAATGTTTTGCTCCGGAATGAACTGTACATTTTTAGCAGGGTAGATCGACAAGTGACCGCCGGATAAACCTTTTCCGAAATAGTCGTTTGCATCTCCTTCAACTTCCAGCTCGATACCTTTGCAAACAAATGCACCGAACGATTGTCCTGCCGAACCTTTCATTTTAAAATGGATGGTTCCGTCAGGCAAGCCTTCGCCTTTATGTACTTTGGTAACCTCGTGCGAGAGAACAGTACCGGTACTTCGGTTGATGTTTTTAATCTCGAATTCAGCGGCTACTTTTTCGCCATTTTTTATCGCTTTTTGTGCAGCTTCAACAAGTTTCCAGTCAAGAATTTCTTCCATTTGGTGATTTTGTTTCTTACTGCTGTAAAGACCTTCTTCCTGTCCCATTTCTTCTTTGTAAAGAATCGGACTCAGGTCAAGACCTTTGTATTTCCAGTGATCAATGTCGTCTTTGAATTTCAGGCACTGCGACTGACCAACCATTTCGTTAATGGTACGGAAGCCCAGTTCTGCCATAATCTCACGAAGACCTTCTACAAGGAATTCGAAGTAGTTTACAACATGATCAGGATTTCCTTTAAATTTTCCGCGTAATCTTTCGTTTTGTGTTGCCACACCCACAGGACAGGTATTACTGTGGCATTTACGCATCATTATACATCCTTCAACAACCAGCGCCATGGTGGCCACTCCCCATTCTTCTGCACCAAGTAAGGTAGCTATAGCAAGGTCGCGCGAGGTCTTCATCTGACCATCGGCCTGAACCACGATACGGTTGCGCAGGCGGTTGCGAACCAGTGTCTGATGTGTTTCCGACAAGCCAAGTTCCCATGGCAATCCGGCATGTTTAATAGAGCTTAGCGGCGATGCACCTGTTCCTCCATCGAATCCCGAAATAAGAACGGCATCGGCTTTTGCTTTACAAACACCGGCGGCAACTGTTCCAACCCCTGTTTCAGAAACCAGTTTCACATTAATACGTGCATCGCGGTTACTGTTTTTCAGGTCGAAGATCAACTGCGCCAAATCCTCGATTGAATAAATATCGTGGTGCGGAGGAGGAGAAATCAATCCCACTCCCGGAGTTGAGTTACGTGTTCGTCCGATCCAGCCATTTACTTTATGACCAGGAAGGTGACCACCTTCGCCCGGTTTTGCACCCTGCGCCATTTTAATCTGTAGCTCTTTGGCCATGCTCAGGTAGTAGCTGTTCACACCAAAACGTCCGGATGCAATCTGTTTGGTGGCAGAACACATGTCGTCGCCATTAGGTAATTTGCTGTAGCGAACAGGATCTTCACCACCTTCGCCTGAGTTTGATTTAGAACCAATGCGGTTCATGGCTATGGCAAGTGTAGTGTGTGCTTCCCACGAGATAGATCCGAAAGACATTGCTCCCGTAGCAAAACGGGTTAAAATACTTTCTGCTGATTCTACTTCTTCGAGAGGAATTGGTTTACGATCTGAAGTGAAGTCCATCAATCCACGTAACGTGAATGCGGCTGTCGCCTGATCGTCAACTACAGTACAATATTTTTTGTATTTGTCGTAATCATTTTTTCTTGTGGCTTCCTGAATCAGTTGAATTGCTTCAGGACTCAATAAGTGACGTTCGCCGTCTTTACGCCAGTGATATTCACCACCCGGCTCCAGTACTTTGGCTCCACCCTGGCGGGTTGGGAATCCTTTACGGTGACGCATCATCGCTTCTTTAGCAATGTCATCAAGACTTAAGCCTTCAACGCGGCTGATGGTACCGGTAAAGTATTTGTCAACCACTTCTTGCTTCAAACCAACTGCTTCAAAAATCTGTGCTCCCTGGTACGAAGCTAAGGTTGAAATACCCATTTTAGAGAATACTTTCAACAGACCGCCACCAATAGCTTTTACATAGTTTTTGATTGCATCTTCTTTCGAAGTATCTCCAAGTGCACCTTCTTCTACCAGGTTCTTAATCGTATCAATAGCCATGTAAGGATTTACAGCAGAAACACCGTAACCCAACAAGGTTGCAAAATGATGTACTTCGCGTACGTCACCTGCTTCCATGATAATATCTGCTTTACCACGTTTCCCAACACGGATGAGGTGATGGTGAACAGCTGATGCTGCCAGTAGCGATGGAATTGGTGCGTGGTCGGTACTAATTGCAAAGTCGGACAATAAGATGATTGAATATGCTTCATCAATGGCATCTTCAACGTATTGACACAAACGTTCCAGTTTGGTTTCCAGCGTACCTTCTTTTTCGTCGGCATGGAAAACAATACTGATTTTTTTGGTTTGGAAATGCGTGTGATCTACGTAGGCCAGTTTAATCAACTGTTCGTTGGTTAAAACAGGCTGGTGAATGGCAATGCGTCGGCAATGCTCAGCCGATTCTGTAAGAATATTTTTAAAACCACCCACATAAGTTCTCAGGTCCATTACAATGCGTTCCCTGATCGGGTCGATCGGTGGATTGGTTACCTGTGCAAATAACTGCTTAAAGTAATGGGCCAAATGCACCGGGCGGTCGGAAAGAACGGCCAGCGGATTGTCAGCTCCCATTGAGCCAAGCGCTTCGCCACCATTTTTCGCCATAGGTTTCAGAATTACCTCAATATCTTCGTGTGTGAATCCGAACGCTTTTTGTCTCTTAAACAGCGTTTTCTTATCCGGCTCTTTCAATTCAAGATCCGGAATAAACGGAAGTTCATCCAGGTAAGTCATATTGTTTTTTACCCAATCGCCATAAGGTTGGCTTGAGCAAATATCTGCTTTAACTTCTTCGTCAGAAATAATACGGCCTTGTTCCAAATCGGCAACAAACATTTTTCCAGGTTGCAGACGACCACGAATTTTAACCTTTTCGTGCGGTACGTCAATAGCACCGGTTTCTGATGCCATTATCAAGGTATCATCGTCAGTAAGGCAATAACGCGATGGGCGCAGACCATTTCGGTCGAGTGTTGCACCAACAAGAACACCATCAGTAAAACATACCGATGCCGGGCCATCCCAAGGCTCCATCATGGCCGAATAGAATTCGTAGAACTCTTTTTTCTTCGGATCCATGTCAGGATTATTTTGCCATGCTTCAGGAATAAGCATCATCATTACATGTGGTAACGATCTTCCGCTTAATACCAGCATTTCGATGGCCATATCGAGGTTGGCACTGTCGGAATCCCTGATGTCACAGATTGGGAAGATCATTTCAAGCTCTTCCTGTGTAAATGCCGAGCACTCAAGAAGTACTTCGCGGGCACGCATCCAGTTGATGTTCCCTTTATTGGTGTTGATTTCGCCGTTGTGCGCAATGTACCGGAAAGGTTGTGATAATTTCCACGATGGGAAAGTGTTGGTAGAAAAACGCGAGTGAACAAGTGATAATGCACTTACTGCTAAAGGATTGGTAAGATCTTTGAAATATAACGAAACCTGTTCTGTTGTAAGTTGACCTTTATAAATTATGGTTTTGTACGAGCATGAAATAATGTTCATGCCATTATAACCCAATCCGGCAACCGACTCGCGTGCCAGTTTTTCAGTGTATTTTCTGAAAACGAAAAGTTTACGTTCAAACTCTTCACCCGACATACCATCAGGTTTTCCAATAAACAATTGTTGTACATATGGTTCTGATGCTAAAGAATCGCGGCCAAGATCCGAATTGTCTACCGGTACTTTACGATAGCCTAAATAGGGTAGACCAAATTTCTTCAGGTTTCTACCAATAATATCTTTACACTCTGAACGCTTTCTGTCCTCTTTTGGGAAGAAAATCATGGCAACGCCATACTCTCCAAACTGAGGTAATTTAATGTCCTGTTTCGGACATTCTTCCATGAAAAGTTCGTGTGGAATTTGTAGTAATATTCCTGCACCATCACCACTCTTAATATCAAACCCTGTACCTCCGCGATGTTCCATGCGAGCCAGCATCGATAAGGCATCAGAAATCACGCTGTGTTTCTTTCTGCCCTTTAGGTTTGCTACAAACCCGATACCACAACTCCCATGTTCAAATTCGGGGCGGTACAATCCCTTTGCTACAGGTTCTTTTGTCTGCATCATTATTTCCTTTCTCTTTAAAATTCGCACTAGCGCAGCAATTGGCGCTGTCAATACCGAATTACTGCAAAACTGTAAGTGAAATTCCCGTTTTTACTTACGAAGTGAAATCAAAAATAAACAAAGAGGTGTGTATTCGCAATCTTAAATGGTGTAAATTGTGTTTAATAACATACAATTAACCTTGAGAAAAATCATAAAAAATTAAAAGACTTTCTATGTGTTTTCCAAAATAGTGACATTTGTCACATTTTCAGTGGCTTGAAGTCCTATTTAAGCAAGTCTTTTCTTGCCTCTTCTATTTTGTTAAATAGAAACCTTTTAATGATCTCTTCTTTTTTATTTGAAATACTGTCCAAACATAAATTTCCGATACTCCCTTCGTGGCTATGTTTTACGGATTTTTCAGGTGCAAAGTTTCCATTTTCTATCTGGGCTCCAACCTGTTTGTATGCCTCTCTGAAAGGGATTCCCTGCAATACGAGTTTGTTTACCTCTTCAACGCTGAAAAGATAGTTGTATTTGTCGTCGTTTAATATTTCGGTGTTTACCGACATTTTATCAATGGCTAAACTAACAATGTTCAGACAGTCGTTCATTTCTTTAAACGATGGAAGAAAAATTTCTTTCACCATCTGAAGGTCGCGAAAATAACCGCTGGGTAAGTTGTTTATAATCATCCCAATTTGCGAAGGAACACCTTGTAATTTATTACAGCGCGCGCGGGTAAGCTCAAAAACATCGGGATTCTTTTTGTGCGGCATTATGCTCGAGCCTGTTGTAAACTCAGTGGGAAGGCTTACAAAATTGAAATTCTGGCTCATGAACAAACAAACATCGTAGGCCAGTTTAGAAAGTGTTCCTGCAATATTTGCAATTGCAAACGAAACAATCTTTTCAACTTTTCCTCGTCCCATTTGGGCATAAACAACGTTGTAGTTCATGTTATTAAAGCCCAGCAGATCCGTCGTCATTTGACGGTTTAGCGGGAAGGAAGAACCATAGCCGGCTGCCGATCCAAGTGGATTCTGGTTGGTAATGTTGAAAGCCGATAAAAGCAACTCCAAATCATCAGACAGGCTTTCGGCATATGCACTAAACCACAATCCGAACGACGAAGGCATTGCAACCTGCAGGTGGGTGTAGCCCGGCATTAAAATATCTTTCGTTTCTTCGGCGCGTTTGAGTAAAATATCGATGAGACTGGAAGTTGTTTCTGCAATTTCTTTAATGGCGTCGCGGGTAAATAGTTTTAGGTCGAGTAAAACCTGGTCATTGCGCGAACGTCCGCTGTGAATTTTTTTCCCGAGGTCGCCAAGTTTCTCTGTCAACAAAAATTCAACCTGGGAGTGTACATCTTCTACACCTTCGTCAATAGTGAAATCGCCATTTTCGGCAACAGCATAAAGGTTTTTTAATTCGGCCAAAAGTGTTGGAAGTTCATCTTTCTCAATTAGTCCAACCGATTCGAGCATGGTGACGTGCGCCATCGAACCCAAAATGTCGTGAGTTGCCAAAAACAGATCAAGCTCGCGGTCTTTGCCCACGGTAAATTCTTCAATTGCTTTATTAACAGGTGTACCTTTATCCCAGAGTTTCATGTCAATGATAGTTGGAAGACGGGAGGCGGAAGACAGAAGTGGAATTTCCACATTGCAGCCTCAGTGTCTCAATTAAAATTATTCACTGCAAAGATAAAATTTCAAATGAAAAGCATGTTTGAAATTGTTAGGTGAAGCCATAATAATAACATCAGTAAAGAAGGGCAATCAATTGTTATACTTTGTTAATAACGAAATGCGCCTAATTGGAATTGCTAATTTCTTAGCGAATATTATTAGATTTGCACGTTGTTATTTATTTCTCCGACAGCTCGGTTTTTAGGGATATTCCTGAAATTTTAAACAATGAAGAAAGTATTATCAATTATAGCCTATGTAATTATTGCTGCATCGTTATATTCTGCAGCAAGTTTCTATTTTAATTATGATTTTTGCCACACGATGGTTGCCGAAGACGGTCCGTTGGAAAATCTTACAGCTTTGGTGTTGTTATTGATTTCGGTCTTGTTTGCCATTCGGTTGGTAAAGCAATACAAATCGCGTAACAAATACTGGGTGGCGCTTAGTGTAATAATTATTGTAGGTACCTTTTTTGGTTTTGGTGAGGAGATCTCGTGGGGGCAACGTATATTCTCGATACAAACCGGGGAGTTCTTTTCGCAGCATAATTTTCAAGGCGAGACTAACTTGCATAACCTTGAGGTGGGTGGCGTAAACCTGAATAAACTTATCTTTTCAACAGGTCTGGTAGTCGTTTTCGGAACCTATTTTGTTCTAACTTTGCTGCTTTATAAAAAGTGGCCGTTCTTAACACGGCTGATTGATTTATGGGGAATTCCGGTTCCTAAAATCAGGTATTCAATTGTTATATTATTATGTACGGGCATTGTGTTGCTCATTCCTGAACGTCGGATTTGGGAGTTATGGGAAGCCATTTTTGTATCTGTGTTACTATTGGTATTTCTCGACCCGTACAATTCAAAAGAGAAGGTTCTCGCTTAAAAGAATTGTATTTCATTACTTATAGTTTGTAAGTCTGTTTTGCCAGGAACGTTGTTGGCAGGTGGCGATTATTTTGTACAACTGTTGTATATAATTTTGTACTTTAGTGTAGCTTACAAATGGTGGCTAAATTAAAAGATATAAGGATAGATAAAATCGGGCAAGGCCGTTCGGGGGAGGTTTTTCGGGAGTTTGTCGATGGCAGGCAACTGGCGGTTAAAGTTTTTTCCGGTGCCGACGACTTGACTGACACTGTAAATTATCTTTTTACAGGAGCTCCTAATTCATACGGGTGGAACAATAATGCCGTAAAAAGCGCGCATTACCGTCGCGAAATTTTGGCTTCACTTCTTTTGTATTGGTTTGGTTCGAAAGTGAAAATTGCACAATCGTACGGAACAGGATGGAATGAGAGTAAAAATGCCTACGAATTACAAACCGAATTTATTTCAGGAAGACCGGTAAAATTGCATCAGCCCTTTTCGGCAAAAACCGACTGGGAGTTGAAAGATCTTACACGTATGGTTATGAAACCCCTCCAGAAAAAGTTAAATGAGTCGGGTTTTGAGGGACTGGTATGGCAAGCCGGTAAAGGAAATCCGATAGCACTAAATAATTTTCTGCTCGATGAAAATAATACCTGGGTTTGGATCGATGCTGAATCGGGAGTTCCGGCCCTTTTTCCTTTAAATCCATTTTCACTGCTTGGGTATTATTTGCTAAAATCGGCGAAGTACCGGCGCCCTTTGTTTGATGATGTTGATATTGGAAAACTCAAGAATTATGTGGCAACAGAAAGGACCGCACTTGAAGATGTTTTGGGAAAAGAGCAATATGTAATTTTACTTGGGCAAATTGAAAAACTTCGCTGGCATCAGAAAGAATGGAAATCGCTGAGTCGTGTTAAAAAAAGCATTTATTACCAACTTAAGAAAGGCCTGATTAGCCAGGAAAAAGCTGATTATTATCTACAACACCAGTTTGAATGGGTTGCAAAAGAATTGTTGAGGTTTATAAAACGTGGTTTGATAAAAGTATTTTATAAACTTCCGGCAAAATTAATCCGGTTTATAATAAATGTAAAATACCGCGAGATTCTGCGCAATTCGTTTTGTTTTCTTTTTAATGCTGAGTACCGAAAGAAAAGTGTTGATGATTTGTTGAAACAACGAATTTCTGATTGGGAAAAACGGGGACAGCTTAGAAAGGTAAGTGCAGACTACCTGCGAAAACAGGCCGATGAAGAATTGACCAGTCCGTATTTGGCCGACTTTATAATTCTGATCGGGTTAAAACCGTTAATGAATGTGGTGGAGTTGTTTGTTTTGCCGGCTTTGTTTGCGGCAGGATTAATTAGTGAATCGGTTTTGCTGGCCGGAGTTGCTTTCGGTGGAATTATTTACCGTACTATTTATACGCTGGGTCGCATGATATACGAGCAGTTTGCTTTGCCGCGCGAACATCGTTATCCGCGCTGGATTGCTTTGTTTGTTGGAATGATTCCCACGTTTGGGAACCTGGCCTATCCAACACAAATGGTTTATACTGCAAGTACAAAATCGTTGGAGCTGGGTGAGTTTTTAATGTACGATATTGCAGCACGAATTGGCGCAAAAATTCCTGTTTGGGGAGGAAAAGATACCCGAACCGAGCATTTCTTTAATCACATGCCCGATATTATTATACGCAACCGGAAAGCATTAAAGCTTCGGAAGATTAGTCGTATGCGAAAAAAACAGGGAAGAAGCGGTGCTTATCAATAGTGTGACAAGCTAATTTCTCTAATCTTTTTTGCCGGATTTATAAGTATCAGAAACATGATTCCTGTTAAAGCGAGTTCGTGTAGTTCGCTTTCTTTTACCAGGTTTATTGCCAGTGGTATAAAAGTGTTAACGGCAAATAAGATTATTATATGATGCAGGCGGGGAATAGGAACACCAAAATCAATTACCAGTTTGCGAATGAATTTTATTTTCCAGGTTAATATCGGAAGAATAATAAAGTAGCTGATTAATACAATAAACATCAGTTGTGAGAAGATAAGGATGTTAAGATCGACTCCCCCGATTTCAAGATTATGCAGGTTGGTTTCGCCCTGGTAGTTATTTTCCATAAAATATTCTCCTGATTGTATAGAGAATATGCGTTGTCCCCACGAAATTTCTTCTCCAAGTCCAAAAAAGAAAACAACGGCAGCTACAGTATTAAAGATTACACGTTTTCGATTTTTCTCTTTTCCTGCTTTTACAGCTTTAATGGCAAAAAGTACAGAGCCTAAAAGTAAAAACAGTGCAGTGAGGTACTCTACCCAGCCATCTTCACGAATTACTTTGTTAAATGCTTCCTGTCCAAAGTTGCTTTGTTGTTTACCATACGCCACAAAAGCAATGATCAGGGCATAAACTGCAAGGTCGATAATTGTAATCCACGAAATATTTTTCTTCATTTGTACACAAATTATAAATGCGGGCGTAAAATTAATATTTTTTACCTTCTCATTTGTTTAAATATATTATTAATGAATGATCGGCGCTTGTACTTTGCGATTATTATTCCCATTCTATTAATTATCATCTCGGCTTTACCGGTTCCGTTGGTTGTAAATGCAGCCAAATATGCTGAAGTTGGTCGCGAGATGCTGATAAACCACGACTGGATAAATCTAACTATTGGAGGCGAAGCCTACGATCAGAAACCTCCAATGTTATTTTGGATTGCAGCCCTAACATTTAAGTTGTTTGGATTGTCGATTCCAGCCTATAAACTGGCGGTTCTTTTGGTTTCGTCTATTGGAATTTATTCAACGTATTGTTTGGGTAAACTGTTTTACGGAAAAGAAACCGGTGTGCTGGCGGCGTTTTTTTGGGTGTCCTCTTTAGGATTTCAACATTTTAACAACGATATACATACCGATACTTTGCTTGCCAACTTTGTAGTATTCTCAGTGTGGCAGTTTTCTGCTTACTTGAAAAACCATAAATGGCAAAACTTTTTGCTTGGTGCAGTTGGCGTTGGTTTGTCGATGTTGTCAAAAGGTCCCGTAGGAGTTGTTATTCCTGCTGCGGCTATTGGCGGTAGTATGCTCATTCACCGGCAGTGGAAACAGCTATTTAACTATCGTTGGCTTGTTGCGCTTGTAATTGTGGGTGTGATGATTTTACCTGCAATGGCCGGGTTGATTAACCAGTTTGGTTTGGAGGGCGTTAAGTTTTATTTCTGGACCAATAATGTGGGGCGGGTTACCGGTTCGTACCATGGCAGTAGCACTGATTATTCGTTTTACCTGCACACATCGTTGTATGTATTATTACCCTGGACCATATTTATGGTATATGGATTTATTCAGGAAGTTAGAAGTTTAATTGGTTTACGAAAAAACGGCACCAAAGACTTTGAGGTAGTAAATATTCTGGCTGTTGTGGTTTATTTGGGTATTTTATCGATAGCCAAACAGCAAAATCCGCACTACATGCTTTCCGCTGTTCCTTTTATATATATAATAACTGCAAAGTGGACCGTACGTTTGTTTACGTCTGAAGATAAATTAAAAACACGCAATGTAATTGCTATTATAAATAAAGTAATTGCTGTTATTGCTGGTTTAATGCTTTTGGTTTTGCCTATTGTTGTATTTCCCGAAACACGATGGTGGTTTTGGGGCGTATATGGTCTTCTTTATGCTGGCATAATTTTTCTGGTATTTAAAAAGTCCGAATTGCCAAAACAGATCGTAATGTTAACATTTACTATTACTGTTATGCTGTTTATTGTAAATGTAAACATGCTGCCAAATATGTTGAAGTATCATACCTCGATAGATGCCGCAAGGATTTTTAATGAGGAAGCCCCTGAGGGAGTTACTTTAAATATGTATCAGGAAAAGGCACGGCTTTGGAACTTGTTGTTTTATTCAAAATCTCCGGGGACATATCTTCCGGAAAAAAAGGATTTGGAAGAATTTCTTCCGCAAAGTGGTGCGTGGATTTATACTACAGACGAAGGATACGCCGATTTGGTTGAAATGGGAGTGGATATGCGCATGGTGAAAAGATACTCCGAACATAAACAGCTCACCAGTCAATCTCCTAATTTTTTGAATCCGAAAACACGAGCGGCAAGATTTCGGATTATGTATCTTTTAGAATTAAAATAAGTTGGTTAATTCATGTTCTGCTATCATCGGAGGTTTAGCAGAATTTTAAATTTCGTTTTTCGCTGTGTGAAACCCACAAAAGTTATAGGATTCATTTCTCCAATACGTGAAATCATAAATTTTCAGCATTTTGATTTAATGCTTGCGGTCGGTTTTTGTTTTCCAATCTTAAAATATTTGGCTCGTTGAGCTGAAAACAGTTGGTTTTCAGCGTATTCCTTTCTGGTGCTTTCTGCGTTTTTAAAATAGTGCTAGCTGTTTAAACAACAATAAGATTTTCTGCATGTATTGTTTTGTGCCCTAAATACATCGATTTGGTGTAAAAACGGCAATAAATAGCATTAAAACATGTCAAAAAGGTAAATTATTGCATCAAACATTAATAATTTGTTAAGCGAATTAACATGCGCCATAAAAATGGGGGTGCGATTGAAAAAAAGTGCATTTATTTGAACCAAGAAATAAAAAACAAGGGGTTGTAGAAGGAAAAAGCATTTGTAGAGAGAATAAACCGTGTTTTTTATAGGGGCAGACAAGATTAAAATTAAAAATAGCAGTTTAACTTTTAAAAATTTACGATTATGAAAAAGACACTACTGATTACAGTAAGTATGTTATTACTTTTTGTTGTATCAACAACGAATGTAAAGGCTCAGGAATGGAGCACAGGTTTAGACATTTACAGCAGCTACTTATGGCGTGGTGCAAAATTTGGTACAGGTGCAGCGTTTCAGCCTGCTGTTGAGTTTAGTGCAGGAGGATTTGCAATTGGTGCATGGGGATCTTACAGCACAGGTTCTGAAGAAGCAGCAGAGGCCGACCTTTACATGGGTTATGGTTTCGATTTAGGTGAAAATGCTTCGTTAAGCTTTACCTTAACTGATTACTACTTCCCCGGATCGGACTGGACAGAAGGAGAATCGCATTATTTCGAACCAATGGTAAGCTTGGGAGTTGGTGCCTTTACTTTTACAGCAGCTTATATGGAAGGTCTTGGCGATGATGAAATCAACACAACAAGCGACTTATATCTTGAGGCAGCCGTTGCAGCTGGTCCGGTAGATATCACCCTGGGCGGTGGTGACGGACAATACACTGATGATGGCGACTTCAGCATCTGTAATATTATGGTTGGAACTTCAAAAGAAGTGAAACTTTCAGAAAGCTTTTCTCTACCGGTTTCAGGAGCAGTAATGCTTAACCCTTCTACCGGAGGATTCCACGTTGCAGTTGGTATTTCACTGTAACAGAGAAGATATTTTGATATGAAACGAGTCCGTCAGTCGGACTCGTTACATCTTATACTTTTAAAAAACAAACAATATTAAATAAGATGAAAAAGATTGAAGCAGTAATTCGCAAATCAAAATTTGATGAGGTAAAAGACGCGCTGTATGAAGCAGGCATCGAATTCTTCTCTTTCTGGGATGTTAGGGGAGTTGGACAAGCCCGTGAAGGTCGTTCTTACCGCGGTGTCGTTTACGATACCAGTACTATTGAAAGAATAAAATTATCCATTATCGTTCGCGATAAAAATATTGATAAAACAGTTCAGGCCATTTTAGGATCAGCCAGAACAGGCGAGATTGGCGACGGTAAGGTTTTCGTTGTTCCTATCGAAGAATCGTATCGAATAAGAACCGGAGAGCATGGCGATGAGTCACTATTTATTAAAGGAAAAGAAGAGTAGTAACTGAAAAAAGATTAGATTATCATGGAAGAAACTTTGCAAGGCCTACAAATAGGTATAGATAATATGTGGTTATTGGTTGCTGCATTTCTGGTAATGTTCATGCAACCTGGATTTGCCCTGGTAGAGGCAGGTTTTACACGATCGAAGAACACCGCGAACATTTTAATGAAAAACTTAATGGACTTCTCAATCGGTTCAATTCTGTATTGGGTGATTGGATTTACCATTATGTATGGAGACTCAATTGGAGGATTTATCGGAATGCCAGACCTTTTCTTTATGAGCGACGGTTTTGGCGATAATTACTCTGATTATGCCGACTTGTTTTTCCAAACTGTATTTGCTGCTACTGCTGCAACTATTGTTTCGGGAGCAATGGCTGAAAGAACTGAATTCAAAGCGTACTTAATTTTCAGTATTGTTATTACTGTAATTATTTACCCAATTTCAGGTCACTGGACATGGGGTGGTGGTTGGTTGAGCCAACTAGGATTCCACGATTTCGCCGGTTCATCTATTGTACACTCTGTTGGTGCATGGGTTGGTTTAGCTGGTGCGTCTATCATCGGGCCTCGTATTGGAAAATATGGAAAAGACGGAGAAGCGAAAGCGATTCCTGGTCACAACCTGGCAATGGGTGCACTAGGTGTATTTATCCTGTGGTTCGGTTGGTTCGGATTTAACCCTGGATCTCAATTAGCTGCTGCCGGTACTGAAAACGCCGTTGCTATTGGTCATATAGCAGTTACTACTAACCTGGCTGCTGCAGCCGGTGCTGTTACTGCAATGATTGTTGCATGGTTCCGTTACAAGCGTCCATCACTTTCAATTTCGTTGAACGGTGCATTGGCTGGTTTGGTTGCCATTACCGCTGGTTGCGACGCTGTGAACCCTATGGGAGCATTATTCATTGGTATAATTGCAGGTTTCATTCTGCCATTTGCTGTTGAATTCTTCGATAAAGTATTAAAAGTAGACGACCCTGTTGGTGCGATTTCTGTTCACGGTGTGGGCGGTGCATTCGGTACACTGGCTGTTGGTTTGTTCTCTACTTCTGAAGGTCTGTTGTACGGACACGGAGCAAAATTACTGGGTATTCAGGCTATTGGTGTATTGGCATTCTTTGCCTGGGCATTCGGTTTAGGATTGATATTATTCTTCATCTTGAAGAAAACAAATATTCTGCGCGTTTCTAGGCGCATTGAAGAAGAGGGCCTCGATGTTTACGAACATGGTGAGAGTGCCTATAACTAATCTTCTTCAGCTTTTAAGTCTGTAGCTGTCTGTTTGTGGCCCCGTCGTTGGGCGGGGCCATTTTTCTTTTCAACTACATTACTTAAAATTGAAAAATTAGAACTAAGATATTTTAACTGCATATAATACATTTCGTTTTACGTTAATTAAGGTCAAGGGTAGTTATTAGTTAGTTTAGTTAGATTAAAAGAATCGGAGACCGACTGCATTTTGTAGTCGGTTTTTTGTTGATAAAAATCGAGCCTTTTAACTTAAAGTCGGTTAGGCTTGTTTATTTTTGTTCACTCAAAAAATTAGAAATTATGATGCAGACTTGGTTCGAGAGTAAAGTAAAATATATGAAAGTTTCCGAGAGCGGAAGCGAAACAATGGTAACAGAAAACTTTTTGTTGGATGCCGTATCGTACACCGATGCCGAAACGCGAATTATCCGCCAAATGCAACAAATGGTTAGAGGCGGCGAGTTTCAGATTGTTGACATTAAAAAATCGCGTATTGCCGAAGTTTTTCCATTTGAAAATGGTGAATGGTGGTTTAAAGCAGCAATTAATTTGGTTACAATTGACGAGGATGCAGGTAAGGAGAAAAAGATAAAAACAAATTACCTGATAATGGCCGATGATATAAAAGAAGCATTGACTCGTTTGGATGAAAGTTTGGAATACCTGGTTATTCCATTTGTTGTTACTTCGTTGGCGGTTAGTCCTATTGTAGATGTTTTTCCTTATAATCCAGAGGAAGCACAAATCCCTGATGGTTATGTTCCGGTAGCAGAAGTTGAGGAAAAAAAGAATCCGATATTTACTGATGGTATAAATCCTTACGCTGAAGACGAGCAGGATTCTGCTCCTATAGAAGAGCAAACGGAAGAACTGGCAGAAGAGGAAACTGAAGTTGCTGAAGCTCCGGACGAAACCGAAGACTCAGCCGAAGAAAAACCGGAAGAATAGAATAAATAGCAGCCCGCCTGTCAATAATCGACAGGCAGGCTGAATTTTAAGTTAATTATTAAGTAGTTGACGAAAAACTTCTAAAGGTTTACCATTACTTTATAGTAATTGAACTTACAGCGCATTTCCGGATCAAACTGGTAGTAGGCAATGGCAATGCGGCAAATGTCTTGAATGGTTTCGTAAATTTCTGCCACTTCTTTTTTCCCGTAATTATCAAGAGCAGCCTCGCCTTCAAGGGCAATAAAACAATCTTCAAATTGGCTCACACGGTTGGCGCAAACCAAAATCTTATCGAACAAAATATCAGGAGTTCCATTCTCAACTATTTTTTGTCTGACTCCCTCGCTCACGTTAGCAGCAAAAGTTTTTAGAAACTTGAACAGGCTGATATGATCACCATTCTTCGCATCGCTGAAATAATCTGTATATCCGGTATCCTGGAAGAATTCTTTTAAAAAGGCTTTGTCTTTTTTGAAATCAACCTTCATTGAGGCTCTTAAAACTTTCAGGTGTTGAAGGCCTTCAACCATGATGTCGTGCCATTCGCGGTAGCGTTCATCTTGCAATGCATCAAGGCTGTCGGCGTAGTGTTTATCAATGGTGTCATCAATCCAGACATTTAGTGATGTAGCAAATTCCGGATCCCAATCTTTACGTAAAACCGAGAGCTCGTAGATGTTTTCTTTAAATGTTTTTGCAATTTGTTGGCAAGCTAAAATGGTTGCGGTACTTGTAGGACAAACGGTTAATGTTTCCATAAAAGCGGTATTTTGTAGTTAGAAGATATTACAAAGCTACGGAGTAACAACTAAAAACACCAATTGTAAAGTGGTAATTTACAATGTTTTACAGTTATGTTATGGAACTATGTTTCATAACTGTGTTCTATAATATGTTTATTGGGAATAGCGGAGTAGAACAATACCGAACCGAACCGCCGAGAAATATTTATAGCACGCTTAAAATCAGTTGCTTACTTGTGTCTTTTCTTAAGCTCCCGAACCACGTCTTCAATACGATAACCTTTGTGAGTAAGAAGCACTACAAGGTGATAAAGCAAATCTCCGGCTTCGTACATAAAGTTTTCGTCGTCGTTGGCCATTGCGCCAATAATTGTTTCAACAGCTTCTTCGCCAACTTTTTGAGTGATTTTTCGTGTGCCTTTCTGAAAAAGAGAAGTGGTATATGAACCTTCCGGCATTTCAGCTTTGCGTTTGTCAATAAAATCCTGTAGGTAGCTAAGGAATTGAATATCATTGCCTGCGTTTGGTTCTTCAAAGCAAGTGTCGTCGCCTTTGTGGCAAACCGGTCCAACCGGATTTACTTTTATAAGAAGTGTGTCGTCGTCGCAATCAATTGCCATAGAAACAACGTTCAGAAAATTTCCCGATTCCTCGCCTTTGGTCCACAAACGGTTTTTGGTGCGACTAAAAAATGTCACTTTGCCAATTTTCTGTGTTTTTGCAAGAGCGTCTTCATTCATAAATCCAAGCATCAATACATTTTGCGTTTCTGCATCCTGAATGATGGCAGGAATTAATCCGTCCATTTTATTGAAATCGATTTTTGAAATATCTGTTAGCTGTCTCATAATCTTTAGTCAGAAGTCCGAAGCCTGAAGCCCGGAGCAATTTTAAATTCTGTAATTTTGCTGCGAAGTTACTATTTTGATTGGCTATCGAACTACAATGCCTTTGTCTTTTAAGTATTTCTTAAGAACCGGAATGGGAATTTCGTTGTAGTGGAAGATACTGGCTGCCAGTCCGGCGTCGGCTTTCCCTTCTGTAAAAACGTCGACAAAATGCTCTTCGCTACCTGCGCCGCCCGATGCAATAATCGGGATCTTCAGCATATCGGCCATTTTCGATAGCTCTTTATTGGCAAAGCCGTTTTTGGTTCCGTCGTGGTTCATCGAGGTGAACAGGATTTCTCCGGCACCACGGTTTTCTGCTTCTTTTGCCCACGAAAACAATTCTTTGTCGGTTGGAATACGGCCACCATTTACGGTAACTGTCCAGTGTTCGGTCTCATCGCCGCGCGCATCGATCGCCACAACCACAAACTGGCTACCGAAATTCAGTGCCAGGTCGTCGATTAGTTTTGGATTACGAACTGCTGATGAGTTAATCGAGATTTTATCGGCACCGGCAGCCAAGAGTTTCTCTGCGTCGCTCAATTCGCTGATCCCGCCACCAACAGTAAACGGAATGTTGATATGTGCTGCAATCCGTTTTACCAGTTCTACAAAAGTTTTGCGGCCTTCGTGTGTAGCTGTGATATCCAGGAAACAAAGTTCATCGGCACCGTCGGCAGCATATTTTGCGCCTAATTCCACCGGATCGCCAACTTCTTTAATATCAACAAAATTGATTCCTTTAACGGTTTGTCCGTTGCGGATATCGAGGCATGGTATTATTCGTTTTGCAAGCATTTTCTAATCTGAGTTTAAAGTCCAAAATGTACGTCATTCCGTCCGTCAGCTGACGGATCTGGAATCTTTAACGAGAAGATGCTGAAACAAGTTCAGCATGACGACTTCACAATTATGAAATGAACTTCTCAATTTCCTTCAAAGTTATGCGATTTTCATAAATGGCTTTTCCGGTAATTACTCCAGGTACGCCCATTTCATCTAATTTTAATATCTCGTCCATAGTTGCAATACCGCCACTTGCAATAATTTCCACTTCGGGCAGTGTTTTCATAATGTCGGCGTACAGTTCAAAAGAAGGACCGCTCAACATGCCATCGCGACTAATATCCGTCGAAATTACTTTGCTGATTCCCTGCTTGTGGAATTCTGAAATGAAATCGATAACCGCTAATTCAGTCGTTTCCAACCAGCCACTTACTGCAATATTACCGTCTTTTGCATCGGCACCCAAAATGATTTTCTCGCTACCAAATTTCTCCAGCCAGCTCAGAAAAGTGTCTTTTTCTTTAACCGCAATACTTCCACCAGTAACCATTGCTGCCCCGGAGTTAAAAGCTATTTCCAGGTCTTTATCCGATTTTAATCCGCCACCAAAGTCGATCACTAAATTGGTTTTTCCGGCGATGGTTTCCAACACTTTATAATTTACAATGTGTTTTGCTTTTGCCCCGTCCAGATCAACAAGGTGTAAACGTGTAATTCCTGCGTCTTCGAACATTTTGGCTACTTCCAGCGGATTCTCGTTGTAAACCGTTTTCTGGTTGTAATCGCCTTGAGAAAGTCGCACGCATTTGGCGTCAATCAGATCGATGGCAGGAATTATTTCTATTTTTTTGGTCATGTTTTTAATTTCTCTCAATCCGTAAGGCCGCAAAGGTAGCAGAATTAAGCATTTTCTAGAATCATCTTCAACACTGCCTGAGCAGTAACTTCACGGTTGTATGCTTCATCGACAACTATTGAATTCGGGCTGTCGATAACGCCATCAGTAACTACCATGTTCCGACGAACCGGCAAACAGTGCATAAATTTTGCATCGTTGGTTAAAGCCATTTTTTCTTCATCAACGGTCCAGCTCATATCTTTCGAAAGTACCTGACCATAATCGGTGTATGATGCCCAGTTTTTTGCGTAAATAAAATCTGCACCTTCAAAGGCTTTTTTCTGATCGTATTCCACTTTTACATCGCCCATAAATTCAGGAGCCAGTTCGTAATCTTTCGGATGTGTAACCACCAGTTCGTAATCAGTTTCACGCATCCACTCAACAAACGAGTTTGGCACGGCCTGCGGCAAAGCGCGCGGGTGTGGTGCCCAGGTAAGAACTACTTTTGGTTTTTCTACCTTTTTGTGCTCTTCAATGGTTACAAGGTCGGCAAAACTTTGCAGCGGGTGGCGGGTTGCTGCTTCCATGCTGACAACAGGAACACCGGCATATTCAACAAACTGACTCAATATTTTTTCAGCGTAGTCTTCTTCGCGCTTTTCGAATTTGGCAAACGCACGCACGCCAATTACATCGCAATATTTCCCAATTACAGGAATAGCTTCGCGCAGGTGCTCAGCATTTTTACCGTCCATTACCACGCCCATTTCCGATTCCAGTTGCCAGCTGTCTTCGTTTACGTTCATCACCATGGTGTTCATGCCCATGTTCATCGCGGCTTTTTGGGTGCTTAAACGCGTACGCAAGCTTGAGTTAAAAAATACCAAAACCATGGTTTTGTTTTTCCCCAGGTGCTGAAATCCAAATTTGTTGTTTTTTACTTCGAATGCGGTTGCCAGCGCTTTTTCAATGCTGGGAATATCTTTTACTGATGTGAATTTTTTCATGTTTTAAAATTTGAAGATGGAAGCACGAAGACCGAAGTCTCAGCTTCCGGAGTTTATATTTTTGCCTTTTATCTTTTAACTTTTGCTCCCGGCGCTAGCGGCCGGGATTTGGCGTTGGCCGATTTTCAATTCGCTACGCTCAACTTTTTACTTTTGCTCCCGACGCTAGCGGTCGGGATTTCGCTACGCTCAACTTTTACCTTGGACGTACTTGTCCGTTTCCTTCAATTATCCATTTATAGCTGGTAAGCTCTTCCAGTGCCATTGGCCCGCGGGCGTGCAATTTCTGCGTGCTGATGCCAATCTCGGCGCCCAGTCCAAATTGTGCTCCGTCGGTGTAAGCGGTTGATGTATTGGAATACACGGAAGACGCATCTACCATTTTACGAAACATTTCAATTCGTTCCTGATCTTCAGAAATAATTGCTTCGCTGTGTTTTGATGAATGTGTATTGATGTGGTTCAAAGCTTCATCAAAAGAACCTACGGTTTTTATCGACATTTTCATCGATAAGAATTCTGTTCCAAATGATTCTTCAGTGGCTTCAAATAACAGCTCTTCCGGATAAACTGATTCTATTTGTTTATACGCTTTTTTGTCGGCATAAATTACAACCTGTTCTTCCAAGAGTTTTTTAGCAAAATCATTCAAATCGCTCAACCGGCTTTCGTGAATTACCAAACAATCCAGCGCATTACAAACCGAAACGCGGCGGGTTTTGGCGTTGAATATAATTTCGCGGCCTTTCTCGGCATCGCCAAACTCATCGAAATAAGTGTGGCATATTCCGGCACCGGTTTCAATTACCGGAATGGTGGCATTTTCGCGTACAAAATTTATCAGGCCCTGGCTTCCGCGCGGAATAATCAAATCAATGTATCCGTGAGCACGCAACATTTCATTTGTTTCTTCGCGCCCGGCAGGAAGTAGTGTTACCGTATTTTCGTCAAGATTGAATTTGTTAAGTACCTCGCGAATAATAGAAACAATGGCTTGGTTGGAGTAAATGGCATCGCTGCCACCTTTTAACACACAGGCATTTCCCGATTTCAGGCACAGTGCAAAAACATCAAAAGTAACATTCGGACGTGCTTCGTATATTATTCCGATTACACCAAAAGGCACTGATACTTTCGAAATTTTTAACCCATTATCTCTGGTCGTTTCTTTAAGGATTCTTCCAACGGGACTTTCAAGACGAGCAACATTTTCCATGTCGCTGGCAATTCCTTCTATTCTTTCTTCTGATAATTTCAGGCGATCGAACTTTGGATCTTCCGGGTCCATCCTGTCCAGATCTTTCTGGTTTTCAGCAAGAATTAATTTGGAATTTGCTCGTGCAGCGCTTGCCAGTTCCAGTAACAGTTGTGTTACCAGTTCGTCATCAATCAGGTTAAGCATTCGCGATGCTTCCAGTGTTTTTTGTAGTTGTCCCTTTATCTTCATTTGTCGGTTATTTTATGCTGTCGTTTAAGAAAAAAACCTCTCCCGGGGGAGGGAGAGGGAGCTCAGAATAAGTTCAAATTAAGGCATCAAAAAAAAAGGGGAGTAAGGGTAGTTTGTCGTGGTCGACAAACGTTAGTTAAAGGTTACTCTGAGCTATTTTTATTTTTAATTTCTATGTCCCGTTTGTTTTATTTTCAATGTATAAATAATCGTAATGAACGACCGGTTTTTGTTTTTCCGATTGTTTTTCTTTTTCAATTTTTTCTGAGGCGTAAGAAGCTTTTCCAAGTCCAACCAAATTGCCGTTTACGTCTACTATTTTTATTAGGTCTCCTTTTTTAAATTCGCTGTCGATGTTTACAATGCCCACAGGTAATAAACTAACTGCTTTTTCCGATGCCAGAGCTTTGTTAGCACCATCGTTTATTGTTACTTGCCCTTTTGTAAAACCATCGGAGTAGCCAATCCATTTTTTTATACCACTCGATGGTTTCTTGTTAGGTACGAAATAGGTGTGTTTTAGGTTTTTTGTTTGGTCGAGTAAATTGATTAAAACATCCTGTTGAGTTCCGTTGGCCACATGAACACCTATTCCGTCGCAGGCTACTTTTTTTGCAATTCTGAATTTCGTAAGCATTCCGCCTCTGCCGAAATCCGATCGTTCCGAAGAAATTGCATTTTCAGGGCCCTTGTCAGCCACTTCAATGCGTTCGATCAGTTCAGCTCCTTCGCTTTCGGGATGAGCTGTGTAAACACCATTAATATTACTGAGAATGATCAGTGCTTCAGAATCTACCATCGACGCCATCAATCCTGAAAGTTCGTCGTTATCGGTAAACATCAGTTCGGTTACCGAGATGGTATCGTTTTCATTTACGATCGGTATCACCTTGTTTTCCAATAGCGTGGTGATACAGTTTTTCATGTTCAGGTAGTGTCCGCGGCTCGAGAAGTTTTCCTTTGTTGTGAGTACCTGTGCGCAGGTAAGTCCTTCTTCATGGAAAAAGTCGGAGTAACGCGAAATCAGTTTAACCTGACCAAGAGCTGCCCACAACTGCCTTTGCGAAACTGCATCAGATTTTTTCGTTTCATTCATAACAGCACGTCCTGCAGCTACAGCACCCGACGATACCAAAACCACCTCAACTCCACTTTCATGAAGCCTCGCAATTTGGTCGACAAGGTGAGCAATACGTGCAACATTAAGTGTTCCGTCGGCTTTTGCCAGCACATTGCTGCCAACTTTTACTGTTATTTTTTTGTAACGACTCTGCACCTTTCTAGTGGTCTTTTATTTTTTTGTACGAAGCCAAAACTCCCTGAATCAGTGAAGAGCTAAAGCCTTTATGTTCCATTTCGTTCAATCCGGTAATGGTTACGCCCATCGGAGTTGTAACTTTGTCAATTTCTCTTTCAGGATGGTGCCCACTTTGAAGAAGCAATTCCGTTGCACCTTTTACCGTTTGGGCGGTAATCAACTGTGCCATTTCTGCACTAAACCCTATTTCGATTCCGCCCTGCATTGCTGCACGTATGTAGCGCAAAGCATAAGCAATTCCACATGAAGAAAGTACGGTTGCAGCAGCCATCAGCTCTTCCGGAATCTCAATTGTTTTACCCAGTTTGTCGAACAGTTCAACTACGTATTCGCGGTATGATTCCGTGTTGCCGTTTGCCGAAATACAGGTTAGGGATTCCTGCAAAGCAATTGCGGTGTTTGGCATTACCCGGAAAATAGGAATGTCGTTTCCGGCCATTTCGCCAAGTTCGTCAATACCGACGCCGGCAACAATGGAAATGAAAATTTTGTCCGGAGTTAAAATTGGTTTCAAATCATTGATCACACTTTCGATGTGATAAGGTTTTACTGCTACAATAATTACATCAGCGTCTTTTGCTGCATCCAAATTATTGTCGTAGGCATTAATTCCCATGTCACTCATTTTTTTGAGGGTCGATTCTTTTCTGTCGGAAATCGATATGTCAGAAGCTTTTACAGAACCTGACTTTAAAAGGCCAATTGCGATGGCACCTCCCATATTTCCAACTCCGATTATTGTTATTTTTTTATTTTCCATTAGTCTAAAATAGTAGATGTTTTATATCAATGTTTATTTATTCAGCGAACGAAGAGAGTACCTCTGCAAACGCCTTCAAAAATGTATCTGCCTGTTCAGTTGTCAGGCTTAGCGGTGGCAGCAACCGGATAATATGTTGCCCCGAAACGCCGGTAAAAATACCGTAGTCAAAAAGTAATTTCTTACGTATTTCGGCAATTGGCTGTTTAAATTCCAGCCCGATCATCAGTCCTTCTCCCCTGATTTCGAAATCTGCATCCAAGTCAGCAAGTTTCTCCATCAGGTAGTTTCCTACCTTTTCTGCGTTTTCAACCAGACTTTCATCTTTCATTACGTCGAGCACGGCAATTGCTGCGGCACAAGCCAGATGATTTCCTCCGAAAGTAGTTCCGAGCATTCCGAACCACGGTTCTATTTCCGGTTGGATCAATACTCCGCCAACGGGGAATCCATTGCCCATTCCTTTGGCCATTGTAATAATGTCCGGTTTAATTCCGGTATGCTGGTAGGCGAAAAACTTTCCGCTACGTCCGTAACCCGATTGTATTTCATCGAGAATAAGCACGGCCACATATTTCTCGGTGAGCTGTCTAAGTTTGTTCAGGAAGTCGGTATCAGGAATGTTAATTCCTCCAATTCCCTGGATTCCCTCAACAATTACCGCTGCTACATCGCCTTGTTTCAAAACTTCTTCGGTGGCTTCAATGTCGTTCAGTGGCAGGATCACTGCATTTTCTGTTTCGTTAACAGGTGCAATAATCTTCGGATTATCAGTGATGGCAACGGCTGCAGATGTGCGTCCGTGGAAACCTTTTTTATAACTGATGATCTTCTTTTTTCCGGTGATGAAAGATGCCAGTTTCAGTGCATTTTCGTTAGCCTCAGCACCCGAGTTGCACAGGAACAATTGGTAATCTTCACAATCCGATTGTTTGCCTAATTTTTCTGCCAGTTCTTTTTGTAATGGATTCTGAACCGAGTTGGAATAAAATCCGATATCTGAAAGTTGTGACGAAATTTTTTCAACATAAGCAGGGTGGCTGTGACCAATTGAAATTACAGCGTGCCCGCCATAAAGATCGAGATATTTCTTTCCGTTCTCATCCCAAACATAGCATCCTTCGGCTTTAACAGGGGTGATGTCGAAAAGTGGATATACATCAAATAGTTTCATATTCTATTGTCGGAAGACCGGAGACCGGAGTCAGAAGCCGTTCCTTTTTTTTTACTTGCTTATATCGCTAAAAAACGCAGATTTTATGCTTTATTCTGTGACATCTGCTAGCAATTATTCTTTTTACCTTTTTAAAATGCTACCGGTTTTAAATTCAGACCGGTTTTTTCATCCAGACCAAACATTAGGTTCATATTTTGAACTGCCTGTCCGGATGCACCTTTTATTAAATTGTCGGTTAAGCTGATAATAACCAGTTTGTTACCGTGTTTCTCCAAATAAATTACGCCTTTGTTGGTGTTTACCACCTGTTTTACTCCCGGATTTTTATCGGTTATAAAAACAAAGGGATGATCGGCGTAGTAATCTTTATATAATTCGTTGGCTTCTTCGAGTGAGCCATCAAATTTTGTATAACAAGCCACAAAAATTCCACGGGTGTGATTGCCACGAATTGGTACAAAGTTGAAATCCTTTTCAAAACCCGGTTGCAATTGCGTCAGACTTTGAATAATTTCTCCTTCGTGCTGATGCTGGAAAATTTTGTAAGCCGAAACATTGCTGCTTCTCCAGCTAAAGTGCGATGTTGAAGTCGGTTTTTGTCCGGCACCAGTTGATCCGGTAATGGCTTGAACATGAATTTCATCCTGTAACAGATCGTTGGCGGCAAGTGGTAACAGCGCCAGTTGAATGCCGGTTGCAAAACAACCCGGGTTGGCAATTCGTTCCGACGACTCAATTTCTTCACGATTCAATTCGGGTAATCCGTATACAAAGTCGTTGCCGTCTCTTTTTAATCTGTAGTCGTGGCTTAAATCGATAATTTTTAAATATTTCGGGAAATTGTTTTTCTCCACAAATTCTATCGACTTACCATGCCCCATGCAAAGGAAAATAACGTCTACTTCGTTAAATGGCATTTGGTCAGTGAATCGGATTTCGGTTTCTCCCAACAAGTCGATATGAACATCCGAAATAAGGTTGCCCGCATTGCTGGTACTTTGCACAAAACCAATTTCAGCCTGGGGATGATTCAGTAAAATTCTCAACAACTCTCCGGCTGTATATCCGGCTCCTCCTATAATTCCAACTTTAATCATCCTATAAATTCTTGTTTACTTTATTGTAGATTTTAAGTGAGTTCGATAAAATCTTGGTAAATCCTTTAACATCATCGGCAGTCCATGCTTCAACGGTTTCGCCGTATTGGCCAAATCCTGAATTCATTAAGTCGTGCTCCGATTCAATACCTACCAACTCGAAATTGTAAGGTCTCAGTTTTACGATCACTTTTCCGGTTACGTTTTCCTGAGTTGATTCAAGGAAATCTTCGATGTTGCGCATAACCGGCTCCTGGTACATAGCCTCGTGAAGGAACATGCCGTACCAATTGCCCAACTGCTCTTTCCAGTACGATTGCCATTTTGTAAGCGTGTGTTTCTCAAGCAGGTGGTGCGCTTTAATTGTAATTAGCGGTGCGGCAGCTTCAAAACCTACGCGGCCTTTAATACCAATAATGGTGTCGCCAACGTGAGTATCGCGGCCAATCGCATATTTCGATGCAACAGCTTCCAACGCACGGATTACATCGGGACCGTTTTCGTAAAATTCTCCATCCAGAGAAACTAATTCACCTTTTTCAAAACCCAACTCAATGGTTTTTGCTTCGGTGGCTTCCAATTGACTTGGATAAGCTTCTTCAGGAAGATTCTTATCGGTGGTTAATGTTTCTTTTCCGCCAACGCTGGTTCCCCAAAGTCCCTGGTTAATGGAGTATTCCATTTTCGTGAAATCGGCTTCGAAACCGTATTTTTTCAAATAATCAATTTCGTACTGTCGCGTAAGCAGCATATCGCGTGTTGGCGTAATGATTTCAATCTCAGGAGCCAAAACCTGGAAGGTAAGGTCGAAACGAATTTGGTCGTTTCCTGCACCGGTACTACCGTGAGCGATGTACTGGGCGCCAATTTCTTTTGCGTACTCGATAATGGCAATGGCCTGAAATGCTCTTTCAGAGCTTACAGAAATAGGGTAGGTGTTGTTGCGCAAAACGTTACCGAAAACCATGTAGCGAATACATTTCTCGTAATACTCGTTGGTTACGTCGAGTGTAATATGCTCAACCGCGCCTAATGCTAACGCGCGTTCTTCAATGGCTTTTAACTCATCGTCAGAGAAACCACCCGTGTTTGCGATTGCTGTATAAACATCGTAACCTTTTTCTTCTTTCAGGTATTTAACACAGAACGATGTGTCGAGTCCTCCGCTAAATGCCAGTACCAATTTTTTACTCATAACTCAATATCTTTAAAAGAGTGACGGCCGAGTTTGTTTTCAATTCAAAGCCTGTAGCTGTCTGTTTGAATATCTTGCCGCCACTCTACTTATTTTCTTTATTAACTTGTTTTTCCTTTTTGAACTTTCTTTTCGGTAAAAGATCCAGCAAACTACGTTTTCTTATACCGTTTCCGTTTGTGAAGGTTGGTTTCTCCCATTCCGGATTGTACAACATTCCGGTGCATAGGCATTTTGTTCTTCCGGTTCTTTCTAATATATCGTGGTTAATGCAACCCTCGCATCCTTTCCAAAACTGATCGTCAAGTGTTAGCTCCGAGAAAGTTACCGGACGGTATCCCAGCTCGTGGTTGATTTTCATTACCGCCAAACCAGTGGTTAAACCAAATATTTTCGAGTTTGGATATTTTTTACGCGAAAGCTCAAATGCTTTTTTCTTAATGGCCTTTGCCAATCCTAGTCCGCGGTATTCTTCGGCAACAATTAATCCCGAGTTGGCTACAAAGCCTTTCTCCTGCCACGTTTCTATGTAGCAAAAACCGGCAAACACTTCACCATCTTCCAATGCAATGATGGCTTTTCCCTGCTTCATTTTGTCAGCAAGGTATTCGAAAGTACGACGGGCGATACCGGTACCTCTTTGTTGCGATGCACTATCGATGGCATCGTTTATATCGTCGATGAATTTCAGGTGATTTTCGTCGGCAATTAAAACTTTAATATTTTTTAAACTCTTCATCTTTCGATCTACAATTTGTCTTGAAGCTTCGGCATAATCTTAAATAATGCCTCGGTCAAATCATTTTTCGATATTCCTTCCCTTTGTATTATTAATATAGTATCGTCTCCTGCAACTGTTCCAATAATTTCCCACGGGCTTGCGCCGTCAATTACTGCTGCAATGCTGCTGGCATATCCCGGAACTGTTCTTAAAACGGCCAGGTTGCCCGAAAACTGTATGTCTTTAAACCCGTCGGCCAGGTAATTTATCCTGTTAATGTGCTCCGAAGTTGCTTTTTCCATTTGTCCGTTATCAGGTATAGTATATAAATAACCTTTCGACGGGTGCGGAACTTTTGCAACCTGTAGCACTTTTAAATCGCGCGATAAAGTGGCTTGTGTCAGTTCAAATCCACGGCGTTTTAACTCAACCAGTAATTCATCCTGGCTGTGTACGCTGCCTCGTTGTATTATTTTTCTGATTTCTCGTTGTCGTTGTACCTTATTCTTCATTGAATAAATATTCATTTACAATGCAAAAATATACATTTTCTTAGAAGAACAGGTAAGAATTTCAGAATATTTTCTATTTTTGCATCGGAAAATGATTTTAATATCATGTTCTTAACATTATGGCTGAGAAAGTGTATTTGAAAATAAGTATAAAGAATAACTGAAATGCGTTTGAACTATTTTAGGGCAAGCGCATTTTTTTTAATTATTAAATCGGAATATGTACAAAGTAAAACAGGCAAAATTAACGCTTGAAGACGGGACGGTTTTTATCGGAAAATCCTTCGGAAGCGA
Organism: uncultured Draconibacterium sp.; assembly: GCF_963677565.1. NCBI lineage: Bacteria > Pseudomonadati > Bacteroidota > Bacteroidia > Marinilabiliales > Prolixibacteraceae > Draconibacterium > uncultured Draconibacterium sp. The sequence continues at coordinate 355,397 of NZ_OY781981.1, read as the reverse complement.
GAAGTCGGTGGCCGGAGAGGTCGTTTTTTATACCGCAATGACTGGGTATCCGGAGAGTTTGACTGATCCATCTTACACGGGACAGATACTGGTGTCCACTTATCCAATGATTGGAAACTACGGCGTTCCTTTTAACAAAAAAGAGAACGGTATTCACAAGTATTACGAATCGCATAAATTGCACATTTCCGGACTGATAATTTCAGATTATTCATTCGAATTTAGCCACTGGAATGCAGAAAAAAGTTTAAGCGACTGGCTAAAAGAATACGAGGTGCCGGGTTTATTCGATATCGACACGAGAGCCTTAACGAAAATTTTACGTGAGAAAGGTTCGATGTTGGGAAAAATCGAATTTGAAGAAGAAATTGACTTTTATGATCCGAATAAGGAAAACTTGGTAGCGGTTGCCAGTTGCAAGGAGCGCGAGGTTTATGGAGACGGAGAACACAAAGTGGTATTGATAGACTGCGGTGTGAAAAACAACATTATCCGGTGTTTGCTCGATAGAGGTGCGACAGTAATTCGCGTACCATGGGATTACGATTTTACTAATGAAGAATTCGACGGATTGTTTATCTCTAACGGACCGGGTGACCCGGCAATGTGCGATGCAACTGTTGAATATATAAAAAATGTAATCGGAGTTGAGAAACCAATTATGGGAATTTGTTTGGGGAACCAATTGCTGGCGCGTGCTGCCGGAGCAGAAACCTACAAGTTAAAGTATGGTCACCGTAGCCACAACCAACCGGTATTGCTGCAGGGAACAAATAAATGTTACATCACGTCGCAGAACCATGGTTTTGCGGTTGCTACCGAAACTTTACCTAGCGACTGGGAGCCGTTATTTACGAACGTAAACGATGAAACCAACGAAGGGATCAGGCACAAGACTAAGCCGTTCTTCTCAACTCAGTTCCACCCGGAAGCATCAAGTGGTCCGGTAGATACCGAATTTTTATTTGATGAATTCATTAAAAATATCGTAGCGTCGAAAAAATAATCTTTCAATGTAATTTCAGACAGTATCATGATAGAAACACATATTAAAAAAGCAATTGTTCTTGGTTCAGGAGCACTTAAAATTGGAGAGGCCGGCGAGTTCGATTATTCCGGTTCGCAAGCGCTAAAAGCGTTGAAAGAAGAAGGTGTTGAAACGGTTCTTATTAATCCTAACATTGCAACCATTCAGACATCTGAAGACATTGCAGACAAAATTTACTTTTTGCCTGTAACACCTCATTTTGTTGAAGAGGTAATTAAGAAAGAAAAACCACAAGGAATACTTCTTGCATTCGGAGGACAGACTGCGCTGAACTGCGGAGTTGCACTTTACGAATCGGGAATTCTTGAGAAATACAATGTTGAAGTAGTTGGTACACCGGTTCAGTCGATTATTGATACTGAAGACCGCGATATTTTTGCCAACATGCTAGCCGAGATTGGTGTGAAAACTCCAAAAAGTATTGCCGCTTCAAATATGGCCGAAGCAAAAGCCGCCGCCAAAGAAGTTGGTTTTCCAATTATTATCCGTGCTGCTTATACACTTGGCGGTTTAGGTTCCGGTTTCTGCGAAAATGAAGAGGAACTTGAAAAACTGGCCGGAAGTGCATTCTCATACTCGCCACAAATCCTGGTTGAAGAATCGATTAAAGGATGGAAAGAAGTAGAGTACGAGGTAGTACGCGATAAATACGACAACTGTATTACAGTTTGTAACATGGAGAACTTCGACCCGCTTGGAATTCACACCGGCGAGAGTATTGTTGTGGCTCCGTCGCAAACACTGTCGAACTCGGAATATCACAAACTGCGCGAGATCTCGATAAAAATTATTCGCCGCGTTGGAGTAGTTGGGGAGTGTAACGTACAGTTTGCACTCGATCCGTACTCGGAAGATTATCGCGTAATTGAGGTAAACGCCCGTTTATCGCGTTCGTCGGCACTGGCATCGAAAGCTACCGGTTATCCGCTGGCATTTGTTGCTGCAAAATTGGGTTTGGGTTACGGTTTGCACCAGCTTAAAAACTCGGTTACCAAAGTAACAACAGCATGTTTCGAACCTGCACTCGATTATTGTGTGGTAAAGATTCCACGTTGGGACTTGAGCAAATTCGTTGGCGTTTCGAAAAATATCGGAAGTTCGATGAAATCGGTTGGTGAGATCATGGCCATCGGACGAACTTTTGAAGAAGCCATTCAGAAAGGTATTCGAATGGTTGGTTTAGGAATGCACGGTTTTGTAGCCAACAAAGAAGAGATTACAATTGAGGGAATCGAAGAGGAGTTGACAAATCCTACCGATCGACGAATATTTGCGATTGCAGAGGCATTCAATAAAGATTATTCTATCGACCAGATTCACGATAAAACCAAAATCGATCGATGGTTCCTGCAGAAACTGAATAATATTCATAAAATAAATAAGGAGCTTCAAGGATTTAATGAATTGGAAAAATTACCAATTCCGCTGTTGAAAGCTTCGAAACAAGCCGGTTATTCCGATTTCCAGATTGCACGTTTGGTGCTGAATAGTAAGAATGTCAATATCAATGAAGATATTCTGAAAGTTCGGGCGTTCCGTAAAGCCAACGGAATTGTTCCGGTTGTAAAGCAAATTGATACGCTGGCGGGAGAATATCCTGCACAAACCAATTACCTGTACCTGACACACAACGGTACCGAAAATGACGTGAATTATTTAGGCGATCATAAATCGGTGATGGTACTTGGATCGGGAGCTTACCGCATCGGAAGTTCAGTAGAGTTCGACTGGTGTAGTGTAAATACCATCAACACGATTAAAGAGCAGGGTTACCGTTCGGTAATGATCAACTACAACCCGGAAACGGTGAGTACGGATTACGACACCTGCGACAGACTTTATTTTGATGAGCTTACTTTCGAGCGCGTAATGGATGTTTACGACCTGGAGAATCCGCACGGAGTTGTGGTTTCAATGGGTGGTCAGATTCCAAACAACCTGGCGATGAAACTCGACGGGCAAAATGTACCGATCCTTGGAACATCGGCCAAAAAGATCGACAATGCTGAAGACCGCGAGAAATTCTCTTCACTGCTTGATGATCTTGGTGTAGACCAGCCACGCTGGGCACGCCTTTCAACCATCGAAGAGATTCACAAGTTTGTGGATGAGGTAGGTTATCCGGTGTTAATTCGCCCATCTTACGTACTTTCGGGTGCGGCAATGAATGTGGTTTCAAACCCGGATCAGCTGGAGCATTTCCTTGAAATGGCAGCCAATGTTTCGAAAGAGCATCCGGTTGTTGTTACCGAGTTTATCGAGCAAGCCAAAGAGATTGAAATTGATGCAGTGGCCAATAAAGGCGAGATGGTTGCTTATGCCATTTCGGAGCACGTGGAGTTTGCCGGAGTTCACTCGGGTGATGCTACCATCGTTTTCCCACCGCAAAAACTATATGTAGAAACCATTCGCAGGGTGAAGAAAATTGCTCGTCAGATTGCAAAAGGACTGGAAATTACCGGGCCTTTCAACATGCAGTTCCTGGCAAAAGATAACGATATAAAAGTTATTGAATGTAACCTGCGCGCATCGCGAAGCTTCCCGTTTGTATCGAAGGTTATGAAAATTAACCTTATCGAAATTGCAACAAAAGTAATGTTGGGAATTGATGTGCCGAAGCCGGATAAGTCGTTGTTCGAGCTGGATTATGTGGGTGTAAAAGCACCGCAGTTCTCGTTTGCACGATTACTGAAAGCTGACCCTGTTTTGGGTGTTGATATGTCGTCGACCGGAGAGGTTGGATGTATCGGTGAAACTTACTACGAGGCGATTCTGAAAGCCATGTTGTCGGTAGGGTATAATTTCCCGAAAAAGAACATCCTTATTTCATCAGGACCGTCGAGAGGAAAATTGGAGTTGCTGAACAGTACAAGAATGCTGGTTGAAAAAGGCTACAACATCTTTGCGACTGAAGGAACACACAAATTCTTCCGCGACAACGGTATTGAGAATACGCTGGTGCACTGGCCTGATGAAGAAGATCAGTCGCCAAATACCATTGAAATGATCAAGAATAAGGAAATTGATCTGGTGGTGAATATTCCGAAAAACCATACCAACCGCGAGTTGAAAAATGGTTATAACATTCGTCGTAGTTCGATTGATTATAATATTCCGCTTATCACTAACGCTCGGGTTGCGAGTGCATTCCTGTCGGGAATTTGCAAATACAGCCTCGAGGATATTAAAGTAATGAGCTGGGACGAATATAAAGAGTAGAATACTTAATTTCGAAGATAGTGAAGCTCCGGCCGTTGGTCGGAGCTTTTTTGTTGTCAGATTAATCTAGTCTCAATCAAAGTTTTATCACTTTTTTTGATAAAAATACCAACCTAAAAAGCAACCTTTCAACGCATGTTTTCATCTATAACAAACAATAGCTCAAAAAAGGAATAAGATGAAAACTAAACTTGCACTTCTTCTTTTCATGATTATGGGGTTGGTAAGCTGCCAGAAAGAAGATGAAAATAATGGACCAGAAACCAGGCAGCCAAAGTCGTTTACACTTCCACACTACGCTGAAGAAGTACTAAGCAATAACAACAATTTTGGTGTTTCCTTATTTACCAGCGTAGCCGATGAGAAGCAGGAAAATATAATGCTTTCGCCACTAAGTGCCAACATCGCGCTGAATATGGCAATGAATGCTGCCGGTGGTAATACATTCGCACAAATGCGTGATATGTTGGGTTATAGTAATTTGACGCAGGAGGAAGTTAATGAATTGTATAAAACGCTGGTGGAGCAATTGCTAACAGCAGACGATAAGGTGACACTGAACCTTGCGAATGCAATGTTTTACGAAAATAGTTTCTCGGTAAAAGAAGCCAATAAAACAACAATGGAAACGGATTACAAGGCTGATATTGAAGGTATGGATTTTGGTGAAGTAGCCAATTCATTAAATCGTATAAATAGTTGGGCGTCGGATAAAACAAACGGAAAAATCGATAAGGTTTTAAACGATATCTCGCGCGATGCGGTAATGTTTTTGCTAAATGCTGTTTATTTTAAAGGCGACTGGACACAACAGTTTGAAAAAGAAGCGACACAAAATTTACAGTTTACTCTCTACAACGATGAAAATATTCAGGTTCCAACGATGTCGGGAAAAATTCCGTTAAGAAGATATAACGAAAATAATTTTTCGGCCTACGAACTTAGTTATGGCCGCGATAATTTTGTGATGGACCTTATTATGCCAACCGAAAGCTTAGGCGAATTCTTAAGTTTTTTTGATGCAGATAAATATGCTGAAATGACTGCGGGACTTGCACTGCAGGAAAGTAAAACAGAATACAACGTGTTATTGCCTAAGTTTAAATTTAAATATGAAGAATACTTAAATGAGAGCTTGAAGCTGTTGGGGATGACCGATGCTTTTGATCCGTATGAAGCCGATTTTTCAAACTTGAGCGAAGAGCCAACATATATTTCCTTTGTGAAACAGAATACTTATGTTGATGTTAACGAAGAAGGTACCGAGGCTGCAGCAGTAACAACAATTGGTTTTGAACGGAATTCTGCAGGAGGCGAAACTCCTACAATACATTTTAATAAACCGTTTGTATTTGCTATTCGCGAACGTACCACCAATACCTTATTGTTTATCGGAACTGTTTACAATCCTTTGGAAGAATAATTAGTAACCCATTCTGGATTTTTTCGTCTTCCAAATCGAAATATTGCTTATAAAAAGGTGTGGCTTGTGCAGTTGAGAAAAGACCTTTCCAGAAGAAACGCTGGTAGCCGAAACCAATTCCGTGTGTGTGCACATAGCCCGGATACATTTCGTCGGAATCACCATAAGTTCCCATTGGCTCTTCGTATTTCCAGGTATTGTATTCAATAAAAATACGATCTTTAGTGCTCAACTGTTAACCATAGGTGAGCAGTCCGTAGTCCGCCGATTCCGCTGAGAAATTATAGAGCATAAATAATGAAGATCCGATAGAGTGGCGGTGTTCAATTTCGTTTTAATTGTTTTGTCCCAAAGCAGAAAAGAAAATGAAGCAGTTTAGAATTAAGGTTAGGGTAACTTTTTTCATAGTTGTGTTTTTTATTATTTAATTGTTTTCAGGATCTGGGTTTACAGAAATAAGTTTCAGGTTTAAATCCCTGATTTTGTTGAGGATTCCGTGCAAATTAGATTCGTCTCTTATATTTCCCGAAAGAACCGTTTTATCTTCTTCGTGGCTTATTTCCATTCCTTCAAACCAATCCTGCCATTTGCTATCCAAACAACCTTGTATTTTTATTTTTACTTTTCCTTTCATCTTGTTTTCGATTGAATTTCTATGTCAAAATTAAGGTGAGTCAATAGTAAAAAAAACACCCTGGTGGGTGGAAAATGGGGTAATTTTGCATCCCCCATTTGAGTTTATTTTGGTGTTCCCTCCTGGTCGAAATATAAGATTCAGAAATTCAGTCAGATTCTGACTGCATTGCGTCATCCCATTCATCACAGTATTTTGCAGTTCCTTTAACTCCTTTCATTTTTTCTTTGTCCAGAATCATTACCATAAACACTTCGTCAGGAACGCCATTCCATTGACATTTGATCCCATGTTTAGATGCTGTTTCGAAGCCAAACTTTGGATAATAATCTTTGTGGCCCAATACTATAATAAAGGAGAGTTTCTTATGAATAAGGAGATAAAGACTTTCGTGAATTAGCCTTTTTCCGATTCCCTGTTTTTGGTATCCCGGTAAAACAGCCATTGGGGCGAGGCCCATTCCTTTAATGACCTGATTATTCCATACAATTTCTGCTGAACTATAAAAAATATGACCAACAATTTTATTGTCCATTTCAGCGACCAGCGATAATGTTTCAGCATCCGAATTTCTAATTCTGTCAATGATTATTCCTTCTTCTGTTTGTCCAAAAGCTTTGTTATTTAACGCTTTGATAGCAATAAAATCTTTCTTGTTCTCTTTTCTAATTGTAACCATTTGGTTTCCTCCCAAAAGTTGGTTGTACATTTGAATTGTTAACCACATTCCGGTTTGTTTCTTGTTTATTCCTTGTCAATGACTGCAATTACATAGGGTAATTTAATTTCTTCGGGCCATTTTTTAACGATGGAGCACATTCTGATAAATCGAAAGGATTTATATATATTCCAGCAATAAGTTACAATACCTTGAACAATATGTCGAACTACATTCGTTACGATTCTAAAAAAATCAATTGTTTTCATGACTTATGTTTTTTGTAAAAATGATAAGTCAAAGGTAGGTAGTGAACGGTATGCATGAATCACCCTGGTGGGTGAAAAAGGGGGTGGATATTTAAGATTGAAAAGCAGTACGGTCAGATTAATCCCAGTTCCTTGCCCTTGATAACCGCCTTTCGGCGATTATCAACCTCCAGTTTAAGATTAATATTTTTCAAACGGGTTTTTACCGTATTTAGCGAGATAAAAAGCTGATCAGCTATTTCTTGGTTACTTAGGTCTTTTGTTAGTAGCTGAAGGGTTTCCAGCTCGCGACTGGTTAATAATTCCTCTTTTCTTCGAGAACTACTTTGCTTCTCCTTTTCAAAAGTGTCGATAAGTTTATCCAGAAATTCTGTTGAAACTGAATCGAGTAATTCAGAAGATCTTGTTTTCTTTTTTTCTCTGATGGCTTTTACTAAAGCTTCTATTTCTTCACCTTCACAAATAAAAGGTCTTATGTAATTTTCATCTTGTGTTTTTCGTAAAGCTGAAATAACTGATGCGCTGGCTTTTTCTTTATCATTCAAGGCAAAATATGCTTTTGCTTTTAACAAGTCAGCCATAATCAGTAACTCAATGGCACCATCTGCTTCTACTTCATTGGAGAATTGCTCAAGTAAACTAATGGATTCGTTGTTTTTTCCCTGAGCAACCAGTAATCTGCCTTTTGAAATGGTGTGGAAATATTTTTCGAAGGTATAGTTGATATCCTCTCTATGTTTTTGCTGAAGCAATTTTTCAGCTTTTTCCAGTTCTCCCTGCCATATGAAAAGTTTGCATTTTATCACTATGGCCAAAACAGATATCCATTGTGCTGACTTAGACAACAAAAGCTCCTGCAGCTCTTCAATTTTGTTTATTGACTCATCCAAATTCCCAGCTAATGAATAGGCTTCTGCCAACAAGATAATGCTGTATCCCCGGAAAGAAATACTGGTTGCATTTTCAGCAAGTTCATACCCTTGCAATACTAGTTCGATTCCTTTTTCAACGTTGTTTTGTTCAACTTCCATTAAGCCAATCATCGAATAAATAATAGAAGAGGTAATATTGTTTCTTTGAATTTTGGAGTTTGAATAATTTTCTAGAATTACATTAAATGCAGCGCGTGATTCCCGAAACTTTCCTTGCAATTTTAGGACATAAGCCGACTTAGATTCAGCTATCAAATTCAAATACGATTTGTTGTATTTCTCAATTTTTTCTTTGGCTTTTTTAAATGCTTCTATCGATTGATCCAGTTCAAATCGTAAAAGATGTGCTTCGCCATAAGAAATATAAGCCCATGTTCCCCAAAGAATATCGTCATCTTCAATATTCTGGGTCGCCAGTTCCGAATAGCGAAAAGCAGCTTCACTATCTCCCTTAAATACAGCAATAAAATTTAAGGTACCATAAACTCGTCCTAAGAGTTTTTTTTCCAGTGGGTTTTTCAGCAAACGTTCCAGGTTGGTTTCAGCTTCCTCAACTCTGCCTGTTACTGTTAAAACCCATGCGTAAACAATACAGAAACTAAAGTTTGATAACATTTCTTCATTCGTAAAATGGCTTCCCAATTTATGAATTACGCTGTATTGGGAAGTCTCCCATAAGTTATTGGCTATTTTATTGCTAATATGTAGTGCTCTTTTTCTGTTGCCGGCTTCAATGGCATGTTCAATTGCATATATAGGCAGCTGATTGTTTTCAAACCATTCACTTGCCTTATTGTGCAAGATTTCGAGGTCCGACTTAGCGGCTACTTTTAATTGTTGCTTTAGCAGATCGCCAAAAAGATGATGATACCTAAACCATTTGCGTTCATGATCAAGCGGGATGATAAATTTGTTTTCTTTCTCAAGCGATTCGAGTATTTGCTGACTATTGTTTGTCGACAAAATTGTATCGCAAAGCGAGCCTGAGAATTGATCTAATATCGACGTTTTGAGTAAAAAGGTTTTGAGTTCTTCACTTTGTTTACTCAGAACTTCCTCCATTAGATAGTCCATTATATAGCGATTGTCCCCTGCCATTTTATCAATGTATGCAGAAAGATTCTCCTGACCCTTAAACGTTAATGCTGAAAGTTGCAGACCAGCAATCCATCCTTCTGTTTTTTGTTTCAGAATATCAATGCTGTTTTTTGATAGATTTAGCCTTAGCTTCTTATTGAATAGATTTTCGATATCGGCTTTGGAAAAACTTAAATTATCTGATCGCAGTTCAAGTATTTCATTTCTACTACGAAGTCGGGCAAGTGGAAGAGGTGGGTCGGACCGGGTAGAAATGATCAGAATAAGTTTTGGAGGTTTATACTCAAGAATGGTCGATAAAATTTCAAAAATCCCTTTGTTTTCAATTAAATGTAAATCATCCAGGACCAATACGGTTTCTTTTTCTAATTGAAGTAAGTCGTTTAAAAACAGTTCAATAATATATTCCGTTTTTGCTGTTCCCGGAGCTTGCAATAGTTCCAGGGCACTTTGCCCAATAGTACTGAACTTTTTATTTATTGCCGTAACCAGTATTTTTAAAAATTCATAGAGATCGTTGTCTCTTTTGTCAATAGAACACCATATGGCAGCAATATTTTTTTGCTGAATCCAATCACTGATAAGCGTTGTTTTGCCATAACCGGCCGGTGCCGAAACTAGCACTAATTTTTTGTTTTCGACATTGTTCAGCAGGTTTATTAGCTCCTGGCGATGAATGGTGTCTTCCGATGGTTTTGGAATAAAAAGTTTAGTTAATAGCATTGGTAACGAGATAAACAAGTGTGGCAGAACGAATTTCTCAGTCCTTTATAGTTCAATGACTTAAAGATAGTTAATTTCCAACTGTTTTTAAGTCAATTCGTGTCAGAATGCCACAACTTGTTATCTTCGATCTGTTTCTGTCAATCATTGTTCAAAATACTGTTTCGAACAAAAGATCTTCCAGGTATGGTTTCATTTTAAACTCACTACTTAAGTTAATATACTCAGCTTCAGCATCAATTTGCTTTTTGAACTCCGTTCTTTTTGCTCTTATCATGCTGTTTTTGTCGGTGAAGCGCGACGACACAAAATCAAAAATATCCACCTTGTATTCGTTCTGTTCTAAAAGTAGTGCTCTTAAAGTGTCAGAAATCATCATCAACATTTTGTCGCGGAAGGCTTTGTAGCGTACTACCGCTTTTAGTGTTTTGGCTTTCATGTCGATGGAGTGTTGACAACAGGCAACAGACAAAATGAGTTTTGCCTTGTTTTTTATACCTAAATACATGGTTTTGTCGGTTGCGGTATCGCATGCATGTAGTGAGTAAACCATGTCAATCGGTTCTTCTGTTGAAAATTCTACAATATCCATGGCATGAAAATAAATCTCCTGAAAACATAGCTCTTTTGCCAGTTCTGCACTCCGTTTCATCAACTTTTCATTGTAATCGATGCAATGAATTCTGATATTACGCTTTTCAATATGGTGATAGAAATAGTAGACCAGAAAACTTAAATAGCAGTTGCCTGCACCGCTGTCAACAAAAACCAGTTGACGTTTCTTTGAAGTCTTTCTTAGTTCAGCATGAATAATTTCCAGGTAGCCAATAATCTGCTCTATTTTTACTTGTTTGTCGAGCGAAGAGTTGGCGTTTTTGTCTTGTAATTTTAGTTTGTAGAAAAGCGTGTTGAGCTCTTCTCTTATTTCTTTGTTAATAAGCATTTTCGTGATGTTTTCACGAAGTATTTGTTATACGATTTACAATAGGAATGGGTGTGTGGATAAATAAAACTTGGCCTTTAAAATCTAATTACAACAAATCCTTCAATTAATAAATAAATTGAAATCTCGTGACATCAAACTACTGCTCGATGTCTTTAAGTGTTATTTGTAATTTAGATTTTTCCGTTCCCAAGCCACTCTTAGTGTATGGGTTGTATCTCCAGCACTTTATTTTTATTTCGGTTTAAAATTATAAAAAAGGTTTTTATTTAAGACTACATCTCAGCAGAATTGTTACACTTCTTATTTTTATAAATGGCATTAAACAACATTTTGTCTCTCATTTTTCTGGGAAAACCTGCCAGCACTTTCATTTTTTTAGCTCCCGGACCAATTAGGTATTGTGCTTTGGGTTTTCGATTATTCAACGCATCGCCAATTATTTTTGCCACTTCTAAAGCTTCAATTCCCGGAATGTTTTTTACTTCCTTGTCGAAATATTCAATAAGTTGAGTATACTCTCGAACAACTTCAGGATTTGCTCCTTCCAACATCTTCCTTCTGTCATTTTCGATTTTTCCAAGTACGCTTGTATTTACTTTGCCAACAATGACATTCGAAACTGAAACTTCAAATGGTTTTAGTTCAACCCTTAAAGAATCACTGATCGCCTGGACTGCAAATTTTGAAGCTGCATAAACGCTTTTATCCGGGATAGCCAGTAAACCATGGCCAGAACTGATATTTACCAACCTTCCTTTGTTTTTTCGAATAAGCGGTAAGTACTTTTGGATTACCGATAGCAATCCGAGAACATTCACATTCAGAAGTTTTCGGATATCATCCATCGGAAGGATTTCAAGCGGCCCATTTAAAGATAATCCCGCGTTATTAACAAGGCTAAAGGTATCCGATCCCAATTGTTTTGAAATAAGATCGCATGTCGTATTAATTGATTCAGGGTTACAAACATCAAGAAGAACCGGATTAAGGTTTTCAGAGCCGTTTTCTTTTAGCTTCTGTGCGTCACTTTCTGTCCTCACTCCTGCAAAAACCCGGTATCCAATTTTGTCGAGATAAATTGCACTTGCATATCCAATACCCGTTGATGCTCCGGTAATTAATACCTGATGTTTTCTATTTGTTTTAATTGTTTTCATGGTTTTTTTCAGTACAGTAATTTCATTGTTTACTCTATGTCAAAATTACTGGATGATCCTAAAGTGAAAATCACCCTTGAAGGTGAATCAACGGGTGAATTTTAACCTGAAACCAATATGCCGGAATGACAAACATTAGCATTGAATAGCCAGAAAAAAATACAGGAATTATTCTACTTTGTGAACTTTGTGTTTTTTACGTTTTATTGTTCTTTTAAATCGATATTTTGGATGTCCAACGATAATAGACATTATCGCTTCGTTCTTTTCGGGAATTTGAAAAAACTGCTTTAACTTATTATTTCTGTTAATGGCAGGAATAATACACTCTATCATTGTAGCTCCAAGCCCAACTGCATGGGCTGCAAGCATCATGTAGGTTGCGTAAATTACTCCGTTATTGGTATGAGCTTCGGCATTTTTGGATGCATGGATAGTTATTAAACACGGTGCACCTCTTGTAATCCCATCCCCATTCTCAAGATTATAATTTCCTCCTTTTGCAATTGGGTATATGTGATTTTTTACAGTATGAAAATTTTCTTTACCTGCAATTAATCTGAGGAATATGGATGAAATTGGATTTTCAACCATTTTTTCAAGTCCCAGAAAGAAATCTGAAATTAAAGGTAAAACTGATTCAATTTTTTCACGGCTATTAATTACGCTAATCTCCATTTTTTCAGGTGCTGCGCCAAAAGGAGCATATGAAACGGAATTTACTATTTCATCAACTAATTCATTACGAACTGGTTGGTTTTTAAAATTCCTTACCGACCTTCTGCCCGCCAAGACTTCCATAAAGCTTTCATAATTGCTTTTACCATTACGTAGTTCAAGGAAATCATTATATGACAGACCTTTTATTTGTATAGATTTTGTTGGGCAAACTGCCATACATTGCCCGCATTGCAGGCACAGATGTTCTCTTTCGTTTTTAAAATGGATGCTACCGTTTTGCCCGATAATTTTATTTGGACAAACTTCAGCGCATATTCCGCATTTTTTGCAAAGTGATTGATCGATAATGTTTTCCATGATTAATTTTAGTTGTATTCTGGTTCATTTTTTATGGATCTTCCAATGAAATTTGACAAGTTCTCATTTTCTATTTCAAAGGAATTGATAGATCCTGAAATAGCTCGTTTATTCATCATCTTGAAAACGAAGGACTTCTTATATTCTTCGAGATATTTTGACGATTTCCATTGATACATACCTTGCCAATAGCCGTTTTCAGCATTAACGGCATATAGCTTTTTTACAAATCCCGGATATCCCGCAATTATCAACATCGGAATAATTGACGCTGTTTTATTTGCTTTATGTGTTAAACGGGCAAATTTGAAGCTTACAACAAGTACTGCATTTGCTGCATTATTCTGATTGGTCTTAACTGTTATGTGTCGAAATATCTTGTATTTGTTATTGTCTTTCATTAAAACCGTTTTATTGAGGTATTGACTGTTTAACCTTAGTTTCCCAAAAGCCAAACGGACTAATGAAATAACCAGGCAATACGCTGGACTTTTTCTTAATTTTCGTGACATGATCTCTAAATTTTTGATTTCATTTCGCTGAAATATTCGGATAAAGTATGTTTCCCATACTGAGGAGCTATCATGTCCATTGCCAGTACTGTAAGAAAAAACTCTATGGGACCATAGATTTTGGAAGACGTGAAGGTGCGTGCAAACCAGAGTATCATTTTTCGAATCGGCTCTGGTATATAACCTATTCTCGTTTTCTTATTTACAGCATCAAAGGCTAACTTTGCTATTTCGTTATGTGTATATATTTCTGGTCCGCCAACTTCAATCTTTTTATACTCCGACTCTATTGCTAAAACGCAGATTTCCGCAAGGTCTTCTCCATGGATGGGATTCATCTTGAATTTTCCTTTTCCAAAGAGTTCAGCTTTCCCCTTTTTAGCCATTTTCAGGAATTCAGTTATGTCTGAGAAAAATCCGTTGGGGCGAATCACACAAAAGTTCATGTTGCTCTCCTTGAGTTTGTTAACAAATTTCTCCTTGGCTTTACACATTTTTAAATCGTTTAATTTGTCAGCATTAAAAGCCGAAACATAAATGAACTTTCGAACACCCGATTTTTTTGCTTCTTGTAGTAAATTCAGGTTTGCCTTGTAATCTACATCCATGTATGTAAGCCCATCTTTTTGTCTGGTTATTCCAACTGTGCTAATTACCACATCAACATTTTGCATAATTCCCGATAATGTTTCTGGTTTTGTGACTTCGGCGATTTGTACTTCCAATGAATCATGATTGTCGAAGATCTTGTTTTTGTTTCTTACTACAATTCTGGTTGGGTATTTATGTTTTTGTAACTCAGCTACTATGTATTTGCCTAAATAACCGGTAGCTCCTGCCAGAAGTATTTTTTGTTTCTTCATTTTTATCTGTTTTAAATCATACCAAAAATAGAGCGAGATGTTTCATCTTTTAACACCCTGTCGGGTGAATTTGCGGGTGATTTGTAAACAGCTAACCCGTTTTAATTTTGTATAATGAAGAAATTATTGAAGTTGTAGTACGCGAGTACGTAAGCATTAGTACCTCGAATTTGAAAAGGAATTAGCGATGCCAGTGGGAACTTATGCTTTTGTATTAGAATATAGTGCGGAACTTCTTTCTAGAACCTTTTTGTAAGCTGGGAAATCTATAAATAATAGTCAATCAGCCTAGTTGTATTCCCGCATTACAATTGTTTGTAGCCTCGTTAAAAGTGTTATAAAAAGAAAAGGTCTGCAGTATTCTGCAGACCTTCAGTTGACCCGCCAGGGCTCGAACCTGGACTCTTCTGAACCAAAATCAGACGTGTTGCCAATTACACCACGGGTCAGTCCTTATTGTGTCTTTTCGTTAAAGACGGTGCAAAAGTATAAAAAAAATTTATTCTGCAATATCTGACTAAAAAAAAAATACCTCTTTCGAAAAAAACATCAAAATGCATTTTGATAATTATGTTCGCAGCATTCCTGTTTAAAAGCTTATATTTGCCTTTGTTCAAAAAATTAGCGGATCATGCAACACACGAAATTAATCAATAACATTCTTGGATGGCTTGTATTTATAGCAGCTTGTATAACTTACTTTGCTACGCTCGAACCCACTGTTAGCTGGTGGGATTGTGGCGAGTTTATTACAAGTGCATTTAAACTGGAAGTTGGACACCCGCCAGGCGCACCTACTTTTATGATTTTAGGGCGGATATTTACACTTTTCGCTCCCGATGCCACGAAAGCAGCTGTTATGGTTAATTCGCTGTCGGCCATTGCAAGTGCCTCAACCATTATGTTTTTGTACTGGACGATTGTACATCTTGCCAAAAAACTTTTCCCCGTGGAAGAACTCAGCACCGGCGAACAAATTGCAGTGTGGGGCAGTGGTTTGGTTGGAGCACTGGCTTTTACATTTACCGATTCATTTTGGTTTTCGGCGGTTGAAGGCGAAGTTTATGCGCTTTCATCGTTATTCACCGCAATGGTATTCTGGGCTATTTTGAAATGGGAAACGGTGGCACACGAGAAAAATTCCAATCGTTGGCTGGTGTTGATTGCTTATTTAATGGGATTGTCAATCGGGGTTCACTTGCTTAACCTGTTGGCTATTCCTGCTATTGGACTGGTTTATTACTTCAAAAAATACGAATTTTCGTGGAAAGGTGTAGTTTATGCATTGGCTGCATCAATGGGTATTTTGCTGGGTATTCAGTACGGGATTATACCTGGCGTACCACGTATTGCATTCATTTTCGACCGCATTTTTGTAAATGGCTTTGGACTTCCGTTTAATTCCGGAATATTATTTATGATAGCCCTGATGGCGGCAGGTTCAGTATGGGGAATCAATTATACCCGAAAAAGAAATATGGTGGTTTGGAACAATGCACTAACCATGATTATTGTAATTCTTATCGGCTACTCATCATTTGCATTGATTGTTATTCGTGCTTCGGCTAATCCGCCAATGAATCAAAACAGTCCTGATAATGCTTTTGCACTTGTTCGCTACCTGAATCGTGAGCAATATGGCGACCGACCATTGGCAAAAGGCCCCTACTATAATGCGCCACGCATTGGTACTAAAGATCCGAAGGAGCAGTACAACAGAGTAGATGGTAAATACGAGATTACAGGCACCATGCCCGGAGGTTCGGTGTATGAACCTAAAATGGAAACTGTATTTCCGCGAATGTACAGCGATAAGTCGAACCATGTGCAGGCCTACAAAGAATGGGGAAAAATAAAAGGAACGCCCGTTCGAATTCGTGAGCGTGGAGAAGTGAAAACGCTTCAAAAACCAACTTTTGGCGAAAACCTGCGCTTCTTTTTTAGTTACCAGATGGGGCACATGTATATGCGATATTTTATGTGGAACTTTGTTGGCCGGCAAAACGATTTGCAAGGCCACGGAAGTTTTGAAAACGGTAACTGGGTAAGTGGTATTTCGTTTATTGATGAACCAAAAACAGGGCCGCGCGATGTTATGCCCGAGTGGATGAAAAACGATCCGAGCAGAAACGTATATTATTTCTTGCCGCTTCTGTTAGGTTTGCTGGGCATATTCTTTCAGTATAACCAGGGAAAAAAGGGCAAAGAAACTTTTGCAGTTACCATGCTGCTGTTTGTATTAACCGGAATTGCCATTGTGGTTTACCTCAATCAATATCCGTATCAGCCGCGCGAACGTGATTATGCCTATGCAGGCTCGTTTTATGCCTTTGCCATTTGGATTGGATTGGGTGTGCTTGGCATTTATTCCGGACTGAAAAAGGTAGTGAAAGGAGCTCCCGGAGCTGTTTTGGCAACTGTTATTTCGCTGGTTGCAGTGCCTGGCGTGCTGGCATCGCAAAACTGGGACGATCACGACAGGTCAGGAAAATATATGACGCGTGATTACGCCAAAAATTATCTGGAGTCGTGTGCGCCAAATGCTATCCTGTTTACCTATGGCGATAACGATACTTTCCCGCTGTGGTATGTGCAAGAGGTGGAAGGTGTGCGTCCTGATATTAAAATTGTAAACATCAGTTACCTGGGAATGGACTGGTATATCAGTCAGCAGCAGTATAAAACTTACGAGGCTGATCCGGTGCCCTTCAGTTTTACAAAAGATAAGTATTACATGGGCCGGATGGATGCGGTGCTTTTCCAGGACCGGATTAAAGGCTCGGTGGAATTAAGCGAAGCGATGGAATTTTTAGGTAGCGACGATGTGCGTACCAAAGTACAGGTAACCAGTGGAGCAATGCTCGATTATCTGCCATCGCGTGATTTCCATATAACTGTTGATAAACAAAAAGCTGTTGAAACTGGAACAGTAAAACCGGAGGATGCTGACAAGATTGCCGACAGAGTTAGCTTTAAGATTACCGGTAATATGATCACAAAAAGTGAGATGGCGGTACTGAATATGATTGCTGCCAATAATTGGGAACGACCGATTTATATCGATCACAGTTTAGTATTTACCGGGAACATTCATTTCCTCGACTGGCTGCAGTTTGAAGGATTGGCCTATCGTTTTGTGCCCATTAAAACACCAAAACAAGGTGTGACCGCCGGAAGAATCGATACCGATATTCTGTACGATAACGTAATGAACAAATTTGTTTGGGGAAATGTAAACGATCCGGATATTCATATGGACGAGTACAACCGCAAACAGATTGATATTATGCAGGCACGTTACATGTTTACCCGTTTGGCCCAGGCATTGGTTGCTGATGGCGAAAAAGAAAAAGCCATTGAAGTGGCCGACAAAATGTTTGAGCTTTTCCCGAACGAGATTATTCCGCTTGATTACAGTTCGTTCCAGATGGCAGACCAGTATTACAGAGCCGGAGCTGTGGAAAAAGGAAATGAAAAAGTACGGATAATGGCCGATAACTGCTTTGCTATGCTCGATTATTATGCTTCGTTACCGGATAACTTTGCTTCAGCAGTTCAAAGTGAGCAGAACCGCCAGATTTCGCACCTGAGAAACATGGTAATTCTAACTCGTAATTATAAACAAGACGAGCTGAATAAGGAGTTGGATGGAAAACTGCAGGAGTTGATCAATAAATTTCAGCAGAAAGCAAGCTCTTAATCGCTGCTTTGCCTGATTTGTTTAAATAGTTTGCTTGCCAGTTTTTTGCCTCTTGAGCGGATTCCTGCAGTGGGATGGTGTTCCATTTCCTGTTCAATCAACTGCAGTACCTCGGGTTTTAAATCGGGTTCCATTTCCGAGATGTTAAAGAGTATTTGCATGGCGTGTACGCGAACTGCAACGGCTTCGCTGCCCGAAGTAAACGTGTTGATACAATAATCAAACAGAAACCCGGTAAGCTCCTCTTCAATCTTGTTCATACTAATAAGTTTAAGCCAATGACGGCGTTTGCTGGCATTCTTTTCCGTTTTTAGTTGTTCAATCAGTATCGGGAGATAAGGATGTAGCAGTTCCGGTTTTTCATCATGAATTTTATCGACAAGATAGGCAGCCCGCCAGCTTTTTTGTCGTGTATCGTTTAGGGCAAGCTGTATTAGTGTATCAAATTCTGCCGGGGCGTTAAGTATCGATGCAGCAACAACTTCAATGTTATCCCACGTGTCGAGGTGTTCGAAAAGTTCTTGTTCTGTCATAGGTGGTTGATTTCAAACGGGCAGAAAAGATAGAAATTATTCTTCAACTTTTTATTTTTGCAGCATGATTCAAGTTACCTGTGCTATTATAATTCAGAACGGGAAAGTGCTCGTTGCACAAAACAACGAGAGCTCCGATCATCCGTTGCAGTGGGAATTCCCCGGAGGGAAGATAAAATCGGGTGAAACGGCTAAAGCATGTATTGTGCGCGAAATAAAAGAAGAGTTGAATTTGCACGTTCAGGTACAGGAAAAGTTAATCCCTGTTGAGCACGACTATAAAATTAAATGTATCCGGCTTATTCCTTTTGTTTGTGTGGTTATTTCGGGCGATGTAAAACTTAATGATCATAAAGCAGTAAAGTGGCTGACAATGGATGAGCTGACTGAATTGGATTGGGCAGAAGCTGATCGTCGGTTGTTGTTAAATGAAGAAAACCTGCATCGGTTAAAGGAACACGCCGGGAAATAAATGCACTAAGCCCGACAATACTCCTGCCCAACCAATTATTGATAATATCATATATAAAACAATGTGTCGTCGTTGCGAATAATATTTGTTGGCGAGAAAGGCGCCGATAGGTATGGTTAAAATAACGGGGGTAGCGATAATAACTCCCCAGAAACCATAATTCGCTTTCATTCGAGTGATAAAGCGGTTTCGCCGGGTAAATATGCGTTTTTTCTTTCGCGATCTTCTGATGCACCAACTTCGGTAGCGACCTCGTAACGAAAAAGGAATTGCCCGGCAAATGCATGGCCACAACCGCATTAATCCGCGGTTTATCGGTTTACTGATGTAGTAAAAGAATAAGAAGCCGCCAATTCCGCCCGATAATACAGCAATAAGTGCGTATTTGTAATCGACGCCGATAATCATAGCATACGGTAGTGTTACAATGTACTTTACCGATGCCAGCAAAACGATATGCAGGATCTTTAGCAACACAATTTACCCTTCGTGTGCTGATAAAACGCTTGAAGAGTGTAAAAGGTTGCGCCGTTGAAACGTGCTTTATATATTCTTAACTATTTTTAAACTTAGCCGACCACATTTATCGGATTGCCGCTGAGAAATGACCGCAGATTGTTGGTGGCAATTTGCATTAATCGCTGCCGGGCTTCAAGTGTTGCCCAGGCAATGTGGGGTGTAATGTTGCAGTTTTTGGCTTTCGGAAGTGGATTGTCAGGTAGAGCAGGTTCAACGGCCAGTACATCTAAACCGGCACCTGCAATTCTTTTGTTGTTTAGCGCATCGGCCAAATCCAGTTCGTTTATTAGCGGGCCTCGCCCGGTATTTATCAGAAATGCAGATGGTTTCATCTTTTCAATGGCCGCCGTATTTATAAAACCTTTATTCTCGTCGGTAAGCGGACAGTTAATACTAATAAAATCGCTGCTTTCGAGTAAGGTGTCAAGATCAACCTGCAGGGCATTAATATCGCTTGATTTTTTGCTTCGGTTGTTAAAAATTACCTTCATGCCAAAAGCCAGTGCAATACGTGCCACGGCTTGCCCAATTTGTCCGAATCCAATAATCCCCAGTGTTTTTCTGGCCAGTTCGCTTTGCGGCGAAAGCCAGTAGGCAAAGTCGGTGCTTTTTGCCCAGATGCCATTATGCACCGAGCTGGCATGTTCTGCCACATTGTTGGTGAAATGAAGAATATGGGCAAATACCAGTTGTGCCACCGATGCAGTACTATAGGCCGGAATGTTGCAAACGGTAATTCCCGCCTTGCGCGCAGCAGCAGTATCAACCACATTGTAACCAGTTGCCAGCACACCAATAAATTTTAGTTTAGGCAGCTGATTTATAATTTCCTTATCGATGATTACTTTGTTGGTGAAAATTGCGTCGGCATCTTTTGCCCGCTCAAGTGTTAATTCGGGAGGGGTGCGGTCGTATACCTTAAAATCACCCAATTTCCCTATTTCTTCCCAACTTAAATCTCCGGGATTTAGTGCGTAGCCATCCAAAACAACAATCTTCATTTCTTTCGTTTTTTAAATTGTTGTCAAAAATAAGCAAAATGCCTAACACTGTAATTTCGCCAATCAAAAGGAAAACCATATCTTTAAACAGTTATACAAAAAATAGAAATAAGGACGAGTTTTAATGGAGGTTAATTGCCGGACACAGTATTCCCTTTTACTGTGATTGGTATTATTACTTCGAAAGTTGACAACCCTATGGAAAAGAACAATCCCGTTAGCGTACCCGCTTCAAAGAAATTAAAAATTTTATTGGCTGAAGACGATGTCATTAATCAGAAGTTATTTTCGTATATGTTAAACGAGATTACTGAAGAACTAATCATTGCATCAACAGGCGTTGAGGCCATAAAACTGTTTAAGGAAAACGCTGGCATTGATTTAATTTTAATGGATTTAAAAATGCCCGAAATGGATGGCTACCAGGCCGCAAAACATATCAGGGAGCTGGATGGTGTAATAAAGATATTTGCTTTATCGGCTTTTGCTCCCGAAACACAAGGCGATGTAATGAATGGAAACGAATTTAACGATTATGTTGGCAAGCCCATTCGAAAAGCCGAACTGTTAAAGGCTATAGAGAAACATTTTTAGGAAGGTGAATCCTGAATACACAACTGTAAGTTTTGAATAAGCAAACTCGTCTTGAATTTTAAAAATCAGTTAATTTGGTAATGAGAAAACTATCACTGCTGCTTGTTGGGTGTATAATGCTGTTTTGTATTGCATGCGACAGCGAAATTGAAGAAGGAGTGTGGAAAAGTGATCTGAAGAAAGATGTGCAGCTAAGCACTGATTTTGGAACCATTATTCTGCGTTTGTCGGACGAGACACCCATACACCGCAATAATTTTATAAAATTGGTGAACCAGGGCGTTTACGACAGCGTATCGTTTCATCGTGTAATTGAAAACTTTTTGATACAAACCGGCGATGTAGCTACCAAACCTACAGGTCAAATTAGTACCGAAGACAGTACCGCGCTGTATTACCGTATCGATGCCGAATTCAGACCCGATTTGCTGCACCGTAGAGGGGCCTTGAATGCCGCGCGAATGGGAGACGACCAAAACCCGGATCGTGAATCGGATGGTACACAGTTTACCATTATTCAGGGACGTACCTACACCGACAGCACACTGGCATTGGTTGAAAATCGCATAAACAGTTGGCTGGCATATAATAAGGTGATTAACAAAGCGGAGAATAAAACACAGCTGGAGGAACTTTCAGGGCTGATGGATAAAATGGATGCCATTTACGAGGAACGCCTCACAGCTGACAGTTTAACGATTGCAACCATTCAAAAGGATATAGCAACGATAAAAACACGGTTCGACTCGCTTACCGAAACAGAGCTGACAACAATGGAGCTTTACCGTTTCCCGGAGGCACACCGCGAGATTTATAAAACAGAAGGCGGCGCGGCTCACCTCGATCAGAACTACACCGTTTTTGGGCAGGTGATAAGCGGAATGGATGTGGTTGACAGCATTGCAGGTGTTGCCACCAACCCGGCAGACAAACCCATTGATGACGTGCGTATTCTATCGGCAAAAATGATTGAGCGCAGGTAAGGGATTGGCAAGTTAATTTGTTTGTACATAGCTCTCTAATTTATTTTCAAGTTCACGGTTAATACCCTGCTCCCGAAACTTCGGGATTATTGCAGCTACTTTAGTTTCTATAAATTTTAGTTTTTGACCGAAGACCGAAGTCGGGAGACCGAAGTTTTTAGAGAATTGTTAAATCTTTTTCTTCCGTCTTCTGACTTCTGACTTCCGTCCAATCTATATTCATCGAATTTCATTCGAGTCTTAAACCTATGTGTTTCCAATGCATAGTGGTTTAGTCTTTCAACCCTTTACATGTCAGCAGGTGGAAGTTCTCCGCTCCTGTCAACTTAATCGGTGTGCAATTTGATTAAATTCGGTACATAATTACATTCCCCACGGTACCCGTTAAAAAACGGAGCTAATAATCCCGAATAATTGCCACTGGCTTCCATTTTTCACGTTGTAACAGAATAAACATCAGACGCGTATATACTACCGTCTGCCACATTGTGCAATGTTCATTTTTTAACCGAATTTTCTATTAGTTACAACATTAAATTAAAAGCTATGAATCCAACAAGTAACATTAAAAGCCGGGAGCGAATAGTCCACATCCCGATTCCGGGAAAAATTAAACCAATGGCTCATGCAAATCAAACGCAGGCTCTGATTGATAATATAAATGATGAGCTGAACAGTAAATTAAAAATAGGCTATAAAGCCTGGAAAGAGGATGGCAGCAGGATTGAAAAAGGTGATGAATTTAATTTAGATATTATCATCTCGGTGGATGATGGGCACTATAAAAATTTAGCCTTCGAGAATATAAGGATAACCTTTGCATCGGATAATAAATTTGCTACGCTGCTAAATCCAACCCGAACAAAATTTTTTAGGTGTATCGAAAAAGAATTTACCAGAATTACCGGATCATCTCCGGCAAGGGTTCAAGCCCGCTTGTTAGCCATCGGAGCTATTTATCCGGAAAATGTAAGCGATATTGTAGAGAATATGGGGATGTTGGTGGTTGAAGCCGATCCGGTTATTCAATCACTATTTCATATTCACAGGGTACTGAGCGATATTCCGGTGGATATACAGCCGGGGCATTAATTGGAAATTCCGTTTGCTACGGAGTGAGATTGCTTCAGTCGTTCCTCTCTCGCAATTACAATTTTTACCACCCCACCGCTGTAAACGCGGTACCCCCCTCCTGGCAGGAGGGGAAATTGGGCTTCTGGCAGATGGGTTTTGTCATAGAAAAATGAAGGTAAGCACGATCGTTTCTCCTCCTCAAGAGGAGGAGTACACCCCGATGAGTTGGGGTGGGAGGTGGTGTGGCTACCGCGCTCCCGAAGAATCGGGGCAGGCTCTTTTAAAAAGAGAGGATGAGTTATCGTACGATTGCTTCTCCGTCAGCTGACGGATCGCAATGAGTGAAACGAATCGGGAGAAGCAATCTCTGTAACCTATTGAACCATAACAATATTTTTCGTAACTTTTTTTCACCAAAACAACACAAGTGCATTTTGCCAATTTTACATATGCCCATTCAGTGTGTTCGACCTTGCATAGCGGAATTGAAAACGATAGCAATGCAAGGAAAATAGTTAGGTTTCCGTACTTAGAAGCCGGCATATTTTCTAATATCTCTATCCTTCCGCATACTGAAGGCTATGTATTTCGTGCAATATGGCTGTTTCCGGGTGCGGAAGCCTATGCATTTTGTGTTTTATTGAACCTTCCGCATGCGGAAGCCCCCATATTCTGCAAAATATGGCCTCTGCGGGGTGCGGAAGCCAATGTATTTTTAAAAATATGGCCTCTTCGAAGTGCGGAAGCCCTTATATTTTATAAAATATGGTCGTTTCCGCACTTGCTAAAAGTGCCTTTGTTACTGGTGTTTTGGCAGTTTTTGTGTATTGCGGGTCTGTTGTTCGAAAAGAATTCCTCCGGAATTAGATATCTATACATTAATCATTCTCCCGGCATAATTCCTAAATGGGATAACCCCCGGGACTAAAACTTAAATTGTATGCCTTATCGAGAAATACCAAAAAGTACCATAGGCAGGTACAATGTGCTGGAAAAAACCAGCGAAAAATCAAGCAGTACGCCCGATGACCAATGGGCGATAAGTACCGAAACGCAAACACGGCTTACTGCCCTTTATCCGGCTTTCAGGCAGGAGATAGGAGAGCGGCAGGAGCAGTTTGCCAAACAAGCTGAAGCCACCGAAGTGGAAAATGCGCAGCAAGTGGTGTTGCATCGAATTGTGTCGCATTTCTTCCAGGTGTTTAATTTAGGTGTTGAGCGCGGCGTGTTTGCCCCGGCCGACCGCCTGTATTACGGACTAAATGCCAGCCAAAGCGATTTGCCCCGACTGGTAACCGAGCAGGAAATAGTTACCTGGGCGCGTAACCTGATAGAAGGAGAAGCAAAACGTGTACCTCCACGTGATGTGGAAACGGGAGATGCAGTGTCAATGAGCAATCCATCGGCGGCCGAAGTAGAAATTGAGCTAAACAAATATGTGGAGTTAAGCAATGCACAGTCGGCCGAAAAGCAGGCTTTTGATGCCGAAAACAAAGATGTGCTGGATATGCTGCCCGAAATTGACGAGCTGATACGCGATATTTACGACGAGGTAGAATTTTACTACCGCAAAGAAACTCCGGCCAACCGCCGTAAACTGGCCCGCGAGTGGGGTGTGGTTTACGTGTCGAGGTCGGGCGAAGAACCCGATGAGGAAGTGGTGGTGGAAGATTGATTCCGCCGCTTATTCTGAAAATTGAAACGTTAACAAATGAGCGAATGGTACTATTAACTCACCCTGATTGTGCCTGCGACACAATCGTCCCTCTCTGCCCGCAGAGAGGGAATGAGGGAGAGTAAATACCCAACTCATTTTCAAAAGGCTGTTCCGGAGGGCAGCCTTTTGTTTTTGGGCGGTCTGGGTTAATACCTTCAAAAGATGGGAAAAGTCGGAGTTTATTATTTAAGAGTCTTCGTCTAATACTTTAGGTGTTAAATAAATTGTGTTTCTTTATATTATGAAAAAAGAAACTGAAGACAAAATAAGAAAGATTCTTACTGATTGCGTTGACGGAGCTTTAAAAAGAACACAGAAGAATAGAACTCATAGACCTTTTCATGAATACTTGCTAACAAAAGAATTGGTAAATGCATCTGCCTTCGAAAGATCATTCTCTACTTCATTTGGGCAGGGGCCAATTGAAGAAATATCACGACTGGTCGCGCTAGATTCAGGTTATGAGGTTGTCCGACAAAAAGACATCCATGTAAATGTTTACAAAGGGGCAATTGATGAAGTTGAACGAATTTGTAGTAGCTTGAGGGATGGTGAGAAATCTCCTAACTGGGAAAAGGAAGAAGCAAGAGTATTGGCTTATGGGAAAGGTGATACAGAGGTAAGGCGAGTTATTTCAGATCTTTGGATAAAAAAGAATAACATTGAAACTTTTATTTCAATAAAGACTGTAAAACCAAATCTCGATCAAACAGAAAAAGCCAAAAGAGATATGCTATTATTAAAAGCGCATAATCCCAATTTTAAAACCTACTTTGGATTGTTTTATAATCCAGGTGGAGAAAATCGTGAAGACTATAATTGGACTATACCATTTAAAATATTTAACATGCATACAGATGATGTGGTGTTGATTGGCAAAGATTACTGGAATAAGCTGGGGGACGAAAACACATATTCAGATCTGTTACAGATATTTGATAAAGTAGGAGAAGATACACGGAGTAAAATAATTAATCTAAAATAGGTTGTGCCTTCGCAATTTCCTTTTTGAACTGAATTCGCCAGTCTTTATAACTTGTATTCTTGTAGCGCGAATATTTAAAATTATCCCAATGCTTAATCTTTTCGTTGTTCATTAACTTAATCAGGTGTTTACCAATCGCAAAACCTAGCCCAACCGGAACAGCATTGCCTATTTGCTTGTATTTATCAAGTATGCTCCCTTCAATCTCCCAATTGTCAGGGAACTGTTGGATTCTTTTGTATTCTTGAATACTAAGTGGTCTGTCTTCAACAGGATGAGCTAAGTCTGTTGCGGGCATTGCAGGGTGCGTAACGAGAGTTGGACTAGGTTTATGCCAGGACAATCGTCGTAAAAAACCTGTTTTACCTCCACCTGAATAAAAAGACGCCCCCATCGCTTCTTTTTGTAAATCAATTGGTAACGAACGCCAATTTTGTCCAGCAGAAAGCTGGCGATAATATTTTAATCGTTTCTCAGGAAAATTCACATATTCGTGATTGATGCCGTTAAGAGTATGAACCGCGTCCTTAAAATTTTTCCATTTTTTTAAGCCGTGCTCTTGGTTTTGTGAGTGAGTTGGCTCAATAAAGGGGATGTCAATATTTAGCTTTGAGCAGATTATTACGACGCGCTCCCTTTGTTGAGGGGTGCCAAAATTGGCAGAGTTGTATAAGTTAAAGTTTAAATTGTAGCCAGCTTCTTTTAGGCGTTTTATTATGTGATTTAGGGCGCCACCAGGAAGCTCATCTAGATTTAATTCGGGGTGGTCGTCACCTCTTTGATTGTGTGGTCTGTGTTTAAGAGGGGCCGAAAGTAGTCCTCTAACATTCTCAATAACGGCAAAATTGGGATTAAGCTCTATTATGCGGTCAATAAACGTCAAAAATACATTTCCTCTTTCGTCCTCAAATCCTTTTCTATTGCCAGCAGTACTAAATGCTTGACAGGGAGGGCCACCAACTACGAGGTCGATTTCTTCATCTTCTCTTAAGCCTGATAAGAATCGTATTTGTGAAGAAGAATAATCTCGAATATCTCCAATGAGAGTAATGTCCGGTTTGTTCTTTCTTATGGTTTTTCTGCATGCATTGTCAATCTCGCTCGAAAATATTGTATTAAAGCCAGCTTTTTCAAGTCCAATGTCAAGTCCCATTGCTCCGCTGAAAAAGCTTAAGGCAATTGGTCTTTTATGATTCTGTGCCTTGGTGTTGTAATTTTGGTGGTCTTCCGCAACTCCATAGCTGGTATTACTTACGAAATATTTCTTATCAATATCTTCAATCACCCATGTTTTGCCAATTTTCTTAGCTTTAATTTTGCCATCTCGGCACAGATTTCTTACTTGTTGTGGTGTAATTCCAAGCTCTTCTGCTACTTCTTTAATTCCCTGCATGGTACTTTGGCGTTTTTCGTTTTCGAAAATATTGAAAGTACCAAATGTAATTTAAAAAAATTAAATTTTAAAGTGAAATTTGATTAAATCTATTTAAAATTTTGGAGGCTTTAGAGTATTCGTTTTGTGTGTATAAAACAAAAGGGAAAAACATCGTTTTTCCCTTTTGTGGTGCCACCTGGAATCGAACCAGGGACACACGGATTTTCAGTCCGTTGCTCTACCAACTGAGCTATGGCACCGTCCTAAAGTTGGGCTTTAAGTAGCACCCCCTTTATTTTGGTGTTGCAAAAGTATACATTTTTTTAAAATCACAAAGTTCAACACAAAAAAAAAGCAAAAAAAATCAATTTTTTCAGCTCCGGGAATTAGTGGGAATTTATGTGCCTGGTCGTTTTTATTTGAAACTGAATTACTTGACCCCCTTAATCCCCCGAAGGTGTAAAGTTCCTCTCCGCCAACTGGCGGAAGGTTAGGAGGGGGGCCCTAAAACCATAATTTTTGATTTGAAAATCTTACCATCATCGATGTTTTCGATTTTGCATAGAATCCTTCCATTCGTTTTATAAGTTGTATGAGTCTGCAATCCAATACTTTTTATACTTTTGCACGATTAGTTTAAAAGACAATGGTTGATACTGATTATCTGATACATACATTAAATAACGGCATTCGAATAATTCATCAGCAAACTGATTCGCCGGTGGGGCATCTGGGTATTTTAATAAACACCGGTTCGCGCGACGAAAAAGAGGATGAACATGGCCTTGCACACTTTATCGAGCACTCGGTTTTTAAAGGCACAAAAAAGCGCAAATCGTTTCATGTGTTAAGCCGCATCGAGGGTGTTGGCGGAGAACTGAATGCCTATACTACAAAAGAAGAAACCGTACTATATGCTACTTTTTTAAGCGAACATTACGAACGCACAGCCGAATTGCTGAGCGATATTCTTTTTAACAGCACTTATCCTGAAAAGGAGCTAAACCTCGAAAAGGAAGTGGTGGTTGAGGAAATTAATTCGTATTACGATACACCTTCGGAACTGATCTTTGATGAATTTGAAGAACAGGTTTTTGAGGGTCACCCCATAGCCCGTAATATACTGGGCACAAAAGAAAAGCTGCGCACCTTTAACCGCGATAAGATTTTCAATTTTATTGCCAATAACTACCATACCGACCAGATGGTGATCAGCTCGGTAGGGAATATCGATTTTCCGGTTCTGCTGAAAATGCTGGAGAAATATTTTGGTGCGGTGGAACAACGTTTGCGACAGTCGGGCAGGGATCGATTCCTGGAGTATCAGCCACAAGCGAAAACAGTTATTAAGGATACTTTTCAGTCGCACTGTGTAATGGGTAATGTGGCGTTCGATTTTAAAAATCCAAAGCGTATTGCCATGGTGCTGCTCAATAATGTGTTGGGCGGACATGCGCTCAATTCGCGTTTAAACCTGGCCATGCGCGAACGTCGGGGAATGGCTTACAACGTGGAGTCGTCGTATACCGCTTATTCCGATACCGGATTGTTTAATGTTTATTTTGGTACCGATAAAGAAAATTTGAATAAGGCAGTGGCGCTGGTGCATAAAGAGTTTGACTTGTTGCGTGATAAAAAAATGGGTGCCGTTCAATTAAGCCGTGCAAAAAAACAGCTAATCGGGCAGATTGCTATTTCAACCGAAAGTCGAGAAGATTTGATGCTCACTATCGGGAAAAGTTATATGCTGTTTGATAAGGTGGATCCGTTGCGTGTGACCTTCAAAAAAATTGAAGCGATAACAGCCGAAGATATCCAGGAGGTCGCTAATTTGGTACTGGACAAAAACCAGATGAGTACGCTGATTTATAAATAGAAGATATGGACAGGCAAAAGGCATTGCATCAATATATTTTAAATCACATCGATGAGGAAGATCTGGTGTTAACCGAGTTGGACCGTGAAACCAACCTGAAAGTACTGGGAGCCCGCATGATATCGGGACATTTGCAAGGGCAGGTGTTAACCATGCTGGCAAAAATGATCCGTCCGAAAACGATTCTCGAACTGGGTACTTTTACCGGTTATTCTGCCATTTGTTTAGCCAAAGGATTGCCCGAAGATGGCAAGCTGATCACCATTGAGATTGATGATGAACTGGAGTCGCTGGCTACTAAATATTTCGAAAAGGCGGGTGTGGCGCATTTGGTAGAGCAAAAAATTGGGGCAGCTACAGAAATTATACCTGTCCTTGAAGAATCGTTCGACCTGGTTTTTATTGATGCCGATAAACGTGAATATGTGCAGTATTACGAATTGCTGATCGACCGCTTAAAATCGGGTGCTTACTTTATTGCAGATAATACGCTGTGGAACGGAAAAGTGCTGGATAAACCACGCCACGACGATGCGCAGACCATCGGTATTTTTGAATTCAATAAACTGGTTAAAAACGATGAGCGCGTAGAAAAGGTAATCCTTCCCTTGCGTGATGGAATGACAGTTATTCGAAAAAAATAACTGCGACTTTGTTCTGTTGCCCTACCCATTTTTATTATCCCATCTTCTCTTCATACTAAGTCCATGATAAGCATGAAAATTGCAGCAAACTGAGGTTCTGATGTAGCTTCTGTCTTCATGCTAGACGGGCAGTTCCTTTTGCATTCGATCAAAAGGAACTATTTCGAGACATCTCGGACCTTGTCAAAAAAAACCTTTGCGTTTTTTCAATAAAACCAATTATCCCGACTGACGCCCCCGAAGCTTTGGGGTGACGAGCCTGCACAAAATTTGCCATCAAGTCCGCCTTCGAGAAAAAGCGTTAAGAAAATAAATGGAGAGAACGTTTAAAAATCAAGTCTGTTTGACGCTCGTTAGCCTGAGGTACGAAAGGCTAAAAGGAGGAGTTTCTTGATTTTAGTGAAAGGAATTTATTTTTAGCTTTTTATCGTTAGCGGTGGCTTTTTTGAATACTTTTTCAGCTATAGGAAAAAGTATTTCCTGTCTGGAAAGACATTTGCAGGACAGTAAATCAAAAATATACGAGTTGCATATTATGGTTCTTTCATCCCCGTTGGTGAATTTCGGGAATCATAAATGTGTTTTATGATGTTATCGCTAACCATGCCTGTTAAACAAATTAGATACAGGCTTGGAGCAACATATTCTTGTTTACTTCTCGTTATTCGTTGTTTGTTGCCCCTTTTTAGCTTGAAACCCCGGTTTCCGCTTTCGATTCGGATTGTTATTTCTCCGCTTGTTTGGCCTTTTGTTTTTTTCGCCAGCTTCTGAAGCGTTTTGTTTGTTTTGCGGATTGTTACTCTTGTTTTCGAAATTCCGGCCTCCCTTTTGTTGCCTCCCCTGTTGTTGCGTCTTTTTTTATTCCGAGTCGGCTTTTTATTATCGAAACGGTCAAGACTCTCATCAAGGGTAACTTCCATTTTTGTTTGTTCTTTCGCCGGTGCAGTAAAGGTCTGAGCCTCAGGTTTTATACCTCTTTTGTTTTTCTGAATAATATCGCGTACCTGTTTTAACGACAGGTTAAATGTAGTTCCCATGCTTCCTTCAAGCCCATACCAGATTTCCTTCTTCAAGTAATCGGTTTTGAACGGTTTTGCCAATCCCGATGCCAGCTCAAGGTCGAGTAATTCTCTTGGAAATTCGTTTCCTGCCTCAATGTAGGCATCCAATTCGTATAACAGGCAGCATTTTAATTTGCCGCAAGCGCCGGCCATTTTTTGTGCCGATGGCGATAAGCCTTGCTTTAGTGCAGCATCTGATGAGATACTTGAAAAATCGGTTCGCCAGCTTGAGCAACACAATTCACGACCACACGAGCCAATTCCGCCAATTAAACCGGCTTCCTGGCGGGCACCAATTTGTTTCATCTCAATTTTAATGCGGAATTCGCGGGCATAAACTTTAATCAATTCCCTAAAGTCAACACGTCCTTCGGCCAGGTAATAGAAAATTGCTTTTTTATTGTCGCCCCTGAATTCTACGTCGCCAATTTTCATTGCTAAGCCTAAATCGTTAGCAATCTGGCGCGCCTGAATCATGGTTTCCTTCTCACGGTTGCGGGCCATCTTCAACGTTTCCAAATCATTTTCCGAGGCCTTGCGGTAAACCGTGTTTAAGGTGTAGCGCGATGGATTTTTAATCCGCAGTTTAAACTGTTTTTCAGCCAGGTAACCGGTTAGGGTAACCTCGCCAACGTCGTGTCCCGGCGAAGTGGCAACAACAATTCTGTCGCCGCGTTTTAGTGGTATATTTTCAATATTCTTGAAATATTCTTTGCGGGTTGACTTAAATTTTACTTCAACAATGTCTGATTTATCAGTAGTGTCCGGCAAATCACTTAGCCAGTCGTATCCTTGTGTTATACTATTTGTTGAATTATTGAACGAACATCCATTACAACTCATATAATCCTCTCTGCTTTCTGTCTAAGGTGCGGCTTTTCTTTTGCTAACGTGCTTCAAGAATGGTTCACACCCCAATTAAATAATTCCGTGCAAAGATTGGAAAAAGAATTGAATTTTCTAATCTGGAACAAGTCTAAATTAAAATATTGCATTTTATTTATGTCGGAAATGAGCTTTTTTGTTCCTTTATTGAAAATTAAATTAAGGCGGAAAACATTCATGAATCAGATAAAGCGGCTTTTAGTTGTAGTATTTGTGGCCCTTACATTTAACGGGCTTGCTTTTCAACTGTCAGATCAGGCAAAGGTTAGCATCATAACCTGTAGCCCGGGAAACGAAATGTATTCGGTTTATGGTCATTCGGCCATTCGTGTAAACGATCCGCGGCTGAATTACGACGTGGCTTTTAATTACGGAATTTTTGATTTTAGCAGCCCCAATTTTTTGTATCGGTTTTGTGCCGGGCAAACCGATTACCTGCTTGGTGCTTATCGTTTTGATGATTTTTTGAATGAATACCGGCACGATAAACGCAGTGTTTTTGAACAAGAGATAAATCTTACTCCATCGGAAAAACAAGCGGTTGTTGATTTTTTAATTTGGAATGCGCAGCCTGAAAACAGGGTTTATCGCTATAATTTTTTCTTTGACAATTGTGCCACGCGGGTACGCGATGTTATTGCTGATAATGTAGCCGGAGGAATCACGTATACCGATAGTGCCAGTCATAAAACCCTGCGAACACTGATAAAAGATTACCATGGGAAGTTATTGTGGCTGAATTTTGGTATCGATTTTTTAGTGGCTGCCGAATCAGATCGTGAGGCAACCCTCGAAGAAGAAATGTTTTTGCCCGATTATGTGATGCAGCATTTTGCTTTGGCAAAAAGAAATGATAACGGACAGAATATTGCGCAACCGGCTCAGGTGCTTTATCAGGCACCTGAACAAACACAGGAGCCGACGTGGATTTGGGGGCCGATGGTAGTTTTTTCGTTGTTGTTGCTGGTGGTAGCTTATTTCACCTGGAAACAGTTTCAGAATAAAGAAATGAAACCCGCGCTTGACATTATCCTTTACGGCATAAACGGACTTGGCGGATTGTTACTTACCTGGTTTACGATCTATTCCGAGCATCCGGCAATGAACCCAAATTATAACCTCATGTGGCTGGTGCCGGTGAGTTTACTGTTTGTAATTGTTTCCTTACGAAAAAAGTGGCCTCTGTCGCTGCGTTATTATCACCTGATTTTTGCTGCGTGGATGATCGTGTTTGTTGTTTTAGCACCTTTCCTGCCGCAAAAATTTCATTCGGTGTTTTTCATCATGGCAGCTACATTTTTTATCCGGGCACTGGCACATTCGCTGCTAATTATAAAATCTTTAAAAGCGGCACGCAATTAACCACTAATAGGGATTGTTGAAAAGTTTGGATGAACAAATTTGTTATGGATTTCTTCCATGCTTTGAAACAATTATCTTTGCTCAACGATGGCAAAAAAGGAAAAGAAATATGTAGAAACCCCGCTGATGAAGCAGTATTATTCCATCAAGGACAAACATCCTGATGCAGTTTTGCTTTTTCGTGTGGGCGACTTTTACGAAACATTTGGTGAGGATGCCATAAAAGCGGCGGAAATTCTGGGGATAACGTTAACGCGTCGGGCAAACGGAGCAGCCAGTTATGTGGAGTTGGCGGGTTTTCCGCATCACGCGCTGGACACTTATTTACCCAAGTTGGTGCGGGCCGGACAACGGGTGGCCATTTGCGAGCAGCTGGAAGATCCCAAAATGACCAAAAAGATCGTGAAACGCGGGATTACCGAGTTGGTAACTCCGGGGGTTTCCATTAACGATAATATTCTTGAGAACCGTGAAAATAACTTCCTCGCATCGGTTCATTTCGATAAAAAACGGGGAGGTATTGCCTTTCTTGATATCTCCACCGGCGAGTTTTTGGCTGCCGAAGGAAGTTTTGAATACATCGACAAATTATTGAATTCGTTTCAGCCGAAAGAAGTGTTGTTTCAGCGCGGAAGAGGGAAGGAATTTAATGAGCTGTTCGGCACAAAATTTTACACTTTTAACCTGGAAGACTGGGTGTACACCGACGATGCGGCCAACGACCGGTTAACAAGGCATTTTGAAACCAGTTCGTTAAAAGGATTTGGCGTTCATAATATGCAGTTGGGTATTATTGCTGCCGGAGCGATTCTGCATTATCTAGATATTACACAGCATCAGAAACTCAGTCACATTTCAGGATTAAGTAGGATCGAGGAGGAGCACTATGTTTGGCTCGACCGGTTTACCATTCGTAACCTCGAACTGTTTGCACCGCTTCACGAAAGTGGTAAAGCCCTTATCAATGTGATCGATAAAACCATCACGCCAATGGGATCGCGCTTGCTGAAACGTTGGATGGCGTTGCCTTTAAAAGATGTCGATCCGATAAACGAACGGTTGGAAGTGGTGGAGCTTTTTCTGAAAGATTTGGAAACCAAAGAAAACCTGGAAGAACATTTGCGTCAGATGGGGGATTTGGAACGACTGATCTCTAAAGTTGCAGTCGGACGGATCAACCCTCGAGAAGTGATGCAGGTAAGAAATGCCCTGTCAGCAATTATTCCGATAAAAGCTGCGTGCGCAGATGTGGATAATTCAGCCTTAAATCGTTTTGCCGAGCAGTTAAATCCTTGCGATTTAATAAGGGAGCGGATTGAAAAGCAAATTGTTGCCGATCCGCCAACAGCTATCAACAAAGGGAAAGTGATTGCCGAAGGTGTTTCGGAAGAGCTGGATGACCTGCGAAAGATCGCTTATTCGGGAAAAGATTACTTGGCGCAAATACAAAAACGCGAAAGCGAAAAACATGGAATTCCATCGCTAAAGATCAGCTTTAACAATGTTTTTGGGTACTACATCGAAGTTCGGAATACGCACAAAGATAAGGTGCCGGCCGACTGGATTCGGAAACAAACACTGGTAAGTGCGGAGCGTTATATTACGGAAGAACTGAAAGAATACGAACAGAAAATTCTTGGTGCCGAGGAGAAAATACAGGTGCTGGAAAGTAAGCTTTTTGGTGAACTGATTTTTGCACTGTCGGAATACATTTCTGCCATTCAGTTAAATTCTCATATCCTAGCCCAAATCGATTGTTTATTGTCGTATGCCACGTGTGCAACATCTTATAAATATTTCCGTCCGGAGGTAACTGATGCGACTACCATTGAGATTAAGGAAGGGCGACATCCGGTAATCGAGCACCAGTTGCCAATTGGGGAGTCGTATATTGCCAACGATGTAAAACTGGATCAGGAAGATCAGCAGATTATCATCATTACCGGGCCGAATATGGCTGGTAAGTCAGCATTGCTGCGTCAAACCGCATTAATTGTACTGATGGCGCAAATGGGTTCTTTCGTGCCTGCAGAAGTGGCAAAAATCGGTTATGTGGATAAAATTTTCACCCGTGTTGGTGCATCGGATAATATTTCGCTGGGCGAGTCGACTTTTATGGTGGAGATGAACGAAGCGGCGAGCATCCTAAATAATGTTTCTGATCGCAGCCTGATTCTTTTTGATGAACTGGGGCGCGGAACATCAACTTACGATGGTATTTCCATTGCGTGGTCGATTGTTGAGCATTTGCACGAACATGCTTTCACTAAAGCTAAAACGCTTTTTGCTACCCACTACCACGAATTGAATGAAATGGAAGGAGCTTTTCCGAGGGTAAAAAACTTTAACGTTTCCATAAAAGAGGTGGGCAACAAAGTTATCTTCTTACGAAAGCTGGTTCGGGGTGGAAGTAACCACAGTTTTGGTATCCATGTGGCAGGAATGGCCGGTATGCCAAAATCGGTAATTCAGCGTGCCGAACAGATATTGTCGAAGCTGGAAGGCGGAAAAGAAAAGGAAAGTTTAAGTAAACCTTTAGAAGAGATTGGCGAAAACCGAGAGGGCATGCAGTTGAGCTTTTTTCAATTGGATGATCCTGTGCTAAAGCAAATTAGAGACGAGATTGCCGGGTTGGATGTGAATAATCTAACCCCAATAGAAGCCCTGAATAAACTGAATGAAATAAAGAAATTGACAGGAATTTCTTAAAGGATTCCAATAATTTTTGTCAGATAAAAAAATAGCAATATATTTGCATCGCTTTTGAAAAAGCAAGTTCATTAAAATATGCGAGAATAGCTCAGTTGGTAGAGCACGACCTTGCCAAGGTCGGGGTCGCGGGTTCGAGTCCCGTTTCTCGCTCATTCACGATAATGCAAAGGATGCCCGGGTGGTGGAATTGGTAGACACGTTGGACTTAAAATCCAATGATCATTATGATCGTGCGGGTTCAAGTCCCGCCTCGGGTACCATTTTTTGCGAGAATAGCTCAGTTGGTAGAGCACGACCTTGCCAAGGTCGGGGTCGCGGGTTCGAGTCCCGTTTCTCGCTCTTTAAAGGGCTTCACATTTTTGTGAGGCCTTTTTTGTTTCCCAACATTATTGTTATTTTCACCACAAACCAATTAAACTAAATCATGCAAAAACAAATTCATCTATCAATTTGGTTACTGTTTTTAAGTGCCGTATTACTTTCTTGTCAATCCACTCAAAAACAAGTTGGGCCCTCAGCAAAAGCAGCACAGTTTATTAGCATCGATGGCCCGGATCTTATCGCACCGAATGGGGAGAAATTCTTTATCCAGGGCATCAATCTTGGCAACTGGCTAAATCCGGAAGGTTACATGTTCAAGTTTCAAAAAACCAGTTCGGCAAGGCTTATCGACGAGATGTTTCGTGAAATGGTTGGCCCTGATTTTACCAATGAGTTTTGGGCTCAATTCAAAGATAACTATATCACTCGCGAGGACATCCGATATATTAAAAGCACCGGCGTAAATTCGATTCGCTTGCCGTTTCACTATAAATTATTCACTGATGAGGATTACATGGGGCTTTATTCCAACCAGGATGGTTTTGCGCGCATCGACAGTTTGGTGGAATGGTGCCGCGAATCGGAGCTATACATTATTTTAGATATGCACGATGCGCCCGGTGGACAAACCGGTGCCAATATCGACGATAGTTATGGTTACCCGTGGTTAATGGTCAGTGACGAAAGTCAGGAGTTGTTTGTGGAGATCTGGCGAAATATAGCCGATCGTTATAAAAACGAACCAATAATTTTGGGTTACGACCTACTGAACGAACCTATTGCCACCTACTTCCCGGAAGATGAGCAGATGTTGAACAAGCAGCTTGAACCATTATATATGAAAGCTGTAAAAGCCATTCGCGAGGTGGATAATAACCACATTGTTTTGCTGGGCGGTGCTCAGTGGAACGGTAACTTCAAAGTGTTTACCGATTCGAAATTCGATGATAAAATAATGTACACTTGTCACCGCTATTGGTGCGATACTTTGCAAGCCAATATTCAGGATTTTGTTGATTTTCGCGATTCAGTGAACCTTCCAATTTACATGGGCGAGACCGGAGAAAATACGGATGAATGGATTGCCGCCTGGACACGCCTGATGATTAAAAACAACATCGGATATCATTACTGGCCTTATAAAAAAATGGGAAGTCCGCGTTGTATGCTAACTATTCCAACGCCGGAAAACTGGGATGTGATTGTAGACTTTGCCGAAGGGCCTCGCGACACTTATGAAGCTGTTCGCGAAAATCGCCCAGATCAGGAACTGGTTAAAAACGTGATGATGGAATATATTTCAAATCTGAAACTGGCGAAATGTGAGGTTAACGAGGGGTATATTCGTGCTATGGCTATGGAACCGTAGAATTGTTATAATCGGAGATTGAGGCATAATTATTGTTAATCAGAAAACTCATATAAACAATAATTACTCAAATCATGAAATTTAACTTCCTGAAAAAGAACCGTTCAATATATTTTTTAGCTAGTGTTTTCGTACTTCTTGTTACCAGCTGCTCCGAAGAACGAGTGGAACCAGAATTAGAATACGGAACCGTAACTGATGTTGAAGGCAATATCTACAAAACAATTCAAATTGGAGACCAGGTCTGGATGTCAGAAAATCTAAAAACCACCACTTACTCCGATGGAGTGCCAATCAACGAAATCTCAAATGACAGTTTATGGAGGATTGATACTTTGGGGGCGTATTGCTGGTATGAGAATGATAATTCAAATGCAGAGCATAATGGCGCTTTATATAACTGGTATGCGGTAGCAACGCAGAAACTTTGTCCTATTGGCTGGCATGTTCCCACTGAGGAAGAATGGCGAGAACTTCTCCACACTCTTGGTGGAATTGGATGTGAGGAATTGAGTGTAAGCGGATGGAATTACCAGAGTATGGAAAGCAAGGGGCAAAATTATCAAGGGATTCTTAGCGGGAGAAGGGATCATAGATACCAGCATCAAATGGAGTATGCCGAATTGGGCGAAACGGGTTACTTTTGGCTTGATCTGGAGTATGCCGAGAGGGCGGCCTGTGGAGCAGCTATTCGTTTACATACTGAATCATGGGGGACACATTTTAAAAATAACGGATTTAGTATTCGATGTATAAAAGATTAAAACTATACACAAAATAAAAGCGTGCCACAGGCACGCTTTTTTTATATTGCTTCAACAGGTTAATCAAACACGTAACGGACATTCAATCCAAAACCTCCCCAATGGAAAGTCGTTTTGTCTATGATCTCTAATGACGGGCGATAATCAAGTCCCAAAGCCAAAGGGATATCAACAAACCGGTATTCAAGTCCGATTTCAAACGCAGCTCCTAGGTTAAAATTAGTTTCGCTGTCTTTTCTTCCGTCAGCGTAATAAACATTTTCATCTAATATGGCAAGGTAAGGCCCAATACCCATGTACCAGTTAAAAGCCTCGTCGGCCAGTGGGCGGTACAGGAAATCCCAAATCAGGTCGGCAGCTACACCGTCGCCAAACGATAAATCGGCATGCAGTCGGTTAAATTCTCCTGTCGAGAAGATACCATCAATAGCCACACTTCCGGCGGAAACATCGCCAAAACGTACACCAATTTCCTGGGCATTTCCAATAAACATTCCAGCAACAGCCAATACTGCTGTCAATACAATTTTTTGTAATCTCTTTTTCATGTTATAAAGTTTTCTGTATCAATAATTATTTTCCTAAAATTTTAATCATATCTCCTCTTTTTAACTCGTCGCTAAGCTCACGATTATTCAGCAGTGCCATTTCTTCAAATTTATCCTGCGGAACTTTGTAATAATCAAACGCATCTTTTAACGAAACTGAAGCACTTCGGATTGATATTACTTTTATCCGGGTGGGCTGAATATTGAGTTTCGAAGCATCGGTAAGTCGGGCAAAGTTCTTCATGGTCGACTCAAACGCCGGTTTGTAGCCGTTGAAGTTATCTTCTAAACAAAGGCCGTGAAAAGTATAAACCATCGCATCTTTTTCGATAAAATACGACAGGATTTTTACAACCTGTTCTTCTCCCGACTGATTTTGCGAAACCTGCTCTGAAATGGTAGCCACCGCATTTAATCCGTTTAGGCTAACACTGCTTTTATCAATTAGTTTAAGTTGTAGTTCTGAAATTGTTTTTTGTGCAACTGCATCTGCTCCTTTATCCTGCGACAGTTCGAAAATCATGGCTGCATTTTGGTCTTCCGGTACAATTTGCACCTGAAGTGGCGAATTGATAAGTGTCCAGTTTTCTGGAAACGGGAATTGAAACGCCAGATCAGGATGGTAAAACATGTTGTTCTCAACAAATCCGTGACGCGGGTTTTCTCCATAAACAAGCCCATCAATCAAATTGAGGTATTCGTTCGTATTTATCGCATAGGATTGAGTTGGCAGTTTTGCCTGCCACTCCTCAGTAATTTGATTTACAGAAACATTCCGTTCGCCCGGATCGGGGTGTGTCGACATCCAGGTAGGAACTCCTTCGTGGCTGCTTGCCATTTGCATTTTATTCAGCACTTCAAAAAAGTCGGCCATTTTATGGGCATCGTAACCAATCTTCGAAGAGTATTCAACTCCAAGTCGGTCGGCTTCGCGCTCGTTGGCACGACTGAAACTTAAAAACAGCAATTCCATGGCAGCGGCAGCTTCACCGGCAAACTGTGCCACTTCGGGTACGGCTATCATTCCGGCGGCCAATGCAACCTGGCTGAGTTGCTGGCGTGTTTGTTGCTGTGCTGTATGACGTGCAGTAACGTGTCCCATTTCGTGTCCCAGAACGCCCATTAATTCTGCCTCGTTATTAAATTGAGCCAAAATACCACGTGTTAAATAGATGTATCCACCAGGTACGGCGAAGGCATTCACTACCGGCGAATCTAAAATCCTGAAGTGGTATTGTAAATTGGGCCGATGCGAAATTTTACCCATCTCTGTTCCCTTTTCAGTAACAAAGTTTAGCAAAGCTTCATTTTCGTATAAACCAAAGGTTGAAATCACTGTTGGATCGTACTGCGTTCCCAAGGCAACCTCCTGTTCTTCCGACATGAACATTAATTGTTTCTTTCCGGTAACCGGATTTACGGCACACGACGGAATCAGCAATACTAACGAAACGATTAAAAGAATAACTGATAGAGTTTTGATTGTCTTCATTATTTCAGAAATTTTGAAGTATGGTTAAGAAATTACATTCATCTGTGTCAAATTGTTTTCAACGACTTGCCGGTATTGGCTTAATTGTTAAATTCGCTCTATCACAAAGATAATATTTACTTCATTTATAAAATCACCCGTATGTTAATACGTAAAACTGTACTC
Source organism: uncultured Draconibacterium sp. (assembly GCF_963677565.1). Taxonomy (NCBI): domain Bacteria; kingdom Pseudomonadati; phylum Bacteroidota; class Bacteroidia; order Marinilabiliales; family Prolixibacteraceae; genus Draconibacterium; species uncultured Draconibacterium sp. Next base: position 314,725 of record NZ_OY781981.1, on the reverse strand, counting down.
ATTTATTTTTGCCTTCTTTTTCTTTTGTTTTCGGCCAGTGCGCAAACTGAAGCCCTTTCTAAAATTGATATTCCCGATTTACAAGAGTACCTTACTTATTTAGCTTCGGATGAGTTACAAGGAAGGTGTTTGGGAACCGAAGTAGATGGCCTTGAGATAACAGCAAATTACCTTGCTGATTATTCAAAAGAAATAGGGCTGAAACCTGCGGCTGATAGCTACTTTCAGCCAGTTCCTATTTTGCACACATTAAAAAGTACTGATGATTTTATTGAAATAAAAAATAAAAAGGGGAAGTTGGTTTACCGATCGGAAGAGTTGGTGAAGCTCAACCAAACAACAAGTGTATTTAGTCTCAGCAGAGAGCCTGTTCTTTTTGTTGGTTTTGGCGATAATATTGAGTTAATCGATATAAAAAACAAGGTTGTTGTTGTTGCCCAGGGAAGTGCAGATTCCTTTACGAATACCGAAAATTTTGGATGGAATCGTCAGTTGGAAAATAGAAAAATGAACGCAATAACGGCAAAAAGTCCCAAAGCGTTACTGCTGATTACTAATCCAAAAGACAGGGAAAATAAAACCTTTAAGCAACTGCAGGGCTGGCTCAACCGGTCCGGTTACAGTGTTAGAGGAGATGATAATTCTTCGCAGCCTGCAGTTATTGTAGCAACAGCAAAAGTGGCTGACGCCTTGTTGGGTAAAAAAGGACAATACGAAAAGTACCTGAAAGATGTTAGTGCAGGATCAGAAGCAATTCCTGAAGTTTCAGAAACACTGAGTCTGAAAACAGGATCAGAACCGGAATTGCTTGATGAGAAAAATGTAATAGCTTACATAGAAGGATCGGACCCGGTTTTAAAGAATGAATACATTGTTTTTATGGCACATTACGATCATCTTGGAGTTGGTAAAGATGGCGATGTTTATAACGGCGCCGACGACAACGGTTCAGGAACAGTTGCCATAATGGAAGTAGCCGAAGCTTTTGCTTCGTTAGATGAAAAGCCAAAACGAAGTATCGTTTTTTTGTGGGTAACCTGCGAGGAAAAAGGCCATTTCGGATCGAGCTATTATTGTGATCACCCCATTTTTCCGTTGGATAAAACCGTAGCTTCCATTAATCTTGATATGGTTGGCCGTGTTTACGATGGTCCGCGCGACGATGTGTGGAAAGACTCGCCTAAAAAAGTAAAAGATTTTGATGGTTTATATACGCTCTCAAACGACGTATGGCCTGAATTGGCCGAGATTAACGAAAAGTACTGTGCCGAGCTTGGATTAGAACCCGATACCAGTTTGCCAAAAGCACGTTTTTTACGCGCCAGCGATCATTACCATTTTCATAAAAACGGTGTGCCTATTTTAAACTATGCCACCGGTTACCACGCCGATTACCACAAAGTTGGCGATGAGGTAGAAAAGATTAACTTTGAGAAGATAAAACGTGTTGCCGATCTCTGCTTTTTAGTTGGTTTTGATTTGGCTAACAAGGAAGACATTGAGTTTTAAGCAATAAATATCAAACCTAAAAAATGAACACCAAACTACTTTTTACACTTATTTGTGTAGCAGTCTCTTTTCTGTCATTCGCACAAAAAAAGGAATTACAAACCATTACCGAAAATGATTTGAGAGCTCACCTGGAATTTGTTGCCAGCGACAATTTGCAGGGGCGCGACTTTTTTACTGACGTACCAGGATTAGAAATTACGGCCGACTACCTGAAAGCACAATGCGAAAAAATGGGATTGAAACCAGGCGTTGAAGGTTATTTCCAAAAATTTGAAATGGAGGCAGTAACACCCGATCCGGATCGAACTGTGTTAAGCTTGAAAGATGGCAACGGGAATATAACCTACGAAACAAAAGATATCTTTTCGTTGGGTGGACCTGCAAAAAGCGAAACCATTTCGGGCGATGTGGTATTTGCCGGTTACGGCTGGTACAATGAAGACACAAAATATAACGACACGAAAGACCTCGATTTGAAAGGTAAAATTGTGCTGGTAATGACACGAACGCTCGAGCAGACAAAAGATGGGTCAGAGCCAGACATGGATACCGAAATGAAAAAGATGTCGAGGGCACTGATGGGGGGAGCCAAAGCGTTGGTATTGGTAAACGATCCGATGAATCCGAATACCGAATACATCGAAAGTATTCGGAAATATGCAACCGGTGGAAGCTTGCAACTTAAAGGAGCAAAAAGTGGCCTTGTTATTCCCATCAGGTTAATATTTGGAACCGAAGAACTAGGTAATAAAATATTGGAAAGTTCAGGTAAAACTTTGGCCGGCTTGCAGAAAGAGATCAGCGAAAGTGAAAGCCCAAAGTCGTTTGCAATTAGCAACCTGACCACTGAAGTAAACCTGGTTAAATCAAACGAGACAATTGAAGGTAAAAATGTAATTGCTGTTGTTGAAGGCAGTGATCCGGAGCTAAAAAACGAGTGTGTAGTTTTTTCGGCACATTACGATCATCTGGGTGTTGATGGTGAAGGAGGAATTTACAATGGTGCCGATGATAACGGAACAGGAACAGTTGCCCTGTTGGAAATTGCCGAAGCTTTTCAAAGCATGAAAAAGAAACCCAAACGCAGTATTGTTTTTGCATGGGTAACCGGCGAAGAAAAGGGATTGTTGGGATCTGATTATTATTCGCAAAATCCTGTTTTCTCAATGGAAAATACGCTGGTCGATATTAATTTGGACATGGTAGGTCGATCGGCAGAAAAAGAACCTGTTCAGGTAGAAGGAGATGAAAAAAGTTTAGCTGGCCCCAATGGATTATATATTGTTTCGGGAAAACAAAGTACTGAACTCATGAACATTAGCGATGACGTTTGTGAAGACCTTGGACTGGTTCCCAGCGATGAGTTAACACAGGCTTTTTTAACGCGTAGCGATTATTATCACTTTTATAAAAACGGTGTACCAATTCTTGGTTTGTCTACAGGATTACACGAGGATTACCATGAAATATCCGATGAGTTGGATAAGATCGATTATCATAAAATGAAAAGAGTTACCCAATATGCTTTTTCGGTAGCCTATAAATTGGCCAATCAACGGAAACGCCTGGTGGTGGATAAACCTGTTAATTAGATATTAGAGAAATCATTATTAAGAAAAACTGCTCTTTCATTTTTTATTGAAAGAGCAGTTTTTGTTTCTATCAACCCATTTGCATATTCAATAAATGATTTTTGACTGATAAATTTGTGTTAATTTATTCGGCCACTTCTTTAAGTTTATTATGAGCAAAAGTTAATAATATATTTTTGTGCTCTAATAATGTAAATATCTATATATAACAATACGAAATGTCAAAATATTTAATCATTGGAGGAGTTGCCGGTGGTGCAACAGTAGCGGCCAGACTAAGACGTTTGGACGAGCAGGCGGAGATCATAATTTTTGAACGGGGAGCACATATTTCTTATGCAAACTGCGGATTGCCTTATTATATCGGAGATGTTATTAAAGAACGGGAGAAATTGCTTTTGCAAACGCCCGAAAGTTTTAAGGCCCGCCTAAATGTTGAGGTGCGGGTTTTTAACGAAGTGGTAAAAATTGATCGCGAAAAGCAGGCGGTTGTTGTTCGAAATGTGGAAACGGGTGAAGAGTATACCGAAACATATGACAAGCTGGTATTGTCGCCAGGAGCGGAGCCTATAAAACCACCGATTTCAGGGATTAAAGATCCATCGATTTTCACCTTGCGTAATGTTGCCGATACGGATAAGGTAAAAGCATACTGCAACGATCAGCAACCCAAACGAGCAGTAGTGGTTGGTGCCGGTTTTATCGGTCTTGAAATGGCCGAAAACCTGCATCACCTGGGAATGAAAGTGTCGATTGTGGAAATGGCCAAACAGGTGATGGCACCGCTTGATTACGAAATGGCAGCAGTAGTACACCAGCACCTGAAAACCAAGCAGGTGGAGTTTTTTTTAAAAGACGGTGTAACTTCGTTTAAACGCGAAGATGGCGTATTGAATGTTACCCTGCAATCCGGACGTCAGATTGAGACTGATTTGGTAATTTTATCAATTGGTGTGAAACCAGAGAACAAACTGGCCCGCGAAGCCGGATTGGATTTGGCACCAAATGGCGGAATAATTGCCAACGAATATTTACTAAGCAACGACGAAAATATTTATGTGCTGGGCGATGCGATGGCATTTCCACATCCGATAACCGGAAAACTGAGCAATATTTACCTGGCTGGTCCGGCCAACAAACAGGGACGAATAGTGGCCGATAATATTGTTGGCGGGAATACGCGCAAATACAAAGGAGCCATTGCAACGGCTATTGCCAAAGTGTTCGATATTACCGTAGCATCAACCGGTATTCCCGAAAAAACGCTGAAGAATGAAATGATGCCTTACACGGCAAACATTATTCACGGTGCGTCGCATGCCGGTTATTATCCCGATGCGCTGCCGTATACACTCAAAATTCTTTTCCACCCGGAAAACGGAAAATTGTATGGTGCGCAAATGATTGGTTACGAAGGAGTAGATAAACGTATCGACCTGATAGCTACTGTGCTGAAACAGGGTGGCAGCATTTACGATTTGCAGGATATTGAACATGCTTATGCACCGCCGTTCTCGTCGGCAAAAGATCCGGTGAACCAGGCAGGTTTTGCGGCAGAAAATATCGTTAGCGGCAAACTTAAAATCGTTAGCTGGGACGAGATTCATAACTTTCATTCGGATAATATTGTGTTGCTCGATGTGCGTACAGCTGCCGAGAATGAACTGGGACATATTGAAGGATCGGTAAATATTCCGGTGGATGATTTGCGCGAACGATTGAATGAGCTACCAAAAGACAAAAAGATAATTGTGTATTGCGGTGTTGGTTTGCGCGGGTATATTGCCTGTCGGATTCTTACACAATCGGGCTTTAGCGAAGTTTACAACCTGAGTGGCGGATATAAAACTTACGAACATTCCATTTGCAAACAAAGTAACGAAGATATTTTCGAGGCAAACTACATTACCAAAAACGACCATATTTATCGTGGGAAAGCAAATAACGGGCAGGTGGTAATTGAAGGAGCGCCGGTAAAAACCATTCAGGTTGATGCTTGTGGCTTGCAATGCCCCGGGCCAATTTTGAAGCTGAAGCAGGAAATAGAAAACATTGAACCCGGCGAGCGTTTGGAGCAAATTGCTACCGACATGGGTTTTATGAAAGATGTAAAATCGTGGTGTAACATGACCGGAAACAAACTGGTTTCGGTTTCTGCTGAAAAAGGAAAAATAAAAGCCCTGATTGAAAAAGGGAAAAAGCTACAAAGTAGTGCAAACACAAGTGTGGCGCAATCGAAAAATAAAACCATGGTGGTTTTCAGCGACGATATGGATCGCGCACTGGCATCGCTGGTAATTGCCAACGGAGCTGCAGCCATGGGAAGCAAAGTAACGTTGTTCTTTACTTTCTGGGGATTGAATGTGATTAAAAAATCGGACAGGCCACATGTTGATAAAGATATGATGAGCAAGATGTTTGGCTCGATGATGGCAAAAGATGCAGGTGATCTGAAACTCTCGAAAATGAATATGATGGGAGTGGGCGCCAAAATGATGAAAAAGCGAATGCTGGCTAAAAAAGTGGACTCGCTGGAAGATATGCTTCAAACAGCTATGGAAAACGGTGTGCAAATGATTGCCTGCCAAATGTCGATGGATGTAATGGGCGTTGACAAAGAAGAGTTGATGGAAGGTGTTGAAATAGGTGGGGTTGCTACCTACCTTGAAGAAGCAGACCAGTCGAATTTGAACTTGTTTATCTAAATCTTTCTATTATATCAGTAATGAGGGTTTCACAACTGTGAAACCCTCATTAATTTTAAGCGCCTCCTATCATCATTTCCTTCACCCTGAACGTAGGTACAGAGAATGATTTATTCAAATCTAAATCGTTGCCCATCATATCGATGGCATTTAATATTTCGTCGGCAGTTCCAGCAATGGTTACGCCTTTAACCGGATGCTTAATTTTACCGTTTTCGATCCAGAAACCACTGGCGCCACCGCTGAAATTACCATTTACAGCATTTATTCCGTAACCGGTTATTTGGGTTACCAACAATCCCTTTTTAGTTGATGCGATAATTTCTTCAGGACTTTTATCGCCGGGTTCCACATATACGTTATGTGTGCCAATTCCCGGTAGTCCATCAAATCCTCTTCTTGTTGCATTTCCTGTGCTCGCTACGCCTGCCCGGTTTGCAGCCTTTGTATTGTAAATAAATCCTTTAACAACACCCTTCTCTACCAAAACACGTTTCTGAGTCGGAACGCCTTCTCCATCGAAAGGGGCGCTGCCCATGCCTTTAACTCGGGTTCCATCATCAACAATAGTTAACAAAGGACTGGCAAATGACTTGTTCATGGAGTCTTTTAAGAAACTGGCACCCTGCAAAACGCGTTCTCCGTTCAGAGCACTTATGATACCTCGTATTAACGAGCCGGCAGCATCTGGATCAATGATGACCGGAGCTTTTTGTGTAGGTATCATTTGTGGGTCGATTAACGCTGCAGCGTCATCAGCAGCTTTTTTTGCGATTTCATCCAAAGATAAGAGATCCTTAAAAAATCGGCGTGAACAGTATTCGCCTCCTGTATTTTTTTGTTCTCCTTTTTCTGCAACCACGCTAACTCCTATGCTGCACCCATTCGATTTATAATTTTTAGATATTCCGTTGGAATTTGCGATGTAAACTTCGCCTTCAGCCTCTCCAAATGCAGCCCCCGAACTTTTTGAAACTCTGGCATCTTCCAATGTCATTTTTTCGAGTTTCAGAGCCATATCGATTTTTTGTTCCATGGGAATGCTACTAATTTCCGGATCGAATAATCCTTCAACCTCAGTTATCCCCTCATTGTCGCTAAGAACATTGTTTTCGTCAGGTGTAGTTAGTTTGGCAAATTCAATAGCCATTTTCAATGTTTCTTCCATTGATTTCTCGTCAAAGTCGTTGCAATGACTAAAACCACTTTTCCCGTTAACAATTACACGGAAGCCAACTCCTGCAGACGCTGCCTCTTCAATGGTGTCAATCTCTCCGTTCAGAACCTGTATGCTGAGGTTTCTAACTGTTTCCAGGTACACTTCTGCCGAATCTGCTCCCAGATCGAGCGCTTTCGAAACCAGTTTATTTGTTAATTCTGTATAGTTCATTTTTACTTTTTTACGTTAACAATTCATTCATAGAGGCTTTTAGCTTCTGCTTCCCCCCACATTAATTCCTCTTATTCGAACCGTAGGCTGACCGGCATCAACTTCTGCCATTTGACCTTTACCGCAAATTCCGGGACCAAAGTCAAGGTCGTTGCCAACGGCATCGATGTTTGAAATAACGTCGAGACAAGAACCAATTAAGGTTGCTCCTTTAACAGGTTTCGTTTTTTTTCCGTTTTCGATGAGGTACGCTTCCCGACAAGTAAAATTGAATACTCCGGTTACCGGATTTACACTTCCTCCGCTAAGGCTTTGTACATACAATCCTTTTTTTGTTGAAGAAAGAATATCTGTAGGATCGCTTTCTCCGGAATCGATGAAGGTATTGGTCATTCGCGGGATTGGAATATTTCGGAACGATTCTCTTCGCCCGTTGCCGGTGCGTTCCATGCCTAATTGTTTTGCACTTAACACATCGGTCATGTATCCTTTCAGAACACCATCTTCGATTAGTACATTTCGTTGTGCCTGTGTTCCTTCGTCATCGTAATTTATGGTTCCCCTTGCATTTGGAATCGATCCGTCGTCAACCATTGTAAATACATCGCTCGCTACTTTTTGTCCCATTTTACCGGTAAACGCGCCAATGCCTTTAGCAATGTTGTCGGCTTCCAGCGGATGTCCCACAGCCTCGTGTACCAGAACGCCTCCCCATCCATTCATCATCACAACATCCATCATCCCGGCAGGAGCAGCTTCCGCATCAAGCATTGCAACAGCTTCGCGTGCTGCACGTTCGGCAACCTGTTCGGGCGTGAACTCGTCGAACATCTCAAAACCCGAATGTTTGCTTAATCTTTCCCGAGACATGTGGCGTGCTTTACCGTTGTCGCTCATGGTTTGTACGATGAAGAACATCAGCGGATTTTCATCCTGGAGATAAACGCCTTCAGAGTTGGCAATTATCCGGCCCCTGATTTCATCGTAATAATCAACCGATGCCATTTTTATTACGGGATTATAGCTCATGGCTGCATCGTTAGCACGCTGAATCATCTCAATTCGCTGCGAATCGGCTATTTCCTCCAGAGGCCGCTCAACAGTAATGAACGATTTTCTATCTGTTTTATTAATGTCTATAGGAATTGTTGTAGCGCTGTTACGTGCCACATACGAAGCAACTTCTGCAGCTCTCAATAATTTTTCTTCTGTAATCTCATCGGTGTAAGCGTAACCAGTTTTGTTCCCCGAAATTACGCGAACACCGGCTCCCTGGCTAATACCATAGAGTCCGTTATTGAACTTCGATTCCTCCATGACGATCTGACGCGAAACCCGGTTCTCCAGGTAAACATCAGCAAAATCACCTCCCTTTTCCAGGGCTTTAGCAATAACTTTTTTAAGTAATGCAGGATCAATACCGAAGCCACTTTGTTGCATTGCTGCTTTGGGGCTACATGTATTCAGACTGGTTAAAAGAGCAGGTGTGGTGGCAATGAGAAGCCCTCCTTTCATACTCATCTTCAGAAAATCGCGACGCGGTATGTCGCTGACAGAATAATTCTTCATCATGCAGTTGATTTGATTTTTTTTGAAGTTTAAATGTAACTTTAATATATTAGAAAAAAGGGGGAGAATGTCATAAAAGACTCCTTATGTTTAATAAAAAAAAGCTGATCCAAACGGAACAGCTTTCATTTCAATATTTTTAAGAGAACTACTTTCGTGCAGCCTTTAAGCCCTCAGTAGTTGTGTAGTATTTTACAATCATATTTGGCACTTCCCATTCCGGTAGTTTCCCGTCAATAAGGTATTGCAGATATTTTTCAGTTACCTGTCCGAAATGCGCTTCATGGCCAACTTTATATTTCTCAGGAATATTCATCGCCCACTTTTTGTCGCCGATCTTTTTCACTGAAATTCCCGGGTAAGTTTCTGCCAGACCTGTTACTGCATTATTCAGACTTCCGGCAAATTCCATTGGATCCACATCAGTAGCTTCAATATAAAGCTGCGGTTTGTAACCTTCCTTTTCGCCCTGAATAATTTCCAGGTTACACTTTGTTCCGCGCATAATTGAGTAGTGGGTGTCGCCGGCACCTTCAGGTGCTTCAAAATTCCATATCACTGATGCTTTTGCGTGAACACCTTTTAGTGTGTAATTGATCTCACCGTTGCAGTAAACTTTTAGAATGTCTCCTTCAATATCTTTTTTCAGGAACTCCGGATATTCATCCAGCGAAGTAGATTTTTTAAACATTTCAGGAGTCAGATCAGTAGTCCAGTGTTTGGCTGAAACGATTTGCACATCTTCTTTTGAAAGAACTACCTCCGGAAAAGCTTCCCACTGAATTAAATCAACCAGGTGAGTATTTACGTCCACAATTCCTTCGCCTTGCTGTTTGGTGTCGAAATACCAAACCGGGCGTTTTAGGGGATTCCCTGAAACATACTTAAAAAAGTGGTGCACACTTTCTTTTGTGATGGCCGGATTTTCAGCCGTTCCTTTTTGCAAGGTTCCAAAAACCTCAGGTAATTGCGATAATTCGCGCTGCAGCATGGTGGTGATTTCATGACGCTCGGTCATTATATCGTACAACAAAACTCCGTTTTCTTCTGCCAACTGAAAAGCTTTTTCCAGTTTAGGAAATTCTTCGGGCGAAATCACCATGGGTTTGTCGGCCAATACATTGATTCCTGCTTCAACCGTTTTCAAAATGTAATCTGTCTTTTTACCATTGTTCCCGGCAGTTACCATTACATTACCGGGCTTTTCGATAAGCATTTTTTCAAGGTAATCGTCGCCTTTGTATACTTTCTCAACCCACGACGTAGGATTTTCTGCACGAGTATTGTATCCTTCAATTCGTGTCAAATGATCCACAACGTCCACACCATCAGGTGCATAAACATTTACAACCGGATCAACTTGTTCGTACATTGATTTTTGTACCAAAGCAGCATGAAAATGTCCCGGGTCGAGGGTCATGATTTTTACTTCTCCTTTTGCTCCGGTAAACATGTTCTTTTCCTTTTTAGAGTCAGTTGATTTTTGACTGCCACCCGTGCATGCTGAAAACAGAATTGCCAGTGCCGCGGCTGCAGTTGATAGATGTTTCATGAAATAATTTTATTAGTTATTAGATTTCCGTTGGCGCACACGCAAAATTATACTTTTAATTCTGTTTGAAAAGAGAACGGGCAAAAAGAAGTTGTAAAAGAAGAAGCATTTACATCATTCGCGACCATGATCAATCTTCATTAATCTAGCTTCAATCTCCATCAATCTTGGATCAATCCTATTTAAGGTTCAATGTAGTATTTTATGTTACAATCGTAATCGGTGTAATGAACGTATTTTTTGTTTTCCATCCATAGTACAACCGTTTTTGAATCTTTTGGTTGATAGCGGGGAACGTATGGCCGGACGTTATCGAGGGTTGAATTCTCCGTAATTGGCACAATGTCCCACGAATTTCCGCCATCGCTTGTAGTGCGTTTCTCAATTTCAAAAACACCATTTATTTCGCGCGAAAGGTAAATCTCGTTGGTTTTATTCGGGTTGAAAGTCATGTTGCCCATGTAGTGTGGTTCGCGCTCTGTTTCGCCTTCGGGTGTTTGCGGAAACCATTTTCCTGCTTTACAAATTTCATGATCTTCCCATGCCTGATTTTCGGCATTATACCATGTGTAATAGTAACGATGATCTGTTTCCTGCGGGTGGCGGGTGTACAAAATATAGGGTGTTCCTTCTTTTTCCACAATATCGCAAATCCATGCCCGACCGGTTTCTTCATTGGCTTTGTAAACCACCGTTGCATCGGTAACCTGAAATGGCAGTCCACTGAGGTTGCAGATTTTTGTTCCGTCAGCTTTCCAGAATGCACCTTTTTCGTAATAGCAATAATAAACCGAGTTGGTTGGCTCAACACGCGGGTGTCCGTCGGTGAATATCATATGGATTTTTGATTTACCATCCGAATAATATTTTACGTAAGGCCGGTTGTTGGGTGTAAACGGAACGTCACTCATTATCACGTATTGTTCGCTCCAGCTTTGGCCGTTGTCGTCTGAAATAATCAGGTTGGGTTTAAAACCTATCCAGCGGCCAAATACAAACAGTTTATTGTCTTCTTCGCTTAATACAAATGGATTGGCATAAGTATACGTTTCGCGCGGAAATTTTTTCAGCAACTCTTCGGTTTTGGGTTTATAAACAACATTCTCACCAAAACTTTTAATATCTGAACCGTTTATTGTTGTGTTATAAACTACACCTTTATCGTGGGCATGCCAGGCAAACATGGTAAAAACATTGCTGTTGGGCAACATGGTAAACGCAGGATTGTCGTGATCGTCGAATTCAAATTGCGGATAAATGTTGTTGAATTTTGCCTCGCCTGTTGCCGGATTTAGTGAGGCCACTTCTATCGATCCGTCTTTTTTTACCCATCCTGTAACAATTTTATTGGCATCGGTGTAAATTGCCCGCGGATCGGAAAACCAGCACCATGCACCGTCGTCAGAAAGTGTATGTATGGTTGGAGTTAAAGGTGGTGTTTTTTCGGTGTTTTTCCGTGTTGAGGAAGTGCATGCAAAAAGAAATACAAGCGAAAAAAGTGTTAGTAAAAGAGTCGGTTTCATAATATCTAATTTGGGAGTCAAAGTTACGAAATAGTGTTTTTCAGGTTTTATTCATGATTAGCAAATTTTCTATTTTTACTGTTAAAGATTTGATGTTTCTGGTATTTTTCACGAAGTAGAAGTATTTTTAGCAATATTAATCGGACAAACAACAATTATGACGAAACGAGCGACCATCTTGTTCTTTATTCTCACATTTAATCTCAGTTCTTTTTCGCAACAAGTTGATTTCCTTCCAAACGACTGGCATAATCCGGCCGTCTTTGAAAAAGGGCAAAATGAGCCGCATGCTTTTCATATTCCTTTCGCATCGGCTGATGATGCCATTCAGAACATGCCGCGGAAATGCGCGAATTACCAGTTGCTGAACGGGCAGTGGAAATTCAAGTGGGTGGAAACGCCAAAACAGGTGCCGGAAGATTTTTGGCAACCCGGTTTTGATGCAGCAGAATGGGATGAAATAAAAGTCCCTTCCAACTGGCAAATGGAAGGCTACGGACATCCGAAATTTCGGAATGTGGCCATATCTTTCGAGAACGATCCGCCGAATATTCCTGATTATTACAATCCAACCGGTTGTTACAAAAAGATATTTACTGTTCCTGAGAACTGGCAGAAAAAAGAGGTAATGTTGCGTTTTGAAGGCATAAAATCGGCCTCCTATATTTGGGTGAACGGGCAGCGTGTTGGCTACAATCAGGGCGGATTTGAGCCGGCAGAATTCAATATTACACCGTATCTTGAAAAAGGAGAGAATGATCTGGCCGTTCAGGTGATTCGCTTTTCCGATGGTTCGTACCTCGAGAACCAGGATATGTGGCGCTTATCGGGTATTTTTCGTGATGTAAAATTGTATGCACAACCAAAAACATTTATACATGACCACTATGTAGTAACCGATTTTGATGAAGAATATAAGGATGCAACATTAACGGTAGAAACCACAATTCAAAATCAATTACCGGAAGTAGAAACAGGAGAAGTTACTGTTGATGTTTACGATCTCGATGGCCGGTCGATTTTAAAAGAGGGGTCTCTGAGACAAGGTTTTGAAGTTGATTCAATGGGTAATATTAAGGTACAGTTATCAACTTTGGTGGTTAATCCGCCGCAGTGGTCGGCAGAGTTCCCGAATCTTTTTATAATGCTGGTGCAGCTAAAAAATGCTGGCGGAAAAATAACCGAAGCTTTCACGCAAAAAATCGGTTTTCGTGAGGTGGAATACAAGGATAAAATTCTGACAGTAAACGGTGTTCCGGTAAAACTGAATGGAGTAAACAGCCACATGCATCATCCGGAGCACGGGCAGACAGTGCCACTGGAAACGTTGAAGCAGGATTTGTTGCTGATGAAACAGCACAACATTAACTGTGTGCGTACTTGTCATTATCCGCCGTCGCCTGAATATATTGCTCTGGCTGATGAACTCGGTATCTATATTTTTAATGAAGTTGGCGATGAGGCACACAACAATACATGGTTATCTGAAAAGCCGGAGTGGACCGAAATGTATCGCGACCGATCGCGCAAGTTGGTGTATCGCGATCGCAATCATCCGGCAGTGATTGTTTGGAGTGCCGGAAACGAATCGGGCAGCGGACAAAATATCTTCGAAGTGATAAAAACAGGCAAAGCGATTGATCCCAGCCGCCCGGCATGGATGTATGGAGGAAATGAGTTTTATATTCCTTTCGAGGATTTGGTGGGGCCGCGTTATTGGGTGCCGGTGGATTATAAAAACCTGGCGCAGGGCAAAGTGTTGCCTGCCAACGATATGCGGGCATCGTTTATGGACGAGTACCTGGCCGCAACCGGAAATGGCCTGGGCGGCATGGACGAATATTGGGAATATATTTGGAAATACCCTCGTTTAACAGGTGGTGCCATTTGGGATTGGATTAGTCCCGGCATAAAGACGCCGCGTTGGATTTTACCCGATCTTTCTACATACAAAAACGATGGTCAGATAATGGGACGACCGATGTTTCAGCAAGGCGTTTACGGTTGGGGACTGGAATTCTCGGGGCACGACGATTGGGTGGAATTTTACCGTGATCCAAGCCTTGATATTACCGGAAATGGGCTGACTATTGATTTTTGGGTGAAACCATCCGAAATTCCACAACCTAATGTTTTTATTGCCAAAGGTGCGCACGGCTATGGCATTCAAATGGCCGATGCCGAAACGTTGGAATTTTATGTGTTTGGAAACGAACGTATTTCGGACAAAACAAAAGTCGGCGAAAAATTTTATGAAAACTGGCACCGTATCACCGGCATTTACAACGGAAGTCAACTGCAGCTTTACATCGATAATAAACGAGTTGCTGCAACTTCGTTTGCGGGAAATATTAGTTCAACACCTTTTCCGCTGTGTATTGGTCGCGAGACTGAAACACAGGATCAGGGAGAACACTCGGGACGTTTGTCAAAAATGGTGATCGATGATGTGCGGGTGTATAACCGCGCTGTAAATATCAATAATATTGGGAAAGAAAAAGATGGGCTGGTGCTCCATCTGAATTTTGAAGAAGATGAAAAAGAAGGTGACTTTTATGCAGTCGGTTTGGGCGGAAGAACCTATGGGATTATATGGCCCGACAGAACGGTTCAGCCTGAAATCAAGCAAATAAAACGATCGGGGCAGCCCATTAAAATTGAAGCGATTGATATTGAAAATGGCGTACTGAAAGTGACTAACCGTCATCATTTTAAAAACCTGAATGAGCTGGAAGGTTTTTGGCAAATTAAAGTTGACGGCGAACCCAGTCAGCGTGGATTTTTCGATTGTGATATTCCGGCTGGCGAAACAGGAGAAGTTACCATTGATTACCGTCGTCCAAGAATTGAATCGAAAACAGAATGTCTGCTTGAGGTTTCGTTTATACTAAAAGGTGATGAAAGCTGGGCGCCAAAAGGACATGAAATTGCATGGGAGCAGTTCAAGGTTCCTGCCGACTTTTATTTCGTTGACGAAGAAATAAATAAGCAGAAAGTATCGGCTAGCGAGGATGAGAATTATATACGAATCAACGGAGATGATTTTAATTATACGATCGATAAGAAAACAGGAAGTTTTGTGTCGTTAAAATACAAGGGAGTTGAGTATCTGGCAGGCGGACCGGAATTTATGGTTTGGCGTGCTCCCCTTGCCAACGATATCGATCCGTGGGGAAGTTACATGTTTGGTACCGGCAATATTACACCGGGAATGGGGCGTAGTATCGATAACCAGCTGCGCACCCTTGGAATGCGGGACCTGGTTGCCGAAGTGGAAGAATACGAGCTGTTTCAGTTGAAGGATAATGAGTTGGTGGTAAAAATGGATGTGTTTGCCAGCTCCAGTCTCGATCCGGCCAAACGAAAAGACCAGTGGTTTTTTTATTCGGCATTCGAGCAAAAACAAACCTGGACATTTTTAGCTGACGGAAGTATTCAGTTTGACCAGGAAATTATCCCGCACGGACCAATGCCGGATATGCTGCAAAAGGTAGGTTTGCAGTTCCAGTTGCCAAAAAGCTTTAGCAATGTGCAGTGGTATGGTCGTGGCCCGTTTGAAAACTACCCCGACCGCAAAACCGGGGCAAGAGTTGGATTGTATCATTCAACTGCCGACTCAATGTATGTGCCTTATATTATTCCGCAGGAGTATGGGAACCGAAGCGATGTCCGCTGGCTAAAAGTGCATAACGACGACGATCATGGATTACTGATAAAAGGAAATGAGCTGTTGAATTTTAGCCTGCATAAATACACCACCGATAACTTGTCGAGAGCCATGTATACTTATCAGTTGGAGGAGGCACCGAATACCATTTTAAATGTGGATTACGAAGTTTCGGGAGTTGGAGGAACCGCTATCCGCCAGTTGCAAAAATACCGGGTGCGCCCCGATGTGAAAAAGTATACGATTACTATCAAGCCGTTTTAATTATTTATCGTTGAGATTTTCTTGATCGCTTAAAAAGTGCATATTCCGTTGCAGTCCTCTGTAACCAGTACGTTTAACTGCCGAGTTTTTGAAAAGCTTGTTAAACAGTGGGCGTTCCATATTTTCCCAATCCATTTTTTGCAGCGCTAAAAGTTTGGGATGAGGTTTTAGTTCCGGCTCGTTATGCGGTTCCGATTTTAAATTCCACGGGCACACATCCTGGCAAATATCGCAGCCAAACACCCGGTTCTCAAACTGGCCTTTTAGGTTGTTATCCATTTCTCCACGCACTTCAATGGTTTGATACGAGATACATCTTCTGGCATCAACAACGCGGTCGGCAACAATGGCTTTTGTAGGGCAGGCATCAATACATTTTGTGCATCGCCCGCAATGGTCGCGCACAAGTTTTGGATCGTCGTATGGCAACTCAATATCGATTATCAGTTCTCCGATCAAGAAGAAACTACCATGTTGTGGAGATATGATGTTGCTGTTTTTTCCTACCCAGCCAAGACCTGCTTTCCGTGCCCAGGCACGTTCCAATACAGGTGCCGAATCAACAAATGGTCGTCCCGAGCATGGTGCGATTTCTTTCTGAATAAACCGAAGCAACTCCTTCAGTTTGTCTTTCATTACAAAATGATAGTCGGTGCCGTAAGCATATTTCGAAAGCACCGGCGCTGTTTGATCTTTCTGCGTAGTTTTGGGGAAATAGTTTAGCAGCACAACAATAATTGTTTTGGCATTCTCAACCAGCAACGACGGATTTAGCCGTTTATCAATGTTACGATTCATGTAGCTCATTTCGCCATGCATATCGTTTTCAAGCCAGCTTTTCAGGCGTGGTTCTTCTTCATCCAAAAACGAAACCGGAAGAATGGCAGAATCGAGAAATCCGAGTGATTGTATTTTTTGTTTTAGTTGCTGTTGCATATTGTAATTGTTGTGCAAATTAATACAATCGGGATTAACTAAAAAATGAGAATCTTAATAAGGTCTTAAATTCCGTTTAGCTGATAAGATTATCAGTAAAACCCTGAAAGTAGTGGCTAAATTACTGGAATTTGTAGTTGGCTTTGTACAATAATACGTTTTTTGCAATATTGCAGTATTACAAACCTTTAAAAGCAAAATAATGAAAAAACTCTGGATGCTAACTGCCATTATTGTATTATGGGGTTGTCTGGAAGATCCAACGCAGGATTCAAATCCGGAAGAAGATCCAAACGTATTTCTGATTGATGCTCCGGCCGATTTTGATTGGGCCTGTATCAAAGGCACCGGAATTACAGTAAATATTAAGAATAGCGGACAAATAACATCAGCACTGGATAGTACGCTTGTTGAGCTTTATGATGACCAAAATGTGTTACTTGATGCTTTAACCATTTATGAAGGGATTGCCGAGTTTAATGTAAGAATTCCAACTTCAGTTGAGCAATTAACGTTAAAAGTTTTGGCTACCGGCGAGTCGGTTCAAATTAATCCAGATGCATTAACAATAGATTATGTTGTGCCTGATGTTTCGGCGCTATCATTTGTAAAAAATGATTTGGATGGCGATGGCTTATTTGATGATTTCGATGTCAGTCCTACTAATCCGGATGTTTCCGTTTTGGTTGGGAGTTCATCAGTTATTGATAATTTGAAAAGTGCTCAGGGTAGAAATACATCTACTTCGTCATATGTAATTTTTGAAGATTTGTGGCCATCGAAAGGCGATTATGACTTTAATGATTTAGTAGCCAAAACAACCTTTAGCTGGACCCGGGGAAAGGGGAATTACATTGAGGAAATTAATGTGGTGTGCAATGTTGAATGGATTGGTGCAGGTTTAGAGTTGGGACTCGGATTTGAATTGTTTGAAGCCAAAGGAACAAATTTATATTATTTAGGAGACGTGATAGCTGATATTCAGGGAGCAGAAAATGATGATGCTGTACGAAACGGAGTAATTGCTTTTTCGAGAGTACAGGATGTTGGCACAAGCGAAATTGAATTTAATATTACACTCAGGGAAAAACAGTTTAAGGAATTTGTTTTTGTTCCTTATTTATTTCGCACCAACGATCCTGGGCATCAGGTTCGACCATTTGGAGCCCCACCAACTCAATCTCAGGATTTAAGTATGTTTCGATCGTATGATGATGCTTCTCCAAATAGCTGGAGTTGGGAAGAAGGTAAAAAATTCTCTTACCCGTTAAAAGGGAACGAGGCATTCTATCGTACCCGGGAAATCTATCCATGGGGAATTGAATTTATCTCATCAAAAAAGTTTCAACCCTGTAAAGAAAGTATCAATATTCTGAACGAATACCCAACGTTTAAAGATTGGGCAGAATCGGGCGGTAAAAATGCCAAAGACTGGTATGATCATCATTTATAAAGAATTGTTTTTTGTTTAAATAATATAAAAGCCTTTGGATTATAATTCAAAGGTTTTTTATTTTGCCAGAATTCGTTACGCAAAAACTGATCCAAATTTATGCGCATAGCTGTAATCGATTTAGGAACAAATACCTGTAACCTGCTTATTGCCGAGCTGGCCGGTGCTGATTATAAAATCCTGCATCAAAGCAAACAAATAGTGAAGTTGGGCGACGGGAAAATCAGGGACAACCAGATTAGCGATGAGGCTATTTTTAGAACAATAGCGGCATTTCGGGTGCATAACGAAATAATGGAAACTTTTGGTGTTAATGAAATAAAAGTATTTGCAACCTCGGCGGTGCGCACTGCCGATAATAAAGCTGAATTTATAGCGGCAATTGAAAAGGAATGCAGTTGTTCGATTGAGGTTATTTCGGGAGAACGTGAAGCTGAATTGATTTTTAAAGGCGTTTTGCTGGCGTTCCGAAATATTGAATTCCCATCCGTAATTCTTGATATTGGCGGCGGCAGCAACGAGCTGATATTAACGCATAAAGAAGCAATTATTTGGAAAGAAAGCCGGCCAACCGGAATGTCGCGGGTAATTAATTCGTTTGATCTTTCTGATCCGATAAGCGATGAACAAGTCCGTGAACTTCAAAAATATTTTGCTGACCAACATCAAACGGCGATTCAGAATTGTACAGAAAAGAGTGTTGGCACTTTAATAGGTTGCTCAGGCGCTTTTGATACAATTGCCGATATGTTGGATGAGGTAAATCCGGGCGAGAAACAGCGGGTGACACAAGTTATCTCGCTTGAGGAGTTTTATGTTGTTTACGAAAAATTGCTGCAATCGACCCGCAACGAACGGTTGCAAATGAAAGGAATGGATTATGTGCGTGTTGATTTAATTGTACCGGCAGTAATTTTAATTGAAACACTTATTTCTTCAATTGGAATAAAACAAATCGTTCAAACCGATTTTGCCTTGCGCGAAGGTGTGCTTTACGAATTGCTTGCTAAATAATCACTGCGGCGGGCGAACCGCAGTTTTTGCAATTCCCTTCAATATCAAGAGCTGCAATTTCTGTATTATAATGATTTCTTGAAATAAGGGGCGCATTACAGTTGGCGCAGTAAGTTGTTGATCGTTTTTGGTCGCTGACATTTCCCAAATAAACATGTTGCAATTTTTGTTTTGCCAAATCGTACAACTCCGTTAATGTTTCTATTGGAGTGGCGGGTGCATTTAACTTGTATTGCGGGTAGTAGCGCGAAAGATGCAACGGTACACTTTCTCCCAACTCGGTGGCGATCCAGTTTATCATGTTTTCAAATTCTGAGTTATTATCATTCAATCCGGGAATAACCAGCGTTGTAATTTCAAGATGAGCCGGACTTTTGGCAATTTGTTTGAGTGTATCAAGCACTGGCTGCAATTTCCCTTTGGTGTATTTTTTATAAAAGTCGTTCGAAAAAGCTTTCAGGTCGATATTAAATGCATCAATAAAAGGCAGTAGTTTTTGTAGCGGTTCCTTATTGATATAACCGTTGGAAACCACTACATTTTTTAATCCTTTTGAATGGGCCAGTTCAGCAGTATCCAATAAAAACTCGTAAAAAGTAAAGGGCTCGTTGTAGGTATAAGCAATGCCAATGTTGTTCCATGTTTTTTGTGCTTCCGTAACAATTTTTTTAGCACTGATATTATGAAATCCCGAGAACTCAGAAGCTTTGCACTGCGATATCCGGTGGTTTTGGCAAAAACTGCACTGCAGGTTACAACCCACTTCGCCTATTGATAAAATGTTTTTTCTAGGGTGAAAATGGTAAAGTGGTTTTTTTTCAATGGGATCGGAGCCAAGCGCTGCAACTTTATTGTAAACACCGGTAATTAATGTTCCGCCATGGTTGGTGCGTACTTTACAAATACCCGTTTGCCCGTCGGTTAATATGCAGTTCCACGGACAAAGCTCGCACTTAAGCTGTTCGTTTGTAGATTTACTATAGAATAAGGCCTCCTGCATTTCGTTATTACCAAACTTTTTCTAAAGTTACGAAAGGAAAGCGAGAGTGGTTTCTTAAGCGCTATTCAATTTTTGATCCGAGCTTTTTTATTGCCAGTTGCATTTCATCCATTTGTTTCATCAGTACACTAATGTCCGACTCGGGTTCAGGGATACAGGTATTTAGGTAGCATACAAATTTCCAAACCTCGGTTACTTCTCCAATTGGCAGATCGTAAGGTTCAAATGTTTTGTTTAGCGAAATCAATTTCAACGACCGCCCGCTGGCGATATTGTTCTGAACCACCTTAAAAACAATTCCTTCGTCGCGGGTAACAATTATATAGGCGTCGTTGGTTTTTATGTTGTAGAAATCCTGTAAAAATTCGCCGATAACGATGGAACCGGCGGTGATAGGCAACATCGAGTCACCCTCGATGGTAAAGGCTCTGTATTTTTTGTCTTTCGAGAGAAATGGCAGCTGAAAAACCGGTAACTTCCCAATGTATTCGGGGTCGGCAAAACAGTTCACATAACCGGCTTTGGCTTTTTCGTTCACAAACTCAATATTATCGTTGTTGTCCGAATCTACGGTTGTGGCAATCACCCGCAGTTTTGTTCCGCGAATAAAAACATCAAAACCATTTTGAAGATCGGTAAACTGACTTTCTGAAAGCTGGTGCAAATTCACATTAATTAGTGTGTCAATTGCAATCCCATAATATTTTGAAAAAGCCTGAAGGTGCGACACAGTAGGTTGACTGATCTCATTTTCGAGTGCGTTAACAGTGGTTCGCTTTAACTCCAATGCAACAGCTACCTCGTTTTGTGTGCGCTTTTTTCGATTGCGTAACAGCTTTATATTCTTACTAAAGAAATTCATAGTGTTGAAAATGATTTTTTCAAAAGTAAAAAATATTCTTGCAGTTTAAAAAGAAATGATTAATTTATTATCGACTTAAATGATAATAATATTATCAAGCGGATAAAAATAATTTAGTTCAACATATTTCCTTAATGTTCCTAAATGTTTAAACCCAAAGTGAACTGAGGTTCCTAATCCCTGGTATAAACGCCGGGGATTTTTTTTGAGCAAGAAGGATGATTTTAATGACCAAAAATTGCAGTGAAATTATGAACGACTCTGTACATGAAAAACTGAAAATATTATCCGATGCTGCAAAATACGATGTTTCGTGTGCATCGAGCGGGAGTAGCCGGGCCAACAGCAGCAAAGGAATTGGTAATGGTGTGGCGTGTGGCATTTGCCACAGTTTTACCGATGACGGGCGTTGTGTAAGCCTGTTTAAAATACTAATGACGAACAATTGTATTTACGATTGTGCGTATTGTATAAATCGCCGCACCAACGACCGGCCGCGCGCTACTTTTTCGGCCCAGGAAATTGTTGATCTTACCATTGGTTTCTACCGCCGGAATTATATCGAGGGTTTGTTTTTGAGTTCGGGGGTGATTAAAAGTCCCGATTACACCATGGAACGAATGGTATTGGTGGCAAAGAAACTGCGCAAAGAAGAGAATTATAATGGCTACATTCATTTGAAAGCGATTCCCGGAGCGAGTAAGGAGCTGATTCACGAGGCCGGAATTTGGGCCGATCGTTTGAGTGTTAATATGGAAATCCCGACTGAGCCGAATCTAAAAAAACTGGCACCGGAAAAGAACTACCCGGATATTGTAACGCCCATGGGGCAAATCCGCGATTCGATTCTTGTGGCAAAAGAGGAACGTAAAAAGTATCGTAAGGCACCTCGATTTGCTCCGGCCGGACAAAGTACGCAATTGATTGTTGGAGCCACACCCGAAACCGACCGGCAGATTATTTTGTTGTCGTCGGGATTGTACAAAAAGCAGAACCTGAAACGCGTGTATTTTTCGGGTTATTTGCCTGTGAATAGTTACGACGAACGCCTGCCCGCTGTTAACCGGCCGCCATTGGTGCGCGAAAACCGACTGTATCAAAGCGACTGGCTAATGCGTTTTTATCATTTTAAAGCCGAGGAGATTTTGAGCGAAGATCAGCCTTTTCTGGATTTGGATGTCGACCCAAAACTAGGTTTTGCACTGCGTAACATGCACCTGTTTCCGATGGATATTAACCGGGCAGACTACGAAATGATCCTACGAATTCCTGGGGTAGGAGTGCAGTCGGCACAAAAGATTATTCTGGCACGCAAACACCGTCGGCTAAATTCATTGCACCTTAAAAAACTGGGAATAGTGATGAAGCGAGCTAAGTATTTTATCACTTGCAACGAGTTGCCTGCCCACAAAACAGATTGGGAACCGCAGCGATTAAAACACAAATTGTTGTGCGAAATGAACTCGAAGTACAAAAAATCGCTCGATACACAACTGAAGCTGTTTGCCGATTTTAAATCGGTGCTGCCAACGTTGCATTAGTTACAGTTTTCAATCACAATATCCAGAATCAAGTATCCAGAATCCAGAATCCAGCCATGAAAATATACACCTACGATAATACTTTTGAGGGGTTTTTAACCTGCGTTTTCGACTGTTACAGTCGGAAGGATTTTCCAGTTGATATTTGTTCGCGCTATGGCGAGCAACGTTACCTTTTTGTTGAAAGTATTGATATCCCAACCAACCCGAAAAAAGCTGAGCGTGTGTGGAAAGGTATTCAGAAATACCTGTCGGGAAAAAACAAACAGCTGTTGTTTTATGCCTACCTGTCGGAAGAGCTGGGCATTGAAATGAAAATTTATCGCTTTTTGCGTCGGATGTTCAGCGGGCACTTGAATCTGGAAACCGATTATGGCGATCCCGATGTTTTGCATCTCACGCAAGCCTCGCAAAAGGTAAAAAAGGAAGCCATGCGAATGATGCAGTTTGTGCGGTTTCAGCGCACCAAAGACCGGATGTATTTTTGTGGCATCGAACCAAAATACGATGTTATTCCGCTAATTATTAATCACTACCAAAAACGTTTTACCGATCAGCGCTGGCTAATCTATGATTTGAAGCGCAACTATGGCATTTTATATGGCAATGAAAAAGTAGAAGAAGTGGTGCTCACAAAAAAGCAGTTTAGCGCTTACAACGGGCAGGTGAAAGAGGAGTTGCTGCACGAGGGCGAAGATTTTTATCAAAAACTGTGGCGCTCGTACTTTAAACACATCAATATTGAAGAGCGTAAAAACCTGAAACTGCAACGCCAACATATGCCACGTCGTTTTTGGCGTTATCTGCCTGAAAAACAGGAGACGAATTGAGAGGAATAATAGCACCAGTTTATTTTATGCAAGCTTTTTCTGATGAAGTGATTAAGACCGCGTTAACATGGCCTGTCGTGTTTTTTATTTATATTCGCATGAGTCAGAACTCTGTCAATCAACCGAAAAATTAAATAACCGAAAATGAAAAAAATCAATTCTTTATTCTGTCTTATTGTCTTTTTATTTATTAGTCAATTTGCAATTTCACAAAACGTTTACCAGTGGCGCGGTATTGATCGTGATGGAAAGTATTACGAATCCGGATTGCTGGATCAGTGGCCTGAAGATGGTCCGCAATTATTGTGGTCAACCGAAACTCTTGGACCCGGTTACGCGGCTCCGGTAATAACTTCAGATAAATTACTTATCATCGGAGTTGAAAACGGAATAAGTACACTATTTGCCTTTGATTTGGACGGTAAATTATTGTGGAAAACGCCAAACGGAAAATCTTTTGTCGGAGATGGATTTTCTGCCCGGTTCCCGGGATCAAGATCAACACCAACAGTTGTTGGCAATATGGTTTATGCAACTTCAGGTTTGGGAAGGCTGGGCTGCTTTGACCTGAATACCGGGAAAGAACTGTGGGCAGTTGATATGATTAACGACCTGAATGGTTTTATGAATGAATTTAGTTATGCCGAGTCGGTAGTTACAGATGAAAATGCTGTTTATTGTTTCCCCGGTGGAAAAGAAATCAGCGTGGCAAAACTCGATCGTCTCACAGGAAAAACCATATGGACATCGAAAGCAACAGGTGACACCACTCATTTTGTTTCGCCAATTCTTGTAAATCTACCATCACGCAAGGTTTTTGTTTCCACATCGCGACATTCTGTTTTTGGTGTTGATTGCGCAAACGGAGAGTTGCTTTGGAAATACAACATTGCCATTCGTCATGATGGAGACCATGCGAATACGCCGGTTTATAAAGCTCCGTGTTTGTATGTTATTACGAATGATGACAATGGTAAAGGCGCTATTAAACTGGAACTTTCGGCCGATGGAAGCAGTGTAAAAGAAGTGTGGACCAATGAAAGTGTGAAGAACGATATGGGCGGTTATATTCTGCACGATAACAAGTTGTTTGTTACCACCGAGAATAAATACCTGAATGTTCTTGATCCGGAAACAGGAACTGTTTTGGATAAAGTAAGATCATCGTTTGGAGGTACTATTTTCGCTGATAATAAAATTATCGTTTACGGTACCAACGGCGATGTGCGCCTTTTTAATTATGCAGATGGAAAACTTACCCAGAATGGTTTATTTAAAATTACAATGGGAAGCCAGGAGCATTTTTCACATCCGGTAGTTGCCAACGGAGTATTATATATTCGTCACGGAGAAGCATTGATGGCCTACAAGATTAAGTAAGAGGAATTATCAATAAACGAAAAAGGATCCAGTCTTTTAAAAGACCGGATCCTTTTTTTATATCTCGAATCTAGCAACTCGCTACTTCTTATAAATCTTCTTTTTTAGTTGCCGGTAACAGCAAATTCAGGATGATACCAACTGCAGCTGCCAACCCAATTCCGGCCAGCGAGAAAGTTCCGTATTGAATTACGGCTCCGCCAATTCCAACAGTAAGTACCAGCGAAACAATTACCTGGTTACGGGTTTCGCCCATATTGGTTTTTGCGTCAACAAGTGTTTTAATACCAATTGATGCGATCATACCAAAAAGTAACAACATGATGCCACCAAGTACTGCCTGTGGAATTGTTTCCAAAAAACCGCTGATTTTACCCACAAAAGCAAATACCAGTGCTGTAATTGCCGAAATACGAAGTATAAATGGATTGGTAACTTTGGTAAGTGTTATTGCTCCGGTTACTTCAGAGTAAGTGGTATTTGGCACACCTCCAAAAAATCCGGCCAGTCCGGTTGCAATACCATCGCCAAGTAAAGTGCGGTGCAAGCCCGGTTTTTCAATAAAATTTTTGTTGCATACACCACCAATTGTATACATATCTCCAACGTGTTCGATAATTGGAGCAATGGCCACCGGAACCATATAAAGAATAGCCTGCCAACTAAATTTAGGTGTGGTGAATTCAGGAATACTTATCCAGTTGGCTTCCTGCACTATTGAATAATCAACCTTGCCCCAAATAAGCGCTACGATATACCCCACTGCAATAGCAATAAAAATTGGGATTAGTTTCATCATTTTCTTACCGAAAATTACCACCGAAACTGCGGTTGCCAATGTTATTACAGCAAGTGTCCAGTCGGTTTTTGCCATATCAACTGCAGTTGAAGCCAGCGATAAACCAATAAGTAGAATAATTGGGCCAACTACAACCGATGGAAATAGTCGCTCAACAAATGATATCCCGCGTAATTTTACCAGGGCCGAAACAATGCCGTATACAACACCAACAGCAATAATACCAGAAAGTGTGCCTGGCCAGCCGT
The DNA here is from genome assembly GCF_963677565.1 of uncultured Draconibacterium sp. Taxonomy (NCBI): domain Bacteria; kingdom Pseudomonadati; phylum Bacteroidota; class Bacteroidia; order Marinilabiliales; family Prolixibacteraceae; genus Draconibacterium; species uncultured Draconibacterium sp. The sequence goes on along the minus strand of NZ_OY781981.1, from coordinate 288,888 downwards.
AAAGTCTGGTTGCTTCAACAATTGGGGCGATAAATGCAAAACTACTGCCCAGGAAAACCGGTACCTGCCCTTTTGTTATCAGGTGAAAAAGCAGTGTGCCAATTCCGGCGGTAAAAAGTGCCACTGCCGGATCGATACCCACCAGCAAGGGAACTAAAACTGTTGCGCCAAATGCAACAAATAGGAACTGTACACCAAGGATCGTGTTTTTAAAGGTTAATTGCTCTCGTAAAGTTTTACCACTCATTTTCTTAATTCGATTAAATTTTGCGCAAAAATATACCCGTTTTTGAAAGAAACGGGTATAATGTATTTTTTTATTGAAGGATTTCAGCAGGAATTTCCTTAATAGGTTTTATACGAACCGATTTTATAAATAAATCGCCACCTTCCGACTGAATTTGGATTTTTCCCGAACTCAGTGGTCGGATGCCATCATCTTCATTTACTCCGGTATTTGTATTTACCATGGTTACCTGTCCGTTCACTAAATGAACGGTGGTACGTCCGTAGCTGTATAATTCAACAGTGTTCCATTCGCCGGTTGGATTTTCAGCATCAACAGCCTTTTTAATTCCGGGACCTTTAAAGTCTTTTCCAAATTGGGTAAGCTTTCCGCCTTTCGAAAACTGAAATCCTTCATTGGTTTGTTGTACTTCAGTTTCGCAGCAAGTATTGTTCATCAGGTAAGTATCGCCCATATTTTCGTGCATCAGCTGGCATTCTATGTTAGTCATCCAAGTGCCCAGCGCTTCGCCAAATTCTCCAAAACTGTGATATAGTAATCCACTGTTTCGCGAAGTGTAAACCTGGTCGCCCCACTTAAAAACCAGTTCAAGGTGGTAGTTGGCAAAGGTGTCGACAGTGGCCAGCGAGCCGTTAACTTCTCCGGTTATGTGGATGAGTTTTTCTCCTTCAACATCGACAACTTTAAATACATTTTCAGTTGTTGCCTGTTCGTGGATGTGCTCAAAACCTTTAAGCGGAGTACCGATGTAGGTATCCCAACCATCCAAACTTTCGCCGTTGAACAAAGGTTGCCAGGGTGCCTCGCACGAACTGAATAATATTATAAGAAGAATAATTGAAATGAAAGTAGAAATTCTTTTCATAAGGTAATGGTTTAGATAAATGTTGTACAAAAAAAAACTGTCCCATAAATATAGGACAGTTTTTGAATATTTTTTACTTTTTTTCTCCCTTAAACCGTAGCTCCGATTAATTCTTGTGCTCTGTCGAGAATTGTCGTATCATCCAAGAGAACAATTCCGCCGTTTGGACCTGGCTCCATGTGTATACCCACTGCTTTCCCATTTGTGTAATTAGCGCCTCCGAAATAATTCCTGACAGTTTCTTCTTTTAACTCAAATTCTTGCGCTAGTTGTCTGATTGAACCGTCAGGTAAGCTGTCTTTAATTTTACGCAGCTCGTTAAATGTTATCTTTTTTTCCATATCGCTGTGGTATTATTAATTAATAATGATTGTTATTTAAAGAACGTGCTTTAAAATTATAATTAATAATTTAATAATAAAAGCGTCACAGACCGCGATTGTTAAATGTTATTACAAAAGGAGCTTGTTATAGTTGACAGACGATAGGATGTTAGCGGTAACGTATTGATATATAGGATGAATTGGTTTTGTTCATATGTTGTATAACAGGTGCTGCTTTTTGGGTCTTAACATTTTTTAAGGATGCCTATTTATCCGTAGAAATACTATTATAAATTGCCTGATGCATTGCTGTCCGGATGTTTAAATCGTATAACTTCGAATTGTCACGGGTTGGATAAACCCGGTTCGACATGAAGATGTAAAGAAGCCCGTTTTCTGGGTCGGCCCAGGCAAATGTACCTGTATATCCACTGTGTCCAAAGCTGCTTTTACTGCTCGAAACAGCAGGATAGGCATCTTCCAGTTCGTTTTCGTCGTTATCGATCATCGGTTTGTCAAAACCAAGGCCTCTTCTATTTTCGTTTTCAGGGTATTGAATACGCGTAAATTCGTTTATTGTTTTTTCAGAAATGTAACGCCTTCCACCAAAATAGCCTTTTTGCAAATACATTTGAAATACTTTGGCCAGGTCGTTGGTCGATCCGAATAAACCGGCATTTCCCGATACGCCACCCATCATGGCAGCACCTTCGTCGTGAACATATCCGCGCATTTTTTCCATTCTGAAAAAGTCGTCCACTTCAGTTGGGATAATCTGGCTTAGCGGAAAGTGTTTATACGCATTAAATGTAATCGTTTGTGCGCCCAATGGTTTGTAAAAAGTATTTTTTACGTATGATTCGTAAGGAGTTGCCGTAAGGTTTTCAATTATATCGGGATAGAGATAAAAGCTCAAACCGGAGTAGATATATTTTTTTCTGGGTAACAGCTCAGAAGTCATGATGGTATCGAACATTGTTTTTCGAAAATCGTGGTTCATGCATAAATGTTCCGATACGCGAACATCAAACTTTGATGACGGGGACTCCTTAAATACATTTTTGTCGAGAGTACCGTCTTCCTGAACGGTCATGGTCCAGAAAGCGATCCATGAGGCCAGTCGAGCCTGGTGGGCCAGTATTTCGCGGAAACTTAGACTTTCTTTATTACTGCCAACAAAATCGGGCCAGTATTTACTAAACTTATCATCTACGTTTATTTTGCCTTCGTCAACCATTTTCATAATTGCCGGGAGCGGACCGGTAACTTTAGTAACCGATGCCCAGTCGTAAATATTATTTGTATTAACCGGGTAAATGCTATCGTAGGTTTGATAACCGTAACACTTATGAAAAACCACTTGTCCGTCTTTGGCAACCAAAACCTGGCAGCCAGGGTAAGCCTGTTCCGAAATTCCGAGATTGGCCAGCGAGTCGATTTTTTGATTCAAAATGGCTGAATTCATTCCGGCTTCCTCTGGGATAGTGTACGAAAAAGTTTTGTTGGGTTCAACTACTAAACCATCACCGGATTTAAATCTCCTGTCGGATGTTACCGGAAGTTTCCCGTTTGCTTTAAAAGCTCCAAAAACAAGCTGCGCGGCTAGTTCCTGCGTGAGGTCATTATCCTGATGAGCAACAATCAACGCATCAGCATGATGAATATTGGCAAAGTGTTTTAAAGCGTAAGCGTTTCCAAAAAGTGAAAACACAACATGTTGTTCGTTCACCAAATCAAGAACTGCCTGCTTTTGTATTTCAGAAATGCCGTAATTATTTGATGAATATTTATTTATCCCGGTTATTCCGGCAATTACAAAGTTGTAGTTACCTAACTTTTGGCGGAGATTTGCCCAGGTTTGTTCAGTGGCATCTTTTGGCAGCCAAAAATGATCCATGCCGGTGTATTTTGCCAACATATTCTGAAAAGCTGATTTTTGGTCGCCGCCAATATTTACGGTTGCAATTGTTCGTTTATCAAGTTCCTGCACCGGTAGAGTACTGTCGTTATTTACCACAACCGTCATCGATTGTTTTATCAGCTTTCGGTTGGTAACCTGATATTCGGGGGAATTTAGGTCGGCAGTAATATTTTTAAGCACGGTTGGCTGATAATTATTTAAGCCCACCCAGCGTTTAAGTGCCAAAACGGTTCTGCATTTTTCGTTTATCTTATCTTCGCTGATTTCGCCACTTGCCACTGCAGCTTTTATTGTTGCAACAGTTTTTCCGGCATCGGCTACAAATTCAATCATGTCGTTTCCGGCTATCAATGCTTCCAGTTCTGCTCTTCCGGCAGAAGTTTGCACCCCTTTCATGTTTATTGCATCGGTTACCACAAATCCTTTGTAACCAATTTCGTTTTTTAAATAATCAGTAACTACTTTTTTCGAAAGCGATGAGGTTGTTCCTGAATCATCAAGCGATGGAATATTTAAATGCCCCGACATAATTCCGGTAATTCCGTGCGCTGATAAGTAGCGAAACGGGTAGCTCTCAATACTGTCGATTCGGCTTTTTGAATGCGGAATAAGCGGAAGTGTTTTGTGCGAGTCGGTTTTGGTGTCGCCATGTCCAGGAAAATGTTTGGCCACCGGAATTACTTTATTGTCTTGCATTCCTTTGGCAACCATCCAGGATTTATGGGACACATTGTATTTATCTTCACCAAACGAACGAAATCCGATTACCGGATTAAAGGGATTGGTGTTAATATCGGCAACGGGTGCAAAGTTCATTTGAATACCCATGCGTTTTAACTGGCCGGCAAAATCTTGTCCCATTTTATAGAGTAACAAACTGTCTTGTACGGCTCCTAATGACTGTGCGTAAGGATAAACAATTGTGCTGTCGGTTCGCATCGCCGGCCCCCATTCGCCGTCAATGGCAACCAATAAAGGCGTTTCTGATGCTTCCTGAAACTGGTTGATCCAATCCGCAGTTTTATAGGGAGATCCTTGCATTACCAAAATACCGCCGGGTTTCCACTCTTGTATCCTTCTCTTATAAATTGCTTTGCTGGCATCGTTTTGTTTGGGATAAACTGTTATCATCATCAACTGGGCAATTCGCTCGTCCAAACTCATTTTTTCGAGTTGCTGGTTTACCCATTCATCATCCTTAAACTTTAGGAAAGGAGGTTCCTGGGCATAGGGCGTTTTTGTTGCCGACAGAACTAAAAATAACAGAAGTGAAAATATAATAGGTGTTGGTTTCATCGTTTTACTATCGCTAAAAATTAATGCTACACGTTAAACGTTCTTCTAATAAAATTAGTGCCGGATGCACATCATAATTTTATTTCGTATTCGTTTAACTTTTTTATTCAAATGATTGCTTTTTAAAAAATTTAAAAACTATCTTCGTTTGCGCAAATGTAATATTTTAAAGCCTATGTTCAGGATTTTTTTAGTGTTAGTTTTATGGTTTAGTGCCAGCGGCTGCATAGCACTGCAAGATAAGGAAATTATCGTAGGAGCGGAACGTACTTCGCTCTATATCGACGAGTTGAAAGATAAAAATGTAGGGTTGGTTGTCAATAATACTTCTATTGCTGTAGGTGAGCACCTGGTTGACTTTTTATTGAAGCAGCAAGTTGCTGTAAAAAAGATTTTCGCTCCGGAACATGGTTTCAGAGGCGATGTATCGGCAGGTGGCGAAGTGGAAGATGGTTTGGATAAAAGTACGGGTCTGCCTGTTTTTTCGCTGTATGGCACAAATAAAAAACCAACCGCCGAACATTTCGATGGACTGGATGTGGTTGTGTTTGATATTCAGGATGTGGGCTGCCGTTTTTATACTTACATTTCTACTTTGCATTACGTTATTGAGGCGTGTGCCGAATACGATGTTCCGCTTATTGTATTCGATCGACCGAATCCGAATGGCGATTATGTTGCCGGCCCAATTCGGAAAGAAGGTTTTGAATCGTTTGTTAGCCTCGATCCGATTCCTATCGTTCATGGATGTACGGTTGGCGAGCTGGCAAAAATGATAAACGAAGAAGGTTGGCATGAAGCGGATAGCAAATGCAATTTGACAGTTATTCCCGTACAAAATTACAATCATAAAATGGCTTATTCACTGCCGGTTCGTCCATCTCCAAACCTGCCAAACGATCTTGCAGTACGATTGTATCCGTCGTTATGTTTTTTCGAGGCTACTAGAGTTAGTGTAGGGCGTGGAACTGATTTTCCTTTTCAGGTTTTGGGTGGATTAAAAGAAGATTTAGGGACTTTTGAATTTATGCCGCGTAGTATTCCGGGAGTAGCAATAAATCCACTGAATAAAGACAAGAAATGTTACGGTGTTGATTTGCGAACGCTGGAAAATACACCAAAATTTACGTTGAAATACTTTCTCGATTTCTATAATAAATACGAAGATGAAGCCGAATTTCTTACTCGCGAACGCTGGTTGAATTTACTTGCCGGTACCGACTCGATGATCAAACAAATCAGAGAAGGGAAAAGCGAAGCTGAAATTCTTGAAAGCTGGCAACCCGAGCTGGAGGAATTTAAACAAATGCGAAAGAAGTATTTACTCTACCCCGATTTTGAATAAACTAAAATTATGAGCCCATATCTTGTTCTTGGAATTGTTCTTGGTTATTTTATTGTCTTAATCTCAATTTCGTGGATAACTGCGCGAAAAGCAGATACGCAGGCATTTTTTACTGCAAACCGAAAATCGCCGTGGTATTTAGTGGCATTCGGTATGGTGGGAGCTACACTTTCGGGGGTTACGTTTATCTCCGTTCCCGGAGAGGTTGGTAATTCTGCTTTTTCATATTTGCAGTTTGTACTCGGGAATTTGGTAGGTTACTGGCTGGTAGCAGGAATTTTGTTGCCGCTGTATTATCGACTCAATCTGGTTTCAATCTACTCTTTTCTTGACGACCGTTTTGGTCCGAGATCATACAAAACCGGCTCCTTTTTCTTTCTAATCTCGAAACTGATCGGTGCAGCATTCCGGTTATTTTTGGTGGCGGGAGTCCTACAAATTGCCTTTTTCGATGCGTTTAATATCCCTTTTTCGTTAACGGTAATTGTTACCATTGCGCTAATTTGGGTGTATACTTTTAAAGGCGGAATTAAAACCATTGTGTGGACGGATACGCTCCAAACACTTTTTTTGGTAAGTGCGGTTGTATTTACCATCGTGGCCATTTCTAGAAGTCTTGATTTGAATTTTACGGGATTGATAAAAACGATTGCTGCAGACAGCAATTCACAATTATTCTTCTGGGATTGGCGTTCGGGAAATAATTTTTTTAAGCAGTTTATTTCTGGGATGTTTATCACCATTGTAATGGTAGGTATGGATCAGGATATGATGCAAAAAAATCTGACCTGTAAAAACAAACGCGAAGCACAGAAAAATATGCTGGTGTTTAGTTTGTCGTTTCTTTTTACAGTAGTATTATTTTTAAGCTTAGGAGTAATGTTGTACATTTTTGCCCGCGAGAATGCAATTAGCTTACCAGAAAATACCGACGACCTTTATCCAATGCTAGCTTTAAAATATTTTGGATTGCCCGTTGGAATTGCCTTTTTACTTGGTATTACCGCAGCTGCCTATTCAAGTGCCGATTCTGCTTTAACTGCCTTAACCACTTCGTTTACTGTTGATTTTCTGAAAATTCATAAATATCCTGAAGAGAAAAAGCGGCGAATAAAAATGTTGTCGCACCTTATGTTTTCGGTGTTGCTAATTGTTGTAATTCTTGTATTTGATGCCATAAATAATCAGAGTATTGTTGTGGCTGTTTTTACCGTCGCCGGTTACACTTATGGTCCCATTTTAGGCTTATTTATTTTTGGAATGTACACGAACCGAAAAGTTAGGGATAAATGGGTGCCGGTAGTCGGAATTTTTGCTCCGGTTTTGTGCTATTTTATCTCATCGTATTCTGAAACACTGTTTAATGGCTACCAATTCGGTTTCGAATTACTCATACTTAATGGGGCAATAACAATACTTGGTTTGTTACTCATTTCTGAAAAAGATGCTTTAAAAGCCTAAGGATTGTAAAGAAATGTTAAAAATTGTGAATTGATTTTTTATATTTGTAAAATAACGGAAGGAAGCGGACGTTATAATGTTATAAATTAATTCGAATTGGTTAGATATCTACTTCAAATATTGGCTGCATCCCTTGTGATTCTTGTGCTTTTTTCATGCGAGGATGAAGGGTATATGTCATCTACCGATGCGCAATTAAATTTTTCTGTCGATACCGTAACTTTCGATACTATTTTTACTACAATCGGTTCAACAACCCGTCGTTTTACGGTTCAGAACCCATATGATGAGGATGTACTTATTTCGCGTATCAGATTGGCTGGTGGCGATGCTTCAAATTTTAGATTAAACATTAATGGGTACATGGGAAGCGAATTGTATGAAATTGCACTTCCAGCAAAAGACAGTATTTTCATTTTTGTTGAAGTAACCATCGATCCAAACGGACAAAATCTACCGATGGTTGTACAGGATTCCATTGAGTTTACCACGAACACCAACTTTCAGAGTGTAATGTTGGAAGCTTATGGCCAGGATTTTAAACTAATAAAAAGTGAAAGAATTGAAACTACAACCTGGACTGCTGAAAAACCTTACCTGGTTTACGATTATGCTTATGTTGATAGCTTAGCTACGTTAACCATTGAGCCAGGCACAAAAATTTACTTTCATAAAGATGCAGGATTGTATGTTCGCGGTAATATTATTGCCGACGGAACTTTTGATGCGCCAATCATAATGCGTGCCGATCGGTTGGAGCCTTCGTACGAAAATATACCGGATCAATGGAATGGCGTGGTATTATACTCCGGAAGTCATGACAACCTTTTCAATTTTGTAACCATTAAAAATGCAAATATTGGGTTACAGGTTGGAACAATTGAGAATGAAGGCTTTGCTTCTCTGGAGCTAACTAATTCGAGAATTGAGAATATGGCCTATGCAGGTTTGTTCGCCATGAAGTCGAAGATATACGCCTACAACGATGTTATAGCCAATTGTGGTTATTATGCCGCGGCATTGCTCGTAGGGGGAGCGTACGAGTTTTACCATACAACTATCGCTAATTATTGGGGGAATTACGGATCGGCAATACGAACTACACCATCTCTGGTAATTTCAAATGTACTGATTGTTCAAAATTCAAATGGAGAACAAATTTCGTATAACGGTGATTTGGCTAAAGCCACCTTTGGTAACAGTATTATTTACGGAAATATTGGAAATGAGTTGGAGTTGGGAGATAACAATGAAAATACATTTAATTTTCTGTTCGATCATTGTATAATACAAGCTCCCGATACACTGAATACCAGTAATAAAAATCACTATATTAATGTGATGGTGGGCGATAAATATGATCCCGAATTTATTGATCCTTACGGAGATTTCAGTTACGAATTAGATACTTTATCGGCAGCAAAGGATATGGGAACCACTGATTATTCAGAACTTTTCCCGATTGATCTTTTGAATAAAAGCCGTACTGCCGACGATGGTCCCGATTTAGGTGCTTACGAACGCATTGAAAAATAGAATGAGAATTCCACTTCTTTGTTTATCCCTGATTTTATTCCTTGCGAAAAGCAATGCCCAAAACTTTGATGATCAGTTTTCCGTCCTTTTTTATAATGTCGAGAATTTATTTGACACCCAAAATGATTCACTTTCAGCAGATGACGAATTCACTCCGGCAGGAGAGCGTCACTGGACAAGAAAGCGATTGAATAAGAAGGTTAATAACCTATCTAAAGTAATACTTAATGCAGAGGGGTGGGGAATGCCGGATCTAATTGGATTGTGCGAAGTCGAAAATCGTGATGTGCTGCAAAAGTTAATAGAGGACACGCCTTTAAAAACAACCTCATACAAGGTTGTTCATAAAGAATCTCCTGATCCGCGAGGCATTGATGTTGCCTTGCTTTATAACTCTGAAACTTTTTATCCGTTGGACTACGCCTGTTATCCGATGATAAATAAAGACGGGAGCATTAGAAAAAGCAGGGAAATACTATATGTATTTGGCATTGTGAATGGTCGTGATTCATTACATGTTTTTGTGAACCACTGGCCATCGCGGTATTCCGGTTTGCTGGAGACACGACCAGCAAGAGAAATGGCAGCTCTGTTGTTATCATCAAAATACAGGGAAATAATCGAAAAGGATGAAGATGCCAATATTGTTATTGTTGGCGATTTTAATGATCAGCCAAACGATGAAAGTATTAATAAATATCTGGGTGCAATTGCACCGACTTCAAGCGCCAAACCAACAAATATGGTAAACCTTTCTTCTTTGTGGATGAAACAGGACGAAGGAACCATAAAGTACCAGGGACAGTGGTTTGTTTTCGACCAGATTATGGTGTCTCCGGGTTTGTTGGATAAAAGAGGTGGTCTTCATACTAGTCCCGATAATGCATCAATTTGTAAAATGCCGTTTCTTTTTGAAAAGGACGAGACATATGGCGGCCGAAAATTATTTCGTACATACACTGGCTACAAATATAATGGGGGATTTAGCGACCATTTGCCGGTAAGGCTCATGCTTCTGGATAATTAGTGGGAGTAAGTCCCATTTCCTTCGCTTTCTTCATCATAAATGCAAAAGCTTCCTCAAAGTTATTGTGAATTTCTCCGTCAAGGATTGCATCTTTGATCGCGTCTTTAATTAGGCCCACTTCTTTACAAGGTGAAAGATTAAATGTTTCCATGATCAGTTCGCCATCTACAGGAGGCTGAAAATTCCTAATGGCATCCTTTTCTTCAATTTCTTTCAGTTTTTCCCGAACAACCTTAAAGTTCTTCATGTAGCGCTTTACTTTCTCCTTGTTCTTCGAAGTGATATCAGCTTCACAAAGAGTCATCAGGTCATCAATATCATCACCGGCTTCAAAAAGCAGACGTCTCACTGCAGAATCGGTAACAACTTCCTCTGAAAGGACAATGGGGCGCATATGTAATCCTACCATTTTCTGAACGTATTTCATTTTTTCATTCAAAGGTAGTTTCATGCGTTTGAAGATTTTAGGCACCATTTTTACACCAATGAAATTGTGTGCATGAAAAGTCCAGCCCAGTCCTTCCACGAAACGTTTTGTTTTGGGTTTGGCGATGTCGTGTAACAACGCTGACCAACGCAACCAAAGATTATCGGAGTTAGGAACCAGGCGGTCGAGCACTTCAAGTGTATGGTAGAAGTTATCTTTATGACCAATGCCGTTTACTTTTTCCACACCTTTCATTTTTTGAAGCTCGGGGAAAATAATGGCCAGCAATCCGGTTTCTTCCAAAAGTTTAAATCCTTTTGAAGGTTTCTCGGCCATGATTATTTTATTCAATTCATCGATTATTCGCTCTGCCGAAACAATTTTAATACGGTCTTTATTTTTGGCAATAGCTTTTAGTGTTTGTTCCTCAATATCGAAACCTAATTGTGTGGCAAAACGAATGGCCCGCATTATTCGCAGTGGGTCGTCAGAAAAAGTGATATCAGGATCAAGTGGGGTGCGAATGATTTTGTTATTTAGGTCGCTGATGCCATTAAACGGATCAACCAGTTCTCCGAAATTGTGCTCGTTTAATCCGAAAGCCATGGCATTAATGGTAAAGTCTCTTCGGTTCTGGTCGTCTTCCAGTGTCCCGTCTTCCACAATGGGCTTTCTGGAGTTGCGTTGGTAAGATTCTTTTCGGGCACCAACAAATTCAATTTCCAGGTCGTTATACTTTAACATGGCTGTACCAAAATTCTTAAAAACGTTAACTCTGGGGCGCGGTTTTAAGCTCTTTGCTACCTCGGTTGCAAAATCAATTCCACTTCCAATCGTCACTATATCAATGTCTTTCGATGGGCGTTCGAGAAATACATCACGAACATAACCCCCAATTACATAGGTTTCTATCTTAACGCTATCGGCTACAGCCTGTATATCTTTAAAAATCTTCTCTTGTAGTTTACTGCTCATCTGACAAAAATCGTATTCCAAAAACTGCTTTACTGCCATCTTGGAAAAAATCGTGACAAAATTACAATTATTTAGTTGAAATAATATAGTAACTTGGTATTTGAAAAATTGGTATTATCTTTGATATTTAAATATCGAAATAAATAGATATATAAATACAATAAAAATAAAAATCATGTTAGAACATTTAACGAAAGAAACATTTAAAGAGAAAGTTTTCAATTTTGAAACAAATAAAGAGTGGAAATACGAAGGAGAAAAGCCTTGTTTAATAGACTTTTATGCTGACTGGTGTGGCCCTTGTAAAATGGTAGCTCCGGTACTTGAAGAGTTGCAATCGGAATATGGTGATAGTATTGTAATTTATAAAGTGAACACCGAAGAACAGCAGGAGTTGGCAGGAATGTTTGGTGTGCAAAGTATCCCATCATTATTGTTTGTTCCGCAAGATGGACAGCCACAAATGGCAATGGGAGCGCTTCCGAAACAAACTTTCGAGAAAGCAATTGCCGATGTTTTAAAAGTTGAAAAACCTCAGGCTAATTAAACAGATCAAGTACTTTTTCAAGTTGAATACCACGGGAACCTTTTATTAAAATGTTCCCGTTTTTTATTGGATTCATTTTAAGGAATTCACAAAGCTCGTATACGTTGATATAGCTTCTAATTTCTGTTCCTGAACTCGCTTTCAGAAATTCAGGTCCCACTAAAAATGTCTTTTCTTTAATTCCTGAAGGAAGTTCATTGATAATTTTTTGATGTTCTTCTTTAGAATAATTGCCGAGTTCTAACATGTCGCCCAGAATCAGGTAGCATTCTCCTTTACGATTGTCGAGAAAGCTTTTTATGGATGCTTTCATGCTTGTTGGATTGGCATTGTAGGCATCCATGATGATAATAATATCGCCTTTGTTTATTAATTGCGAACGCTTATTTGTAGGATGGTAGGCTTTTATTGCTTGTTGGATTTTTATTGGATCAACACCAAAATGGTTGCCGATGCAGGCGGCTGCCAAAATATTTTCAAAATTAAAATCGCCGATTAAATTACTGTTAAGGTAAAGCACGCCCTTTTTAAAACTTGCTTTTACATGTATAAACGGAGGACTTTGAATGGATTCTCCTACGAATTTGGCATTTCCCTTTCCATACGAAATTCGTTCCGATAACTTCTCGCTTAATTTATTGAGTATTGGATTATCGGAATTGTAAAATACAAGCCCATTTTTTTTATCAAGGTAATCGTAAAGTTCACCTTTGGTTTTTATTACTCCTTCAAACGAGCCAAAACCTTCGAGGTGAGCCCGGCCGATGTTGGTAATAATACCAAAATCGGGGTCGGCAATTTGGCAAAGCTTTGCAATTTCTCCCGGATGATTGGCCCCCATTTCTACCACTCCGAATTCGGTGGTTTTATCCATTGCCAAAAGCGTAAGTGGAACGCCAATATGGTTGTTTAAATTTCCCTGAGTAAAACTGACCTTAAACTTTCTGGAAAGAACAGCGGCAATCAGTTCTTTTGTTGTTGTTTTTCCATTCGATCCGGTTATTCCAAGTATTGGTATTTGTAAAATCCTGCGGTGGTAATTGGCAAGTTTTTGCAAGGTTTCCAAAACATTCTCAACCAGCATTATTTGCGGTACTGTGGCATATTCTTCTTCATCAACCACGGCGTAAGCTGCTCCTTTTTTCAGTGCATCGTGCGCATATTTGTTACCGTTAAAGTTTTCTCCTTTTAGGGCGAAAAAAATGCAGCCATTCTCAATTTTACGGCTATCGGTAGAAACTTGTGCTGATTTTAAAAAACAGGCGTAGATATTTTCCATACTTGTCATAAAACAAAAATACGATTCAATTTGGCATAAAAAAAGCTCCGCAGTTCTACGAAGCTTTTCTGTAAATATTTTTATGATCTAGAAACCTTCGGGGCTTCCAACTCTTATCATTGCACAGCGGAAACCAATATCGTCTTTAGCTTTCGATTGCTCGAGGTAGCGACGTGTTCCGGGTACTAGCCAGTAAGGGCGGTCTTGCCACGATCCTCCTTTGTATACACGTACTTCATCAGTAATTAATGAAGAGAAAGCACCAGGTCTTTCATCCTGAATGTACATACCATCAGTATTTCTTTCGTTGCCGATCCAGGTATCACCTTCAACAACCTGTGAGTTAGGATCGCCATCCAATACGTTACGGTAGTCTTTACCGGCAATCGTATCTCTGATTAACTCTCCGTATTCATTTCTCATTAACTGACCGTTCTGATCACGACGATATTCTGTGATTACGTTACCACGGAATGGATTAAATTCTTCAACATCATTCATCGACATTGGGCGATAAACATCGGCTACCCACTCGTTAACGTTACCCGACATACAGTATAAATTGTAATCGTTAGGCTCGTACGAGAAAACTGGTGCAGCAATATCGGCATTGTCATTCAATGCTCCTGCCATACCCATCATATCACCACGCCCACGAACAAAGTTGGCTTTTAAACGGCCTTTTTCTTTTTTGCTGTCCTGACGAAGATACGAACCATTCCAGGGATATAATTTACGATCGGTAAGCAATTCTCCGTCGGTATTTCCAATTAATCCGTAAGCTGCATATTCCCACTCTGCCTCTGTTGGAAGCCTGTAGTTTGGCAACAAGATACCATCTTCCCATTTTGGGCGGCGGGTTGTGCCATCAGGATTTTCAACAGGATCCTCGCCTTCTGTTCCCTGGTAAAGACCATTTAAGTAGGTTTTGGTTGTGTAAACATTCTGGCCCGATTGTGTATTGTCGTGCGTAATAATTCCTTTATCAACAAGTATTTGTTCATTAACCCTGTCGGTACGCCAGGCACAATAAGCATCGGCTTGTTCCCAGGTTACACCAACCACCGGATATTCAGAATATGCAGGATGGCGGAAATAATTATTTACATACGGTTCGTTGTATGCCAATTCTTTTCTCCAAACTGTTGAGTCAGGAGTGATGGCTTTAAGTTTTTCAACATCACCGGGGTATACACGACTTGTCCAGTGGGTAAATTCACGATAGTCCTGGTTCGAAACTTCTGTTTCGTCCATGTAGAAAGAGGCAACAGTTACTCTTCGGGGATAATTGTCATTGCGATACATTACGTCTTGTTCAACGCGTCCCATGGTAAATGTACCACCTTGTACAAAAACTAAACCCGGTCCGGCTTCCTGCTCATAACCCGAAATATTTGGGATATTTCCGGTTTCTTCAGCATTGTATTCCCAACCTGTAGTTCGTGATGATTCTCCTCTACCGCCTTTTCCAAATAATCCACATCCGGTTACGAATGCAGCTAAGGCAATAAAAACGAATGGTTTTAATTTATTAAAATTCATTGTTTGTATAAATTTTCTCATCGACACAAATATAACTAATTTGTTCAATTCTTATTGTTCAGCCTTTTCATTATTTTATTCTTGAAATAATAAGGATGTTAATATCTTTGCCTTCGTTAGTCGATATTTCGGGTTTACTTTGCTGGTAATCTTTGCAATATTTGAAGCCGATTGTCGTTTACAAGCTTATAATGATTGAACGTGTTTATGAATAAATATATACTCCTGTTATTTATTGTATTGGTTGGGTTTGCTGTAAGTGATGTACACAATGAAGTTGTTGTACTCAACTGGCAGGAAAATCCGGGAGAGATGAAGGGTGATGTGTTGGAAAGTTTCCAAAATGCAGATTTGTCAGGCGATTTAGCGCATTTGCAATTGCCTGTTTATACCCGTTTGTACTCCATTGATAATTCAAACCAAATTCTTCGTTTTAGTGTTCTGAATCCCGTTTACGAAGATGTTACAGCGAGTTATAAAGATAAAATCTCCGTCGAAATTCCATCCGAATTGAAGGTTAGTACAACCGTGCTAAAGTCTGGGGAGGATAAAAAAATAGAACTTCAGGTCATTCCAATAAAAGAAGAAAATGGTAAAATTTACCGATTAAAAAGTTTCCAGTTACGGTCGGCACCAGATGTTTATAAAAAATCGGCAGAAGATATAAATTGGAAATCAGGGTCGGTTTTAGCATCAGGGAAATGGGTAAAAATCAGAACATCAGCGAAAGGTATTTATAAGATCCCGTTTTCAATGTTAAATGATTGGGGTTTTTCTGATCCAAGCCAGGTTGGAGTATTCGGAAGTGGTGGAATATTGCAGTCGGAAGATCCCGGAAATATCACTTACGACGATTTGGAAGAATGTGCGATATGGACTACTACCAACGAAGGCGAAGAATGTTTGTTCTTTTATGCTCCGGGAATCTCGGAGTGGAGTCAAAATGAATCTGGTTTTTTCGTTCATAATTCAAACGAATTTACCAACAACGGCCATTTCTTTGTAGGAGAAAAAGAATCGCCAAAACAGTTGGAGGTAATTACAACACCATCAGGAGAAACGACACATACTACAACTTCGTTCGATTGTTATGATTTGTTGGAAACCGACAAATACAACCTGTTGGAACTGGGATCGGGTAAAAGATGGTTCGGAAATCGATTTACACGCAATGGTTCGAGAAACTACAGTTTTGAGTTAGTCGATCTGGCTGAAGAACCTGGTGTGAAAATTAGAGTAAGCGGCGCAGCGCGTTCATATCAATCGTCAAATTTTAATGTAAAGGTAAATGGAGTACAAACCGGGACTGTAGATTTTAGAAGTGTAGATACCGATGAAACATATGGTATTTATGCTGATGCAAAAACAAGTACAATAGACCTAACTGTGTCGGGCAAAGACCTGGGCATTGAGGTGACTTATGGTGCATCAAACAACAGTTCTGAAGCATGGATGGATTATATTGAACTAAACTACAGAAGAGAGCTGGCGGTTGGAAATGTACCGTTGTTTTTCAGAGATTCGAGAACAGTTGGCCTGGGAAATATGGTTGAGTTTCAGATTGCCGACGGCGGAGCCGATACTAAAGTTCTGGATGTCTCTGACATTAATAATGTAAAAGAAATTAATGCAGAAATTAGCGGGACTGATTTAAGTTTTAAACATGAGGCAGCTAATCTGAACGAGTTCGTTGTTTTTAATACTTCCGGAACATTTCAGGAGCCGGCGTTTGTTGAGGATGTGGCAAACCAGAATTTGCATGCAATTAATACACCTGAGTTTATAATAATATCACATAAAAACTTTATAAGTGCTGCCGAAGAGCTGGCTGATTTTCATCGTTCTTACGATGGAATGAGTGTTGAAGTTGTAAATGTTGATGACGTATATAACGAGTTTAGCTCGGGAAGTAAAAGTGCAACCGGAATACGTAATTTTATAAAAATGATTTACGACCGGGGTAATACATTAAAATATGTATTGCTTTTTGGCGACGGCAGTTACGACAATCGTAATATTAATGGTAAAGGACTAAATTTTATTCCAACTTATCAATCGGCTAATTCTTTAGATCCATTAAACTCATACGTTAGCGATGATTATTTTGTAATGCTTGACGCAGGCGAAAAACTATCCTTCGGATCGATAGATTTGGGTATAGGAAGAATACCGGCATCAACAGCATACGAGGCCCAGTTGGTGGTTGATAAGATAAAGCGGTATTACGAGCCGCAAGCATTAGGTGCCTGGCGAAATGTAGTTTGTATGATTGGCGATGATGGCGATACTGGAATTCATATGCGGCAATCCGAACAAATTGCAGATACCCTAAATAAAAATTATGGCGAATTTATTACCGAAAAAATCTACTTTGATGCTTATGCCGAGCAGGTTACACCAGCCGGAGAGCGTTATCCTGAGGTAAATGCAGCAATAAACGAAAGGGTAGAAGATGGCGTACTTGTTTTAAACTATATCGGGCATGCCAACAATCGCTTTCTTGCTCACGAGCATGTTCTTGAAGTTAACGATATCAACTCGTGGTCGAACAGAAACCAGCTGCCAATTTTTGTAACGGCAACCTGCGAATTTAGTCGTTTTGATGCCGATGATGTTTCTGCCGGTGAGTATGTTTTGATGAATCCAAACGGAGGAAGTATCGGATTATTCTCCACAACCCGGGTTGTAACTTCTGGTGCCAATTTCCAGTTAAGTAAAAGTTTTTATCGCTTCATTTTTGCCAAAGATGAAGATGGCGAACACTACCGAATGGGAGATGTAATGCGCCTTGCAAAATCTAATCTGGCAAATGGAAATAACAAGCGTAATTTCTCATTGCTGGCAGATCCTGCATTAAAACTTTCTTACCCGAAATACCAGGTAGTAACCACAACTATTAATGGTGAAGATGCAACAAGTAGCACCGATACAATTGGTACGCTTGAGAAAATTACCATTGAAGGATATATTGCCGATTATTTTGATAATAGAATAGACGATTTTAACGGAGAACTTACACATACAGTTTACGACAAAGAAATTGATATGACAACGCTTGGTAATGGAAGCGACAACAGGGAGCTTACTTTTCAGGTGCAAAACAATATCATTTACTCGGGAACATCAAGCGTAACAAACGGGCGGTTCAGTTTTAGCTTTATAGTGCCAAAAGATATTTCATACAAAATCGGATCGGGGAAAATTATGTACTATGCCCAAAATGGCGATGAAGATGCGCACGGTGCTTTTTCTAATTTTTGTATCGGTGGAGAAGGATCGAGCATTACCGATAATTCGGGGCCTGATATTCAGCTCTACCTGAATACCGTAGATTTTAAGTCGGGCGATAAAACCGGCAAAAATCCAACCATGCTGGCGTATTTGTCTGACGAAAATGGAATTAATACAGTAGGCACCGGAATTGGTCATGATATAACAGCGGTTATCGATAATGATTATTCCAACGTGTTTGTGCTTAACAATTATTACCAGGCTGAAAAAGATGATTATACAAGCGGTTCGTTGCAGTTTCCTCTGAGTGATCTTTCTGCCGGAAAACACACCCTAAGGCTAAAGGCGTGGGATGTGGCCAACAATTCATCGGAAGCTGAAATTGAATTCGAGGTTACCGAAGATTTCATCATCGAGGAAGTAAGCAATTACCCTAACCCGATTGCCGATTATACTTATTTTGTGATTCGTCATAATCAATCCGACTCAAGGTTATCTGCAATTTTTGATATTTATGATATTAACGGACGAAAGGTTGACATGTTTGAAGCCGATATTAGTTCGAGCGGAAATACCAGTAATCCGGTGCGTTGGGACCTGTCGGAGTCGAAAATTCCATTAACGCAGGGAGTTTATGTTTACCATATCATCGTGCAGAACAATGATGGAGTAATTGCTTCTAAATCAGGTAAATTGTTGGTGGCACAATAATTTTTTCAATTCCGTAAAATTTTTCTGTAAAAGCTGCGTTTTCATTCTTGTATGCTTAAAAGCTTTAGTGGAAGAAAAAAGATGCACTAAGGATAAAAAATATCCGGTGGACAGATTTAACCTATTGTTGCAAAGACAAATATTATATCTTTGCATGCTCAATTTTTAGATAGTATGATCAAATTATTACGAATTTTATGTGTGTTGGCTCTAGCAGCCATGGTAACTAAGAATGTAATGGCACAAGGAACCTTGTCGGGTGCCAATACAATTACCACTGCCGTTCCGTTTTTGGCAATAACGCCCGATTCGCGTGCCGGTGGTATGGGAGATGCAGGAGTTGGAACTACAGCCGATGTGAACTCGCAGCATTGGAACCCTGCAAAATACGTTTTTATGGAAAGCGAAATGGGAGTGGGATTATCGTACTCGCCATGGTTGCGTAACCTGGTTGACGACATTAACCTTGCTTACCTTACAGGATATAAAAAACTCGACGATGTACAAGCTATCAGTGCTTCGTTGCGCTATTTTGCGCTTGGGGACATTGTTTTTACATCAGACCAGGGAGAATTTATGGGGCAGCAAAGCCCGAACGAATTTGCCATTGATTTTGGCTATTCACGCCTATTAAGTGATGTATTTTCCGGAGCGGTTGCTGTTCGTTATATTCGTTCCGACCTTACTGCCGGACAGTCTGTAAACGGAGTAGAAACCAGTGCCGGTAACTCGTTTGCTGCCGATGTGGCTTTCTATTATTACAATGAATTCAGAGCCGGAAGACAAGACAATATTTTTGCAGCCGGTATCAATATTCAGAATATTGGTTCGAAAATATCATATACCGAAGGCGAAGTAAAAGACTTTATTCCCACTAATTTGAAGTTGGGTGCTTCATACACTATGGAACTTGATGATTATAACTCATTTAGTTTTGCGTTAGAAGCCAACAAACTGTTGGTACCAACACCTCCGGCTGATTCTACAGATTATGGCGATGGTGACGTAATCTGGTCGGGAGGAATTAATTCTGATATTGGTGTTATTGAAGGTATTTTTAAATCGTTTGGCGATGCACCGGGTGGACTGAAGGAAGAGTTTCAGGAAATTACCTGGTCGGTTGGTGTGGAATACTGGTATAACAAGCAATTTGCACTGCGTGCCGGTTATTTCTACGAGCACGAAAATAAAGGTAACCGCCAGTTTATTACTGCCGGTGCCGGTTTAAAAATGAACGTGTTTGCACTCGACTTTTCGTACCTGTTGCCAACACAACGCAACCACCCATTGGAAAATACGCTTCGTTTTACGCTGGCGTTTGATATTGATGCATTTAGTAACCAACGCTGATGGATTTCAGAATTGGACAAGGATATGATGTACACCGTCTGGCCGAAGGAGAAACCTTGTGGCTAGGCGGTGTTTTAATTCCACACCACAAAGGAACTGTGGCACATTCTGATGGCGATGTGCTTATTCATGCCATTTGCGATGCCATGTTGGGTGCATTGAAACTGCGTGACATTGGTACACATTTCCCAGACACGGCTGCCGAATTCAAAAATATCGACAGCAAGATTTTATTGAAAAAATCGTACGAGCTGGTAAAACAAAAAGGCTACGAAATTGTAAATATCGATTCAACCGTGCAGGCACAGCAACCTAAATTAAAGCCACACATTCCGGAAATGGAACAATGTATGGCCGATGTTTTGGAAATTGATGTCGATTGCGTTTCGGTAAAAGCTACTACTACAGAAACGCTTGGTTTCGAGGGACGCGAAGAAGGCATGTCGGTAAATGCTGTGGTACTTTTAAAACGTATGTAAATGAGCAAACGCACACTTGTTATTGGTGCCAGCGAAAATCCGGCACGATATTCCAACAAAGCAATATTGGCACTTCGCCGAAACAATCACGAGGTTTTAGGGCTGGCGAAACGAAAAGGACTGGTGGAAGATGTTGCTATCCAAACTAATTTTCCGGAACAGGAAAATATACATACCGTTACACTTTATGTTGGGCCACAGCATCAGTCGGAGTATTATGCTGATATCATTCGAATGAAACCGCAGCGTGTAATTTTTAATCCGGGAACAGAAAACCCTGAATTTGCAGAAAAACTGGAAGTCAATAATATTGACGCAGAAGAGGCTTGCACACTGGTGTTGCTAAGTATCGGAAATTATTAGATTTCTCTTTCACATTGAATAAAAACACCTTCGCATGATGTTCAAAGAAATTAAATCAATTGATGAGTTTATTGCCCTAAAAGATGAGCAGGAAGCTGTACTGGCTTACTTTTCAACCGATGCCTGTTCGGTGTGCAAAGTGTTAAAACCAAAGGTGGAAGAAATGGTAACGACCAATTTCCCGAAAATGCAATTGGTTTACGTACAATCAGATGTGCTTCCCGACGTAGCTGCACAAAACAGCATATTTACCGCGCCAACAATCGTGGTGTTTTTCGATGGCCGCGAAACCATTCGTAAGAGTCGCGCCATTGGCGTTGGCGAAATTCAGAGCGAAATTGCACGCTATTATTCTATGTTGTTTGATTAATTTACTGCACTCTTGAACAAAATTTAACCTGCAGCTTCGAAAGGGTTAATTCCTAACGATGCCATTATTATTATCCAAATAATAATAACAATCATTACCAGAATCATAAGTAAAATAAATCCACCCAGATACATTACAATCGCGCCGAAAAAGGCGTTTATCACTGAACCGCGGAAATAGCGGTAGTAGGCATATGTAAAATATACAGCTGTTAAACATGCCGAAACAAGAGGAAAAATAGTCAGCAAGCCAGGTATTATAATAGTCGTCAATGCAAGAATTATTGAGATGACAATATATTGCCCGAACACAAATGAATTAAGAATTAGGTGCTCGCCATAATAAAGTTTCTTTTTACGGTAATACCATTTCGAGAAAATACTGGCAAAGGGAATAAGTATAAGTGGGATCAGGTTAATATATTTTCTGATAAATTCTATCCAGCGTTTTTGAAATTCTAATGCTTCAGCAGATACGGCTCTTTGGTTGTTTTCAAGAAGTTGATTTGATGTTTCGATACTAGTGTCGAATATACCAAGCGAAAGTACCAGAAAAGCAAATGCACCACCAATTATAAGAATGAAGTTAAGAGGATTGATATAGGGTTTTGTTTTCCCGTTAAGGTAGTCGTCAATAACTTTTCCCGGATTACGGAACATCCAAACCATTGTGTAAAGAAAGCCTCGCTCCAGATTAAGTGCATTTCCAACAACGGCAAAGATGCCTTTTACGGTAAAACGCTTGTTGTAGATTTTTTGCCCGCAATTGCTACAGTAATTATCAATTGCAGTGGAATTACAAGCTGGACATTGGTTGCTTTTTGGAAGATCGGACATTATACTTATTTAATAGATTACTCAAATGTAGTAAAATGTTAAATAGTAAAATTTACAATGATTTGTAAATACTGATTATATTCTTTTGCTTCATCCATATATTCACCGGTTTCATTCATGAAAATTATCCCAGTCGTTTTTGTTAGCCCTCTGTTGTACCTTAGTCCAATATCGAAGTTTTTGTAAATATTATAGTTCACGCCAATTAATCCCGATAATTCAAATCGGTTGTCGTAAATGTCAGTAATGTCAGTTTTCCCTTCCATATTGTATTTTGCATTTAATAGGTAAGCAAGCTCGGGACCCAGCGAAAAGTATAACTTATCCGATAAATAAAGTTCAGCCAAAATTGGAAGTTGAATATAGTTTAACCGAACTTTTGCACTGCCTTGAATAAAACCCCATGTAATATTAGTACGGTATCCTTTCTGAATAAAGCCCGGCTCAATGGCAACACCCCAGAAACTTGCGCTTTTATACTTTGCAAAGGCATTAATATTGAATGCAGTCAAAGCATCGGTTTCTTCATAAAAATCGGAAGGTTTATTATTAAAATAAATTTTGCTTGCAGTGATTCCTGTTAGTCCACCGAATTTAAAATCCTGTGCATTGTTGGTAATTGGTAGAACAAACAGCAACATAATCAGGAGGGAGAATTTTTTTTGTGTCATTATGTACAAAACTATTTAGTGATTGGTCCGGTTAAGATAGTCAATCTTTTCGTTGTGATTACAGGCTAACGCTATAATTTATTTTAAGAATGAAAGGTGAATAATCGTTGAGTTATTTCAAAAATAGCCCATTCAACAATTCATCATCAGCTTCCTCGGGCAGCGTAACTTTCAAATCCGGATTTTCTTTCATTGCCTGTTCAATGGCAAAACGTGCCGGTTTGTTTCGCGCCCAGCTGCGGCGCGAAATGCCGTTGTTTACATCCCAGTGCAACATCATTTTTAGGCGTTCTTCGGCTTCGGGCGAGCCGTCGATGGTCATTCCAAAACCGCCATTTATAACCTCACCCCAGCCAACGCCACCTCCGTTGTGTAATGAAATCCATGTGGCACCACGGAAACCGTCACCTACAAAATTCTGAACGGCCATATCGGCAGTAAACGACGAGCCATCGTAAATATTTGAGGTTTCGCGGTATGGAGAATCAGTACCCGACACATCGTGGTGATCGCGGCCTAAAACAATAGGAGCTGAGATTCGTCCGTCGGCAATGGCATCGTTAAACGCTTTGGCAATTTTTGTACGGCCCGTACAATCGGCATACAAAATACGTGCTTGCGAACCCACCACCAGTTTGTTTCTCCCGGCTTCTTTAATCCAGTGAATATTGTCTTCCATCTGGCCTATAATTTCTTCCGGCGCTGAGGCTGCTATTTCTGCGAGCACATCGGCCGCAATTTTATCGGTAGTTTCCAAATCTTCTGCTTTCCCTGATGTACAAACCCAACGGAATGGACCAAAACCATAATCGAAAAACAGTGGCCCCATAATATCCTGAACGTAGGATGGGTATTTAAATTCACCATCGGCTTTGGTAATATCGGCACCTGCACGGCTGGCTTCCAGCAAAAATGCATTTCCGTAATCCCAGAAATACATGCCGTTTTTTGTCAATTTATTCACTGCTGCAACATGTCGGCGTAAGGTTTTATAAACTTCTTCGCGGAACTGCTCAGGCGCTTCGGCCATCATTTTATTCGATTCTTCAAAACTCAATCCGGCCGGGTAATAACCACCTGCAAACGGATTGTGCAACGATGTTTGATCTGATCCCAATTCAACCCGTATGTTTTCTTCGGCCAGCTTTTCCCAAAGGTCAACAATATTGCCTTGGTAGGCCAGCGAAACGGCTTCTTTGTTTTGGCGTGCTTTTAATGCGCGTGCCAGCAGTTCGTCCAGGTTGGTAAAAACTTCATCAACCCAGCCCTGACTGTGGCGAACTTCCACCGCTTTTGGATTTATTTCGGCAATAATACAAACCATTCCGGCAATTACCGTTGCTTTTGGTTGAGCTCCCGACATGCCTCCTAAGCCGCTGGTTACAAAAATCTTTCCGCCAAAATCGCCGGGAGAGTGCAGGCGGGCAGCATTCATAACCGTAATTGTTGTACCGTGTACAATGCCTTGCGGGCCAATGTACATATACGATCCGGCAGTCATTTGTCCGTATTGCGAAACGCCGAGTGCATTCATACGTTCGTAATCATCGCGGCTCGAATAGTTCGGAATTACCATGCCGTTGGTAACCACAACTCGTGGCGCGTTTTTATGCGAAGGGAACAAACCCATCGGGTGACCGGAATACATAACCAGCGTTTGTTCGTCGGTCATTTCGGCCAGGTATTTCATGGTAAGCAGGTACTGTGCCCAGTTTTGAAAAACCGCACCGTTGCCACCGTAAGTAATCAGTTCGTGCGGATGCTGAGCCACCGCATAATCCAGGTTGTTCTGTATCATCAGCATTATTGATGCTGCCTGTTTTGATTTTGCCGGATATTCATCAATAGGGCGCGCATACATTTTATAATCAGGGCGAAAACGGTACATATAAATACGCCCGAAAGTTTCCAGTTCGTTTAAAAACTCAGGAGCAAGCACTTCATGAAATTTTGCAGGGAAATAGCGCAATGCATTTTTTAACGCCAGTTTTTTCTCTTTTGCCGATAATATATCTTTTCTTTTTGGAGCGTGGTTAATTTTGGTTTCATACGGTTTGGGCAACGGAAGTTCGTTTGGTATTCCTTGTAAAATGGCTGTTTTAAATGTTTCTAAAATCATGGTTCCCTGCTTTAATCTTAATTATTTCGAAATACAGCGGTAAATTATCGCCTTTCCCCGAATTTACTTCTGATATTTCACACCTTTTGAAAATATTTGTATTTATTGTACAGATAGAAAAGAAAATCAAATAAGAATTGAATAAATGAAAAGATTTAAAATTGTATTTATCGCTTTAGTGAGTGTAGTCTTATTTTCAAGCTGCGGCTATAATAAAATGGTTGAAATGGATGAGCAGGTAACTGCTTCGTGGGCGCAGGTTGAAAACGTGTATCAGCGTCGTGCCGATTTAATTCCGAACCTGGTAAACACAGTAAAAGGATATGCCGAGCACGAGCAGGAAACGTTAACAGGTGTTATTGAAGCGCGCTCGAAAGCAACTTCGGTAAATGTAGATCCTACAAAATTAAATGCACAGTCGCTTCAGCAGTTTAACCAGGCACAGGAAGGGCTTTCTTCTGCTTTGGGTAAGTTAATGGTGGTTGTTGAACGTTATCCGGATTTGAAAGCCAACCAAAACTTTTTAGACTTGCAGGCACAATTAGAAGGCACTGAAAACAGAATTGCCGTAGAAAGACGAAAGTTTAATCAAACCACTCAGTCTTACAATGCGTACATCCGGAAGTTTCCACGGGTAATTTATGCGGGCTGGTTTGGTTTCGAGAAGAAAACATATTTTGAGGCGCAGCAAGGTGCAGAACAAGCTCCTGAAGTACAATTTTAAACGATTAAAGAATGGGAGTACAAAAATATTTTAACGAAGCAGGAAAACTGCAAATTACAAACGCCATTCGTGTTGCCGAAACCAATACTTCGGGCGAGATACGCGTACACATTGAAAAACATTGTGACGGAGATGTGTTAGATCGGGCAGCATATATTTTTGCAAAACTGGAAATGCATAAAACAGAGTTGCGCAACGGTGTTCTTTTTTACCTGGCAGTTGAAGATAAAAAGTTTGCGATTTTAGGTGATGGAGGCATAAACCAAAAAGTGGCCGACGATTTTTGGGAAAACACAAAGGAAGTGGTAATTGCAAAGTTAAAGGAGGCAAAATACGCCGAAGCTTTGGCTGATGGAATAATAATGGCTGGCGAACAATTAAAAGCTCATTTCCCTTATCAGAATGATGATGTAAATGAATTATCGGACGAAATTTCGTTTGGAAAATAAAAATCACTGTTCCGCTTTTTCTCCCCTTGCAAGGGGAGATGCCCGCGTAAGGACAGCGGGTGGATGGCAGAAGGGTTAAATAAAAAAAATATGAAACAAAAAATAATAGTACTATTTGCACTGATCGTTACCGCTACAAGTATTTTGGCGCAAATTCCAGAACGTCCGCAACCGGTGCGTTTGGTAAACGATTTTGCCAATGTTTTAAGCGATAGCGAACAACAAAATATGGAAAGTGCATTGGCGCAGTTTGCACGAAAAACTTCAACTCAAATTGTTGTAGTAACTGTTCCCGACCTCGATGGATATGATCGTGCTGATTATGCGCAACGCCTTGGAGAAAACTGGGGAGTTGGACAAAAAGACAACGATAACGGTTTGGTAGTTCTGGTAAAACCAAAAGTTGGTAACAGCAGAGGTGAGGTTTTTATCGCCACCGGTTACGGACTAGAAGGTGTTTTACCCGATGCTGTTTTGAATAGTACGATTGTTAACGAAGAAATGATTCCAAGATTTAAAAATAATGATTACTACGGCGGTTTGGCGGCAGGTTTAAACGTAATTATGGATATTACTCGTGGCGAATATACCGCAGAAAATTACCAGGAAAAAGTTGACGCTGGTGGCAGTGCCGGAATTCCTTTCGGGATCATTTTTATACTAATACTGGTAACCATCTTTGGAAGACGCCGACGAGGCCGTTTTTATTCTCCGGGCAGAAGTTTACCCTTTTGGTTAGCTATGGGAATGATGTCAGGGAGTCACCGTTCATCGGGCTCGTTCGGAAACTTCTCATCAGGAAGCGGAGGTTTTGGCGGCGGAGGCTTTGGTGGTTTCGGTGGCGGAAGCTTTGGCGGCGGCGGTGCTGGTGGAAGCTGGTAAAAAAATATCATTATATAAAAAGCAATGTTCAAATTACTGAAGTCGTTTCTGGAGGAGCGGCTTTTTTCTTTTTAAGGATTTTGGGAATCCCTGCTAGGTTTTTATAACCGTGACTTTAAGAATGCTTGCGTAGTCAATGTCGAGAATCATCATGCATAAATACTGCTTTTGTCTACTTCTATTAGGCAAAAAATAACGATTTATTTGCTATTGGTAATCTATATTTGCAGAGTACAAACCCAGTACAAACTCTTATTATCAGAGTCAATCAAAAGAAGCATAGATGCGATGAAGAAAAAATCCCGGAGTGGACGCCGGGATTTTTTTATTGACGAAACTTTTTAATCAATTTAGGTATTACGTTTTAATCGTCTTGCAAAAAAAATAGCCGGTTCAAATTTTTGAACCGGCTACTTTTTGTAAATATCGTAATGCTTATTCAGCAATATCTTCAACTACGTTAATGTTTTGATCAACCAAAATACGACCGCAATATTCGCAAACAATAATTTTTTTACGGCTGGCAATATCCAATTGGCGCTGAGGTGGAATTTTGTTAAAGCAACCACCACAAGCATCACGCTGAATAGTAACAACGGCCAAACCATTGCGTGCATTTTTACGAATACGTTTGAAGGCTCCCAACAGACGAGGCTCGATAAACGACTCGATCTTTTCAGATTTTCCTTTTAGCTTTTCTTCCTCAATTTTGGTTTCTTCAGTAATTTCAGAAAGTTCGTTTTTCTTTCTGTCCAGGTCTTCTTCACGTTCTTTCAACTGTTCTTTCGAAGCAGTAATGGTTTCTTTTTTCTGAGCCATTTCTGCAGTGAACTCTTTAATACGTTTTTCAGAAAGTTCGATTTCCAGGTTTTGGAACTCAATTTCTTTCGAAAGCGAGTCGAATTCGCGGTTGTTACGAACGTTATTCTGCTGCTCGGTGTATTTTGCAATCAACGCTTGCGAATCTTTAATCGCAATTTTCTTGTTGTTGATTGAGGTATCCAGATTTTTAACCTCGTCGTCAAGGTTTACCAACCTGGTTTTCAAACCGGCAATTTCGTCTTCCAAGTCCTGAACTTCTAAAGGAAGCTCACCCCTTAGGGTTTTTATTTTGTCAACTTCAGAAACAACACTTTGCAATTCATGCAACGCGCGTAATTTCTCTTCTACTGAGATGTCTTTGTCTTCTTGCCTTGAATATGGTGCATTCATGCTCGTAATATTTTTTTATACATAAAAATCAGAAGTAAAAAACCGGGTTGGTATTCACCTCTGATAAATGGACTGCAAATTTAGGGAATTTTTTTGTAAGTAGCTCATAAAAAAGTTCTTTAGTGAACTGTTCACTCTCAAAATGTCCGATATCGGCGATAACTATTTTATTTTCGGCATCAAAAAACTGGTGATATTTAAAGTCGCCGGTCACAAAAAAGTCGGCTCCTGCAGCAATTGCCTGGTTTAAAAGGAACGAACCGGCGCCTCCGCAAATCGCTATTTTCTTTACTTTCTTCTCTTGTAACGCTGTGTGCCTGATAACTTTTAACCCAAAAGTTTTCTTTAGCTGGCGCAGAAAAGTCTTGTCTTCCTTTTCTTTTGGTAGCGAACCAATCATACCGGCGCCAATCTGATCGAAATTATTGTCGAGCGAATAAATATCATAGGCTACTTCTTCGTACGGATGCGCCTTTGTAAGGGCATTAATAACTTTCCCCTGCAAATAATCCGGAAAAACTGTTTCGACACGCATTTCATTTTCGTAATGTTGCTCGCCTTTTTTTCCAACAAAGGGATTAGTGGTGTCGCTACCCCGAAATGTACCTTGCCCGTGCGTGTTAAAACTACACGAGTCGTAATTACCAATATTACCGGCTCCGGCAGCAAAAATGGCCTCACGAACTTTATTGGCATGATCAACCGGAACAAAAGTGACTAGCTTTTTCAGCATTCCTCCAACCGGTTGAAGTATTTTACAATTTTCCAATCCCAGTTTTTCGCAAATTGTACCATTTACTCCCCCCGTAACACTGTCGAGATTGGTGTGTGCTGCATAAATAGCTACATCGTGTTTTATGGCTTTTATAAGCGTGCGCTCAACGTAATTTTTGCCTGTTATTTTTTTCAATCCCGAAAAAACAATGGGGTGGTGGGCAATTATTAATCCTGCCTTTCTTTCAATGGCTTCATCAACAATCGCCTCGGTAACGTCGAGCGTAATCAGGGCTGCCGATACTTCAGCGTTTTTGTCGCCAAGAATTAGCCCGGCATTGTCGTACGATTCCTGCAATTTTAACGGTGCAAAATCTTCTAAATAATTGGTAATCTCTTTAATTTTCATTTTCCCCAAGTGCTTCTTTTATCGCGATTAGTTCTTGTTTAATATCCTGTAAACGTTTAACCACCTCGAAATTGTTTAAGGTGTCTTCCGGGTTTTCTTTTAACTTTTTTCGGGCGCCATCAATGGTCAGTCCGCGTTCTTTTACCAGGTGGTGAATAAATCGGATGGTTTCAATATCTTTCTTGGTAAATTGCCGGTTACCCTTTTTATTTTTTACCGGCTTGAGTGCCTCAAACTGATTTTCCCAATAACGAATGTGCGACACATTGACGCCAAACATATCGGCCACTTCGCCAATAGAGTATAGTATCTTTTCTATTTTTGGTTTCTTGTAAGGCACAATAAAAATTTAAATGCAAGATAAAAGATTTTAAACCTGTTACAAAAGAGTGATTAATTTTTTGATGCGTTCAAGATGCTGTTCAAGAAAAAACTTCCAACGGAACTAACCGATGGAAGTCTTAAATATTTTTATCAAAGTCGATTTCAATTAGTCAAGCGACTGCCCAATATTCGACGAAATAGCAATCATTTTGTCGTATTCCTGTGGAGTAAGATCTTTAAACATGTAGTAGGCGGGATTTACTTTTCGTCCGTCTTTATGCACTTCGTAGTGCAGGTGCGGGGCAGTTGATCCGCCGGTGTTCCCAACATAACCGATAATGTCGCCACGTTTTACCTGTTGCCCACGTTTTACATTAAATTCATTCAGGTGACCATAAACAGTTTCGTACCCAAAACCGTGATCGATTTTAATGTTTAATCCCAAGCCAACTTTGCTTCGTTTTGAACCCTTAACATCGGTAACTTTTCCATCGCCGGTTGCATAAATTGGAGTTCCAACAGGAGCAGTAAAGTCTTGTCCCCAATGCATTTTGCGCACTTTATAAATCGGGTGGATGCGATAACCCCACCCACTGGAAGTACGCTTCAGATCTTTATTGGTAATTGGCATAATTGCCGGTAGCGAAGCCAGCATTTTTTCTTTGTTCAGCGCCAGTTCCAACACTTCGTCGTATGATTTCGACTGAATGTAAGCCTGCTTCGATATTACATCCAACTTGTGTGCCGTTGCAATGACCAAATCAGCATTATCCATGTCTTCCAACTCTGAATATTTATTGGCACCACCAAATCCGGCATTTCTTACGGTTGAGGGAATTGGCTCGGCTTCAAAAATTACACGGTAAATATTATCGTCGCGTTGCTGCAATTCAGCTAATACATTTTCAACCTTGTTAAGGTCTTTTGTAAGTAATTCGTATTGAGTAAGCAAACGCTTGTTTTCGCGTAATAATCTTTTCGCACGCGGGGTGTCGTAAAAGTTTACGAAGATTAGCGAAATGATGATTGCCAACGCTAAACTACTCGAAAAGTACGTGAGTATTTTTGTCGCTTTGGCTTTCCAACTTAATCCTACGCTCTCGTAACTGAGGGTATCCGGGTTAAATTTATATTTCTTTTTTGCCATATACCAGGCCGGTTTTTTCTCTTTTTTAATGTCTATTCATTAAATCCTATAACTTTGCATGGATTTAATAAAACGTGATTTTTCACGCGGCAAAGGTAAGTAAATAACTCATAATTAATGAATTTGTTTTCTTTGCATTAAATATTTTTAACGAAATCATAAATCATACAGACGGAAAATGAAGACTTCTAAAGAGATACGTAAGGCTTTTCTCGACTTTTTTACCGAGAAAGAACATCAGGTTGTGAACTCTGCACCGATGGTGGTAAAAGGCGATCCAACGCTGATGTTTACCAATGCGGGGATGAACCAGTTTAAGGACCAGTTTTTAGGTAACGAACCGGTAAAATATCCGCGGGTGGCCGATACACAAAAATGTCTGCGTGTTTCAGGAAAACACAACGATTTGGAAGAAGTTGGTTTGGATACCTACCACCACACCATGTTCGAAATGTTGGGAAACTGGTCGTTTGGCGATTACTTTAAAAAAGAAGCGATCGATTGGGCATGGGAGTTTTTGGTAGATCGTATGGGAATTGACGCCGGCCGTTTGTATGCCACCGTTTTTGAAGGAAGTGCCGACGATAACCAGGAGCGCGACAACGAGGCTGCCGGTTACTGGGAACAGTACCTGCCAAAAGACCGCATCCTGAACGGAAATAAAAAAGACAACTTCTGGGAAATGGGTGATACCGGACCTTGCGGACCTTGTTCGGAAGTACACGTTGATATTCGTTCGGAAGAAGAACGCGCAAAAGTTCCGGGACGCGATTTGGTAAACATGGACCACCCGCAGGTAATCGAAATCTGGAACCTCGTTTTCATTCAGTTTAACCGAAAAGCAAATGGGAACCTTGAAAGTTTGCCGGCCAAACACGTTGACACCGGAATGGGTTTCGAGCGTTTGTGTATGGTTCTACAAGGCGTTCAGTCGAATTACGACACCGATGTATTCCAGAATACTATTGCAGAAATTGGCAAACTGTGTAATAAAAAATATGGAGAAAACGAAAAGGTTGACAT
This sequence comes from uncultured Draconibacterium sp., assembly GCF_963677565.1. Lineage (NCBI taxonomy): Bacteria > Pseudomonadati > Bacteroidota > Bacteroidia > Marinilabiliales > Prolixibacteraceae > Draconibacterium > uncultured Draconibacterium sp. Next base: position 257,083 of record NZ_OY781981.1, on the reverse strand, counting down.
TGCCATGCGCGTTATTGCCGACCACCTTCGTGCGGTTGCTTTTGCAATTGCCGACGGTCAGTTGCCATCTAACAACAAAGCTGGTTATGTAATCCGCCGTATTTTGCGCCGTGCGGTGCGTTACGGTTATACTTTCCTCGATTTAAAAGATGCCTTTATTTATCGTTTGATTGATGTGTTAAAAGAAACAATGGGCGAAGCTTTCCCTGAGTTGGTGAGCCAGCAAACATTAATTGAGAAGGTAATTAAGGAAGAGGAAGAATCGTTCCTGCGTACACTTTCAACAGGTATTAAATTACTCGACGATATTATTTCGAAAGCGAAAAAAGATGGTGCCAAAGAAATTGCAGGAAAAGATGCTTTCGTTTTATATGACACTTTTGGTTTCCCGCTTGACCTTACCGAGTTGATCACCCGTGAAAATGGTTTAGGTGTTGATGAAAAAGGTTTTGCTGTGGAAATGCAGGCGCAAAAAGATCGTTCGAGAAATGCAGCTGCACAGGAAACCGACGATTGGGTGGAACTGCGCAAAATTGAAAAGACAGAATTTTTAGGCTACGATAAACTGGAAGCGGAGATTAAAATAGCTCGTTACCGCAAAGTAACACAAAAGAAAAAATCATTTTACCAATTGGTATTCGATCAAACACCGTTTTATGGTGAATCGGGTGGCCAGGTTGGCGACGCCGGATACATTGAGTTCGATGGTGTAAAAACTTCCATTTTCGATACACAAAAAGAAAATAACCTGACAGTTCATTTGGTAAATGAACTTCCTGAAAATCCGGAAGAAACATTTAATGCTGTGGTGAATGCAAAACGCAGAACAAGTATTGCCAATAACCACACTGCAACGCACTTGCTGCATGCTGCATTGCGTGAGGTTTTGGGAACACACGTTGAGCAAAAAGGATCGTTGGTAAATGCCGATCATTTGCGTTTCGATTTCTCGCATTTCCAGAAAATGACCGATGAAGAAATTGCAGCGGTAGAAAAATTGGTGAACGAAAAGATTCGTGAAAACTCCGTTCAGGAAGAAAACCGCGAAATGCCGATTGAAGAGGCTAAAGCATCGGGAGCAATGATGTTGTTTGGCGAGAAATACGGCGAGGCAGTACGTGTGATTAAGTTTGGCGAATCGGTTGAATTGTGTGGTGGAACGCACGTTGCTGCAACCGGCCAGATCGGTATGCTGAAAATTGTTTCGGAGAGTGCCATTGCTGCCGGTGTGCGAAGGATTGAAGCAATTACTGCCGACCGTGCGGAAAAGTACATCAACGATCAATTGTCGTTATTGGATAGCATTCGTGAATCGTTAAAGGGAACGAAAGATGTTTTGGGAAGTGTGATTGCTTTAAATGAGCAAAACAGTGAATTGTCAAAACAAATAGAGGCATTCCAGCGCGAAAGCCTTAAAACTGTTAAAGCCAATCTAAAAAGTAAAATTTTAATGGAGAACGGAGTGAATATCATCTCTGGAAAAATTATACTCGAAAATGCAGCTTTAATTAAAGATTTGGCGTTCCAATTAAAAAGCGAAGTGGATGACTTGTTTTTGGTTATTGGTGCCGACGTAAACGGCAAGCCAAACCTTACGGTAATGATTTCGGATAATATTGTTGCTGATAAAGGATTAAATGCAGGGCAAATTGTTCGCGAAGCCGGAAAAGAGATTAAAGGGGGTGGCGGTGGCCAACCATTTTATGCTACTGCCGGTGGTAAAGATGTTGACGGATTGCAGGCTGCTATTGAAAAAGCACTTTCCTTTTTGCAGTAGAAGAACTTATTGAACGCTGATAACGCGGATTCTGATGATTTTCGCGGAAAGCGACCAGGGGGCTGAAAAACAATAATTATTAAGACCTTCAAGTTTTACAAAATCTTGAAGGTCTTTTGTTTTTAAGGTGCCCCCCTGTTAATTCCGCAGCTCAAAAAAGTACATCCGCAGGTGTTGTTTGGCTTTCCGCAGCCGATAAAAATACTTCCGCAGGTGCTGTTTGATCGTCCGCAGCCCTTGGAAAGGTGTCCGCAGGTGTTATTGGGGCGTCCGCAACCGAAGAAAACACGTCCGCATTTACAAATGTCTTGTCCGCAGGTCAGCGGGCGAGAAAAATGACAGTGCGGACTATGAATTTGTATGCAAATATTTACTTTTTGTTAGCGATGGCTGTAAATTTTGGCAAAAAAAACAAGCCAATAAACTTACTGCTTTGTTCAAGTCCCTGTAATTCATTTCAAAAAAATACCAAACGGGCTTTTGTTTTATTTCTTTTTTTGATTTGTTCTAAATAAGGATTATTTTCAGCAACTATTTTGAAAGATAGTGGTTATATCAAAAGACTTGAAACTAAATTGATAAAATAGAAATGAAGAAATTCTATGCTTTTATAACATCCATGCCGTTCGCGGCATTTATTTTTCTTGCCCTTGCATTTTCAATGGCAGTGGCCACATTTATCGAGAGTAGTTACGGAACACCAACTGCCCGTGCGCTGGTGTACAACACACACTGGTTCGAAGTGCTTTGGGCATTGTTTGCATTAAATCTTGTCAACAACATGTTTCGTTACCGGTTTTTCACCAACCGACGATTAACGCTTGGTATTTTTCATGTCTCCTTTTTAGTGATGATTTTGGGAGGTGCCGTTACGCGTTTCATTAGTTTTGAAGGTGTAATGCACATTCGCGAAGGCGAGAGTGCCGACTATATCCTTTCGACCAATGATTATTTTTATGCCGGATTTGAAGGCCAGGAAGAGGTTTCGCAGGTGCGCTTTTCGGAGGTTACGCCTAAGCAGTATTTAGCGAAATTTGATGTTGACGGAAAGACTGTAAAAGTTAAAGCGGTTGGTTTTATCGAGAATGCCGAACAAAAGGCCATTGCTTCCGATTCGGGTGAACCGGTTATCGATTTTGTTTTTTCGGCACCCGGAGGACAAGGTATGCAGTCGTTTTCGTTTAAAGAAGGAGATGAGCTTGATTACCCCGGTTTTACCGCCGGATTTAACGTGGATGAAGAAAAAGTGATCAACTTTTTTATGCAGGATGGAGCTTTATTTATGACTTCTTTTGCGCAACTGGAAGAAACAACTATGGCCACGCAGGAAACGGTGGATTTGAATCCCGGCGACACGATTCCGGTAAAACCAATGTTTTTGTACGGTTATGGAGATTTTCGTTTTTTGATCCGGAAATTTTTGCCAAGTGCCGCATTTACTGCAGTAAAAAGTCAGGCAGAAACACGTGAAGACGCAGTAATGATACAGATTTCGGATGGTATCCGCCAGCAAAATGTACCTGTGTTTGGTCATTCCGGGCAACGCCCGGATACTGTGCGTGTTCCTTTAGGTAATGGTACACTGAAACTTGCTTATGGCGCATTGCCGTTGCAGGTTCCGTTCAGTATCCATCTAAAAGATTTTCAGCTGGAACATTACCCGGGATCAAATTCTCCGTCGTCGTTTGCTTCTGAGGTTGTTTTGGTGGATCAGGAAAAAGGCATTAACGAAGATATTCGCATCTTTATGAATAACACTCTTAGCCATAGGGGATATAAGTTCTTTCAATCTTCGTACGATGTGGATGAACAAGGCACGATCCTTTCAGTTAATTACGACTTTTGGGGAACCTGGATTTCATATCTGGGGTACTTTTTGCTAATCGTTGGTGTTATTCTGTCGCTGGTAAATCCAAATTCATATTTCCAGTATCTGGCCAAAAAGTTAAAAGCCAGTTCGGTTAAGGTAATAGCATTGATTGCAGTGTTGGGAAGTGTGGCTTTTTCAGCATCGGCACAAAGTGGAGTTGGTGCCGGAATTCCGTCAATCGACAAAGAAGTGGTAAAAGAATTCAGCGAATTATGGGTACAGGGTGTCGACGGACGAATTGAGCCTGTGTCAACACTTTCTGGCGAGATTGTTCGTAAAATAAGCCGTAAATCAGGTTTGTATGGTTTGTCGGCCGATGGCGTGGTGCTGAGCATGATGGCCTATCCGGAAATCTGGCAATCGATGCCTATTATAAAAGTGGGCGATAAATCGTTGGAAGGTGCTCTTGGCGCTCAAAATAAATTCATTACCGTTGAATCTCTTTTTGATGCCAACGGCAATTACAAAATTGCTGATGCTGTGCGGGCGGCTTATGCTAAAGCTCCCGGAATGCGAAACCGGATGGATAAAGAATATATTAACGTTGATGAGCGCGTGAATATCTGTTTTATGGTATTTCAGGGATCTATTTTTCACCTCTTCCCGCGTGAACGAGTTGAAGACACATGGTATGCGCCGGGAAGCACCGCAACAGAATATTCCGGTGGCGATTCAATTTTTGTAAAGAGTGGGTTTCAACTGCTGTTACAATCCATTACCGAAAATAAAACTACCGATGCCGTTCAGGTTTTACAAGCTGTAGATAATTTCCAGATGAAATACGGAGCCAATCTTTTGCCCGGTGAGAAGAAGAAAAACGTTGAGATTCTTTTTAATAAGGTAAATCCTTTTAAACGAATCTTTCCTTTTTACCTGTTGTTTGGTTTCTTGCTGTTGACGGTACTTTTCATAAATATTTTCAGACAAAAGCAGTTACCATCGTTTCTACGGATATCATTTTTTGGATTCATTTTAATCCTGTTCCTGGTGCACACGGTTGGATTAATTGTGCGCTGGTACATATCAGGGCACGCACCTTGGAGTAACGGTTACGAATCGGTGGTTTACGTGGCCTGGGCAACCATGTTGGCCGGTATTATTTTTGGCCGAAAATACCCGATGGTAGTGGGTACTGCCGCATTTTTAACCGGAATTGCATTGTTTGTGGCTCATCTCAGCTGGATGAATCCGGAAGTGACAAATCTGGTTCCGGTACTCAAATCGTATTGGTTAGCTATCCACGTAGCAATTATAACGGCCAGCTATGGATTTCTTGGACTGAGTATGTTCCTTGGAGTTTTGGTGATGATTTTGATCGTTTTGCGAAGAGGTATGAACCAGGCAAAAGTTAACGGTTTTATCGAGCAACTAACAACCATTAACGAAATGTCGGCAACAGTCGGTTTGTATTTTCTCACTATCGGAACATTTCTTGGTGGAGTTTGGGCCAACGAAAGTTGGGGCCGTTACTGGGGCTGGGATCCCAAAGAAACCTGGGCTTTGATCACCGTCGTGATTTATTCCTTTATTGTGCACATGCGACTGATTCCTTCATTGAAAGGAGTTTTCAACTATAACTTTGCGTCGATACTTGGTTTCGCCTCAGTATTAATGACCTATTTTGGAGTGAACTATTATTTGTCGGGATTACATTCGTACGGGAAAGGTGTTGCAGACGGGGTAGATCCGGCAGTTCCTGCATCGATTTTGGTGTTGGCCGGATTAATAATTTGGGCTTACGTAAAAGACAACAAATATCAGTTGCAACAAGCCGAAAATGAAGAGATAAATTAGCTGCCAGTGAAATTAAATTTTGGAACGATAGGCTCTGAAATTCGATGCCTAATGTTTTAACTTTTTGTTATACAGATAATTAATATTATTTAGAATATTTATAAATAGCATAAGCTGAAAAATAGCATAATTGCTTTTTAAATCAACCAACAACAAAAGCCTTATATTTCGAAGTTTTTAAAATTGAAATATGGGACAGACAGTTACACGTACGTTTGATGTGCTTGAACGCGCATTAAATGAATTCCCCCGTGAAGATGCCATTGCCGGAAAAAAAGATGGGAAATGGTATACTTATTCCACCGAAGAATATTATAAAAAATCGCAACAGCTGGCCTTAGGAATGATGGCTTTCGGTTTAAAACGTGGCGATAAAGTTGCTACGGTTACTACTAATCGGGCCGAGTGGAATATTGCAGATATGGGTTTGGCTATGGCCGGAATTGTTCATGTTCCAATTTATCCAACACTGGGCGACGATGAATACAAATATATTCTGAAACACGCCGAGGTAAAGATTATTTTGGCAGGCGATAAAAAGCTTTTTCAAAGTATGTGCCCGCTGGCCAATATGATAGATGGTGTTGATGCTGTTTATACTTTTGAAGAGGTTGAGGGCGCGAAACATTATGAACAAATTCTGGAACTTGGCGAATCAAAAAAAGAGGAGTTTTCTGCTGAGTTGGAAACCATTAAAAATGATATTAAGCCGGAAGACCTGGCTACTATTATCTATACTTCGGGCACAACTGGTGTACCTAAGGGTGTTATGCTCAGTCATAAAAATTTGGTTTCGAATTTTACGGAGCATGCAAAACTTCACGATCTGGGTATTGAACACAGAGCTTTGAGTTTTCTGCCGCTTTGCCACGTTTACGAGCGCAGTGTAAATTACCATTTCCAATACCGTGGAATGGGTGTGTATTATGTGGGAAACCTTAGCCAGATTGTTTCTTCGATTAAGGAGGTGAAACCGCACATGTTTAACTCGGTTCCACGTTTGCTCGAAAAAGTGTACGATGGTTTTGTGGCCAAAGGAAAAGAGCTGACCGGAGTTAAGAAGAAACTCTATTTCTGGGCACTAAACCTCACACGTCATTTTGAATACAATAAGAAATTCGGTCCGTTAATGCGAATGAAAATTTCGATTGCAGATAAGCTGATTTACTCGAAGTGGCGGGAAGCATTGGGTGGTAACATCACTTATGTTGTATCGGGAGGTGCTGCGCTTCAGCCACGAATTGCCCGCGTGTTTGGAATGGCAAAACTTACCACCTTGGAAGGCTACGGATTAACCGAAACTTCGCCGGTGATAGCTGTTAATAATCCAACTACAATGGAAATGATGGTAGGAACAGTTGGACCCATTCTGGAAGGTTACGATGTGAAATTTGCCCCGGATGGAGAGATTTTGTGTAAAGGCCCCGGCGTAATGATGGGCTATTACAAAGCACCGGAATTAACCGAAGAAGTGATCGACAGAAACGGATGGTTCCATACCGGAGATATTGGTGTTTTAGTCGACGATAAATACCTGAAGATAACCGATCGTAAAAAAGAAATTTTCAAACTCTCGGGCGGCAAATATATTGCTCCGCAGATGATCGAGAACAAGTTGAAAACATCTGAACTGATTGAGCAGGTGATGGTAATTGGTGCCAACGAAAAGTTTGCAAGTGCCATTATTTCGCCGTGTTTCCCAATCCTACACGATTGGGCAGGAGACCACAAATTGCATTACGAAAATAATGAGGAGCTTATTCAATTGCCTGAAGTTGTTAGTAAACTGCAAAAAGAAGTTATGAAGGTGAATAAAACTCTGGGATCGCACGAACAAATCAGCCGAATACGACTGGTGCACGAAGAATGGACCCCAAGTTCGGGCGAACTGTCGCCAACATTAAAACTAAGACGAAATGCAGTGGCCGTTAAATACCAGCACTTAATTGATGATATATATGCCGTAGGGGCCAAAAAGTAGTAGTAAAGAAAGAGGTGCGAAAGCACAAGCTGAACCAAACTTAAAAGGCTGCAAGATTTTTCTTGTAGCCTTTTTATTTCCTAGTAATTTCTAAATGTAGTGGTTTAAAACAAAGCCCTGTCCCAAGGAATGGCTGCCAAAACCAGTAGCAAACTAATGCCATAAAAGATTGCCGATACCCGGTGTTTCTTTTCCGGAGCCACATCTTTTTTAGATTTCGACCGGCCAATGTGCACCAAAGCAAGTGCAATTATCATTAGTAAAATATGCTCAACAGCGAAAAACCGAAGCTCGCTGTTTTTCATTGCCGCTCCAAAATCGTTAAATGCTGCTTTGGTAATCGGGCTAACAAAAGCGTAAAGTACAATTCCCAGCAAGAACTGAATATCCATTAACATTACCAATACCAATCCTGAAAGGTTATCGGCTCGTCCCCATTTTCGTTTACTGGCCCAGCCACTTACTGCAAGCAGAACTGCAAATAAAAGTGCGATTAAAACTAACCAGCGAAATCCGTTGTGTGCGTGTAATAATCCTGTGTACATAATTTCAGAAGTATATTTTGTTGAATAACATTGAAAGTGAAGATATGTTCTAAACAATTGAAAAAATCTATTGACTCGCAACGGAACATAATTTTATTTCTTATCATTATTTAATAGCTTAGGAGCACTAATTAACTTATAAACAGGCTTATGAAAAAATTAATCCTTACAGTCACAGTACTGCTTCCTTTATTTTCAGTGTTCGCACAAACAGAATCGAATATTGCGTTCGATCAATCCCAGAGCCATCAGTCTATAAATATTGGAGAGACAGGGAACCCTGAAATGCGGTTCATTTTGGATTATGTTGTTCCTGAAGAATTGGAGTTGATTCAAGACAGTATTGTATATGAATCATTTGATACTACAACGTTTGAGTGGGTACGGATGAAACGATACAATCAAATTTATGAAGAAGACGGTAACTGTGGAACTGTTTGGATTAAAATATGGAATGATTCCACGCAAGTGTGGAAAGATTTTAAGATTTCAGAACAATGTTGGAACGAGGATGGTGAAGAGATATATAATGAACGTCGCTATTCGAGCAGTTTAAATCTTATGGAAGACACTGTGATATTCTATGGAAAAACAGTTGAACAGGTTGAATTTCACGATGATCAAAGAACAATAAAGACGACTTCGTATAATGATCCGCTCAGGAATGGAGAAATGGTTCAAACCAATCAAGAGGAATACACTTACGATGCCAATGATAATCAGGTCTTTTATATGCACCTGCTTTGGAGCGAGGAACGAGCCGTCTGGGATACAATTGAGACTCAGGAAAACGCTTACGATGAGTATGGTAACAAAGTGAAGGATAAGGTGATGCACTGGGGAGGAACCTGGGATTTGTCCTTGCGTGGCGAGCATTATTTGGAATGGCACTATAACGAGCAAAATAAACTTGACACTCTTTATTGGTATTGGTGGAACTATGATATTGAAGAATGGGTGATTTCCGGGGAAGAGATATCGAATTATAATGAGGATACGTTATTAGTTCGTAGATATGGGTTGTATTGGGATATGGAACAGGAAACATTAGTTAATTCGAGTAGTACAGAATGGGATTTTGATACAATGGGCAATGAGATTTTAAAAATGGAGTATAGGTGGAACAGTGATAGTTATGAATGGAAGAATGAATTTAAAATAGAAACACTATATACCGAAAGTGGAAAGAAACAAATGGAGACCAGCTATTCGTGGAATGATGATAGTTTAAAATGGATAGGTTCCCGTAAATTGGAGTACGAATATACGAATGGCCGGCAATCAGATTACAAAGTATTTTGGTGGGAGGAAGAGCTTAATGACTGGGCCCTAACAGAACATGAGGCGTATGAATATGAGTATGACGTTGAAAATCGGCTTGTACTAAAAATTACAAAACGAGCAAACTCACTAGATAGCTTGGTTAATTACCAAAAGAACGAGAATATTTATGAGCAGCACAAGAAGGTTTCAATTTCTTATTCATGGTTATATGGACAAGATCAATGGTTGCCAATAAACAAGACAGAGCTTGAATATAATGGGACTGGTGATATAAGAATACAGAGAAATTATAGTTGGAATAATAGCCAAAATGAATGGATATTAGATAAGCAATGGGAACGGGAATATGAAGAAGATGAGAATAGAATACTAAGTGTGTATGGAGAACTTACTAATTATTTTGAACAGATGTATTACGGGACCAGAGATTCTTTAATTTATGACAGTAATTATGATCTCATTTATAATACCTATTATGCTTGGGATGATGACCTTAAGGGCTGGAAAGGAGTATATAAAAGAGAGCAGAGCTGGGTTCAGGAGCACCGAATGGATACAACAACTTACTATTTGTGGAATGAAGTTTCTTGGGATTGGACACCTACTTCAAGACATATATATTTCTATTCGGAGGCAGAAACAGCTGTTGAAACTGTAGAAAATGAAATTGATATCCGCGTTTATCCAAATCCGGCAACTCAAAATGTAACATTCGATATTGATTCTGATGCTAGAGAAAGCTGGATGGACTTGTATGACATGAACGGAAAACTAATGTTGACTAAAAACTTATTGCAAGGGAAAACGGTTTCTGTAGATCAACTGAACCCCGGACTTTATTTTTGGAGGGTAGTTCAGGCAGACCAGATTTATAATGGTAAACTTATCATTAACTAATCATATTCTTTTATTTTTAGGTAAATAATCCGGTCGTATTATGCAGGAAGTAAAAAAGCAGCTGGAAGTTTTACTGGTAAACTATTTTCGGGATTGCTACTCCGATTTCCCGAAAGGAAAAGTTGTGGCATCCGAATCGCCTGACTTTGTGGTGAAAATGAAAAACAAACACAAGTTGGGGATAGAACTTACCCGGTTAAATCCGGCCAGCGCTGTTGCTAAAACAGAAGGTGTGCAAGCTCTGATTAACTTTAGAGATGATTTGGTTGCAGATATGCTGGAGCTATTTCAGGCCGGTTCTGAGGCTAATCTTTTTGTGAAATTTATGTTTTCTGAGAAACACTTGATCACTCCACAACGAGAATTAATGGTACGATCGAAAACGGTTGCAGCAATAAAATCTGCTATCGCTGACAAAGCAGATAGTGCGTTTTTTCATAAAAACCTTACGAATCACGATTTGCCGGAAGGGATGGAAGAGGTTATGATTGCGCATCATCCTGAATTAAAAGAGTCGGTTTGGGAGCGTTCGAATAACCTGGGAATATCCAATAATGTGGTTGATGACATCCGCTTGGCAATTGCGAAAAAGGATGAAAAACTGCACTTGTATCGAAAACAACAGCTTGATGAATACTGGCTATTAATAACCACTGATTGTTTGCGTGCAGATAAGAATATCAATCTTTTGAATAAGATTAATAATGAGGAATTTGAGTCAAGGTTTCAACAGGTTTTTTTACTTGATTTAATGCGTGCCCGGGTTACACCACTAATTGAAAATTAAAAAATGATGAGGTTTTCTAAAAGCTGTTGGATTCGTCATTCTGAACTCTTTTTCAGAATCTTAATTTGCCAGAAGACCCTGAAACAAGTTCAGGGTGACGTTCTTTAAGTTCATTTTAGAAAACCTCACCAAATTGATTAGTTTACAATGGCTGCAATTGCAGCACCAAGTAAGCTTGAGTTCTCCACTTCTACAATTTCGTAATACCGTTGATTATCTCCCGAAAGAAAGTCCTGAAGGTATTTTTCAAACATTTCCTGGAAATGATGTAGTTTGTAAAAAGTTGTTCCTTCAATGGTCATTAATACCGGTTTTTCGTGTTTTTTACCCTTTCCGGTTTGCAGAATTACTGCAGCCAGGTTTGCAGCTACCAGTTTTGCTGCGCGTTCAATAAGGCCGTCAATAATTTCTGCAACCAGCATTTTATCCGAATCGCTCGTAAAAACACCGGGCAATACTTTGTGTGCACCTTCAATGCCATGCACATAATTATTTACCTCCTCCGAAGTTAATTCCTGCAGGTTCTCAAAAACTTCCGGATCGGCAAAAACATCTTCGGCCGCTGCTGTTTTTAAAGCGGTAGTACACAAACCACCAAAGTACCCGCCCGAAAACATTTTCTCAAATGCATAACGTCCCGGATTTTCGGTGGTGTTATCAAATGCAATGTCAATATCGGTGCGTGGAGCCAGAGCAAATGCTCCCGATTCGATGTTTATGATCTGGCTGCCTTCCATGTTCAGACCATCAGTTTTGGTAATGTTTTTATTGGCCTCAATGTAACTCGTATTCGTTCCGGTGCCAAGAATAAACCCGATGTAAGTATCGTACGACTTGACAGCTCGTGCTGCTTTCCCGGCCAGTAGCGTAGAAACGGTATCGTTCATTAAAACAAGCTGTTTGTCGGGCGTTTGCATGGCGTTCAAAAGTCCTTCTCCAATCATTTCGCCAATTACATCGGGAGCTTTCACTTCCTTACTCCATTCAATCAGTTTCCCGTCTTTGTTAGGGAAAATCTCAGCCGCATACGAAAAGCAAAATCCAAGTTTGTCAGATGTTGTTTTGTAATCAGCCAGGTACGATGCAAAGGTATCGAAGAACTCTGCTTTTGTAAGTTCTTTTTCAACGCCCGGCATTTTGGCTTTTTTGATGTTTTCGGTTACCAGTTTCAGGTTATCGTCGAAATATACTTTTGCAGCCCTAAAGTTCGTTCCACCGGCATCGATGGCAACAACAGGTTCGTTGGCTTTCACTTCTCCTTCAGCTTCAATATAAGTTGGAAGCATTAAAAGTGAACTGTCTTTGCCGGCCAGTCCTTTTGCCATTTCATCTAAAAAGGCGTTTACCACCGCTTTCATATTAATATCATTAGCCGTCATTTTGTGGCTTTTCAAAAATTCAGTTGCTTTGGTCATTTTGCTATTACGTTTATTTGGTTATTCTTATTTAAGTACATTTTCAAGTTTAAACACCCAGGCGTAAGTATGGGTAAGTTTGCCCGGCGTTAACACCGGCGCTGAAAGGGTAATTGTTTTACCCGATTTTTTGAATTTTACATCGCCCGCGTAGCCTAACAGACTTACCGATGATGCTTTTTTCAGTCCTTTTATTTTTAAATCCGAAGTCGGATATTGTGTGCAATGCACGTACAAATCTTTTCCTTTTTTTGTGAAATATACGTCAGCGAGATCATTATCTTCAGCGCCTTCCCATTTTCTGGTTTCGTAAATGGATTCGCCGTTTGTTTCCAGCCAATTACCAATGTCAAGTAAGCGTTGTTGCTGAATTACTGGAATGCGACCGTCGGCAGTTGGTCCGACGTCAAGCAGGAGATTTCCCCCTCCGGCAACTTTTTCAATCAGCAAATGAATGAGTGCTTCAGAGCTCATGTAGTTTTCAACGGTTTCAATCTGGTTATAACCGAATGAAGTTCCAATTCCACGACATTCTTCCCATGCTTTTTCCAACCCATTACTTTTTCCATCGTGAACCAAATCGTACTCGGTTGTAAAAAATCCACCATGTTTGCTGCGTGTTTCTTTTCCCCAGCGGTCGTTTACACAAATCTGATCTTTAACCGGCGATTCGTTGTAAAGCCAGGCCAAAAACTCCGTGCTTTTCCAATCTTCACTCGGGTGGTCCCACTCGCCATCGGTCCATAAAATATCAGGCTCGTAACTGGTAACCAGGTCTTTCATCTGCGGAATCATATGGTCGTCGACATATTTTTGCAGGTTGTTGTTGTAAAGCGGATTGTACCATTCGTACAGCGAATAATAAAAACCCATGTGCAGGCCGGCATTTTTAACTGCGGTAGTTAAGTCGCCGCAAATATCGCGGTGCGGGCCAATGTCAACACTGTTCCAGTTCCAGCTTTGTGCACTGGGCCACAGTGTAAATCCCTCGTGATGTTTCGAGGTTAGAACCACATATTTCGCACCAGCGCGTTTAAATAATTCGGCCCATTGTTCCGGATCCCAGTGTTGCGCTTTAAACCGCGGGGCAAAGTCCTGGTAAATGAAATCTTCGCCATACATTTTGTTATGGTATTCGCGAAATAGTTTTCCGGCTTTGCTATCATCATTAATTCTGAATCCATACCACTCAGCGTATTTGGCATAAACGCCAATATCGGCATTTGCCGGTGCCCAGGCCGGAACAGAGTAGACGCCCCAGTGAATAAAAATGCCAAATTTAACATCCTCAAACCATTGAGGAACAGGGCGATTGTCAATCGATTTCCAGTTTGCATCGTATTTCTGAGCGTAGGAAATTGTAATTAGAAGTGAAAAGCAAAACGGCAAAAGAAGTCGTTTCATTTTGTTGGTTTTAGATTATGATTTACGTTATACAGAAAACGTTTCTGATACCATAAACTTACTATTATTTTTATTTTAGTTTTATAAAAAAAATAGATTCATGAAATTTCTTCTCTTTTTCGCTGTAGTTTTGCTGTTATTTTCTTGTCAAACAAATCCTAAAAAACAATTCGATGTTGCTTTTTCTGAACTAACTACAAATACCGAAGCTAGCTTGCGAGGTCTGCACGTTGTTGATGAAAACGTTGTGTGGGCGAGTGGTTCAGGAGGAACAGTGTTGGTATCGACTGACAGCGGTAATAGTTGGAAAGATGTTACGGTACCGGGAACTGAGCAAAACGATTTCCGCAGTCTTCATGCCTGGGATGAAAATACCGCTATTGTTTTTGGTGTTGCCGGTCCTGATTTTGGCTACAAAACTGTTGATGGTGGAGTTACCTGGGACGTGGTTTTTCGAGATACAACAAGCGGTTTGTTTTTTAATTCGGTAAAGTTTATCGATGCACAAAATGGTTTGGCGGTTAGCGACCCGATTGACGGAAAGTTTTTTGTGTTACGAACAGAAGATGCAGGAAACACCTGGACCCAAGTTCAAGACCTGCCAACTGTTGAGGAAGGTGAGGCCAATTTTGCAGCATCGAATACATGTATTGAATATTTACCGTCGGGGAAAGCATGGATAGCCAGTGGTGGGAAAGCGGCCCGAGTGTTTTATTCTGATGACTTTGGAAAATCGTGGAAGGTAAGCAAAACGCCAATGGTTCGCGGACTGGCATCGTCAGGAATATTTTCTGTGGCATTTAAAAACGACAAAGAGGGGATCATCGTTGGTGGAATTTACGACCAGCCGGAATTGAATACCAATATTGCATCATACACTTATGATGGAGGAGTTACCTGGCAGCCGGCTGTAACGATGCCAAAAGAATACCGCTCGTGCGTACAAGAAGTAAAATCGGGTGACGATTCGTTTGTTTTTGCAATTGGGAAAACCGGTTGCGATATTTCAACTGACGGCGGCGAGAACTGGAACTTTCTCTCGGATGAAGGTTATTATACATTTCGCGCAGTTCCCGGCAAGCTGGAAGGTTTTGTTGCCGGAAACAGTGGACGGATTGCCAAAGTAATTTTTGAATAACAAAAAACGGGCTGCAATTTTGCACCCCGTCTTCACTATATTTAATCTAATCAATTTCTGCTACTCTACCCACGGAACCAAGGCTGATTTGTAATAATCGATGCCCAAAGCTTCGAAGCGTTTGCCATGTTTGGCCAAACGGGTTTTGTATTCATCCCAGTTTCTTTCAGCCGGTGCTGTCCATCCAATTTCGGCATATCCCGGCAGACGAGGGAAGGTCATGTATTCCACTTCGTCGATATTGGTAACTGTTTCCGACCAAAGCGGTGCTTCAATTCCCAGAATATTTTCTTTGGTAATGCCTTCAACAAGCGTTGCCGGATCCCAGTCGTAACCATGATCTACTTCAATGTAACCGGCCCAGTGCAAACCAAGGTGAGTTGTTGAATCGTACTGCATATCAAGATAAGCACGCGCAGCTGGCGACATTAATACCTGAGCACCTTTTTCAACACCCATCGTTGTATTCTCTAAATCAGCCCAGAATTGTACAGTTATATCATCGATCAGTTTGGCATTGGCAATTTCGTCCCAGCCAATAATTTTTTTGCCGTGTTTTTTTACAATGTCTTGCACCTTATTTACAAAATACACATAATCGTCGTGTGCTGTAACGTGCGATTCGTCGCCACCAATATGGATGTAAGGACCAGGAGTTATCTCTGCCAGTTCGCGAATTACATCGTCAATAAACTGGTAAGTAATTTCTTTGTCGGTGCAAAGTGTACTGAATCCAACCTCGGTTCCGGTGTATAGCTCGCGGGCTTTCCCATCACAATTTAATTCTGCATACGATGCTAGTGCTGCGTTGGTGTGTCCCGGCATATCAATTTCAGGTACGATCATAATCTGCCGATCGGCAGCGTACTGAACCAGTTCTTTGTATTGTTCCTGTGTATAAAAACCACCTTTACCACCACCAACTTCAGTTTGGCCACCAATTTCGGTAAGTTTTGGCCACGACTTGATTTCAATTCTCCAGCCTTGATCGTCCGACAAGTGCAGGTGAAGTACATTCATTTTGTACATGGCCAGAAAATCGATGTATTGTTTTACTTCTTCAACATTGAAAAAGTGACGAGAAACATCGAGCATTGAACCACGGTAGTAGTATTCAGGTGAATCGGTAATAGTTCCGGTAGGAACATATAGAGGCTGTGCATTATTAGTGGTAACAGGTAATGTTTGCAGAAGCGTTTGAAGGCCAAAGAAACATCCTTCAGCATCGGCACCCTTAATTGATATCAGGTTTTTGTTAATTTTTAGCTCATAACCTTGCTTGTTTAATTCCCCGTCTTCAGCAATTGAAATATAAACTCCTTTAGAGGGAGTACTATTAGTTGTTTTTGTTTCTGCCGAATTTCCCGTAAGCTGGTTGATTTTTTCTGCTAAAAATTCAGCAGTACTAAGTAGTCCCGCAGGTCCTTCTTGCACATATATCAAACTTGCCTTTGTGAGGTTATAGCCATCGCCGGTTGCTGTTACACTTGTTGGCTTTGGAATGAATGCCGTTTGGGTAAGATCGGTTTCAATTTTCTCTGAACAGGATTGAAACATAGACATGAGGATTACTAAAATTGACAATACTGATATCTTTCTCATTTAGTTAGTTTTTAAAAAATTTAAATAGGTCATAAAAATATGGAAAAAATTTAATATTTAGATCAGGCAATCACCTTTTTACATCAATAAAATGTTTGTTATCAGATTAGAATGATTTTTAGAAGGTGTTTGACTGAACTTGTAAGGACCATAAATGCCTTTTTTAGCTCAAAGGCTCAGGATGAATAGTGGTGATGTAACCAAATTCCTTTTTAATTATCTTTTCAATTTTTGTGCATATTTCGTGTGTTTCAAAAAGCGACATTTCCGGCGGAAGTTTAATATGGCAGCTCATTTCTGTATGATGCCCGTAATGATGTAAATGAATGTGGTGCAGGTTAACCTGGTATTTGCACACATTACTCACGGTTTTATGAATTGAGTCAAGCAATTCGTCGGATGGGCTTTCTCCCAAAAGCGATTTTATTTCTTTCGAAAGTATTTCGAAACTTGCATAACCAATCATAATGGCTACAATAAATCCTAAAACAGCATCGGTCCACCAGAAATATTTCCCCACAAGCAATCCAATTAAAATAATTACGGAGGAAAGTGCATCGGTTCGGTGGTGCCAGCCATCAGCTTTTAAAATACTTGAGTTCGTTTTTCTGAATCCCCAAAAAGCATACTGCGCAAGCAATTCTTTGCAAACAATTGATATTATCGTTACGATCCATGCAATTGGGCCAAAAACAGTTTGTTCGCGGGTGCCGAATTTATCGATTGATCTTAGTACAAAATCGAAGGCAACAATTGCGAGTAAAACCCCAATAATTATTGCAGCAATATGTTCAGCACGCCCGTGTCCAAAAGGGTGATCGTCGTCGGCCGGTTTACTCGATATTTTTCCACCAATTAGAACAATTACCGACGAAACCGAGTCGGTAAGCGTATGCCAGGCATCAGCTATTAAAGCCACCGATCCTGTTATAATTCCTGCCCAATATTTCAGCCCGAAAAGTACAATGTTGGCAAAAATCGATATCCATCCTTCGCGGAATATGTATTTATTGTTTTGCATGCGGTTTAGAATGCGGTTTTAAAAGTAGGTAAAACAGATTAAAATAGGAAAGGTTTAACTCGACAACAATTTCTGAAGCCGGGGTTTGTAATTTCTGCCAACAGGTAATTTCTTCCCATTAATTTCCACGAAGCCGGCACCAATCGATTCTATTTTATCGATTGAAACAATATAGCCGCGATGAATTTGCAGAAAAGAACCAGCCGGTAGAATATCGGGAAGGTGCCCAATGCGTTCTTTGGTTATAATTTTTTGATCGGTGGTGTAGGCAATTACATAATCGCCCAGGCTTTCGAAATAGAGAAGATCGGCCAGGTTAACTTTGTAGTGTTTTTTATCTGCTTTCAGAAAAATGAAATCACGATTATTATTGGTTGAAACATGTTCGGAGAGCGTGTTTTGTGGCGCTTCAAGTTCAAGAAAATGGTTGATTGCCTTTGTAAAACGTTCGAATGAGATGGGTTTTAGCAGGTAGTCAACCACGTTTAATTCAAAAGCATCGATGGCATAATCGCGATAAGCAGTGGTAAAAATAACTTTGGGCGGATACGACAGAGAACGGATAAAATCGACTCCGGTAATTTGCGGCATCTGAATATCGCAAAACATCAGATCGATGTTTTCTTTCTGTATAACCGGCATTGCTTCCAATGCATTCCTGCATTCGGCAACTACCTCAAAATCGGTGAAAACCGAAAGATGATTTCGAATTACACGGATGGCAATTGGTTCGTCGTCTATGATGATACACCGGTACATTATTCAGCTAATTCTAAGGATAAAGTTACGGAAAAAGTAGCTTCTTTCTCTTCGATTTTCAGCTCGTATTTGTTCGGGTAAAGCAGCTCAAGTCGTTTCTGTACATTTTGTAGTCCTATGCCTTTAGAATCTGAAGGGACTTGTTCTACGGCCGGATTCTTTGAATTGCTTATGCAAAACAACATATGCGTATGTTTTATTTTAATGCTGATGTCAACACTCGGATTTCCCGGATGATTGCTTACACCGTGCTTAAATGCATTTTCAACAAAAGGAAGAAGCAGGAGCGGTGCAATTTGCAGATTGTCGGTTTCTTTTGGGAAATCGATATTAACGGACAGCTTTTCGGAATACCTCAGTTTTTCGATTGCAATGTAATTTTTCAGGTTGCTGATCTCATCGAACAGCAGCACCCGCTTTTCGTTGCAACGGTATAAGATGTAATCGAGAATATCCGAGAGGCGTAAAACAAGAGCCGGAGCTTCATCCGATTTCTCCATGGCGAGTCCGTACAAGTTATTAAGTGTGTTGAATAGAAAGTGCGGATGGATCTGTGCTTTCAGAAGTTTTAGTTCTGCTTCTTTTAACTTCAGCTCCATATTCAGCTGGGCCTTCTCCAACTCGTTTTTTTCCTGCTGCATAAAAAAGGCACGTTTTATCTGTTTTACTGCAATGGCAAAAAACACGATAAAATTCAGTGAAATTACCTGGAGCTCGGGATGCAAAACGGCCGGTTCAAGATAGGCTTCTTTGGTCAGGATGTGTATTAAAGCATAAAACACGATTAAAAACGACAACCATGTTGACGCCAGCAGCGTTAGAAAACTGAGATATAGAAAGCTGCCGTATCTTTTATTGCCAAGGTATTTGGGCACCAGCAGATAGTTGAACAGGTATGTAACAAGTATTGCAACAGGAAGCAGACCGATGGTAAAAATGACGGAAACTTCAGGGAAAGCGCTGTTCCAGTTAAAAATCAGAAAATAGAAAGAACCAACAACAAGCCAAAATATAAGATGGTAAAATATTCTAAGCCATTTCGAGCCTTGAACTTTATGTACGATATGTAGTAGCCCATTCATTAAATATTAAAAATAGAAACGATTTTAAACATAGAGAAATCCAGTCGATAAAAAGCATGAAAACAAGGCTTAACAACCGTTTATGATAATAGACCCGAAATTCGAAGTCATTTTGCAGTTGATTGCCGTTTTTAGGTTGTTAAACGATAAAATTCCTGTGCTTTTGAATGGATGGTTTAGTTTGCAATCGTAACTTTAAAACGATAAAAAAATGATTGAATTAGACAAAACAGAGACCGGATTTCGCTACATGTTAAAAGCCTACCATGAGGGAGGACCTTTTATGCACTGGATTTCAATTTTTGGATTGCTTGCAATTGGCATTGCGGTCTGGAAAATTTTTGAAATCGTAACGAAAAAGCAAGTTAATACAAGACTTGTTGGATTAATTAAAATGTCGGCCTCTTTGGCATTAGCCACAGGATTGTTATCGCAGATTGTTGGCATTGTGCAGGCGCTTGAAGCCATTAAAGCGGCAGCCGACATTTCTCCGCAAATTGTGATGGGTGGGGCCATTGTAAGTTTTTACGCTCCCATTTGGGGATTCATGGTATTCATCGTCTCATTAATACTGTTCTACGTGATAAAAGAGGTTATTAAAGCCAGGATGAATTAATACATCCTGGCTTTTATGTGACACTTGTTTCCATTTGCACAAAAACCTTTTTTTATGAAAATTTTCAGAACTTTTTACGCAATAACAGGGATTTTGGTTTATCTAATTGCGTGTTCACAAACTCTAAAATTCCGCACTGTAACCAAGTACCCAGAGATTCAAAACACTGGGCACTTTGTTTCAATTGACGGACTGTGGCGAGTTACGGCAGGAACCGCTATCAAATATCCGCACGGAACACTCGAACCTATTCTAATGGTGAATAATGAAGCTCAGGGAAAAATCACAGCAAGAGGTTGTTTTCTTTGGGAAAATCGTTTCTACGATTACTGGAATTTCGACAGTGTTCAATACATCAATTCAACTAATGAATTGTACTTGTTTTATGACGATGGCGGCACATATCGGGGAAAGGTTGACCAAAATAAACAAGTGATTCGGGGAATAGCCCGTTGGGATGAAGAAGATGCTTCGGATACCGCGAGAATTGATTTTATTCGTGATGAGAATTTTGATATAGACCGAATGTTTACACCGTATCCACGAGGTAAAGATGGAAGTGTGAAATATTCGTATCGTCGGCCCGAAAATATATCTGATCAACTGCAAACCGCTTCCATATTCGGGGCACTAAAAGATACGGCTGCATTTTACCAATTAATGGAAAGAATTATCCGGCAGGATTTCGGGCGACTGGAATCTTTTTTGGTTCTGAAAGATCAGAAGCTAATTCTGGAAGAATACTTTTACAATTACAACCGGATGCAACTTCACCCGGTTCATTCCGTCACAAAAAGCATTACTTCATTACTTTTAGGAATTGCATTGGAGCGACATGGCAATCTTGAGGTCGATACACCTGTTTTTAATTTCTTCCCGCATTACGATTCATTAATTACTCCTGAGAAAGAAAAAATCACGCTGAAACATGTTTTAACCATGAGTTCCGGTTTCCCGGAGGATGATGAGTTTGAGAAAAACAATCCGAACGACGTGGTAAAACAAATGCTGGTACAGCCACTGGAGTCAGCTCCCGGCGAAAAATTTAATTACAATGGCAACAATTCAAATCTGCTGGGGAGTATAATTTATGCACTTGAAGAAAAGCAGGCCGACGATTTTGCAAAAGAAGTACTGTTCAACAAACTGGGCATTTCACAATTTCGGTGGGAAAAAGAAAATGGCGTTGTGCCATGCCAGAGTGAGCTACAAATGCTACCGCGTGATATGGCTAAAATTGGCTTGCTGGTTGCAAATAAGGGGGTGTGGAACGGAGAACAGCTTGTTCCGAAAAAGTGGATCGAAATGTCGGGGAAAGCACACGTACCCGAAACCGAATTTTTTGATTACGGATTCCAGTGGTGGTACCGTTCGAAACGAAACAGGGCCTGGTGGGAAAATCCTGTTCACGGAAGCAAAGATGAGCACGACATGTTTCTGGCGCTTGGTTATGGCGGCCAGTACATAATGATTGTGAAAGATCTGGATTTGGTTATCGCAATTACTTCGTCGGATTATAACGAAGAAAACGGGATGGCGCATCAAAAAATACCACTGGTGGTTGAAGAGCTTGTTCCCTTGTTTGATGAATAGTATAAGGCGTAAACTGGATCCAGATGGAGAAAGATTGAGGCCTGCAATTGATAAAATATAGATCAGCGAAAAATAAGAACATTAGAATCTGAGCACGCTGCACTACGAATGTATTTATTGTATTGCGATGTTAACAATATATAATGTTATCAATGTTTTTCGAGGCCGCAATTTTGTTAGTGGCCTTTATTTTATTCTATCCGAAACCTTTCCGATAACCTTACGCAGCACAGCAATTTTATTCAGCCTGTCGAATAAACTGCTTTTACCGTAATGCAAGGCAATGTTTCTCATGTAAGTAAATAATCCCAAACTATGAGCTGCGAATAGAACAGGGTCGAGACGAATGATCGAATAGGTAAAAATCATTAGTGAACCACAGGTGCTGATTATCCAAAAGCCAAGTGGAAATAATGATTCCTTTTTGTTCTCAGAATGAATCCACTGGTAAAAAAAGCGAGAGATAAAAACTACTTGTGCAGTGGTGCCCCAAATCATCCAGAATAGTGACACATCCTCATTGTGCAAAATATTTGCAAAATTACCTGATGTTAGCAGCCAAACCCAATAAGCAACCGGAATTATAAGGGCAAGGATTTTTAGTGCCCAGTGCATTTTGGTCCACACATTTTTTAGCTGCAAATTGCGAATGTAAATTCCGTACACGAGCGACTGCCCCATAACAATGGCAAAGTCGTGGCGCAGAATTCCATAAGTCAGCATCATAATTGAAGCTACAAGACTTATTTGCCAGTAAATTACAGGAGATATTACTTCGCCTTCTTTCTCTGATTTAAACCATTGAGCGATGGTACGGGTAAAGAACAATCCCTGGGCAAAAAAACCTAGTCCTATGATTAAAATGCTTTCCATGTATTATTTATTGCGGGGCAAATTTAATAAACGATGAGAATAAGATGGAGAAGCGGCAAAATTATTAAAGCTCGTCGAGTTTTTTTAATGTTTCCCGTGCGGCATTTTGGTGAGCTTCTTTTTTTGAAGTTCCAATACCTCTGCCAATTTCTTTGTCATCAATTTTTACTACAGCCTTAAACTTCGGCTGTTTTAGTTTTTCGTCAGTTTCTTCGGTAGTTTCAAACTCTATCTCACGTTTGTTCTTCTGGCTCCACTCAATTAGCTGACTCTTAAAGTTCGAGTCTTCTTGTTCAATTTCGTTGAGATCGACAAACTGAGGAAGGATTTTTTTTGTAACGAAATATTTGGCTGCCTTATAATCTTTGTCGAGGTAAATGGCACCAATAAGTGCTTCAAGCGCGTCTCCGTAAATATGGCTTTTATCGATGTTTTTAGTGGTGTTTGAATCGATAAAAATATGAAGCCCCATTTCGTGAGTTAATTGAGTAAGAATGGCGCGGTTAACCAGTTTTGAGCGTGTTTTTGTTAAAAATCCTTCGTCTTCCTGCGGGAAACGGTTGTACAAAAAGTCGGCTATTATGGCACCAAGAATGGCGTCGCCAAGGTACTCTAAGCGCTCGTTGTTTACAAAATTGCCTTGCGAATCAACCATCGAAGCCGATTTGTGTATAAAGGCAAGATCGTACAAACGCAGGTTTTGGGGATAAAATCCTAAGAGGTCTTTTAAAAACAAATAAAACTCTTTTCGATCAGACGAAAAGAGTTTTACTCGTTGTACTATTTTTCTAACCACAGTATTACTATAGTTTTTTGAAAACTACTGTTGCATTATGCCCACCAAAACCAAATGTATTGCTTATAGCTACATTGATTTCCCTTTCTTTGGCTTTGTTGAATGTAAAATCCAACTTATCGTCAATTTCAGGGTCTGGTGTAGTGTGGTTAATTGTAGGTGGTACAATCCCATTGATAATGGCAAGAACACTGGCAAGTCCTTCAACAGCCCCGGCAGCACCCAAAAGGTGACCGGTCATTGATTTGGTTGAACTGATGCTTAGCTTGTAAGCATGTTCGCCAAATGTTTTAAGAATAGCCTTTGGTTCTGCAATGTCGCCAAGAGGAGTTGAAGTACCATGAACGTTGATATAATCAACGTCTTCCGGCTTTATCCCCGCATCTTCCAATGCCCATTTCATAACTAAACCAGCACCTTTTCCTTCCGGATCAGGAGCAGTCATATGATAAGCATCGGCCGACATGCCACCACCTGCAATTTCTGCATAAATTTTTGCTCCGCGCGCTTTAGCATGTTCATATTCTTCCAAAATGAACGCTGCTGAACCTTCACCCATAACAAAACCATCTCGGTCTTTGTCAAATGGACGCGAAGCAGTTTTTGGATCATCATTGCGTGTTGAAATAGCCCGCATCGAGTTGAATCCTGCAATACCACATTCATTTACACCGGCTTCCGAACCTCCTGTCAAAACCATGTCGGCTTTTCCCAATCGAATGGTATTCATCGCATCGATCATGGCATGAGAAGCTGAAGCACAGGCACTCACTGTGGTATAGTTAGGACCTCTGAATCCATATTTCATGGACACAAGACCACCCGCAATGTTTGCAATCATTTTAGGGATAAAAAACGGAGAAAAACGAGGACGCTCCTCTTTGTAAGCTCTAACTTCCTTGTGGAAAGTTTCCAAGCCTCCAATTCCTGCACCCCAAATAACGCCTACTCGGTCACCGTCAATTTTTTCCAGATCAAGGCCACTGTCAACAACGGCTTGTTCTGAAGATGCAAATGCATACTGTGTGTACAGGTCGTATTTGCGGATTTCCTTTTTCTCCATGTACTGAAGAGGATCGAAATCTTTTATCTCGCATGCAAACTTTGTAGTATGCATCGACGCGTCGAAGTGGGTGATAGGCCCAGCTCCGCTTACGCCGTTCTTGAGATTATTCCAATACTCTTCAACGGAATTCCCTAAAGGATTAACGGTTCCAACACCGGTTATTACTACCCGTTTCAATTCCATAAATGAATTCTATGAATATAACTTCTTGTGCTAAAAAATTAAAGGGCAGCTTCGATGTGAGCGATAGCTTCACCTACTGTAGAAATTTTTTCTGCCTCGTCGTCTGGAATAGCAAGATCAAATTCTTTCTCGAATTCCATGATTAATTCAACTGTGTCAAGTGAGTCAGCACCAAGATCGTTAGTGAAAGATGCTTCTGTAGTTACTTCACTTTCGTCAACACCTAATTTATCAACGATTATTGCTTTTACTTTTGCTGCAACGTCAGACATAATTCTTAATTTTAATTAATACTAAATTTTGTTTTAAATAATTCGCTGCAAAGTAATACATTTACGCTTTAAATCTCCAAGAAAAAAATTAAAAAAGATGTTAACGTTAAATGGTATATGATAATTAAATGCCTAAAATTGAACGAATTGTTTAAAAGTTCTACAGTCTAAAGAAACGTTAAAATGGAAGAGAAAAGAATTGCATTGTTCGCATCAGGATCGGGAACCAACGCTGAAAATATTATTAAGTACTTTTCTGAAAATGAAAAAATTAAAGTGGATTCGCTGTGGGCAAACAAATCGGATGCTTATGCACTGGTAAGAGCTGAAAATAATAATGTGGAAACCTTTGTTTTTAACAGGGACCTATTTTACAATACAAATGAAATTGTTGAAACATTAAGAAATCGTAAAGTGAATGTTATCGTGCTGGCCGGTTTCTTGTGGCTAATCCCCGAAAACCTGATCGAAAATTTCACTATTATTAATATACATCCGGCTTTGCTGCCTAAATATGGTGGAAAAGGAATGTATGGAATGAATGTTCATAAAGCTGTAATTGAGAATAAAGAATCGCATTCCGGAATCACCATTCATTTTGTAAATCAAAACTACGATGAAGGGAAAATAATTTTTCAGGCCAAATGCGAAGTACTGCCCAATGATACTCCGGAAATGGTTGCAGAAAAAGTTCACAAACTGGAATACCAGCATTTTCCTGCCGTTATTGAAACGGTTGTAAACGATATTAGCTAACAAATGTCAATTAGTAAATTAA
This sequence comes from uncultured Draconibacterium sp., assembly GCF_963677565.1. Lineage (NCBI taxonomy): Bacteria > Pseudomonadati > Bacteroidota > Bacteroidia > Marinilabiliales > Prolixibacteraceae > Draconibacterium > uncultured Draconibacterium sp. The sequence goes on along the minus strand of NZ_OY781981.1, from coordinate 231,550 downwards.
AACGGGAGAGGTTGGTTAATTAATTTTACAAATTACTGTATCCTGTTAAATAATGTTAAGTGCCATAATCTCAGCATTTCAATAAAATTATCTTTGCTGCATGAGTCGAAAAATGCTAATAACATTAATTGTTTTGATGGCAGTTGTGCTGTCGGGTTTGATATTGGTACAGGCTTCCATGATCAGATCGGCAGCAGATATCAGGGAGGAGCAATTTAATAAGCAGGTAATCAATGCACTGGTTCAGGTAGCCAGGCAGTTAGAGGCTGATGAAGAATATATTGCACGGCAGTATGCTCGGAATGGCCAGATTCCCGGGAGTGGCAATGCAAGTGAGTTTGGTGGTGTATTCCCGAGAAATAACAGTGGAAGTTTGCTTAGTTTTCAGTTTTCGATTACGCAACAAAATGGTTACGGTCAGTTGGAAGAAAGCTATCGAATGCAATACCAGGATACTTCTGCTTCTGAAAGTGGATTTTTAACAATTGAACAACTGTTATTGAATCGTCAGGAAATTGAGCGCAGAAGAGAGCAATGGCTTCGTGATGTTGACTGGAAAAACTTTGAGATTTTGTACCTGGAAGACCGACCGATTGAGCAACGAGTTGATACCACGCGTCTGACAGAGTTGCTCGCACATGCTATGAATCAGTCTGAAATTAAACTGGATTATAAGTATGCAGTTACCAACGCCACTCTTGGCAGAGAAGATATTTTAGTTGGAGAGAAAGATTATCATGTGGGAAAAAACACGAAAGAATTTAGTCAGCTTTTGTTTCAGAACGATTACGGAGGGGCCAAGCCCAATTATCTAAATGTATATTTTCCCAATCAAAAAGGATACCTATTCAGGCAAACCGGATTAACTATTATTCCTACCATTATTTTAACCGGATTGTTGATTGCAATTTTTACTTATGCCTTAATGGTAATTATGCGGCAGAAAAAATTGTCGATCATTAAAAACGATTTTATTAATAATATGACGCATGAGCTGAAAACCCCGATTTCAACAATATCGCTGGCAAGTCAGATGTTGCAGGATGGTAGTGTTACCAATACTCCTTCGATTATCGAGCATGTGTCGAATGTGATAAACCAGGAAAGTAAGCGTTTGAGTTTTCAGGTAGAAAAGGTGTTGCAGATGGCTGTTTTTAACGAGGGACGATTAAAACTTAAACTTCGCGAGTTCGACGCCAATACCATGGTGAGAACAGTAACAGCAAATTTCGAATTACGGGTTAACAATAAGAATGGAGCACTTCATACCGAAATTTTGGCAGAAAATGCACATATTAAGGGAGATGAAGTGCATATTACAAATGTTATTTTTAACTTGCTGGACAACGCAATGAAATATAGCAGGGAAAAACCCGAAATTTGGGTAAAAACCGAGAATAGGAAAGATATGGTTCTCATATCGGTGCAGGATAATGGCATAGGAATTGCAAAAGAACATCAGGCTCAAATATTTGATCGTTTTTACAGGGTGCCTACCGGTAATGTTCACGATGTAAAAGGATTTGGTTTGGGACTCAGCTATGTGAAGAAAATTGTAGACCTTCACAATGGAACAATTAAAGTTGAAAGTGCATTGAATAAAGGAACAAAATTTAAAATTTATTTCCCACAAATAAAGAATTAACCATGGAACAAAAAACAAAATTATTACTAGCAGAAGACGATGAGAACTTAGGGCTATTATTAAAAGAATATTTGGTTGCAAAAGGATATGATGCAGAGCTTTACCCTGATGGAGAAGCAGCTTATAAAGGATTTATGAAAGAGCATTTCGACATCTGCATATTAGATGTGATGATGCCGAAAAAAGATGGATTTACGCTGGCCAAAGACATTCGTATTATTAATGCTGATATTCCAATTCTTTTCCTGACTGCTAAAAATATGAAAGACGATGTGCTCGAAGGTTTTAAACTGGGGGCCGATGATTATATTACCAAGCCTTTTAGTATGGAAGAGCTGATTATGCGCATTGAGGCCATTTTACGTCGTACATCGCAAGAAGGTCAGGCCAGTGCACAGCAGGTTTTTACGCTGGGTAAATTTACATTCGATACCCGAAAACAAACCCTAAGCGAAGGAGACAATACTGTAAAACTAACTACAAAAGAATCTGATTTGCTGAAGTTGCTTTGTCAGAATGCCAACAAAGTTTTGGAGCGTAATTATGCGCTTAAATCAATTTGGATAGATGATAACTATTTTAATGCACGTAGTATGGATGTTTACATTACCAAGCTACGTAAGCATTTAAAAGATGAGCCTACTGTTGAAATCATCAACGTACACGGCAAAGGATATAAACTGATTGTTTGATACAAAGGATATAACAAAAGAAAAGCCTGATAACTAATTATCAGGCTTTTTTATGATTTTGAATTTTTTCTAATCGAGTTTTAATACTGCGAGGAAAGCTTTTTGCGGAACTTCAACATTTCCTACCTGTTTCATTCGCTTTTTACCTTTTTTCTGTTTCTCCAGCAGTTTTCGCTTACGTGTAATGTCTCCTCCGTAACATTTTGCGGTTACATCTTTACGCACAGCTTTCACTGTTTCGCGGGCAATAATTTTTGCTCCGATTGCTGCCTGAATGGCAATGTCGAATTGTTGTCTTGGAATTAGTTCTTTTAGCTTCTCGCACATTCTTCTTCCAAAAGGATAAGCATTATCAAAATGAATTAATGTTGATAAAGCATCAACCATTTCGCCGTTTAATAAAATATCTAAACGAACCAGTTTAGCGGGTTTGTAACCGCTCATGTGGTAGTCGAACGAGGCATATCCTTTTGAAATACTTTTTAATTTATCGTAAAAATCGAATACAATTTCTCCCAAAGGAAGGTTGAAAACGAGTTCTGCACGTTCTGCTGTCAGGTAGTTTTGGCTAATCAGTTCTCCTCGTTTATCAAGGCATAAAGTCATTACCGGCCCGATAAAGTCGGAAGCTGTAATAATATTGGCACGAATATATGGTTCTTCAATTTCGTCAACAGTAGTTGAAGCCGGCATTCCTGATGGGTTGTATACCGTTATTGAACTGCCATCGGTTAAATGAGCCAGGTACGAAACGTTTGGTACCGTAGTAATAACATTCATGTCAAACTCACGCTCCAGGCGTTCCTGAATGATTTCCATGTGTAATAATCCAAGGAAACCGCATCGGAATCCGAATCCCAGTGCTGCCGAAGACTCCGGCTCAAATGTTAGAGATGCGTCGTTTAACTGCAGTTTGTCCATTGCTGCACGCAGGTCTTCATAATCATCGGCGTCAATTGGGTATACACCGGCAAAAACCATTGGTTTTACTTCCTCAAAACCTTCAATGGCTTTGTCGCAAGGGTTTTCAACGTGTGTAATGGTATCACCAACTTTTACCTCTTTGGCTGTTTTAATACCCGAAATAATGTAGCCTACATCTCCGGGGCCTAAAACATCACGCGGATGCAAGCTAAGTTTTAGAACACCTACTTCGTCAGCATCATATTGTTTGCCGGTAGCCACAAATTTAACCAGGTCTTTTTTTCTGATCTGCCCGTTTTGAATTTTGAAATAAGCAATAATCCCTCGAAACGAATTAAAAACCGAATCGAAAATAAGTGCTTGTAACGGTGCTTTTGGATCGCCTTGAGGATGTGGTATTTTATTAATAATATGGTCAAGTATCTCGGGTACTCCTTCGCCGGTTTTACCACTTGCACGGATGATGTCTTCACGATCACAGCCAATAAGGTCGATGATTTGATCTTCAACAACTTCGGGCATGGCGTTCGGGAGGTCCATTTTATTTAATACAGGAATGATCTCCAAATCGTGCTCAATGGCCAGGTATAGGTTTGAAATGGTTTGAGCCTGAATGCCTTGTGTGGCATCAATAATTAACAATGCTCCTTCGCAGGCAGCAATAGATCTTGAAACTTCGTATGAGAAATCCACGTGTCCTGGTGTGTCAATCAGGTTTAGCTTGTAGGCTTTATCTTCATGCACGTAATCCATCTGAATGGCGTGGCTTTTAATTGTAATACCACGTTCCTGCTCCAAATCCATACTGTCGAGTACCTGGGCGTGCATTTGACGTTCGTTTACCGTTTTGGTAAATTCCAAAAGCCGGTCGGCCAATGTACTTTTTCCGTGATCGATGTGTGCAATAATGCAAAAGTTCCTAATATTCTCCATTTACTACCTGTTAACAACCATTCAATTAAATGGTTCCCTTTAATTTTGCGCAAAGATATTTATTTTTTGAAATAAAGTTAGGACTGTATATCCGAAGCTGAAAATTTAATTTTTACAATAAGTTCGGTTGTAAAACGGTAGGCTGCAGAATAGGCTTGCGGCCATTCACTTTGGCGTGGCCCGGCAATATTAAGAATCCTAATGTTGTTTATTGCTATCCATGATAATAATTTGGAGGGATTGGTTTCGGGGCGGATAATTCTATAGGGTTTATTTACCTCGAGCGAGAAGTGCTTTGTGAGTAATGTTCCACCCTGTAATTTTTCAGGGGCCAGAATGAGTGTACCATCAGATTCGATGACATTTTTTCTGGTTCTGACTTCGTATTCCACTTCTTTCATTTCCTGCAATGGATATGACCCCGGGATTTTACCGTCTTCTGCTTTTCGTCCTTTGGGGCACCAGCCGCCACATGGGAAGGAATATTTCAGACAAGCATCTAAAACAGCACGGTCAACTCCGGTTTGTCCTCCAGAAATTAACTTTTGGCACAGTATTTGTATTTTATTTGTCGTCATGAAAACAATTAAACTGAAAACGTTTTATCGTTTTTCAGGAAACAGGTTAGAAACAAAATACTTCACAGCAATTTGCTGTTTTTTCATAAGTTTGGTTTAGTTAGGTTTAGTTTGAATCCCGGTGCAGAGGCACCGGGATTTTCTTTTATGATTCTTTTTGTTTGTAATATTCTACTTTGCCCGTTAAAGCAATGCTTTTTACTTTATCAACCAGGGCTATTCTTTCTTCTTCTGAAAATTTTGAAAATGAGCGAGCCAATGCGATCTTTTCACGCATAAATGTGGCGTTTTCATTTCCTGAAATTAGAGTAGCTACAGGGAGGGACCACACAAAATACATGGCTTCTTTTATGCTCATTTTGTCTGGAATAACAGGGTCGTCTGTCGACCAGTTAAATCGTTCCTTGTTCGCAAAGAACCGACCTGCTGCCAATGATTTCATTGCCAAAACTCCAATATTTTTTTCCAGTGCTTTTGGAAATACGTTTTCGGCAAAACTGTAATAAGTCTGGTCAAGAACATTTACCGGCATTTGGAGCGCATCGAAAATAGTAGTGTTGTTCGTTTGTTCGAGCATTCGTGTGTGTGCATAAGGATTCTGATGGCCCGTAAATCCCAGGTATTTAATTTTTCCCTGCTGTTTTGCTTTTAGTAAATAATCGATTACTCCGGCTTCAATTCTTCCGTCAACATCTTCCGGCGAATCAATAGCATGAATTTGATACAAATCGATTTGGTCAACTTTTAGTCGCCGAAGTGAACCTTCCAAATGTTCTTGTACTGTTTTTGCGTTTTGACCGGTCGATTTTGTCATTAGAAAAATCAGGTCGCGGTATTTCGGGGTGAGGTACTTTCCATAACGTTCTTCACTTACTCCCGAAGTATAACTTTCAGCAGTGTCAAAAAAACGTACTCCGCCTTCCAACGATGCTTCAATAACTTCCTGGGCATCGCGTTCTGTTGTCCAGCCCACATGGTAGCCGCCTGTGCCAAGCATGGTGACGTATTCTCCGGTTTGTCCCAGTTTTCGTTTTGGTAAAACTTCGCCTAATCTATCACGTGTTTCCTGGCCAGATGCAAATGCTCCTGATGGCAAACTCAGTCCGGCAGTAACACCTGCAAGCGATTTTAAGAATGATCTTCTGTTAGTCATGGTAATTCATTTTTTGATCTATTTATTTTAATACTTAATATTTGCATAAAAGGTTCACTTCTCAATAACGAGTTTAATTCTTAAATTTGTTACATAACTAAAACCAATTAAAATGACTACAGTTCAAGAACTTGCCAAAATGATTGATCATTCGATCCTTCATCCCACTATGACTGATTATGATTTAGAACGAGAATGTGCTGTTGCTGCAAAATACAATGTGGCATCCGTTTGTGTTAAACCTTATGCGGTTAAACGTGCATCACAGTTATTGAAAAATACCGATGTGCTTATTGGTTGTGTTATTGGATTTCCGGCGGGTAATTCTGCAATTGGAGTAAAAGTTTTTGAGGCACAAACAGCCTGTAATGATGGCGCTGTTGAAATTGATATGGTTATTAATATTGGCAAAGCTTTGCAGGGTGATTGGGATTATATTCAAGATGAAATTGATTCGGTTACACAGATTTGTCATAAAAACGGTGCTGTTGTTAAGGTGATTTTTGAAACCGACTATGTGATAAACCGAGCTGATATTTTAAAACTTTGTGAGATTTGTACTGAAGTTGGTGCCGACTATGTGAAAACATCTTCGGGGTTTGGTTTTGTTAAAGGTGCAGATGGTCGTTACTCGTACATGGGAGCAACCATAGAAAACTTAAAACTGATGCGCGAGAGCAGTGGCCCAAAAGTAAAGATAAAAGCAGCCGGCGGTGTGCGCACGCTCGATGGTTTATTGGCGGTTCGAGAAGTTGGTTGCACGCGTTGTGGAGCTACATCCACAATTTCTATTCTTGAGGAAGCGAAAAAAAGATTTGGGAATAAATAAAAAATGGCTTCCGTTTCCGAAAGCCATTTTCTATTATTTCTTCAGAATTTTATACGTGTTATAATCACCATTATTTAATTCTACCTTCAGCAGAAATAGCCCGGTTGAATAAGATGACAGATTAAATTCTGCCGCGTTTTCGTTGGGCAGAAGTTCATCTATTTTTGCTCCGGTGCTGTTATAAATGGTAATTTTTGCAATGGTTCTGTCAGCATTAATCATTAATCTTCCTTCAGTGGGATTTGGAAATACATTAACTGAAGTTGACTGAATAATTTGAGCTGCTAAAACCAACGTGCCATCGTTTTGCACGAATCGATAGGCAAATTGTTGGTAGTATTGATTGGCAATATCGGCATCGTGAATGATTAGTGTGTTTTCATCGTTTCGGTCGTTGGCCGAGTTACTCCAGTTGTGACTCCCTGTAATAACCTGCGGATCTGATTCCGGATGATTGGGATCTATTACTGCAATTTTGTGGTGCATCATTCCTGCTGCCAAATCGTCGATAATAAATTTGCCTTGTGGCAGAGTGTTTCTTATAAATGACGGTGTGTATTCACTTTCTTCGTTCATTAAAACACTTACCTCCACGCCGCGATCGAAAGCTGAAACTATGGCGTTGCCCAAATCCGATCGGGTGATCAACATTGTTTCAATGTCCAAGTCAAAGTCGGCTGTGTTAATCGAGTTTATTAATTGCTGGTTTGTATTGTCTGAGGGGCTGAAATAACACGCAATAAGTACATCTCCAACTTGAATTTGATGAGGGGTATTATTTGTTTTATCATCGCCAAATTTTGCATTTCCGGCATTTGGCTGGGCGCTGTTGCTGCCCCACATTTCTTCAAATTCTACCTCGTAAACTTTTGCCAGCGACTGGTCTTGAATAAAAATCATATTGTTGCTGTCAAACGTAAGCTGAGCTTGAGTTATGTTAGTCGATCCCGACCACACCCATGCCGAATTGGCGTTTGTTGAGTTGGCATCGAAGATGGCAAATTTGTTATGCATAATTCCACCTTCAGCTAATTCAGGCCGTTCAAGAACAGGGATATTGGAATTTAAATCGGCAACGCTGGCGTGAGCTGTTGATTCGCAGGTGATAAAACGAATTGTTACACTACGATCGTAAGCAGCATTTAATGCATCTGATATTGTTGAATTATTAATATTGTAAATGCAGAAATCGATCGATTCGCTCGCCCTGTTAATATAGGCGGCCAAAGTGTCGGCCATGTTATCCCCGATATTATTTGCTACAGTTGCAGTTGCTTTTGTTTCATCAATATCAGTATTAAAAAATACATTGATTTCACCCGAGGAGTTGGATTGGGTTACATAGGCGCCGATAGATGAAAAAGCAGTGTCTGCTTCATTTGTTACATACACCTGGGCATAAATTATTTCAGATGGTTGAAGGTCCGTTATTTCAACCATGTGATTGTTTTCGCCTTCAGAAGTAGTTGATTCGCCAGCTTTTAAATTTGTTAAAGCAGAAGAATTATTACTGCTACCGTAACGAACAAAAGGTGCGCCTCCTGTATCGGTTGACCAGAATAGCGTGATGGAGTTTTTTGTTACGCTTATCACCTCAATTGATGACGTAATATTTATGCTTTTACCTGATATAAAATCATTGGCATCACGAGGAAGAAGCTGATATCCTGACCGGGTATCGTTAGATTCACGAGAATACTGAGAGCAAATGGCGACTAAATTAAATTTCCCGGTTGGTATAGCTTGCCCAACAAGAGGGCTGCCCGAGTTTATTCTGAGTTCTCCGGTTTCGCTGCCATCGGTAAATGCGTAGTTTTTTCCTCCTCCAAACAGTCCTGTAGCATCTACAAATTCAATATTATCTATTTGAACCAATTCGCCTTCATAATCTTCTCCTAAGTCGCTAATACTAATCTTTTTCGGAGCGGGTAACGCTAATCCTGATTGGTGTACAGTGAGATTTGTAAACGACTTAATTTCGAGTAAGTTGTAGTAATCGTCTAATTCGCCGGTTATTGTTATTGAATCGCCGCGAACAATGTCGTCTAAAGCAGAATAGTCATAAACTCCAATACCTGCCGTGTTGTCCTGGATATACCTAATGGCTCCAAGTTCGGGGCCATTTGTTACAATTCCTGATACAGTAACAGTCGATCCAACTGCCTGTTGCCTTGCGTCATTAATACTTGTTTGAGCAAATATTTCAACGCTTATAAAAAAGAATAGAATGAATGTAGAGATTTTCACAACTTATAATTTAATTTTCGGGTGAAAGTATTAAATACCGTTGTAAAATACAGGGGAAAAAGAAAATTGTTCAAAAATTAATTTTTTGAGATCATCAATTTTTTAACCGTTGGTTTATTGTCGGTTGTTGTAATTTGCAACAGATAGATCCCATTTGGTATTTCATTTAGCCGAAGCTGAATTTTTGGAAGCGGGAAATCGTACTTTATCAGCAGTACCTGTTCACCAACAAGGCTGGTGAGGCGAATTTCGCTAATCTCTTTTGAGGCGAATTCAACAGTTACTTTACTGTTTTTGCAGGGATTCGGGTAAACTTTTACTTCTTTCTTTGCTTCATCTTCAATACTGATTTGGTTAAAATCTGTATTCTGCGAAAATGAGTGAAAACCAATAAAAATGAATAGAATTAGTATAATATATTTCATGGCAATACTGTTTAATTGTTTCCTGAAGCATGTGTAACAAATAGCATGCCCGTTTATAACGACAGGAAAAAATTAAAACAGTTGCAATGCCGCTTCTAAATCTTCAGGAGTATCAATGCCAATGGTCTGGAAAGTTGTTTCGGCTACTTTTATTTTATACCCATTTTCAAGCCAGCGTAATTGTTCAAGCGATTCGGCAACTTCCAGTTTTCCTTGCGGTAGTTGTGTGATTTTTTGAAGGATATCGGCTTTAAAAGCATACATGCCAATGTGCCCCCAGAATACCTGCTTTTTAGCCCCGTTTTTATTTTCTTCTCCACGAAAGTATGGAATAGGAGAGCGACTAAAATATAAGGCAAAGTCGTTTTTGTCTAAAACAACTTTGGGGCGGTTTGGATTAAAAAGTTCTTCTTCCGAGTCTATTTTTTTTACCAGTGTTGCAATTTCAGTTTTGTCCTCAAAACACGATTTAATTAATTCTATTTGTTCAGGCTTAACAAATGGTTCGTCTCCCTGGATGTTTACCACAACATCAAAGTGATGGTTTTCTGCAATTTTCATTGCTGCCTCTGCACAACGATCAGTACCACTTTGGTGTGTTGAAAGTGTTTTTACCACATTACCGCCAAATGCTTTTACTGCCTCATAAATACGCTTGTCATCGGTTGCTACACAAACGTAGGGCAATGCTTTTGCTGCATTTTCGTATACCCATTGAATCATGGGTTTGTCTTTAATTTTTGCCAGGGGTTTCCCGGGAAACCTGGTAGATTGATAACGTGCCGGTATTATTCCTATAAAATCCATAATGCAGTTGTTTTAAATCGCGTGTAGTCTGTTCTTAACTAACAAAATGTCAGAAAAAATAACAGCCGGAGGCAAAGATAATAATCCCTTAAAACAATATTCATATTCTGCGTAAATATCTTAAATGGGGGGCTGCAAGATTTTTTAGAACCTAATAATTCCTAAAAAAGCTTAATTGTGACTGACTTTCTGTCATTGCCCGCGAAAAATTGTAAATTTGCAAATTGTTGACTGAAAAAACTATGGATATACAAACAATAAAACAACGATTTGGAATAATTGGAAACACGATTGGATTGAACCGAGCCATTGAAGTGGCCGTTCAGGTGGCACCAACCGATCTGTCGGTTTTGGTAACCGGAGAAAGTGGTGTTGGTAAAGAAATTTTTCCACAGATTATACATCAGTTTTCGAGCAGAAAACATGGGAAATACATTGCAGTAAACTGTGGTGCTATTCCTGAAGGAACGATAGATTCGGAACTGTTCGGACACGAAAAAGGTGCGTTTACCGGAGCACTTGCCGATAGGAAAGGGTACTTTCAGGAAGCGGATGGCGGAACGATCTTTTTGGATGAAATTGGTGAATTACCGCTTTCTACGCAGGTTCGTTTATTGCGTGTGCTTGAAACAGGAGAATTTATAAAAGTAGGATCGTCGCAGGTAATAAAAACCAATGTGCGCCTAATTGCGGCAACTAACGTAAATATTCCCAAAGCAATTGAGGAAGGTAAATTCCGGGAAGACTTGTATTACCGATTAAATACTGTGCCGATTATAATTCCTGCATTACGCGAGCGCCCCGATGATATTATTTTGTTATTCAGGAAATTCGCCCGCGATTTTGCTGAGAAATACAGAATGCCTCCGGTTCGTCTTACGGAAGATGCCCGAACATCTTTGGTGAATTTTCGCTGGCCGGGAAATATCCGTCAGTTAAAGAATATTACCGAGCAGATTTCGATAATCGAACAGGAACGTGAAATAAATGCCGAAGCATTAAGTGCCTACCTGCCAGTTGATGGTAGAAATAATTTACCTGCATTATTATCTCAGCAAGAAGATAACAAGTCGTTTGCCAACGAACGAGAGATTTTGTACAAAGTTCTTTTCGATATGAAAAACGACATGAACGATCTTAAAAAACTGGTGCTCGATTTAATGGAGAATCGCGATGCGCCAATTTCGGGCGATCAGGCGCAGATTATCAGAAACCTGTATAACACGGCCGATGGTAATTATGTGTCGAATGACCAGGTGCAGAATCCGATACATATTACATCGGTTGATAAAGATAATATTCAGGATACGGAAGAGTTTGTGGAAGAATCGCTTTCTTTGGCAGATAAAGAAATTGAACTGATTAAAAAAGCACTTGAGAAACATCGCGGTAAACGAAAATATGCGGCCCAGGAATTAGGAATTTCTGAACGCACATTGTACCGTAAAATTAAAGAATACGATATTAAGGGATAATCTATGTTGCGAAAACTATTATTTATATTTGTATTGGCCGGTTTGGTAGGCAGTCTGGCTCCTTCGTGTAAAGTAAGTTATTCTTTTACCGGTGCCAACCTTTCGCCCGAAGTGAAAACTTTTACAGTTTATTACTTTCCTAACCGCGCACGATTAATTAATCCGACACTTAGTCAGAGTTTTACCGAGGAATTGCGTGAGAAACTAACCCGCCAAACTTCATTGAATGAACTTTCGGAAAATGGGGATATTGAATTTGAAGGCCAGATTACAGGTTACGACTTTAAACCAATGTCGATACAAAAAGAAGATGTTTCGGCACAAACACGTTTAACCATTACGATCAAGGTGAAATATACGAACCATAAAGTGCCCGAAGATGATTTTGAACAATCGTTTTCCGCATACGAAGACTTTGATAGCAATCTTGCCATCAGTTCGGTAGAAGACGAATTAAGTAATGAGATTATTGAAAAATTAACTGAAGATATTTTTAATGCAACCATAGCAAACTGGTAAAATGGAAAGAGAGCAATTTCAATCGTATCTGCAAAATACAGCTTTATTGAATGCTGGTTCTTTGGAGGGAGTTAAAAAACTCACCACGGATTTCCCGTGGTTTACTATCGGCTGGTTGCTTTATCTTAAAAATATGAAAAACCTGAATCATTCGGATTATGAAACTGTACTTAAGAAGGTAGCCGTTATGGTTCCCGACCGAAAAGTGCTGTTCCGGTTCCTGAATGATGAACTGAATAAAAAGGTGCCGATTATTACAAGTAATAATAAGACGACAGCATATAATTTGGAAGGGGATGTTGAACTCGAAGCAGAAAATTCGTTGATCGATAAATTTTTATCGTCTGACGGTTCGCGTTTGCGATCGGGTAAAGTTAGTTTGGGAGTAAATGGAAATAATGGCGACAAGGCAGTTGCAGAGCAGTCGGTGAAAGAAGATGAAGGACTGGTTACCGAAACACTGGCCTCAATTTATTTACAGCAAAAGAACTACGACAAAGCTTTGGATGCCTATCAAAAATTAAGTTTGAAATATCCGGAAAAAAGTGTTTACTTTGCAGGCCGTATTAAAGAAATTGAATTATTAAAGACTAATATTTAGAAGAGATGTATATTTTAATCACCGTTTTAATATTTATCGTTTGTATCCTTTTAGTACTGATCGTATTGGTACAAAATTCAAAAGGAGGAGGCCTGGCAAGTAACTTCCAGTCTTCAGGTCAGGTAATGGGCGTACGCAAAACAACCGATTTCCTTGAAAAAGGAACATGGGTTTTGGCAGGAGCTTTATTGTTTCTTTCTGTTGTTGGTGCCGGATTTATTCCACGCGAACAGGCAGAAGAAGGTCAGAGCCGTGTTCAGGAGCAGATTGAAACTGCTGTTGATCCGACACAAGTACCTACTTTCCCTACCACACCTCCTGCAACTACGGATGAAACTCCGACTGCAGACGATGAAGGTGGAGAAAACTAAGATATTATTATCAAAAAAAATAGAGAAGCCGTTCTTTTTAGGACGGCTTTTTTTCTGAAAGTCACTCCCCAAAATAAAGTTCGGTTATAAAAGAATTATAATTTTTTCTACGTGCTCACAATGGCAACAACTGTTGGTTCTTAGCGTCTGATGTCAGTTTTTTGTACGGGATTTAATCACCAAAAAAGCCACGACCTTTTAATTTTGATAGACGCTTTTTAAATCTGCTAATTGTCTTTCTAACCGTTGTATTCTTTTTAATCTTCTTTGTTCTTCAATTGCCTTGTTCTGGCTACTTAATAAGTAAGGCGTTTTGTCCCTTAGAACAAAGTAAGCAGCCGTCAGGATCTTATGTCCTATTGCCATATTTGCTTTCTTACTTCCTCTACGTGCGGCAATTGTCTTATGTTTTGCAGCCATTAAACAATCTTTAGAATGTGATGCTGCCCATGCAGCTTCAACCAGGGTTGTTTTCAGGTATTTGTTGCCATGTGTTATTTTTGAAGAATATTTTTTACCGGCACTTTCGTTATTTCCTGGACACACGCCTGCCCATGAGGCAAGATGTTTCGCTGACGGAAAGAATACCATGTCATTTCCAATTTCAGCAAGTATCCCAGCAGCTATTTGTACCGACACTCCTGGAATAGTAAGTAATAATTCAACATCATTTCTCATGGAGTTAAGATATTTGTCAATTCTTTTTTCAATGCAGTCAATTTGATTATTGATATGTTCCATTGATGCAAGAATCAGTTGAAGCATAAAAATATGATGTTCGGTAATCCTTCCGTATAAAGCCTTCTTTAGTTCGGCTTTTTTTCTGACCAAAGATCCTTTTGCCAGTTCTGATAATTTCCCCGGGTCTTTTTCTCCCGATGCGATTGCCAAAACAATTGCTGTTCCTGTTTTGCCAAAAACATCACTAACTACGCTGCCTAGCTTGATGTTGGCATCTTCAAGGATGTTCTGCAAACGGTTCTTTTCAGCAGTACGCTGATGTATCAGTTTTCTTCGGTGGCGGTGCAAAACCCGAAGTTCTCTTATGCCTTGACGTGGAACAAAACTTCCTTTAAGCAAGCCACTCAACAGAAGTTTGGCAATCCATTCACTGTCCATTTTATCCGTTTTTTGCCCCGGAACATTTTTTACATGCCTGGCATTGACCAGTAAAATCTCAAAATATTCTTCAAGTACATAGTAAACAGGTTTCCAATAAACTCCTGTGCTCTCCATCGCAATATGGCTTACTCCTTCATTCTGGAGAAAACCAATCAGCTTTTCAAGTTCTTCGGTAAATGTGCCAAAAGTTTCAGTTCGTTCAACAATATCTTTACCTTTGATGCTGGCGACTACTGTGTCCTTATGAACATCAAGGCCACAACCTCGCTCAATGATTCTTGGGAATTCTTCGACAGGATTCATAGTAGAAAATTTTATTGGTACGTAGATACCGCAAGTTAATTCACTTTCATTCCTGTTGGTGATTCCCGGGAATCATGAATGTTTTTTGTGGTAAAAATTGCTAGCACCGGTTTGGCTTTTTGTTGTAGCTCGTTTAGTGTGTGTTCATTTTATTTTGAGAAGGAGCTAATCCTGAGATATCATTAATGATTAATATAATGTATTTCTCTTTCTGAAAATTAAAGTGCCTGGTTGAGAATTGCAGGTCTTTCATTTCGCGTTCGCCATTTTTGTTGAAAAACGGACGGCGGATGTGTTCTTTGTAAACAATAGTATCATTAAGGTAAGAATCAAAAGCTGCCAGCCGTAATTCGCAGGTGCAACATTTCGATGTTTTTCCACAATCTTTCGCTTCTTCAA
The DNA here is from genome assembly GCF_963677565.1 of uncultured Draconibacterium sp. NCBI lineage: Bacteria > Pseudomonadati > Bacteroidota > Bacteroidia > Marinilabiliales > Prolixibacteraceae > Draconibacterium > uncultured Draconibacterium sp. The sequence continues at coordinate 216,527 of NZ_OY781981.1, read as the reverse complement.
TTTGGTAGGCACAGCCAATTGCTTCGCCACAAAGCATGTACATAAGATCTTCATCGGCTTTATTCGAGAAAATCGTTTTTAATGCATCGTTGAAGGCTTGAAGTTTCATGTCCTTGTCAAGAAGAAGTACACAACTTGTAATGTTGTTCAAAACAATATTCATAAACTCTCCTGACTCAGTGAGCATCTCGAAGCTGTGGTTGGCCATTGTTTTCTTTGAGTGCATAACAATTCTGTTTGGTGTATTACTGCTAAAATACGAAAAAAGATGTTGATAGTCAACAGGTAAGGGGAGATTGGGAGGCGTGGATTACATTCGTCTCGGAATTTCTGCAAAGGATAAGAAAAGCAGGGTATTCTTCGAATTTAATACACTGCTTTTCTTATGCAGCAAATAACTTGATATGACGTAATTATAATGTAAATCTGGGCGAATAATATTCACTTTCGATAAGTAGTGGAACACTAAAAAGGGCGTCGGAAGAAATGTTAAAATTTGCCATGCCACTAATTTCAATTGAAATGAAGTAGCGTGGATTTTCATTTAAACGGCTGATTAGAGATGCCAATACATCGTCCAGGTTTACAGAATAGGTTTCGCTGTTTAAAAAACTACCGGCTTGAAGAAGATCGATCGATTCGATCGACTGATACGTTGCATCGCTTTGAGTTTTGTACGAAATGTCTAATTGGAGTTGGTCGATGGTTTGGCTACTTTGCAGTGCTTCGAAAGAAAGAAGAGAACCACTTCCGGGAGTAATTTGAACAACATTGCCCGGGCAACTTTTTAGAGCATCGCTGTAACCAAGACAGAAAATGACAATTCCGTTAAAGTTATATTGCTCGGTAACTGATTGAGAAAGTGTGTTAACATGAGCTGTTAAAGAAATGTCGAGTGCAAGTTCTGTTTCTGTGTAATAAGTAGTGTCAGGATCTTCGCAGGCAAGTGCAGATAGCAATATCACCCCAATCCAAAATAAATTTTTGAGTTTCATGGCTTCTTGTTTTAGATGTTTTAACTATCCCGATGCAACAGGTCTCTTGTTTTCTGACTTAATAAACTACGTGGAAAATGAGGTGAGGGTTGCGAAAAACGGCTAAAAACAGACCTTTAAGTATTATTTATATTTGTTTGTCGTGTTTTTGCATTTGTTCTGCCACCATGACAGAAAGTCTGACAAACCCATATGTAGCTGTAAGACAGTAGGTAAGGGGGTTATGTGTGTCTCGGTTAATAGTTGGTGGTGTAATTTTGTCCTTGTTTTTATATGCTTCGATGCTTTTTATTGCTTGGCATAAAATATGATACAAGGAGTGCGTTAAAACGAAAAAAATATTTAATCATAAAAAACTAAAACAAAATGGCAGATTTAAAAGGTAAAATTCTTGCTGGAAAAATCCTGGTTCAACCACAGGAAGCAGAAGAAAAAACAGTGAGTGGAATCATTATTCCTGATTCAGCAAAGGAAAAACCACAGGTTGGTACTGTAGTATTAGTAGGTGCTGATAAAAAAGATGAGCCAATGGAATTGAAAGCCGGCGATATCGTTTTTTACGGTAAGTACTCGGGTACTGAATTGAACATTGATGGAGTAGACTATTTATTGATGTCGCAATCTGACGTTTTATACATTAACTAATTTCAACAAGTAAAAATCAGAAAAAGATGGCTAAAGAAATTAAATTCGATATTGAAGCACGCGATTTGCTTAAAAGTGGTGTTGACCAACTGGCTAACGCAGTAAAAGTTACTTTAGGACCAAAAGGTCGTAACGTAGTAATCGAGAAAAAATTTGGTGCACCACAAATCACTAAAGACGGTGTAACTGTTGCAAAAGAAATTGAGTTAAGCGACGCATACGAAAATATGGGTGCGCAAATGGTTAAAGAAGTAGCCTCAAAAACCGGTGACGACGCTGGTGACGGTACTACTACCGCAACTGTTTTGGCACAATCGATCGTTAATGTTGGTTTGAAAAACGTAACTGCAGGTGCAAATCCAATGGATCTGAAACGCGGTATCGACAAAGCTGTTGCAGCTGTTGTTGCAAGCATTCAGGAGCAGGCTCAAACTATTGGCGACGATTACGCAAAAATCGAATCAGTTGCAAAAGTTTCAGCAAACAACGACGCTGTTATTGGCGCTTTAATTGCTGAGGCAATGAAAAAAGTACATAAAGAAGGTGTTATCACAATTGAAGAAGCAAAAGGTACCGATACTTACGTTGACGTAGTTGAAGGTATGCAATTCGACCGTGGTTACCTTTCTCCATATTTTGTAACCGATGCTGAAAAAATGGTTGCAGAATTAGATAATCCTTTCATTCTTATCCACGACAAAAAGATCAGCACAATGAAAGATCTTCTTCCTGTATTGGAAGCTACAGCTCAAACAGGTCGTCCGTTGATGATCATTTCTGAGGATGTAGATGGTGAAGCATTGGCAACATTGGTTGTTAACCGTTTGCGTGGTTCGTTAAAAGTATGTGCTGTTAAAGCTCCTGGTTTTGGCGATCGCAGAAAAGAAATGTTGGAAGACATTGCAATCCTGACTGGTGGTACTGTAATTACCGAAGAAAAAGATATGAAACTGGAGCAGGCTACAATTGATATGTTGGGCCAGTGCGAGAAAATTACTGTTGACAAAGAAAATACAACTGTAGTTAACGGTGCCGGTGCGCAAGAAGCTATTGCTGCTCGTGTTAACCAAATCAAAACGCAGATGGAAACTACAACTTCTGACTACGACAAAGAAAAACTGCAGGAGCGTTTGGCTAAATTGGCCGGTGGTGTTGCTGTTATCTATGTTGGTGCTGCTTCAGAAGTGGAAATGAAAGAGAAAAAAGACCGTGTTGACGATGCATTGCATGCAACCCGCGCTGCTGTTGAAGAAGGAATTGTTCCTGGTGGTGGTGTTGCTCTTGTACGTGCAATCGCTGCATTGGAAGACTTAAAAGGCGATAACGAGGACGAAACTACAGGTGTTGAAATCGTTAAACGTGCCATCGAAGAACCATTGCGTCAGATTGTAGCTAACGCTGGTAAAGAAGGTGCTGTAGTTGTTCAGAACGTTAAAGATGGTGAAGGCGATTATGGTTACAATGCCCGCATTGATGAATACCAGAAACTTTACGAAGTTGGTGTTATCGATCCTGCAAAAGTAACTCGTGTTGCACTTGAAAACGCTGCTTCAATTGCCGGTATGTTCTTAACTACTGAAACGGTAATTGTTGAAGAAAAAGAAGATGCTCCTGCTATGCCTCCAATGGGTGGCGCTCCAGGAATGGGCGGCATGGGCGGTATGATGTAAAAATCAACTCACAAAAATATTGAAAGCTCTTCCCTTTGGGAGGGGCTTTTTTTATGCCCAAAATTCACGCTTCTGTTTTATAATATATGTGTCTCCAAACTATTCATATCATTTTTTACTTCCTTTGATTTCTAAACTATTAACTAAACTCATGTTAAAAAAGATTCTCTATGTACTTCTTGCCCTCATATTTATAGTAGTTGTTGGCGGCTTTCTTTATTATCGGCTGGTCATGTATATTCCACCGCTAATCTCAGATGAAGACCGGGCTGAAATTGAACTCATGCCTCTGCCGGCCAGTTTGAAAATTCATAATGGAGAAGTTGATCTTTCAGAGGGTATTAATGTGTTCTTTGTTAATGTGCAGAATGATTATCTGGATAAAGCGGCAAGCAGGTTTATAGAAGATGTTGAATTAATTTATGGGGTAGAGGCCAATGAAAATGGCGTCTCGCTGGAAATTAATTGTAGTGAGGAGTCGGACAGCAGCATTCCTCAGTTTGGCGATAATGAATCGTACAGTCTGGAAATTGACAAACAAATTAGGTTATCAGCGAATACACAATTTGGCATTAATCATGGGTTGGAAACAATTTTGCAATTGATAAAACCAAATGAAGCAGGAATCGCTGTCCCAAAACTTAAGATTGAGGATGAACCACGATTTCCATGGCGCGGAGTAATGTTGGATGTCTGTCGCCATTGGATGCCAAAAGAAGTGGTTCTACGTACGATTGATGCTATGGCAGCTGTAAAAATGAATGTTTTTCATATCCATCTTTCAGAAGATCAGGGATTTCGTGTAGAAAGCAAAGTATTTCCGAAATTGTATGAAATCGGCTCAAACGGGAAATATTATACGCAAGAAGATATTCGCGAAATTGTAGCTTACGCAGCAGAGAGAGGAATACGAATAATTCCGGAGTTTGATGTGCCGGGACACTCAAAAAGCTGGCAGATTGCCTATCCTGAATTGAGTACTGTTAGCGGAGAGTTGTCGTTTACAAACGAAAGTGGCGAGCTATTTTCTCCTCCAATGGACCCGACAAAAGAAGAAGTTTATGCGTTTCTCGATAAGTTTATTGCCGAGATGGTTACATTATTTCCCGATCCTTATTTTCATATTGGTGGCGATGAGGTGGAGCCAAAATACTGGAATGAAAGTGAATCGGTTCAGTCGTTTATGAATGAAAAAGGAATTAAAGATGCACATGGTTTGCAGGCGTATTTTAATCTCAGGATTTACGACTTGGTTAAAAAGCACGGCAAAACAATGCTCGGATGGGAAGAAATAATGAACGATGAGTTGGAGGATGATGTTGTCATTCAGTCGTGGATGGGGCAAAAGTCTTTGTTCGAAGCGGTTCAGAGTGGCAAGAGAGGAATTTTATCGGCTGGCTGGTACCTCGATCATAAATTGCATTCGGATAAACATTATGCCGTTGATCCTTTAATTTTACCCGGAGCTGTTGATTTGGAGCCGGATACAACATACTGGAAAACCTACGATGTAACCCTCGAAATTCCGTCGGGCGAGATGGAGAGTAAACTGACATTGTTTGATCGCGATCCTGAAAATGTATATGGCTTTTTAGAATTTCTTGGAAATCGCACCGGATTTAAAAATGGGCAGAAAAAAGATGGTGAGTTAACTTTTCTTCTGGAGTCGCAAATGGGAGAGGTGGAATTCTCCGCACAGCTTTTAAGTGACACGCTTTTCGGAAAAATCTCACTGGCGATGTTTAATTTTGCTGCCAATGGAAAGCTGGTGGCAGGTTCTGAAATTCCGGGAACAAAATTACCAACAATCGAGGTGATTAAGCCACTTACCGACGAGCAAAAAACAATGATACTTGGCGGCGAAGCAGCAATGTGGTCGGAAGTTGTAGATAAAAATAATGTCGACTCGCGAATTTGGCCACGGACAGGAGTCATCGCTGAAAAACTCTGGAGCCCGTCAATGCTAACCACGAATGTTGATGATATGTATCGGCGTCTTGAAAAATTTTCGGAGTACCTGGTTAAAAGAGGCAATCCACATGAAAAGCAGCAAGATGATATTCTTCATGCACTTATTCCTAAAGAGGGGTTTCAGTATTTAAAAATATTGGTTGAGGTGCTCGAAGAGGTCAAGTATTACGAGCGAATGGCAAATCTTGAAAATATTTACGCGGTATATTTGCCCGATTTAAAAATGAATGGCGTTGTTGATGCAGCGCGTCCGGAGAGTTTGTCGGCCCGGGAATTCAATACAAAAGTAAATACTTATCTCTTGGATAAGGGAAACAGCGAATTGAAAGCACATATTAAACAGCAGTTGGAATTGTGGAGTTCTAATCATGAAAGATTGGAGCCATGGTTAACAACTGATGAATTGCAAAAGGTTTCGTATTTGTCAGAAGCGTTCTCTTCAGCTGCAAAATACGCGTTACAAAACTTAAATGAAGGAGGAGGTATTGAGCAAACAGAAGAATTGATAGATGAGCTCACTCTCCTCGAAAATGGTGAAAACGGAATGTTGTGTGCTGTTGCCGAAGGATTAAGACAACTTAGCCAAATGTAGGAGAAGTCAGGTAATAACCGCCTGAGTTTTACACTTTGATAAAATAATGCACAGGAATGTAACAACCTTGCGATTTTCTAAAATCCAAAAGTTTTAAATAGAAAGTTTTAGTTAGTTAAAGCTTTCAATTGCCTGTTTATGAGGTGTTTTTAAGAATGATACCCGGAATACTGACATCTGTCACACAGTGTTTTTTAACATCTTTCTTGGCTTGTGTAACTGCCTGATATACAGTTGTTAGGATTGGAGTTCGATTCTTGTGAAATTCTTGTTTTTTTACTTCTTACTTCTCTACCTTTGGCAAATAATAATTTTTAATCATTTAAGTTTAAATTTCATGATTGCAAATAGATAACCTTGGTTGGGTTATCGCTTAAAATTAAACCATATGAAAGCAGATATAAATGAATTCATCGCAAATTTGGAGCACAGAACTCCGGGGGAAAATGAATTTCACCAGGCAGTAGAAGAAGTAATTGGTTCGGTTTGGGATTTTTACGAAAAGAATCCACGGTATCAACGGGCAAAAATTCTGGAACGAATGGTTGAGCCCGAGCGGGTTATAATGTTTCGTGTACCTTGGGTAGACGATCGTGGAGAAGTGCAAATAAACCGCGGTTACCGCGTTGAGTTTAACTCTGCGCTGGGGCCATATAAAGGAGGTTTGCGTTTTCACGCCAGCGTAACCCTGAGCATTTTAAAGTTTTTAGGATTTGAACAAACCTTTAAAAACAGCCTTACGACTTTGCCAATGGGCGGAGGAAAAGGCGGATCAGATTTTAGTCCAAAAGGTAAAAGCGATGGTGAAATTATGCGGTTTTGCCAGAGTTTTATGACGGAGTTGTATCGTCATATCGGACCAAACACTGATGTGCCGGCCGGTGATATAGGCGTTGGAGGACGCGAGATCGGTTATTTGTTCGGACAATACAAACGATTGAAAAATGAATTTACAGGAGTGCTTACCGGAAAAGGTTTAGCCTGGGGAGGAAGTTTAATTCGTCCGGAAGCAACAGGTTTTGGTGCAGTATATTTTGCCCAGCATATGTTGCACCGAATTGGAAAAGACATAGAAGGACAAACGATTTCGGTATCAGGTTTTGGAAATGTTGCCTGGGGAGCCATTTCAAAAATAAACGAGCTTGGCGGAAAGGTAGTAACCATTTCGGGCCCTGACGGCTATATTTACGATAAAGAGGGAATTAGTGGAGATAAAGTTGAATATCTACTGGAGTTGCGTGCTACTAATAACGACATTGTTTCGCCTTATGCAGAAGAATTTGATGCCGAATTCGTCGCAGGTAAGCGTCCATGGGATGTGCCGGTGGATCTGGCCATGCCTTGTGCCACTGAAAACGAAGTAGGTTTGGAAGATGCAAAACAGCTGGCTAAAAATGGTTGTACACTATTGGCCGAAGCATCGAACATGGGATGTACAGCCGAAGCTGTCGACTTTTTAACTGAAGCAATGGATTACGCTCCGGGAAAAGCAGTTAATGCCGGGGGTGTTGCTGTTTCGGGACTTGAAATGTCGCAAAACAGCATGCGCATTAACTGGCCAAAAGAAGAAGTGGATGAACGCCTGAAGGGAATTATGAAAGCCATTCATGAAACTTGTGTAAGTTACGGAAGTAATGGAAAAAAAGTTGACTATGTTAAAGGTGCGAATGTGGGTGGTTTTGTAAAAGTTGCTGAGGCAATGTTGGCACAGGGAGTAGTCTGAAATTGTTAAGGAAAAAATAAGATTGGATATATATGATGAATCCGCTCGGTATTCGGGCGGATTTTTTATTGTCAGTATAAATCAATTGTACTCGAAAAAGGGCCGAAGGTTAAATTTAATTTTTAGGTAAAGTAAAAAAGGGTGGAACCCGGAAACACTTTTTTACATTTGTCAGAAATTTTCAAATTGCTTGATTGTTTTTTGAAATTACTGAATCTTTTCTGATGTATAAAGTCTGGAAAGATTTAACCAAATAATGGGGGCAAATTACACAGCTAAATGTTTATAGATACGCATTCTCACATATATTCAGAAGATTTTATCCACGATAGGGATGAGGCGCTGAAGCGGGCTTCGGAAAGTGGAATAAAAAAAATCGTTCTTCCAAATATTGATTCAGGTTCAATAAAGCACATGTTAGACCTGGCCGATGCTTATCCGCATTTATGTTATCCTTTAATTGGCTTGCATCCTACATCGGTTGAAGAAGACTATAAAGAAGAACTTGACGCCATAGACTATTGGTTGCAACGACGCAAGTTTTACGGAATTGGCGAAATTGGAATCGATCTATACTGGGAAAGCAAGTATGAAAAAGAACAAAAAGACGCTTTTCGTTATCAGATTCGATTGGCAAAGCAACTAAATCTGCCTGTTGTTGTGCATGTTCGCAATTCGTTTGATGCAACTTACGAGATTGTGCAAGAAGAGCAGGATGGTAATTTAAAGGGGATATTTCATTGTTTTACAGGAACCGAAGAGGAAGCCAAAAAAATAACTGATCTGGGATTTTTGCTTGGTATTGGAGGTGTTGTTACATTTAAGAACAGTGATCTTGATCAGGTTATCAGTAATATCGAACCACATCATCTCGTTCTTGAAACTGATGCTCCGTATTTGTCACCGGTGCCTAAACGCGGCAAACGTAACGAAAGTTCATACCTTATTCATATTGCACAAAAGGTTGCAGAAGTTTATCGCCTTCCCCTTACACGAATTGCAGAAATTACTACTTCTAATGCCCGGAATTTGTTCGGAATTTGATAAATTGCAGATCAAAATTCATTGATAGTAATGAACAGTAGGACAGTAAAAAAGACTTCCATTTTAATTATTTATACCGGAGGTACTATAGGTATGGTTCAGGATCCTAAAAACGGATCGTTAGTACCTGTTAAATTTGAGAAAATCCAGGAAGTTGTACCGGAACTTAAAAAGTTCGATTTTATTATAAAAACCATCACGTTTAATCCGGCACTCGATTCTTCAAATATGAATCCGATAAGTTGGATAAAAATTGCAAAAACTATCGAACGCTATTATAATAATTACGATGGTTTTGTGGTTTTGCACGGTACCGATACCATGGCGTACACGGCTTCTGCGCTGAGTTATATGTTCGAAAACCTGGATAAACCAATAATATTTACTGGATCGCAATTGCCAATTGGAATGATTCGTACTGATGGTAAAGAAAACCTCATTACAGCCGTTGAAATTGCTGCCGCAAAAATTCAAGGATTAAGTGTTGTTCCTGAAGTATGTATTTATTTTGATTTTAAATTATACCGTGGTAACCGTACTTTAAAACGCGATGCAGAATTATTTAGTGCATTCAGATCGGTTAATTATCCGGCTTTGGCAGTAGCCGGAACAGATATAAAATACAGTACAGAATTTATCTTTTATCCCGAAAATAAGGGTATTCTAAAAGTAAATACAGATTTTGATGATAATGTGGTAATCCTGAAAATATTTCCGGGAATAAACCAGAATGTATTTAACTCGGTGTTGAATACTCCAGGCTTGAAAGGCGTTGTTTTAGAGACGTTTGGATCGGGGAATGTGCCTACGTCACGTTGGCTGATTAATGCGATTAAGCGAACAATAAAACGTGGAATAGTGGTGTTAAATGTTACCCAGTGTCAGGGAGGTAAAGTTGTAATGGGGCAATATCAAACCAGTATTGAACTGTTAAATGCTGGAGTGGTTTCGGCAAAAGATATGACCACCGAAGCAGCCATCACAAAATTGATGTTTTTATTGGGGCAAGGCCTGAAACCGGCCGAAATTAAAATGTACCTCAATAAAAGTTTGCGTGGGGAAATTAGTGAATAGCAAAGTTTTTTTTTCACAATTTTTTATTAATTTGCACCCCTCATTTTTGGGAGGCCACGCCAGAAATTATTGGAGAGGTGCAGGAGTGGCTGAACTGGCACGCCTGGAAAGCGTGTGTACCCCGAAAGGGTACCGAGGGTTCGAATCCCTCTCTCTCCGCAAAAATGAGTCGTTCATTAATAAGAAAAACAAGTCGGGGGAAACAGGGCATGTTTTTTGTGGGAAATGAGGATTAATATTTTTAAAATCAATACAAAAACAAATTCAAAGAGATTATTAATTAAAAATTCAAATCAATTATGAAAAGACTATTCGCGTTAATAGCCGTATTTGGGATGCTGTTTTTTATGGCGTCTAATGTAGCGCTTGCTCAGGAGGAAGAAGCAGCTGCCACTGAAACTGCTACTGAACAAGTAGAAGAAACATCTGCTGCAATAGCTGAAGAAGATGCTGCAGCCGCTGCTGAAGAAGGAAAATCACTTCACAGCCAGATGAAACAAAAATTTATTGAAGGTGACCCTGCTTTCATGAGCTTCGTATTGGTAGCCCTTATTTTAGGTCTTGCCTTTGCAATTGAAAGAGTTCTTTACCTTAACCTTGCAACCAGCAACACTAAAAAATTGTTGGCTAATGTTGAAGAAGCATTAGAAAGTGGCGGTGTAGAGGCTGCAAAAGAAGTTTGTCGCACAACTCGTGGACCAGTTGCCAGTATTTTCTACCAAGGACTTGATCGTTTCGATCACGGTATCGATGTAGTAGAGAAAACAGTTATTTCTTACGGTGGTGTTCAAGCCGGTCTTTTGGAAAAAGGATTAAGCTGGATCGCACTTTTCATCGCTTTGGCTCCGATGCTTGGTTTCATGGGCACTGTAATCGGTATGATTGGCGCTTTCGATGCTATTGAGGTAGCAGGTGACATTAGTCCTTCTCTTGTGGCTGGTGGTATTAAAGTGGCTTTGATTACAACTGTGTCAGGTCTTGTAGTTGCTATTATTCTTCAGATTTTCTACAATTATTGTGTAGCTAAAATTGATAGCATCATCAACAACATGGAAGATGCTTCTATTTCGTTGTTAGACTTATTGGTAAAACATAACATGAAAAAATAAGGAGTAGAGAAAAATGGGTAAAACAGCAAAAATAGTTACTATTATACTATGGGCTCTTATCATTGTTTCTACTATTCTTCTTGTTTCTTTATTTGTAAACATAAGTGATGTAGATACAGATCCTACTATGGGAAGTTGGATTAATTCCAACTTGGTATGGAGCTACATACTTGTAGCTGTTGGTGCCGGTGTTGCAGTTCTTTCAGGATTGTTTCACATGTTCACCGACAAAAAAGCTGCAAAATCAGGGCTTATTTCCCTAGGATTTATGGCAGTTGTACTTGTCGTAGCCTACTTATTGGCTTCACCAGAAATTCCACAATTTATTGGTGTTGACAAATTTTTGGCCGACGGAACTTTAAATGAGAGAGTAGCAAAATTAACAGACACTGGTTTGTATGCAACTTATATCCTCTTAGGATTGGCCGTATTGGCAGTGGCATCATCATCAGTAATGCGTTTGTTTAGATAAGTTTAATCGTGGTAAATAAAACAGGAAAAAGTTATGGCTAAGAAAATACCTGAAATACCGGCAGCATCTTTAGCAGATATTGCATTTATGTTGCTGATCTTCTTCCTGGTAACAACCACGATGGACGTTGACAGCGGTCTTCGAAGAAAATTGCCACAATGGGTTGAACAAGAACCAGAAAATACACCTCAAATTAATGAGCGGAATGTTTTCGTTGTTCTTGTGAATAAAAATAATGACCTATTGGTAGAAGGAGACTATGAACAAATTGATAATTTACGTGAAAGGGCGAAAGAATTTATGGCAAATCCATATAATTCTGAAGAATTGCCTGAAAAAGAACCATTGGAAGTACCATACTTTGGACAAGTTATGGTAACCAAAGGGGTTATTTCGTTACGTAACGATTTGGATACTCAATATGGAGTTTATCTCGCTGTTCAAAACGAACTGGTTGCTGCCATTAATGAATTAAGAGACGAGTTGGCTAAACAACAGTTTGGAAAAGCTTATGAGGATCTAGAAGATGATCAACAAAATGCCATCAGAAAGATTTATCCTCAGAAGATTTCTGAAGCTGAACCAAAAGGTAAAATTTAAAGGAATAGATTATGAGCAAGTTTAGAAAAGATGATGGTAAGGAATTACCTCCGATTTCAACGGCTTCGTTGCCAGATATCGTGTTCATGCTTCTGTTCTTCTTTATGGTTAGTACAACAATGCGTGAAGTAACACTAAAGGTAAAAATGCGCCTTCCTGAAGCTACTGAATTAAGTAAGCTGGAGAAGAAATCTTTGGTAAGTTACATTTATATTGGTGAACCTCAACCTTCGTTCCAAAAAACGTTTGGTAGAGCACCACGTATTCAGTTAAACGACCAATTTGCAACAGTAGATGAAGTACAAGATTACATCATCGCTGAACGCGAAGCCAGAGATGAGGCTGAACAACCGTTTATGGTAACTTCGTTGAAAATTGATGAGAATACTAAAATGGGTATAGTGCAAGATGTAAAAACGGAACTCCGTAAATCAGCTGCACTAAACATTAACTACTCATCGCGACAGAAAGTTGAAAGATAATTCAATGACTTATATACAAGAAAAGGGAAGCATTTGCTTCCCTTTTTTGTTGTATTTATTTCAGTATGAAAATGTGTTTGCTATTTGAAATTATTATCTTCTTTTCTTCCTTTTTTGGCGCGCTTTTGTACGCGCAAACTTATCTTCAAACGAACGTTTTGAAGATCCTTTTCTTTTTTTCTGATGAAAAGCCCCTTGGAACGTAGGGTCGTCGATTTTACGCTGACGATCAATCTCGCGCAACATATCCTGGTTTTCTTTAAACTCTGATTCTTCCACCTCAACTTCTTCCGGCAGGTCCAAAAGCTCGACTTCTTTACGCATCAAACTTTCAATCTTTTTCCAGTGCCACTCTGCCGAAGGATCGATTAACGTAATGGCATCGCCTTTATTTCCGGCACGTGCTGTTCGCCCTATTCGGTGAATATAATCATCGTAATCATTCGGTAAATCGAAATTAATAACATGACTTACCTGGCTTACATCCATTCCTCTGGCCGACACGTCAGTAGTGATAAGGATACGAACCTCACCATTTTTAAATGCCTGAATGGAATTAATGCGCGAGTTTTGTGCTTTGTTTGAATGGAGAATACGTTTTTCGCCTTCTGCTTTTCGCTGCACAACCTTGTAAACGCCCTCGGCATGTTCTTTTGTTTTAACAAAAATTACTACACGCGTAAATTTTTCTTCATCCTCAAGAAGGTATTTTATAAGATTGAGTTTGGTTCTGTAATTTGGAACTCTGTAACAAGTTTGTGTAACCTGTCCTACCGGAGTTGCCGATGGTGCTACTTCCAGTTTGTCGTAATGATCTAGAAATTCTTCTGCAAGCTTTTCTATCTTTTCCGAAAAAGTAGCCGAAAACAACAGGTTTTGTCTTCGCGACGGAATAATCTCCTGTAATTGCTTGATTTGTGGCATAAAACCCATATCCAACATTCTGTCGGCTTCGTCGATTACAAGATACTTTACCTTTTTTAGTCGCAAAACTCCTGCCTGGTATAAATCCCACAGGCGGCCCGGCGTGGCAACAAGAATATCAATGCCTAGCTCGAGCAGGGCAGCATGTTTTGTCCATCCAATTCCGCCAAATACCGCTGCATGTCGTAACTCCGAGTAACCTGTCAGTTCCTCAATATCTTCGCCAACCTGAATTGAAAGTTCACGGGTGGGAACAAGTATCACAACTCGTGGGTCATTTCCCTCCGGTTTTTTTAAACGGGTAAGTAAAGGTAAAAGATATGCCGCAGTTTTTCCTGTTCCGGTTTGGGCCACTCCAACAATATTTACTCCGGAGTTGATCTTCGGAATTGCTTTTTGCTGAATAGGTGTGGGTGTAGTAAACCCAATATCATCCAGTGATTTTAATATTGATTTTGCAACTTTTAAATCTTCAAAAGTTTTTTTCATTCTCTCTAATTTTAAAAAAACAGAATTGTCTGTTCGGGTGCAAAATTAGAAAATAAAGCTGACTTACCTCAATTTGTAAATTTTACCAGGGAGAGCAATGAGCAGATTCTTGAATTCGAGGTTTAATAGCATTGCTGAAACACGGCTAACCGGAAGTTTTATTTCTGCAGAAATCTGGTCGATAAAAAGCTCGCCTTTTTCTTTCAATAAGTCTACTACGCGTTCTTCTTCCGGATTTAAATCGATAAATAGACTCGACTGCACAGCTTCTACTTTTTCCATTTTTTCCCATCCCATAAAATATTCCAGATCCTCGATACCTTCAATTAAAGTTGCGCCGTAGTTTCGAATAAGTTGATTACAACCTTTTGAATAGGTATCTCCCGAACGCCCCGGAAAAGCATATACGTCGCGATTATACGATGACGCAATGTCGGCCGTAATAAGCGAGCCACCTTTTTTTGCTGATTCAACAACAATGGTCGCATCGGCCAATCCGGCAATAATACGATTGCGTTTAATAAAATTGGCCGGATCGATTTTTGAATTGCTTGGAAAATCAGTTATAATCCCTCCGTTTTCCTGCATCTTGAGTGCTGTTTGTTTATGAATCGCAGGATAAAGCATATCTAAACCGTGGGCAATAACTCCAACCGTGGGGAGATCGTATTTTAGTGCACTTCGGTGAGCTTGTATGTCAATGCCATATGCCAGTCCGCTTACCACAAGAATATTGTATTTCCGTTCGGCAAATTTGCGGCACAAATCATTAACAATTGATTTTCCGTATTCAGTGGCATTCCGGGTACCAACAATACTGATGATCCGTTCGGTATCCAGATTCATTTTACCTTTGGTATAAATGATCAGTGGCGCATCAACGCAGCTTTTTAATCGTCGTGGATAAGTTTTATCGGTGTAGAAATGAATGTCGATTTCGTTTTTGTCAATGTATTCCAGTTCTTTTTCAGCTTTTGGCAGTACGTTGCTTTTCTTTATCTGGCGGGCATATAGTTCGCCTATGCCGGGAACTTTTGTTAATGCTTTTGCCGATTGCGAAAAAACTCCTTCGGCGCTGCCAATGTAGGCAACCAGGTTGCGGGCAAGAATACCACCTATGTTGGGAAGCATTGAAAGTGCCACTTTGTATTTTAGGTCTTCATTCATAAGTGTTGGGAGTTCCGGTTTATGATTTTATAATTGAATTTAACGCGTTCTCAATACGTTTACGGTCTTCCATATTTAATCCGGCTAAACTTACAGTAGGGTATTCTGCAATTCCTCTTTGGGTTTTTATGATTAGGGTTAAATCGGATAATTTCCCGAAAAATGAATTCTCGAAATGTACCTTTCTTAACCGGTGTTTTGGAAATTCGATAGAATTATATGCCTTGCCCCCAAAACTGATCACCTTGTAATAATTGAGAACAATTTTATCGTTTTCGTCTGAAAATTCGATGTATTGATAATCGGCCACATGAAAATAAAGATACCACAACGAAAAGACACCCAATCCGGCCAGCGCATACATTACGTGGTCGAGTAAAAAAAGCGCCAGGATTCCAAGTGCGATACCAATGGAAACCAGGTAGAATATTTTTTTGATCTTCGAAACTTTTTTGGTGTTCTTAATTGTCATCTTTCGTTATTAAATATCTAAAACTCCGGGCAAGGATGGCATTAAAAAAAGGCAATGCCATATTTATTGTAACTTTATCGCAATTTAGCAGCTACATATGGGAAATTCAAAAATTTACTCTAAAATAATTTATAGTCGAAAACTGGAGCAAGAACTTCAGGTTTATATCGATAAGTATCCAAAGGGGAAAGTTTTCCTGGCTACCGAAGAAAGAGTTGATGAACTTTGGACATCGAAACTGACATCTTTTCTGGCAGAAAATGCAATTAAAAAAGTGGTTGTTCCGGCCGGTGAGAACAATAAAAAAATTGGATCGGTTGAAACCATTTGGCAGTTTTTATCTGAGAACGAAGGTGATCGAAAATCGTTGCTAATTAATATTGGAGGCGGAATGCTCACCGATTTAGCGGGTTTTGCAGCCAGTACGTTTAAACGCGGAATTGATTTTCTGAACGTTCCTACGACACTTCTTTCGCAGGTTGATGCGTCGGTTGGAGGAAAAACCGGATTTAATTTTAATGGTTTAAAAAACGAAATCGGCGTGTTTAAAGAGCCTGTTGCTGTTCTTATTAATACCGATTTTTTGAAAACCATTGATCGCAACAATTTTATTTCGGGTTTTGCCGAAATGATCAAACACGGATTGATTCACAGTCCGGAGCATCTGGCAGAGCTTAAAGAATTCGATTTCGATAATATTGATTACGATTTATTGCAGGAAATTATCCGCCATTCGGTGAATGTGAAAGAACATTTTGTAGCCAACGACCTTACTGAAAATAACATTCGTAAAGCACTGAATTTTGGTCATACGGTTGGTCATGCTTTCGAAAGTCTGGCGATGAAACAAGGCCGGCCTGTTTTACACGGTTATGCAGTTGCTTATGCAATGATTGCAGAATTGTTTTTGTCGGTAAAAATGTGTGGTTTTCCGCAGCAAGATTGCGATAAGCTGACGAAATGGATGTTGGATGTTTACGGCAAGTTCGAGATTGAAGAATCAGATTTTGAAGCTTTGTATCAATTGATGACACACGACAAAAAGAACGAATCCGGACGAATTAACTTTACACTGCTTCCAAAAGTTGGTGAAATTGCCATCAACCAGAATTGCAGCAAAGAACTGATTCTGGAATCGCTTAAATTCTATAAAAGTCTGTAACCGACAGATGGAATTAACCTCATTATTATTCTGACATGATCTACCAGGTAACTACCGACATAAAAGAAATTAGCGGAACGATAAATCTTCCGGCATCAAAAAGTATCAGTAACCGGGCTTTGATAATCAATGCTTTGAGTTATAGTCCGTATCCAATTCGAAACCTGTCGGACAGCGACGATACAAAAGTTTTGACATCAGCATTGTTTTCAAACAGCAATAAATTCGATATCGGACACGCCGGAACAGCCATGCGTTTTCTAACCGCTTTTCTCGCAAAAATTGTTGGCGAGTGGGAGATTACCGGATCGGAGCGTATGCAGCAACGACCCATTTCCATTTTGGTGGATGCACTAAATCAGTTGGGTGCAAAAATCGAATACCTGGGAAATGAAGGTTGCCCGCCCCTGAAGATTTTTGGTTCGCATTTAAAAGGACAAACCATTGAGTTGGATGGAAGTGTATCGAGCCAGTATATTTCGGCACTTTTGCTGATTGCTCCAACCATTGAAAATGGACTGACCTTAAAACTGAAAGGCAACATTACATCACGATCGTACATAAAACTTACGTTGGAATTGATGGCTAAGTTTGGTATTCAATATCGTTGGGATGATAACGAGATATACGTGCCTGAACAAAAATATTTTGCCCGCGATTTTACCTGTGAAGCTGACTGGTCGGGAGCTTCATACTGGTACCAGATTATGGCGCTTATTGACAAGGGAGAAGTTTTATTGGAAAATCTTCTTCTCGACAGTTTACAGGGCGATGCCAATATTGCAAAATGGTTCGAGCAGTTTGGTGTGACTTCAACGCAAAAAGCTGAAGGAGTTCTGTTGGCAAAAAGTAAAAACAGACAACCGGAAAAGTTGGTGCTGGACTTTATTGAAAATCCCGATGTAGCCCAAACCATGGCGTGTTTGTGTGTTGCTAAAAATATTCCATTCCACTTTTCAGGTTTAAAAACGTTGAAGATTAAGGAGACCGACCGGATTGCAGCTTTGCAAAACGAACTGGCAAAGTTTGGAGCTACCATTACTGAACCGGAATTTGGAGAACTGGCCTGGGATGGTAAAACGGATCAGGAAATGCAGGAGGAAAATCCCATCATAAATACGTATCATGATCATCGTATGGCACTGGCATTTGCGCCGATGGCTTTAGCCGGATTTAAGTTGCGGATTGATGATCCGATAGTAGTTACCAAGTCGTACCCGGGTTTTTATGAAGATCTGAAACAGGTTGGGTTTTCGGTTGTAGAATAAAAAATCCCGGTTGTTAGCCGGGAAGTCAGTATGAGCAGAGTCGAAGACTGTATCTCGCACACTTCATCTTCGCTCAGTGTGACATTCTAAAGTTTTATAAATATCTTCTTTTTATAAAGTATCCAGGCCGGAATAAAATTGAAGCCAATAAACAGGGCTGCGTACAAAAAGCTACCCATTTCCAAACTCCAACCAGCATTCTCGAACAGGTTCATCCAGTGGTTGTTCAAACTGCTACCTCCAAATTTCCACGTATAAAAAGGTAAACGCCACACATCTGATAATACATACACCGCAATGGCGTTCGAACCAAAAATAATTCCGGGTTTGGTTAAACGTGTACGGCCAAGCATATCAACAAAAAAGATACTTACTGCCAAAACCATTCCCGCCAATCCCGAAGTAACCAACACAAAAGAACTGGTCCATATGTTTTTATTAATCGGGAAAATATAATTCCAGAAAAAGCCGATTATAAAAGCAAAAAACGAAAATGAGAAAAGGTAGATCACTTTTCGTTCCTGCGGCATTTTGCTTAACACCAGATGACCGGCAAGCATACCGGTAATTCCGGTTGCAATAGCTGGGAAGGTACTTAAAAGTCCCTCCGGATCCCAGGTTTCCTGCCATAAATAACCGGGCAGGAATTTGCTGTCGATCCAGGCAGCAATGTTGGCACCCGGTTCAAGCATCACTTTTCCGTGCCCGGGAGTTGGAATAAACATCATCACCAGCCAGTAAAGTACCAGTAATGCTCCGGCAATAATAGCTTGCGTTTTCCATTTCGAGTTTAGAAATAAAAATGCACAGGCTAAAAATACAATGGCAATTCGCTGTAGAACTCCGGCAATTCGTACATGTTCAAAACTAAAGTTGGGGAACAACCAAAGTAAAATACCAACCGCAAATATTTTTATCGAGCGAAATACTATTTTTTTGTACATCGGGCCTTTGGCAACTCCGGCGTTCAGGCGTTTTGTGTATGCCAATGCAATTGATACTCCAACAATAAAAATGAAGAATGGAAATATGAGATCGGTTGGTGTTAACCCATTCCAGCTGGCATGTTGCAGTGGCGGATATATATGTGACCATGTTGACGGATTGTTAACCATGATCATTGCGGCAATTGTAAATCCGCGAAAGGCGTCGAGGGAGATCAATCTTTTTAATTCAGCCATTTGGTTATTCGGTTTAGTAAATTATTCTAATATAGTCAAAACTGTTTTTAAAAATATTAAAAAGTCAAACTTAGCAAAAATATTGAGATAAGAGCGACTTCCTTTTTTAATTTTATTGGAGGGGAAAAATTAGGCTTTCAAAGTTTTGCCAGCTAAGTTTTAGTTCCTTTTCTTGCGAAAAAACTCCTGCATTAATTCAGCGCACTCGGTTTCAAAAACACCACTAACAATTTCTGTTTTGGGATGAAGAGCTTTGGCTGCAAACTTTTTAAAACCACGTTTTTCATCGGAGGCGCCGTAAACGATTTTGCCAATTTGCGACCAGCCCAGTGCTCCGGCACACATTACACACGGTTCAAGAGTAACATAAAGTGTGCAGTCGTTCAGGTATTTGCCGCCCAACAAGTTTGCTGCTGCAGTAATGGCTTGCATTTCGGCATGTGCGGTAACATCATTCAGAGTTTCGGTAAGGTTGTGGGCGCGTGCAATTATCTTTCCTTTTGATACTACCACGGCTCCCACCGGTATTTCGCCTTCTTCAAAAGCCTGAACAGCTTCTGCAAAGGCTTTTTTCATAAAATATTCGTCGTTAAACGGTTCAATCATAATCAAGAAATATTACTGCGAAGTAACTAAATCTTTGTGGTACTTCGTGTCTTCTTCTAGTAACTTTGTGGTTAATTTTTCTTTTCTGTCACAAAGATTCTCCAATAACATGTTCTAACTTCATAATTCCCTGAAAAGCTGCCAAATGTTTCCGGTATAATTGCCAAAATATCACTATTTTCGCACCCTGAATAATATTGCAAGAAAACGTAAGTGTCTGATAAGAAAAGCGCAAATTCAAGGCTTGCGAAGACCGAAAAAACGGAGTTTACTGATGTAATCGAGTATTTTTCGGGCAAGCTTAACGCCGAAGTTGGGCTTTTGTTGCAGACATTAAATAAAAGAAAGATATCATGTACAGAACACATACTTGTGGCGAACTTCGAATTGAGAATGCAGGAAATGAAGTAACTCTGGCCGGTTGGGTGCAACGCGTCCGCGACTTGGGAGCCATGACTTTTGTTGACTTACGCGACCGCTACGGCATTACGCAGCTGGTGGTTGACGAGAATACCGATAAAGCAGTTGCCGAAGCACTTGAGCAGCTGGGACGCGAATTTGTGATCCAGGCAAAAGGAACGGTTCGCGAGCGTCAGAGCAAAAACAAAAATATTCCAACCGGCGAAGTGGAAATCGCTTTGTCGGAAATAAAAGTGTTAAGTCCGGCAGAACTTCCGCCGTTTACCATTCAGGATGATACCGATGGTGGCGACGATTTACGGATGAAATACCGTTACCTCGATTTGCGCCGCGATGTAGTACGTGTAAACCTGGTCTTGCGTTCGAAAATGGCACACGCCGTTCGTAATTACCTGAACGCACAGGATTTTATTGAAACTGAAACGCCGGTACTTATCAAGTCAACTCCGGAAGGAGCACGCGATTTTATTGTACCATCGCGAATGAACGAAGGCCAGTTTTATGCGTTACCACAATCGCCGCAAACATTTAAACAACTTTTGATGATTGCCGGTTTCGACCGCTATTACCAGATCGTAAAATGTTTCCGCGACGAAGACCTGCGTGCCGACCGTCAGCCGGAGTTTACACAAATCGACTGTGAAATGTCGTTTGTGGAGCAGAAAGATGTGCTGGAAATGTTTGAAGGATTAACCCGCCACATGTTTAAAGAAACACTGAATGTGGAAGTGGATGAATTCCCATGGATGCCTTATTCTGAAGCCATGGAGAAATACGGATCGGACAAACCTGATACCCGTTTCGAAATGCTGATCAACGATATTACCGAAACCGTAAAAGGAAACGATTTTGTGGTGTTCGATTCGGCGGAATACATCGGCGCCATCTGCGCCAAAGGATGTGCCGATTACACACGCAAACAACTCGATGGATTGACCAACTGGGTGAAACGTCCACAAATTGGAGCCAAAGGATTGGTTTATGTGAAATGTAACGAAGACGGTTCATTCAAATCGTCGGTAGATAAATTCTACTCGCAGGACGATCTGAAAGCCTGGGCAGAAAAAACCGGTGCTGAAGCCGGCGACCTGATTCTGGTAATGAGTGGCGACAAAAAACACATGTTGGATGCACTTGGCGAGTTGCGTTTGGAGATGGGAAAACAACTTGGTTTGCGCGACAAAAATGTGTTTAAACCTTTGTGGGTTGTTGACTTCCCGTTGTTGGAGTGGGACGAAGAAAGCAAGCGTTTCCACGCTATGCACCACCCGTTCACCTCACCAAAACCTGAGGATATTGAATTGATGGAAACCGATCCGGGCAAAGTGCGCGCCAATGCATACGACCTTGTAATTAACGGTGTTGAAATTGGTGGTGGTTCAGTGCGTATTTTCGATGCTGAATTACAATCAAAAATGTTTAGCCTGCTTGGTTTTACCAAAGAAGAAGCCGAGGCACAGTTTGGCTTCCTGATGAATGCCTTTAAATTTGGTGCACCGCCACATGCAGGAATCGCATTTGGTTTCGACCGTCTGGTTTCATTATTTGCCGGGCTTGATACGATTCGCGACGTTATTGCTTTCCCAAAAAACAATGCAGGCCGCGATGTAATGATCGATTCTCCATCGGCAGTAGCCGAAGCACAATTGGACGAATTAAACCTGAAACTGGATTTAAAAGAAAAGAAATAAATTCAACCACATACAATTTATTTGAAGGAGCCTTATGGGGCTCCTTTTTTGTTGAAACCGTTAAATCTGACGAAGAATAACAAAAGTTTGTATTTGTGATTGAACTTCCGTTTAATTTTGCACGCAAATCAAAAACAGACAGCCAACCTTGACTGATAAAAAGTTATGCATAAAATATTACGAAAAAGAATTCTGAATCCTGCCGTTGAGGAGATCGTTGTAGAAGCGCCTTTCGTGGCAAGAAAATGTCAACCCGGACAATTCATAATAATCATTGTGGAGGAAGGCGGAGAACGCATCCCGCTTACCATTGCCGATTATAACCGCGAAGAGAAATCGGTAACAATGATTTATCAGGTTGTGGGGCACTCAACGCAGTTGCTTCAGCAAAAAAATGTAGGAGATTATCTTAGCGATGTGGCCGGCCCGCTTGGTTTGCCGTGTGTGGATCATAAACCGAAAAGAGTACTTGCAGTCGGTGGTGGCGTGGGTGCCGCTCCGTTATATCCGCAAATAAAAATGCATGCTGAAAACGGTGCCGATATTGATGTGGTTTTAGGAGGCCGCAGTGCTGAATTTGTAATTCTGCAAGAGGAATTCTCAAAACTGGCAAACAATGTATTTGTTGCAACTGACGATGGAAGCCTTGGAACAAAAGGTTTTGTTACCAATGTCGTTCAGAAATTGCTGGAGGAAGGAAATCAGTATGACGAAGTAATTGCGATTGGTCCGATTCCGATGATGAAAGCGGTGGTTAACGTGGTAAAGCCATTCAATATTCCAATTTCCGTATCGTTGAATCCGTTGATGGTAGATGGAACGGGAATGTGTGGAGGTTGCCGTGTTACGATTGCCGGAAAAACAAAATTTGCCTGTGTTGATGGTCCCGATTTTAATGGTTATGAAGTTGATTTCGATGAAATTACAAGTCGCCAGGGAATGTATAAGGAGCAGGAAAAAGGGCACAACTGCAGAATTGGTTTGTCGGGTGAAAATAATAAAGCAGCTAAAAGTGCAGCTCCAATAGCCCCACAAATGAAGGGCAAGGTTAATATGCAGCCTGCAAAAACACCGATGCAGGAGCTTGATCCAATTGAAAGAAGTAAATCGTTTGGAGAGGTGGCGATGGGGTACACCGAGGAAGAGGCCATAAACGAGGCCAAACGTTGCATCCAGTGTAAACGACCTTCGTGTGTAAGTGGCTGCCCGGTAAATGTGAACATCCCTGAGTTTATTGGACATATTGCACAAGGCGATTTTCAGGAAGCTTACAAAAGCATAAAATCATATAATAGCCTGCCAGCAGTTTGTGGCCGCGTGTGTCCGCAGGAAAACCAGTGCGAGGCAATTTGTGTACGTAGTAAAAAAGATGAACCTGTGGCTATTGGCCGATTGGAACGTTTTATTGCCGATTATGCACGCGATCATAAATTTGGGGAAGAACTTCCGGAGCACAACTCGGGTAGAAAAGTGGCTGTAATTGGTGCCGGTCCTGCCGGAATTGCCTGTGCTGGTGAGCTGGCAAAAAAAGGTCATGAAGTGGTTGTTTTCGAGGCACTTCATACACCCGGAGGAGTGTTGATGTATGGTATTCCCGAATTCAGGTTGCCAAAACAAATTGTGCGGGAAGAAATCGACTCCATAAAAAAGATGGGCGTTAAGATTGAAAAAAACGTAATCGTTGGGAAATCGCTAACCGTTGAAGATTTGAACGAAGATGGTTTTGAAGCCATATTTATTTCTACCGGAGCAGGATTGCCACGATTCCTGAATGTGGAAGGAGAAAACCTGAATGGTGTTTATTCGGCTAACGAATTTCTGACCCGTGTGAATTTAATGGAATCATTTAAACGCGAAACGCCAAGCCCGGTTCAGAAGGGTGATAAAGTAGCCGTTGTTGGTGGTGGTAACGTTGCAATGGATGCCTGCCGAACAGCACTGCGTTTAGGAGCCGAAGAAGTTTACATCATCTACCGACGCGGTGAAGATGAACTTCCGGCACGAGCTGAAGAAATTGAACATGCAAAAGAAGAAGGTATTCAGTTTAAGTTGCTTGCCAATCCGGTAAAGATTCATGATAATGGCTCCGGTTGGGTAAGTGCAATCGAAAATCAGCAAATGGAATTGGGTGAACCCGATGCATCGGGACGAAGAAGACCGGTGCCGGTTGAAGGAGAAACTTTTATGCTCGATGTAAATAAGGTTGTAATTGCCGTTGGGCAATCGCCAAACCCGTTAATTACGCAAAGTACCAAAGGGCTTGATTTGCATTCATGGGGTGGAATTATTGTTGACGAGCAAACCATGAAAACCAGTCTTGGAAATGTATATGCCGGTGGCGACGTAGTGACCGGAGCTGCAACCGTAATTCTGGCAATGGGTGCCGGAAAAACCGCTGCACAAGCTATAGATGTGCAATTGAATTAGCTGATTCATTGTTTTTTATATTGTTGGTAATATATTATCAGAACAAAGGCTTAGGGGGGATTTTTTACTTGACCTGCCTAATTATTGACATTTTAATCTAAAAAAACAGGCACAATTAAAAAAACCTGATTGTTTGTTTGAGAAATAGTTGTAGCTTGCGCCCAATAATTTTTTTTAAATAATATGAATAAAGGAACAGTAAAATTCTTTAATGACACAAAAGGATTTGGATTCATTAAAGATGCAGAATCAACAAAAGAGTATTTCGTACACGTAAGCGGATGTAAAGACGAAATCCAGGAAAACGACGAAGTAACTTTTGACTTAGAAGAAGGCCGTAAAGGTCTTAACGCAGTAAATGTAAAACTAGTATAGTTATTATATTGCTTACAATAAAAGTCCTGCCATTGGCGGGACTTTTTTGTTTTGGAATATTTTTTTAGAAAAATTTCTCAGCCTTGCTATTCACTTTTACTAAATGGTGTAGTAATGTATTTGTCGCCATTCATAACTTTAACGGTATTTGTAATTGATAGGAGGGCGTTGGCGAATAGCACCCCAATTAGCGGTGTCAGGAGATTTGTTTTCCAGAATACCCACAGGCAACCCACAAGAATTCCACAAATCATGACTTGAAAGCTGATGACCGAACGGTAGTGGTTTTTCATTGCTTTTGTTTTATCTTTTTTCGCCTGCCACATTAATACGGTTGGAAACACCAGCGGAAGAATGCCACTTAAATGTAAAAATCCTAACCAGGTGTTGTCTTGTTTTTCAGTTTCATCGCTTTCGCTTGTTTCGTTAGCCGTAAAAACGCTGTAGTCAACATCCAGTGCTTTGGCAATCATTTGAAGTGTGTACGCACGTGGATCTACCTGCCCGTTTTCGATACGCTGAATGGTACGTGTACTGACTTCGGTTTTATCGGCCAGTTCTTCCTGGGTCATACCTTTTTTAATTCGTAGATCTTTAATAAGTATTCCTGTTTCCATTTTGTTTTTTTTATCACTTCAAATGTCTCACTGATTCCGGTAACTTACAACTGCACTAACACGACATTTACACGACATGTGGTTTGACTAACGATTGGCACATGTTGTCGGAGCGGATTTCGGAGCGTGTTCCTGTCAGAAGGACAGTGAACTGTGATGCGAGCCCCGAAGCCTCAAGGCGCAGTTGGCGTACTACCCAACCCGCCCTGCAATATCTTCTGTGTTAGCTGCCGTTTTTATTGTTTTTAATTATATCAATTATCTTTGAACTCATCCAATAAATATTCTCTCCACTACTAAAGAACAGATATTTCTCGTCTGGTGAGATATATGGGTCTCTGCTATCAAAATCAAATCCGATTATTTCATTTATATTTATCGGGTTGCCCCAATTACCAGTGTTTTCTCTAAAACTAATGTATATTCGGCAATCTTCATTTTCAATATTTTGTCTGTTTGAGCAAAAAAGTAGATATGATTCGTCCTTAGAAATAAAAGGAGTATAATCAATTGCATTTGTGTCAATAATATTAATGTTTTCATTCAGTATTTGAGGTGTTAAATACTCACCACTTTCAAATTTTGAATATAAAATTCCTCTATCCCATCTTTTTCCTTGTACAAATCCTGTGTAGTATATGTTACCTGATTTTGTAAATACAGGTTGATTCTCTGCTTCTATTGTATTAATTGGTAATCCTAAATTTATTGGTTCGGAATAATTAGTATCCGTTTTTTCAACGTACCATATATCAATATTACCAGCACCCCCAGGAATATTATTTGATGCGAAATATAGGCGGTTATTATCGTAACTATGAACAGGGAACATACATCTGTAATTTTTAGTGAATGGTAATTCCCTGGGTTCACTCCATGTTTCATCGTAGTTAACGTAAAGTAATTTTGGTGGTAATGTCATCCATACAACTTCCTTCCCATCAGCAGAAAAAGAAGGGAAACAATGTAACCTTCCGTTTCCTGATATAATACCAGGAGCAAAAATCTCCGGATGTAAACCTGGTGGTTCCTGTCCTAAATATTGCCAGTCAGAATCTTGTTTGTCTTGCGAATAAACAAAAGTCGAATTTAAAATTATTAAAATTAAGAATAAGTGTAGTCGTCTCATATTTAGTTTTTTAGAATTGGTGCTAACGTATGTGTATGTTGCAGTACAACATATATCTTATTAGCTTGCACTGCTGCACTGCTTTTATAATATTCTTGTTAACGTCGGAAAGCGGGGCGATTTTGATTTTTGCAAGAATCGTATTCAATGTATTCGGCAATTTTGGTTTTATTGCATTAAATATAATGTTTTTGCATTGCGATTGAAAATGAATAATATAGAGTAGTTTTACTTACCGGCAAGGTCGCGAATAGTTTGTCGAAGTATATTTACTTCCAACTCCAGTTCTTTTACCCTGTTTTGCAGCTTATTATTTTCTTCTACAAGCTCCTGATCGGCGCAATCAGGTTCCGCATAGGGAAATTTCGTGGCCAGTTCGCGAAAGAAGTTGTATTGCATAAAATCACTAAGGTCGGCAAGCTTTTGCACCTGCATGGTAGGCCGGTGTAGCATGCCATTAACCGAAGTCGGGTGTAAATTAAATGCACGGGCAATGTCGGCACCTGTAATGTTTCTGTTTTTCATTACTTTTTTTACAATCGGAAGTACAAAATTCTTCTCCATAAGTATAAAGTATATGTTATATTCCTTTAAAGGTAAGTAAAAAACATAAATAGGTACGTATAAAACAATGAATACGATGTTATTAAAGTCGAAAACGGCGTTAAAAACATCTAATAATAGTTTGAAAGCATTAATATATAGGTAAAAAGCATAAGAAACTAAGTAGACAACATCGATGAAGAAATAAAAAGCCTATAAATTGTAGTGAAGAAGTACTCCTTTCGATATAAATGCTTCGTCTTTCTTCTCCAGGCCAACAAAAGTCATATTAAAATACCCGGCAAAAAATAAAATATCCGGCCAACTTCCCTTCTAAAACAGCCACATCTTTTATTTTTATTGTGAAATACAAAACGAAGACCATCCGCATGAAAGCACTTTTGTTTCTATCTCTAATCCTGTGTTTGGGAGCCTGTACGCAGCAGACCAAACCAGTGTTAACAACCGTTGCCGGAGTTTCAGATACCACTTTGCTGGTAGAACCTTTTGGCATGTGTACCGACGGTAACGGCAACTTTTTTATTGCCGATGTGGGTAACCATTGTATCAGCCGCGTAACTTCCGATGGAGAAGTAAACCTTTATGCCGGAACTGAAAAGCCGGGAGCCGCTGATGGTCAACTTAAAAGTGCTGAGTTTAACAGTCCTTCCGGAGTGTGTTTTGATAAAAACGGTAACTTGTATGTGGCCGGATTTGGCGGGCAGAATGTTCGAAAAATTACTCACGGGGGCGAAGTGACAACCATTGCAGGAACCGGCGAAGAAGGCTATCAGGATGGACCAGCCGGTGAAGCGCTTTTTAGTTCACCACGTGGTGTTTGTATCGATTCCAAAGGAAACATTTTTGTAGCCGATTGCTGGAACCACCGCATCCGCAAAATATCGCCCGATGGAATGGTAACTACTTTTGCCGGAGGTGGTAATCGTGGCGAGCTGGTGGTTAACGACTGGAAAGATGGTGCTGATACAACAGCACGTTTTGACTCACCTTGTGGACTGGCCATCGATGGCAACGACAATATTTTTGTGGCCGATGCCAATAACAACAGTATCCGTAAAATTACGCCTGAGGGGATGGTAACAACCCTGACGGGAACCAACCATCGCAAAGGACTTGTTGATGGGACAAGAGAAGAGGCAATTCTGAACGTGCCTACGGAACTATTTGCGGCGTCGGACGGAACCATTTATTTCTCCGACACTTATAATCACTGCATCCGAAAAATAACACCCGACGGCCAGGTGATAACACTTGCAGGAACAGGAGAAGAAGGATTTACGGAGCAAGAACCGTTGGAATCGTTACTCAGTAATCCCCGTGGAATTTGTGTTTACAACGGTTACCTCTATTTTGTGGAAATGGGGAATCATACGCTTCGCAAATTAAAATTGTAGATTATTATACCTCCAGGTAATAGATGGTTTTGTAATCGAGTTTTTTGGCGCCAATCCGGTCGTAAAAGTCCATGGCGCTTAGGTTGCGGTTGTTTACGTACCAGTCGATTACTTTTGCTCCTTCGCTTTTGGCAAAGGTTTTCAGGTGTTTCATCAGCATGGCGCCAATGCCCAGTTTACGGTATTCCGGAAAAACAAAAAGGTCTTCGATGTGGTAGTTGGTAGCCGCTTTAAAAGTGGAGAAGGATTTAAAAATCAGCGTGAACCCGCAAACTTTTTTGTCTTCGTTTTCAGCAACAAAAACCTTCACATGCGTGTCGGGTGCAAAAACCGAATCCCGAATATCTTGCTCGGTGGCAGTTACCATATCTACCTGATCAACATGCAAGGCAAGGCCCTTAATACATTCCAGAATAATTCCGGCGTCTTCTGGTTGAGCTTCTCTGATTTGTATCATTTATTCCGTAAATTTTTAGCACCGATGGCGCAATGAAAAGTGGTATAATATTACTAAAACTTCTGAGATCTACCCGATTTTTAGCATCAACCTTTCAACACGCATACGATGATGACGTTGCAGAATAACGGGATATAAATTGCCAATTACATTAATAAGCATTGCTGTAGTAACCATAAGAAAATAGCCAAGTGTTAACAGGTAAACAGAAGCAATAACGATAAGAATAAAAGCTCCGAGGTGGCCAAATTCCGACTGACGACTTTGGTAGTCAAGGTTTTCCAAACCCATACGTGTACCATCGAAATATTTCCGGCGGTTTTTCTTCTGTCCCCAAAAAAATACGATCAGCAGAAAACGGTAATATTTAAGTCCCATCAACCGATATGATTTTTGAAGTCGGCCGTTACTCTTAATCCGGTAGTAGCGGTTGGGGAGCAATGCATTTGTTGAAAAAACAAAACCCGGCAGGGCAAACACTCCGGTAATAAACGCGGTGAGTAAAAATGCCAAAACAAATGTTTCGGCGTGTGAGTAATCAGCCGGTGTATGAGCCGAAAGATCGCGCAATAAATCAACGGCACGATACAGCAGAAACAAGCCTAATAAAGGCAGTACTATTTTTTTGAAAATCAGCACATCAGTTCGTTTTGTGGAATTTCGTTTGGCGGGAGTGGAGCAATTGTCGGCTATAACTTGCCGGCACGCACCCTGCTTAGCGATTCCGGTGTCATTAACAAGTACGAAGCAATATGGTTTACTGAGGCACGTTTGGCGGCATCGGGGTATTCGCGCTGAAAACGCTCGTAGCGCTCGTGCACAGTTTCGTAGCGCCACGAGTCGGCTTTTTGTTGCGACATAATCAACGAACCTTCCAGAATCTTACGCAATAGTGTTGCAAGCTGCGGATGCTTCTGGGCCAGTTTGATAAACTTATTGTAAGGCATCAACAAAACGGTACTGTCTTCCAGCGCTTCCATCAGTATCGATGATGGTTCTTGTAAAAACAGGCTGTTAATACAAAGGGCACCCTGGTCTTCGCAGGCAAAATGTTCGGTAACATCGCGGCCATCTTTGTAATAAAACTGCCGAAGCATACCTTTTTCAACCCAGTAAATATCGCGCGCAATATCACCGTCTCTTAAAAGCAGTTCACCTTTTTTTAACGACTTCTCCACTAGGATAGAGCACAGCAAATCCTGTTCTTTTTGATCCAGCGGGTGCAAATTCTCCGCAATCATATTCACTATTTTCCTTGCTTTATCCATAAATAACAAATTTAAAAAAGAAAGCGATTGAAAGAAATAATGCGCCTGTTGGTTTATTTTCTGATATAGATCAAATGCAAAAATTAAGATTGAATTTATTTTTGGCGAACCGAGGATAGAATCAATAAGTAATTTAATCAATAAGAACTAAAAACAGATGAAAAGAAGATTTCTGGCTATTAGCATTGCCTTGTTTCTTGCAATTGCTGTTAGTCCAAAATTAAGTGTAGCGCAGGATGCTCCTCAGTTGGGGAAAGATCCGATTGAGAAGGTTATTGGCGCAATGACCATTGAAGAGAAAGCACATTTTCTGATTGGTACCGGAATGGCCGGGGCTTCAGGAAATGATGCAGTGGTGGGAGAGACAAAATCGTTGGTTCCCGGTGCTGCCGGTACTACATATCCGATTGCACGTTTAGGAATTCCTGCTGTTGTTTTGGCCGATGGCCCTGCAGGATTGCGTATTTCGCCAACCCGCGAAGGCGACGAGAATACTTACTATTGTACCGGTTTTCCTGTTGGAACGGTAATGGCGTGTACCTGGAATACCGATTTGGTAGAGCAGGTTGGAAAAGCCATGGGTAATGAGGTATTGGAATATGGCGCCGATGTGTTGCTGGCTCCGGCATTGAATATTCAGCGTAACCCGCTAAACGGAAGAAACTTTGAATACTATTCGGAAGATCCTGTTGTATCAGGAAAAATTGCTGCCGCCATGGTTCGTGGTGTGCAAAGCAATGGTGTTGGAACATCGGTAAAACACTTTGTGGCTAATAACCAGGAAACCAACCGTACCGGAAACGACTCGCGTGTTTCGCCACGTGCCATGCGCGAACTGTACCTGAAAAGTTTCGAGATTGCTGTAAAAGAGTCGGAGCCGTGGACTGTAATGAGTTCATATAACTTTGTTAACGGAATTTACACTTCGGAAAGAAAAGACTTGTTGACCGACATTCTTCGCGATGAGTGGGGATTTAAAGGTTTGGTAATGACCGACTGGTTTGGTGGAACTGATGCAGTGGCACAAATTGAAGCCGGTAACGACCTGCTGGAACCCGGACGCCCGGAACAATATGACGCATTGGTTGCCGGAATGAAAAGTGGTCAGCTGGCTATGGAAGACGTTGATCTTTGTGTAGGCCGGATTATGGAGTTGGTGCTTCGTTCGCCACGTTTTAAAGGTTACGAATATTCGAATAAGCCTGATTTAAAAGCGCATGCCGAAATTACCCGTCAGTCGGCTGCCGAAGGAATGATTCTGCTGGAGAATAAGAACAATATCTTGCCTTTGGAGTCGTCTATTAAAAAAGTTGCCGCTTTTGGTATTACTTCTTACGATATGATTGCAGGAGGAACAGGATCAGGAGATGTGCATAAAGCTTACACCGTATCGTTAATTGAAGGATTGACCAGTGCAGGATACAAACTGAGCAAAAGCATTACAAAAGAATACGAGACTTATTTGGCTGAGGAAGCCAAAAAGCAGGCTGAAGATCAAGGTCAGTTATCGGCATTTATGCCTAAAGTTCGTCCCGATGAGTTTGTTCCATCGGAAGATATGCTGGCAAAAGCTGTAAAAGCAAACGATGTAGCTATTATTACTATCGGTCGTATTTCGGGCGAATTCCTGGATCGTAAACTCGACCGCGATTTCAACCTTTCGGAAAACGAAATTGGTTTAATATCTGCAGTTAGCAAAGCTTTCCAGGATGCCGGTAAAAAGGCTGTCGTTATTCTGAACATTGGTGGTGTGATTGAAACGGCCAGCTGGAAAGATATACCTGATGCAGTATTGTTAGCCGGTCAGGCCGGACAGGAAGGCGGAAATACCATCGCCGATGCATTAACCGGAAAAGTAAATCCATCGGGAAAATTAACGGCTACTTACCCTATTGCCTTCGAAGACCACTGGTCGTCGGAAAACTTCCCGTCAACTCCGGAAGAACAAAAACTAGATATGGCTGGATTTATGAGTGCCGAAAGGAAAGTGAGTGACAAAAGAAGAAATGTAGATTATACGGTTTACGCTGAAGATATCTACGTTGGATACCGTTATTTCGAAAAATACGAAGTACCTGTTTCGTACCCGTTCGGTTACGGACAGTCGTATACAACCTTTGACTACAGCGGCGCGAAACTAAGTGAAAGTAACGGAGAATACTCGGTTACTGTAAGCATAAAAAACACCGGTGATTACTCCGGTAAAGAAGTGGTGCAGCTGTATGTTTCTGCTCCTGAAAGCAAGTATGCCGATAAACCGCTTAAAGAGTTGAAAGCTTTTACAAAAACAGAAGAGTTGCAGCCTGGTGAGAGTCAAACGGTAACACTTAAATTCAAAAAAGCAGATGTGGCTTCGTTTAATACTTTGGAACAAGCATGGATTACCGATGCCGGTAAATACAACGCACTGGTTGGTGCTTCTTCAGCCGATATTAAAGCTGAGTTACCGTTTGCATTAGACAAAACAGAGTGGATAGAAAAAGTGCATAAAGCATTTTAGATTTCAGATAGTTAGTGTTAGTAAGGGGTGCCGAATTGTCGGTACCCTTTTTTTTAAGGATCCGATCCGTACTAGTAAAAAAATACAGATCGAATCCTTCTTTCAATGCCGGCATTGAATTCTAAGGAGCATTTAATTGTTTCGCATCTACAATCCTAACATGATTCTCAATTCGTGTCTTTGTCGAATCACTGGCAAAGCTGGTAACATCGCCCTGGCAATTGGTAAAATAAATGTATTCGCCACGGTCGTAAAACCGGTACACTTTGCACCCTTCGTATTCAAAAAGGTACTCAACATTGTACGTGTTATTGTTCTCAGGGCTTTTAATCGTAAGCGGAACACCGGAGCAGCCAGTAAAAACAAGAAACAGCATCCCGGCAATGGTTTTATTAATCGTTTTCATGGTTTTAAAAATTGATGTGTTTGCGAAATACAACAATGGTGCCATTCTTTTATGTTTAGTAAGACTGATTCGCCGCATTATAAGCAGAACGCTTTTAATTAAAGAAGAAAGGCATAAGTGTTAGGTTTTTTGTAACTTTTCAGGCTTGTTAATACAAATAGGTTAGGCATACTTAAACTGAACAATCTTAAAATTCATTTAAAATATTAATTATGAGAAAAACTGCACTTTTCTTATTCGTGGTATTACTGGCTGTCGTCACGGCTTGTGGACCAAAAGAACAATTTGTAACCGGTGAAAAATATCACGGGTTTACACTGGTTGAGAAAAAATTTGTTGACGAAGTAAATGCTGATTGTCTGCTTTTTAAGCACGACAAAAGCGGAGCCAGGTTGCTTAAAATAGCAGCCGACGATCCGAATAAACTGTTTGACATCTCGTTTAAAACGGCTCCGGAAAATGATTGTGGAACGCCGCACATTATGGAGCACTCAGTATTAAACGGTTCTAAAAACTTTCCGGTAAAAAGTCCTTTTGATGTGTTGATGAAAGGATCGTTAAATACATTTCTGAATGCGATGACCGGTTCGGATATTACTACATATCCGGTGGCAAGTATGAATGATAAAGATTATTTTAACCTGATGCACGTATATCTTGATGCGGTGTTAAATCCGCTTATTTACGAAGATCCAAAAATTCTGCAGCAAGAAGGCTGGCATCACGAACTGGAGGATCCGGATGGAGATGTGGTTTATAAAGGCGTAGTATACAACGAAATGAAAGGAGCTTTTTCCAGTCCGCGCCGCGAATTGTCTTACCAAACTTACAAAATACTCTTCCCCGACAATACATACGGAGTTTCTTCGGGTGGTTATCCACCGGCAATCCCTCAGTTGACTCACGAAGATTTTATCAATTTCCATCAGAAATATTACCACCCTGGCAACAGTTACATTTTGTTGTATGGCGATGCTGATTTGAATAAAGAACTTGAATTCATCGATACTGAATACTTATCAAATTACGATTTGTCGGATAAAAAAGTTGAAATTCCGTTGCAGAAACCATTCGATAAAATGAAGGAAGCAGAGGGAACTTATGCGGTTCCGGATGGAGCTCCCACCGAAGATCAAACTTTTTTAGGTTTAAGTTTTGTTGCCGGATCAAGTACCGATCAAACACTGGGTATGAC
Source organism: uncultured Draconibacterium sp. (assembly GCF_963677565.1). NCBI lineage: Bacteria > Pseudomonadati > Bacteroidota > Bacteroidia > Marinilabiliales > Prolixibacteraceae > Draconibacterium > uncultured Draconibacterium sp. Next base: position 182,438 of record NZ_OY781981.1, on the reverse strand, counting down.
TTTCAATGTTATTTCTGAAGCGCTGGTAAATCACGAATCTGCTCCGTTGCGTCTTGCATTACAGGAAGCCGGAATTGGCAAAGACGTTCGTGCCTCATTTAGCGAGGCAAAACAAAATGTGTTTCAAATAACAGTACAAAATGCCAATCCTGAAGACAAGGAGCAGTTCAGGGAGATTGTATTTAATACCATGAACAAGGTGAAACAGGAAGGCTTCGACAAAGAGATGGTTGAAGGTATTTTGAACCGAATGGAGTTTCAGTTAAAAGAAGGAAATACCTCACAGAAAGGGTTAAGTTATTTGTTCCAGGTTTATCAACCATGGTTTTTTGCCGATGATCCTTTTCTAGGATTGGAATATAACACTCCCTTAGCCGAAGTAAAAAAAGCACTGGATACCGATTTGCTTGAAACGACTATAAATGATTACCTGGTAAACAATCCTCATGCGTTGTTAATGGTATTAGAACCTGAGCCTGGATTACAGGCCATAATTGATGCCGAAACAAAAGAGGAATTGACAGCGTTTAAAGCAAGTCTTACCGACGAAGATAAGGAGGAACTTATTGCACAAACCGAGAAGTTGATTGAACATCAGAAAAGAGAAGATTCGCCTGAAGCTCTGGCAACAATTCCAATGCTGGAGTTGGCTGATATTAGTCCTGAAATTGAGTGGTTTAGTGTAGATGAAAAGTCGGTTGGAGAAGTGGGTGTTCTGCATCACAACAAATTTACCAACAACATCTTATATAGTAATCTATATTTCGATATTCGTGTTTTGCCCGAAGAGTTAATTCCTTACGCCAGGTTGCTGACAACCGTGATGGGAAAAATGAATACTGAGAATTATACCTACGGAGAGCTCGACAATGCATTGAATATTCATACCGGAGGCTTTAACACTTATACCACCAGTTATTTCGAGAATCAGGATATGGAAAAATTATTGCCAAAATTTGTGGTTTCTTCGAAGGCAACAGCCGAAAAGGCAGGTAAAATGTTTGAGTTAATTGATGAGGTGGTACATAATTCAAACTATAACGATGTTGAACGATTAAAAGAATTAATTGCACGACATCAGGCACGCGTTGATTCGGACATTAAAAACAACGGGTTAAATTATGCCATGATACGTTTGCGGTCGTACTATTCCAATTCGGGAATGTATACCGAGGAAATGCAGGGGCTTGATTATTATCGGTTTATTACCGACCTCGCTGAAAATTTTGATTCAAAAAGCGACGAAATCATCGCAAGTATCGAGAAAACAGCAGGCTTGTTGTTTGCCAAAGAAAACCTGATTGCCGGAATAACCTGTAGCGAGGATGATTTTACTTCTTATGAAACCTCAATGGGAATCCTGTCAGATAATTTGGCCGATGGAGAGGTAGTGTTAAACGATTGGAATTTTGATTTACAGAAGAAAAATGAAGGATTAACATCGGCCTCGAAAGTGCAGTATGTTGTTAAAGGCTACGATTTTAAAAAACTTGGCTACGAGTACAACGGAAAAATGCGGGTATTGAATCAGGTAATATCAACCGATTGGTTGCAAAATCAGGTGCGGGTAATAGGCGGTGCTTATGGCGGCTATGCCGGTATTTCATCTAATGGAAATGTATATTTTGCATCGTACCGCGATCCAAACCTAAAAGAGACCCTTGAGAATTACGATAACACACCTGGTTATCTTGATGGTTTTGAAGCTGATGACAAAGAAATGACACGTTTTATAATTGGAACTATTTCCCGTATTGACGGACCTTTAACCGCATCGCAGGAAGGCAGCAGAGCCATCCAGTATTATTTTGAGAAAACAACTCCGGAATGGTTAAAATCAGAGCGAGAAGCAATTTTATCGACTACCGCTGATGATTTGAAAGAAATGAAAACCATGGTAGAAGATATTCTTGCACAGGAAGCTTATTGCGTTTACGGAAATGAGCAAAAAGTGGAAGAGAATGCAGACCTGTTTAACAGTGTAATAAGTTTAACAGAATAATAAAAAGATAGATTAATGTATTTATTGAAAGGAGCCTTCGGGCTCCTTTTTTAGATTAGTAGATTTGTTGTTTAATTTTTTATTATTCTGAATTTAAAATAGTAATCTTGTTTTGATAAAAGATAGTTGTCAATTTCTGCGTTGCTATTCATTAAATTGCCTAAAAAATAATATGCTCCGAATTATTTTTCTTACAATTCTTATTGCCGGTCTTCAATGTTCGTTGAGTGCGAAGAAGAAAGACAAAGCTGGTAGACCGTATGTTGTAATGCTTTCGATGGATGCTTTTCGGTGGGATTATCCGGAGCTGTATAACACTCCAAATCTCGATTCAATTGCAAAAGTTGGAGTGAAAGCGAAATCACTGGAGCCTTGTTTCCCCAGTAAAACATTTCCAAATCATTATAGCATGGCCACCGGGCTTTATCCCGAAAATCACGGAATCGTGCAGAATAACTTTATTGATCCTGAATTAGGAGCCTATCGATTGGGCGACCGGGAAGCTGTGCAAAACGCAGATTTTTACGGGGGAGAGCCCATTTGGGTAACTGCAGAAAAGCAAGGAGTTAATGCGGCATGTTATTTTTGGCCGGGCTCGGAAGCACCCGTTAAAGGAATTTATCCGTCGGTGTGGAAAAAATACGATGGTTCGGTACCTTTTAAAGCCCGTGTTGATTCTGTTATTTCATGGTTGAATAAACCGATAGAACAAAGGCCACATCTGATTATGTGGTATTTGCAGGAGCCCGATGGAGTTAGTCATGAATATGGACCAAAAAGTAAGGAAACCAAAGAAATGGTGGAATCTATTGATCGGTTGATTGGTTATTTCTGCCGTGAAATAAATAAACTTTCTATTGCAGATTCTATCAATCTTATTTTTACTGCCGATCATGGAATGGGAGAAATCTCTCCTGAAAAAGCTATTTCGTTGGAAGAACATGTGAAAGAGAAATGGATTTCGGATGTTAAAGGTGCAAATCCTGTATTGTTGTTACGTCCAGCATCAAAGGAATATGTTGATTCTATTCAGCACGCATTGGCTAATATAAAGGAACTCGATTGCTGGAAAAAGGAAGAGGTTCCTGTTCGGCTACATTACCGTAATAATGATCGGATTTATGATGTGGTTTGTGCCGCTCATCCCGGATGGAGTATATACTGGAAAACAAAAAACTATGGAAGTGGAGGTACCCATGGTTTTGATCCGGCTTTTAAAGACATGCACGCGGTTTTTTATGCCGCTGGCCCGGCGTTTCGTAAGGACTATATCCATCAATCGTTTATAAATGTGGATTTGTATTCACTTCTGACAGAAATATTATACCTGAAACCAGCAAAAACAGACGGGAACCTGAAAAACGTAAAAGGTATGTTGATTGGGAAAACAAAGAAGAGGTAGTATTTTGATTACTATCTTATCATAAATTGTGAATGTCGCAATTGTACCAGGTTTTGTCCACAGTAAATCCACTTTTTTCGTATAGTTTTATTGCCGGTTCGTTCCAGTGAAGCACCTGCAGTCGAAAGCGTTTGCAATTTTCAGCTTTCGCAATTTCTATCATTTTGTCCATTAATTGTGTACCCAATCCTTTGCCTCGCCAGGCTTGTTTTACATACAAATCTTCGAGGTAGAACGATTTGCCAACCCACGTGTAATAAGTGAAAAAGTAAAGCGCCATGCCTACAATTTCCTTGTTTTTGGTTTCGGCCACATAACATTCGAATAAGTCTTTCTGCTCGTACATTTGTTCCAGCGTATTGCTTACTTTGTCGAGGCCTTTTTCAAATTCTGCCAATTCCTGAATGAGCCCGAAAATTGCCGGGAAATCTTCTTCTGTCGCTTTTCTTATATCAATATCCATATGTAAATTTTAACTGAGTTGGAGTTTGGCAGAAGCTTTCACATCGCCGTTAATGATAATTTCGAAGGTGTGCTCGCCGGGATAATGTTTGCGGGTCGACATATTTTTGAATGTGTGTTTTTTGTTTATTATATGTAAGCCCGGTTTCATTTCCACTTCTTTAATCTGAAAAACTTTGGGCGATGTTTTGCCACTGGCTTTTACATAGTGAACGATGTATTCAATACGTACCTTTTGTTCTTCTTTGGTATCGAGCTCCAGTTTGAAGCTAAACGAAATGTCATCGCCAATTGCCGGCGAGGTGTTTGACAGCTCAAAATCCTCCACTTTCATCAGTTCCGGATTGGCAAAGCCAAACAACAGCATCGCTCTTTTGTTTCCCTGCTTTAACAAAGTGCGGCAAGCATGTTTTATAATCCAGTCGGTGTTTTTTGATTTGCCCTGCCAATGTTCACAAATATCAAGCACCAGTTCCGGGTGATCTTTTGAAATATCGTTCAGGTTATTGGCCACACTTTTACGCACAAACTCTTCCGGGTCGTCTTTTAATTTCTCCAGAATCGGTAGTATCAGCGACGGGTCTTTTTTCAATGCCGGCACTCCCGATGCCCAGGGCAGTCGTGGACGACATCCTTCGCTGGCAAAGCGTCTTACTTTAAAATCATCGTTATCGGCCCAAGAAAGCATGTATTTCATGGCACCTTCCAGGTCTTTATTTAAAAACGGCCTGATCGCAAATTCCGAGCTTCCGCATTTGGTCAGTTCTCCTAGTGCCGGCAATGCAATATCCCTGTGTTCCTGGCCGTACACTTCAACATAATCGGGCAAAACAATGGCCTCGAAACCGGTAACTTTTGGTACAATGGCAACCAGTAATTCAACAGCTTTTTCAAAATTTTGTGGCAGGAACTTGTGGAGACATAAAGTTGTATGTCGCATTTTCTCTTTCAGCTCACGCTCCGGCCAGTCTTTGTCGCATACTGTGGCAACAAATTCTTCCGATTGAAAGGATGGATAAACATCTTTTAAAACGCTGGCAAAAAGTTGAACTTTCTCCAACGGAAACAGGATGTCTTTAAGTTTGTCGGCCATGTGGGTAGTTTTTAGCTTAGTTTATTCAGTTCGTTAAAAAGTTGTTCCTGTTGATTTTTTAAGTTTTGCCACTCTTGTTTTTTAAATGCTTTTAAAAAGAAAAGCCGGCCTCTACCGATTGTTTTTAGTAAAAGAATGTACCAGCGAAATCCCAGTTTTCCTGCAAAAGGCAACGAAACTAAAAACAACAGTTTGTGCCACCACAAAGGGAGCCAGGCTGATACTGCCCAAAGTTCGAGCAAATAAACGATGGGGAAGACGGTGAATCCCAATACCAATGAGAATGAACTCCAAAAGGCAAAATCTTTTATTTTTTTGCGTACAATTGTGTCGATTGCTAGGAACGGAATGGCATTAAACAGAAATCCAAAAGCAAAAACCGGCAGGGTTATCAGTAAAAACAATTTATTCAGTGCCAGTTTCAGGAAATTATTTTCCGGATGTTCAACCAGCCACGAGCGTAAGCCGTGTTTTCGCAGCTTTGTTTCGTAGTTTTTTGTAGCCTTGCAAATCTCTTCGGTTCTCTTGCTGTTTGCTACTTCCAGTTCATCAAGCTTTTTTACCAGAAGTTGATCGGTTGTGAAGCGATTCACAAAATTAGGTTTTTGTCCACTTATTATGGTATGTGCTTTCCCGTAAACCGACCGGATGAGCTCAAAACTCTCGTAATGCTCTTTACTTTTAATATTTAAAGTAAGCGGCTCAATTGCTTTTTCAAGCGCATCGCGCAGTGCAAGAGTTGCCGCGCTTGGATTTGCCTGATATGCTTCCAGAAAATCGTTCACCTTAATTGGTTGACCAAAATTCACCAAAACTGTGCGATTAAATTTCCAGTAACTGCTGTAATAAATGCCGGTTGGCACAATGTGAATATCCAGGTTATTGTGGGCTTTTTCTTCGGCTTGAAAGACAATGCGCGGAACCGCTTTTTTGTGCGATAACATTTGTCGTTTTGCTGAGTGTGCTGCTTCCGGGAAAAGGGCCAATGCACAGTTATTCTCCAATACTTTTATCGAGTCGGCAAAGGTTTTTTCATTTTTTGCCAGCTGATCTTTGCCGTCGCGCATGCGGTAAACGGGCATTATTTTCAGAAAACGTAATGCGAGTGTTATAATACCGGGTTTAAAAATATCGGCACGTGCCAGCCACACCGGCTGAAAACGCGTGTGTAATAGAATCGCCATCGGATCGCTTAACGCATTCTGATGGTTTGGTGCAAAAAGAATAGGTTTGTTTTTCGGGATATAAGGTTCGCCGGTTAAAATAGTTTTATCATGAATAATCCAGTCGACAAAACGGATATACTGCTTTAACAGCCAGTATCCCAACGACCACTTTTCGTATTTCATTTTTTAATAACTAATTATCTGTTTAATTTAAAACGTGCCATAAACGAAGATACGGCAAAACCGCTTAAAATATGCCAAACACCCCACCAGGCTGCAATAATTGTCATACCGCCAAGTTCAAGCTCAGGAGGGAATATTTTAGGATTAAACATGAGTACCAGTGCCAGTGCTGAATTTTGGATGCCGGTTTCTATCGTAATCGTACGTTTATCGACTTTGGGCAACCGGAACACACTGCTGATGCCAAATCCCGCGAACAGTGCCAGGGCATTATGAATGAGAACAATAAGGAAAATAAGATGAATAAAATTTTTAAAATTTTCGAAATTGGCACTTAGTAATGCAATTACAAAGCCAATAAAAATTACAATTGATATTTTTCGGATAGGTTTTTTTATTCTATGCGTTAATACCGGGAAGTATTGTGCCACCAGTAATCCTGCAACAACAGGTATGCCAAGTAATATTATAACGGTTTGCACCATTTGAAAGAAATCGATTTTGATGGGAACAAGGTAGTCGCCGGCACCTGTATTGTTGTAAAAGTTAATGAATAGGTCTCCCCAAATGGCGAAGTTAATCGGTGTCATAAAAGTGGCAGCTAGTGTGGCAATGGCTGTTAAACTTACCGATAGTGCGAGGTTCCCTTTTGCCAGAGCACTCATAAAGTTTGAGATGTTTCCTCCGGGGCACGATGCAATTAACAGCATACCAAGTGCAACTGTTGGAGTAGGATTTAATGCTAATACAAACAAAAAGGTAACTGCCGGAAGAAGTACGAATTGTGATATAACGCCTATAACAACCGACTTTGGACGCATAACCAGTTGCTTAAAATGTTCTATTTTAATATCAAGCGCAACACCGAACATGATGAATGCAATTGTAATGTTAAGTGCTAATAAACCTGTTGGGGAAAAATTTAGCCTGACATAGTCGAGAACTTCCAGTCCTTCTTTCATAAGATTAAAGTTGTTTGTTTTTATTGGTTTGCCTGTTGATGGCCAGATCTTGCATGGATAATTTTGTTATTTCCTGCAATGCGGTATTTTCCCATGCACGTTTCATCAGTTCTGATTTGGATCGGGAAAATAGTAAACTATGACGAGATTTCATAAAAAAACCGGCATTGAACGAAATCTATGTCAATGCCGGCTTCAGAAATTAGTAAGGTATTTTTCTATTTGCCAAGTAGCAATTTTTTCATTTTGTCGTGAACATCAGTGTTTTCCATGATTCCAATAAATTCTTCAGCGCCGGGGCCGTAAGCAAAAACCGGAACCATTACAGCTGTATGACTAGTAGTTGGGTAAGCTGCTTTTACCATTCCTGTGGTCATGTCTCCACCGGTAAGTGCCATGCCTCCTGTTTCGTGGTCGGCTGTTACCAAAACCAGTGTCTCGCCATCTTTTGCTGCAAATTTTATCGCCTCGCCAACAGTTTGGTCAAAATCAAGCATGTCTTCAACAATATAAACGGTGCTGCTGGCATGTCCGCCCCAGTCGATTTGAGAACCCTCAACCATAAGGAAAAATCCTTTGTCGTTGTCGTCAAGAATATTCAAAGCTGTTTCAGTAGCAACCGGCAACATGTCGCCACGTTCATTCATGCGTGGGTTGTGTACTTGTGCTGTTAATCCGGCAAGTTTCCCTTTTTTAATTTTGGCAATTTTGTTAATATCGTTCTCAACTGTGTATCCTTTTTCCTTCAATTCGTTTACCAGGTTTCTTCCATCTTTGCGAGCAATAAAATGTGAAAGTCCGCCGCCAATAAATACATCAACATCAGTATTGAGAAAGTCAGCAGCAATTTCTTCATACATATTTCTACTGGACTGATGTGCAATAAACGATGCCGGTGTGGCATGCGTAATTGCAGATGTTGAAACCAGACCAGTTGCCAACCCTTGATCTTCGGCTTCTTCAAGAATTGATTTTACTTTAACGGTATCGGCATCAACACCAATTGCTCCGTTGTATGTTTTAACACCACATGATAAAGCTGTTCCACCAGCTGCCGAGTCGGTAATGTAATCGCTGGCCGACTGGGTTTTCGAGAATCCAATGTGGCGGCAGTTCTCAATAAATAGTTTGCCCTGATTGGCTGTAATTCCGGCGAAAACCTGGCTAACTCCCATACCGTCACCAATTAAGAAAATGATATTTTTGGGCTTTTCAGCTTTAAACTTCTGAGTATACATTTTCACTTTGTAAGGTTCTTCACCCTGGTAAGTTTTGTCGGTATCCTCTGATTCGGCATTTAGATAGGCATCTTGCGCAAATGTTCCGAAAGAAAAAGCGCAAAAGGCTAAAAATATAAAAGTCTTGTGTAACATATTTTTTGTATTAATTAGAACCATAAAGGTATTTCATTTTTTAAATTGAACTTTAAATAAACAATAAAAAACAAGATTGGTTTTGTAAAATTAGTTGAACTTGTCTATTTCATCCTGATCGAATTCTGTGTTCAGTACGAATTGGGTGCCATTGTATGCTGTGTGCATTTTTATTATATCGATAATCACAAAGTTACTTAATATTTCTTCTGCTTTTTTACGGTGTAAACGTGCTTTTCGCATATACTTCGAGAAAGTAATGGATTCATTTTTCTTGAGGTAATCTATCAGGAAGCGCTCATCGTCTGAGTAGGTAAAATAAACACCCTTTGGGCTTTGCTCTTTTTTCCATACTTCGAGCTGTATTTTATGGGCGAGAATATTTTCATCATTTATGCGAATATAGGCAAGCCATTTCCCATTTTCGTCTTTTGCATAATGAGGTTTATTCTCGCTGGCTTCAATACCAATTTCCAGCACGGTTTTGCCTTCAATCTGCCATTGTTTGGTGGTAAAATTTATTGCCGGCTGGCTGTAAATTTTGGCTGCAGCTTCAATCATATAAAATTCTTCGTCGCTGCTAATACCGGCAATCTTACCATTGTCTTTTACACCAATTAATAATCGTCCTCCATCGGTGTTGGCAAAGGCTACCAACGATTTCGCAATTTTTTTCGAGTCGTTAATACAAAACTTAAAATCCTGCTGCTGATGTTCTCCCTCTGCAATAAGTTTATAAATGTAACTGCTCATTTGTTTCTTTTTCTCTTTGTTCGGTGTTAATCGATCACTATTTTAACCATTCAAACGTTACATAGTGGTCCTGGTTCATGCCCAGAGTCTCATATGTTTTCTGAGCAGGTAGATTTGTTTTGTCGGCATATAAACGAATCCCGTTCAGGTTATCTGTATTCATCACTTTTTCTTTAATGTGTGCGTACATATTACGGTACACACCTTTGCGTCTGAATTCGGGCATAACGTAAACCGATTGTATCCATAAGATTGTGCCGTTACGCCAGTCGCTCCATTCAAAAGTTGTTAATAAAGATGCTATCGTTTTGCCATCAAATTCTGCTATGTAGTAGTTTCCTTTGTTGCTGTCGTTTAAAACCGCATTAACGCCTTGTTCTACTGTTGGCCGGTGTAGTTCAATGCCTTCTGTTTCGTTTGCCATTGCTAACTGGAAATCAACCAGCGATTTGTGGTCTTTTAAAGTTGCTTGTCGTATTTTCATGTTAAAAATTGTGTTCTCAGCGAAAGTAATAATTCCCCGGAAATCATTAAATTCCGGCAAAAGTTATTTTTATGCAGATTGTTGTTGCCTCAAAAAATCCGGTAAAGATTAATGCCACTAATTTAGGATTTAGTACCTATTTCGATGATGTTGAAGTACGGGGTGTTTCGGTTAAATCAGGAGTTTCCGATCAACCCAAAAGTGATGAAGAAACACTAAAAGGAGCAGAAAATCGTGTAAAAAATGCATGCTCTGAATTTTCGGATGCTGATTATTGGGTGGGAATTGAAGGAGGAATTTGTGCTAAACAGGGAGGCCTGGAAGCATTTGCATGGATTGTTATTTGCTCAACACAAAAAACAGGTAAGGCACGCACCACAACATTTCAGTTGCCGGTAAAAGTTGCCGAATTAATTGCAAAAGGTTACGAGTTGGGCGAGGCCAACGACAGGTTGTTTAAACAGGAAAATTCGAAGCAAAAAACCGGTGCGGTCGGACTGCTAACCAATAATAAAATAAACAGAACCGCACTTTACAAACAGGCAGTTGAATTGGCGTTAGTGCCTTTTTTAAACCCGGAACTGTATTAGTTGCTAATGCGATCCATAATTTCGTCAACACGAATGCGTTCTTCGTGCAATAAAACAAGTTGCAGCTTTTCTTTTTCAAGACGTTCGCTAACCATCGGTCCCACTTCTCCTGTAATAATGGTGGTAACACCATGTTTTTTTAAAAAGTCTACCAGTTTAATGCCACTGTGTGATTCTCCAATGAATGGATTTTCTTCGATGGAATACTGATTTTTCTCAACGTCAAACAGTACAAGGAATTCACATTTTCCAAAACGGAGATCGAGATAAGACTTTTCTGTTTTGCCTGAGGATGTGATCGCGAAAATTTTACTCATAATAACAACTGTTTTAAGTTTTAATAATAACAATTAAATCTTAAATTGTTTAATCTTTTTTCAAATTGTTTAGTTCTTCCCAATATTCCACGGCTCGGCGGGTATGTGGTATACAAATGGTTCCGCCCACCACGTTGGCAATGCTGAACACTTCAAAAATTTGCTCACTAGTAACATTTAGTTCGTGGCATTTTTCCAGGTGATATTTTACACAATCGTCGCAACGTAATACCAAGGAAGTGGCCAGTCCGAGCATTTCTTTCACATTGGCACCTAATGCACCATCTTGGTATGTTAGCGTATCGAGACTATAAATGCGTTTTAAAACTTTATTGTCGGCAGCCAGAATTTTTTCATTCATTTTTGCTCTGTACGCACCAAATTCTTCAACTAAATTTCCCATAATACTGATATTGTTTTTCTTGCCAACAAAGTTATTCGAAGTTTTAAATTCTAAAAACATTAAAATATGAACATTATAAAGTTCTGTTTTGCCTTGTTCATATTACTTAAAGATTAAAGGCAATGTAATGTGGATAAAAACCGTTCGTGTTTTATATGTTTTTAAATTATATTTGCACACTCAATAAAAAAGGAACAATGAGGACTTTTTTGCTGATTTTAGCTGGTCTGTTGGCCACAACTTTTTCGTTCGCCCAGGTTGATACATTGTCAGAATTGCCGGTTGATACAACAGGCATTGCAATTGTAGACGGGCTGAACGTGAACAGAGACGCGCGACTGGATAAAATGCTAAAATGGCACATCGAAAAGAACCAAAAAAGAGAGGGGATGGATGGTTACAGGGTTGAAATCTTTTTTAGTTCGAGTTTGGACGCGAAAGAACAAGCCCTGAATACAAAGACCGAATTTCTGACAAACTATCCCGAATTTCCTGTTCACATAAAATTTGTAGCACCGAACTTTCGGGTTCGTGTTGGCGATTTTAGAACCAAGAACGAAGCACTGAAGTTGTACAAACAAGTTCAAAAGGATTATCCCGCTGCTTTTATTGTTCCTGATGTAATCGAATTTCCATTGTTGAAACAAAATCAGTATGAGTGACCAGATAAAACACGAGTGTGGCATTGCTTTAATCCGATTGTTAAAACCGCTTTCTTATTATCAAAAAAAATACGGCACCTGGAAGTATGGGCTTAATAAGCTGTATCTTTTAATGGAGAAACAGCACAACCGAGGCCAGGATGGTGCCGGAATTTGCTGCGTAAAATCAGATCTTGATCCCGGAAATCCGTATATCAGTCGTTACCGGTCGGTAGAGCAAAATCCGATTAAAAATGTATTTGATAAGGTAAACAAACCTTTGAAAAAAGCGAAGCGCCACGACTTTGATATTAATGATCCGGAATGGGCAGAAAAGAATTTCGCTTTTGCGGGAAACCTTTATCTGGGACACCTGCGTTACGGAACTTTTGGTAAAAACAGTATAGATTTTACCCACCCGGTAATGCGCCAAAACAACTGGAAATCGCGTAACCTTGTTTTGGCCGGTAACTTTAACCTTACCAATACCGACGAACTTTTTAATGTGCTCTTAAGCCTCGGCCAGCATCCTAAAGCATATACCGATACCGTTACGGCGCTTGAAAAAGTAGGGCATTTCCTCGATGAGGAAAACCAGTTGCTTTTCAGGAAATATAAGAACGAAGGCTACGATAACGACGAAATATCGCCATTAATTGAGAAGAACCTTGATATTCAGAATATTCTGGAACGTGCTTCAAAAGATTGGGACGGCGGTTATGCCATGGCCGGTTTAATTGGGCACGGCGATGCGTTTGTAGTTCGTGATCCATGGGGAATTCGTCCGGCACATTATTATGCCGACGATGAAATTGTTGTTGTGGCGTCGGAGCGTCCGGTTATTCAGACGGTAATGAATCTTCAGGAAGAAGAAGTGCAGGAAATTGGTCCGGGAGAAGGTTTGATAATTAAAAAAGACGGAAAAGTTTCAAGAGAAATGATTCGTGTTCCGCATAAAAGAAAATCATGCTCGTTCGAGCGTATTTATTTTTCGCGGGGTAGCGACAAATCGATCTACCAGGAAAGAAAACAGCTTGGAAACCTGTTAACGCCGATTGTTTTAAAAGCTGTTGATTACGATTATGAAAATACGGTATTCTCATATATTCCGAATACCGCGGAAACCGCTTTCTATGGATTGGTGGAAGGAGTGCGCCATCATTTGGTTGACTGGAAGATCGACCAGATTCAGCAAAAAAATGGTTCTTTAACCGACAAGGATATCAAACGAATTTTATCGTTCGAGCCAAGGGTTGAGAAGATTGCCATTAAGGATGTAAAACTGAGAACATTTATTGCCGACGATGCCAGTCGCGACGATTTGGTAGCCCATGTTTACGATGTAACTTACGGCGTTATTCAGAAAAATAAAGATACGCTTGTTATTATCGATGACTCAATTGTTCGGGGTACAACACTAAAGCAGAGCATTTTAAGGATTCTAGACCGTTTAAATCCTAAAAAAATCATCGTGGTTTCTTCTGCGCCACAAATTCGTTATCCTGATTGTTATGGAATTGATATGGCGCGCCTTGATAAATTCATTGCTTTTAATGCAGCCATCGAGTTGTTGAAGGATCATGGAAAAGAGTCGGTTATACAGCAGGTGTATAAGAAGTGTAAAGACCAGGAGAATTTACCAAAAGAAGAAATGGTGAATTATGTACGCGAAATTTACAAGCCATTTACTGCTGAGCAGGTTTCGGTCAAAATTGCAGAGTTGTTAAAGCCCGATGAGTGCAAGGCAGAGGTAGAGATCGTTTATCAATCGATTGAGAACCTGCACAAGGCTTGTCCTAATGATCTGGGCGATTGGTATTTTACCGGTAATTACCCGACTCCGGGAGGTAACCGTGTAGTAAACGGATCGTTCATCAATTTTGTTGAAGGAAAAGATGAGAGAGCTTATTAAATAATTGCTCTGAATAAATAAAAAAAATGCCCCGATGCAAAACAGCATCGGGGCATTTTTTTATCTTAATTTTTTATTCTCTATTCAGGCGTTTCCCACTCACTGTCTTCTTTGCCTTTAATGTAGGTTTCAATGTGGCGGTCAACTTTTACACTGTAAATATCGTCTATGGTTACAATAATTCCGGTCTCTAAAACATTGCCAAATACTTCATTTCTAATCGTACCAAATGTTTTCATCGACGGAGAAAGATTCATGTAGGCATTTACAAGCGGCGGGATATTTTCTCCAAATGCTCTCACATTTTGAACCAGTATTTTGTAATCTTCATTGTAATCTTTGCCATTAAACAGCTTTTTCATGGCAGGCATGTCAATGTCGAACTCAACCGGGTTTAACGGGTAGACCAGGTTTTCTTTGTCGCGGAAATATTTCTTGAAAAAGTACTGGATCAGATTCCGGGCTTCGTTGTGGAAATGCTCATACATCGTGATTTTTCCGAAGAAATATTTTATTTCCGGATGATCAACGGTAAGGGCGCCAAGTCCGTCCCAAAGATTGTCGAGTGCAAAAAGTGCTTTTGCTCCTGCTTTGCTCGATTGGTAAGCTGGTTGTACAAACGAACGTCCCAATTCCAATGTATATGGCAGGTAATTTTCCTCAAAATCTTTCGAAAAATGGAAAACACGCGACGTAGCCAATTTGATCTCTCCATTTTCATCTCTTGGAGCATCGGCGCACAACACATAACGGTAACCGCCTAGAATCTCTTTTGCATCCGGATCCCAAACAATAAGCTGTTTGTAGGGTTGAGCAGCTGTGTCGTAGCTGTCAATGTCGGTCTCTTTACCTGTGCCTCCGCCGGCATCCCGGAAAGTAATTTCGCGCAAGCGGCCCAGTTCGTGCATAATTGCAGGCGAGTCGTGTGCTGTTACGATATATATTTCGTTACCACCTTTATTGGTTTTCCGAAGTAATTTTTCAGGTGTTAGTTCTGCATAAATTTCTTCTCTATCTATAGGTGCTATAATGTCCTTCATAAGAAACTGTTTAACTATCTGTACCCCATTTCCCGAAACAATCTTGTGAAATTGTGTCTCAATGACATTACGTTAATCAATTCTCACTTGTTTCGAACTTCCTCTTTTAGAAAATTGGAATACAAAATTAAAAAAATCATGATAAAGCTGTTCTGTAATATTGTTTAATTTATTGAATCAGAACTTTCTTTTAGTTTATATACTTTTTCTTTTACCCACTCTGCCCATTCCTGGTGGGTCTTTGTGTTGTCAAAAGTGGTGTATGGGATGGGTTTCCCAAAATAAAGATGTACGTCGGTATTTTGGTGTTTCATTGTCTCATCGGGAAGAAAAAACATTTCGAGGTTCCATTTTATTTTGAAAAACTTCCGGATTTTAGCCAGACGATAGAATCGGTTAGAGTTTCCTCCGCTTATAAAAACCGGAATAACATCGCGTTTATGTTTTATGGCTTTGCTTATGAAGTGTTTCTTCCACTCCAAATCCATAATTTGTCCTTTAATTTTTCGTGATGCCAGCCCTGATGGGAAGATCAGTATCTGGTCTTCGGAATTGTAGCATTCCGAGAGCTTTTTCGCTGCTTCGCGCGCATGTCCTCCGTGTTTGTTAACCGGAACAAAAACCGGGCTTAACTGTGGAATATTCAATAAAATATCGTTGGCTAAAAATTTAAATGCACCCAATCTTGCTTCTACGTTTTTCATCAGCAACATCCCATCAAAACCTCCGAGCGGATGGTTGCTGGCAAAAATGTATCGCCCTGATTCTGGTATGTTTTCGCTGTTGTGAACGAATTCGCGAACATTAAACTCTTCAACTACCTGGTCTACAAATTCAATTCCTTTCAGGTGTCCGTACTTCTCAAGAAAAGTATTCACCACGTCAAGGTGAAGAATGTTGTTCAGATAACGATATACAAATCCCGGGATGAACTTTGCCAATCCCGGACTTTTGGCGGCAAATACCTCCCTGATTCGGATCGGCTTGTAGCTTTTCGTGCTATTCTCTGTCGTCATTGCTGGTTTATTTGCAGCGGCAATTAACTAAAAAATGCTTAATCTGAAAAATGTATCGATTCCGATTCTTCGTATAAAAGTTCCTGTTCTTTTAATTCCGATCATCGTCAAATATTTAGCTAAAGGGGCATGTGGAATAAAATAATTCGGTAAAAAAATGAGTTATTAACGATGTGTTGATTGATTCGGTGGGTTTTTAAGGTATTGAAAATCAGTGCTAGGAAATGGGTTTTGAACAGGTTTGAATAGGTTTTAAACATTTTGCTATTGGTTTATTAACAAAAACGGCGAAAAGCAGGGTGGAATGAAATGGAATAATATGGCATGAAATGGAATAAAATTGTATTTTTACACTTGATAAAAAGACTTTTAGGATTTTATGGCATTTTTCGCAGGAACATATCAGGCAACCATCGACGACAAAGGGCGGGTGGTTCTTCCATCGGCTTTTAAGAAAGCGATGGGCGAGGATATTCCTGATCAGGTTGTTCTGGAGAAGAATCGACTAGGGAAATGCTTGGATATTCATCCGATGGAAGTGTGGCAGGAAAAGGTGGAGAAATTTCAGGCGAAAGTACGCGCCAGTACCAATCCTGCACATTTTGCAGCTTTGCGTCAGTATTTCCGGAATTTTGCTCCGGTAAGCCTTGCTGCGAACGGTCGGATAAATATTCCTGATGAATATTTAAAGTACGCGAACCTGGAGGGCAAGGTGACATTTCTAGGAATGGGCGCCTCGATTAGCCTGAGCAACGAAATCGTGGCGGAAGCCGACGATATATCTGATGATGCTTATCTGGACATGTTGAGAGAATTTGATTTGTAGGGAAGATGTCTGATGTTTATCACATACCGGTTTTGGCAGCCGAAAGTATCGAAGGGATGAATCTGCATCCCGGGGCTAATGTTGTCGATGCTACCTTTGGAGGTGGTGGTCATTCGGCAATGATATTGAATGCACTTGACAGTAGTGGTCGCCTGTTTGCTTTCGATCAGGATGAAGACGCTGCCGGGAATGCCATAGAGGATGACCGGCTTTTTTTTATTCGTCATAATTTTCGTTACGTCCGTAATTTTCTGAAGTATTACGATGTAAAACAGGTAGATGCCGTTTTTGCCGATCTTGGCGTTTCGTCGCATGAGTTTGATGAGGCCGAGCGCGGATTTTCATTTCGTTTTGATGCCCCACTAGATATGCGCATGAATCGTGAAGCCGGGCTTGATGCCGCGAAAGTGGTGAACGAGTACGATGAAGAAAAGCTTCAAATGATATTCAGGATGTACGGCGAAGTTAAGAATGCCCGCAAACTTGTTGCTCAAATTATTAAAGCCCGTAATGAGGCTCCCGTAAAAACAACTACCCGTTTAAAAGAAATTGCCTCGGCTTGCGCTCCAAAGGCAATCGAGAATAAATATCTGGCTCAGGTTTTTCAGGCACTTCGTATTGAGGTGAACGAAGAAATGGAGGCTTTACGCGAATTTTTGATGGCTTCGCTGGAAGTGTTAAAGCCAGGAGGCCGGTTGGTTATTCTTACTTATCACAGTTTGGAAGACCGCCTGTGTAAGAATTTTATGCGTGCCGGAAATTTTGAGGGAAAAATTGAAAAAGACTTTTATGGAAACGTGCAGTCGCCTTTTAAGCTCATAAATCGAAAAGTGATTGTAGCAGGAGAAGAGGAGTTAAGCGCCAATCCTCGGTCGAGGAGTGCAAAGCTAAGAATAGCAGAGAAAATTTAAGGAATGGCAGAGCAAAATAAAAATACAAGAAAACGAACCGGTATGAAGTCCTTTATTGGGGGGACCATATTGACAGACGAACGGACATTGAAGCAAATGCCGTTTGTGGCATTTCTTGCGGTTTTGGGATTGCTTTTGATTGCCAATCGTAACTGGTCGGAAAGTACACTACGCGAAATTGTGGTGTTGCAGGAAGAGTTGGATGAGTTGCGATCACAGTCGGTAACGCTTTCTGCCAAATTGATGGACGCCAGTCGTCCGTCGGAAGTAGCAAAACGAGTTGAGGAGGCCGGAATTGGTTTGCAGGAGCCAATGCGTCCGCCGCAAAAAATAACGGTTGAAAAAGAAGATTAGCTGTGGGGATTAGGAAAACCATATTGTCGCGTATTGCAATTGTATACTTCGTGTTGACGTTGTTCGGAGTCGTGGTTGTGTTTAAGCTTGTTTCTGTTCAGCAGATCAACAACGAGCGCTGGCAGAAAATTGAGAAAAACCTGAGCAATAATACTGTGATCATTCCGCCGGTACGAGGAACGATTTGTGCTGATGATGGCAGTGTTTTGGCCACGTCGGTACCCGGATACAAAATTCGTATCGACCTTGCTGCTGAGGGGGTTAAGAAAGTATTCGACAATGAAGTGGATTCATTAGCCTGGTACTTGTCGGATTTTTATAAAGATGCTTCAAAGCGCGAATATGCAAGGCGATTGCGCTCGGCTTATAAAAACAAAAACCGGGGTTATTTGCTTACGCCCGATAAAATAGATTACAACGAACTTCAGCAATTTAAAAACTTCCCGATTTTACGTCGCGGACGTTTTGGCGGAGGAATGATCATTGAGCAGGAAAACAAACGGCTCAATCCGTTGGGTATGCTGGCGCAGCGTACAATTGGTAGCTTGAACAAGGCCAATGCACTAACTCCCGTACCTGTTGGTTACAACGGTTTGGAGCGTTCGTACGAAATGTATTTGCGTGGCAAAAACGGCATCAGCTACAAGCAAAACCTGTCGGGCCGTTGGGTTACCCGCACCGAAATTGAGCCGCAAAACGGGATGGATATCATTACAACCATTAATGTAAAAATGCAGGACATTGCCGAAAGTGCTTTGTATAAACAGGCACTAAAATCGAATCCGGAATGGGCAACTGCAGTTTTAATGGAAGTGAAAACGGGAGAGATTAAGGCAATTGCCAATTTGGGTAAATCCAGCGACGGTTTCTACGAAAAAGATAATTATGCTTTGGGGCATCGCGGTTGTTACGAACCCGGCTCAACATTTAAATTGGTGTCGTTAATGGTGGCGCTTGAAGATGGTGTGGTAGATACCAGCGATGTATTCGATACCGGAAACGGTTATTGGGCGCAGGAAAATATTACCGACGATCATGCTTGTGGTAAAGTGAATGTGAAACAGATTCTCGAGCAGTCGTCGAATATTGGAACGGCCAAAGTGATTTTATCGAAATATACCGATAATCCAAAAGATTATGTAGACCGGATTTATGGTTTTGGTATTCAGAAACCGTTGGGATTGGAACTAACCGGTGAAGGACAGCCGTATATAAAATACCCTGGAAATGCCGATTGGTGGGGAACTACCACTTTAGGGCGTATGTCGTACGGCTACGATTTGCGTCTTACTCCTTTGCAAATCCTGAATTTTTACAATGCCGTAGCCAACGATGGAGCCATGGTAAAACCACGTTTGGTAAAAGAAATTCGTAACAGCGGTGCTTTGGTTAAAACCTTTAAACCTGAGTTGCTGAATCCGATGATTGTTTCGAAAGAAACCATTGGAAAAGCGCAGGCTATGCTCGAAGGTGTTTGTCAGAATGGAACCGGCCGAGGCGTTCAGGGCGATCAGTTTAAGGTAGCCGGTAAAACAGGAACTGCACGTGTTGCCCGCTCGGATGGGAAAGGTTATGAGTACGGAGCTTATTACGCGTCTTTTGTAGGGTATTTCCCGGCTGATAACCCGATGTATTCGCTGATTGTGACTTTTAAAAAGCCACGAAACTCGATTTACGGAGCAGCAGTGGCAGGTCCTGTATTCAAAGAAATTTCGGAAAAAGTTTACGCCAGCCAAATTATGAATGCTACGCCTGAAAGTGATAATCAGGAAGGGGAAGATATTCCTGAGATAAAAAGCGGGGAGCGCGACGCGATTCTTCGTTTGGCAAAGGAGCTGGAGCTCAAGAATATTCAGGGATTACCAAATTCGAATATGGTGTCTCCAAGCGCAAAAGACAATGGAATAGTGCTGGAAGAAAATGTGGTGCCGACAAATGCTGTGCCCGATGTTGTAGGAATGGGCGCCAGTAATGCCATTTTCCTGCTTGAAAATGCAGGTTTAAAAGTGAAAATAAGCGGAATAGGAAAAGTAAAAAAACAATCGTTGAAACCCGGTAGCTCATACCGCCCGGGACAAACGGTATATCTCTCATTAAGTTAGGATGAAACTAGGTAAGTTGTTGGAACATATAGGGATTATTGAATGCATTGGTAGCATAGGTAAAGAAGTTGCGGGCATTCAATTTGATTCAAGGAAGATCAATCCGGATGATTTATTTGTGGCGCAAAAAGGTGTGTCGGTTGACGGACATCGATTTATTGATGTGGCAATAGAAAAAGGCGCAACAACAATTGTTTGCGAAGATCTTCCTGGAGAAACCAAACCAGATGTTACCTATGTGCAGGTTGAAGATTCCAATAAAGTGTTGGGTGAAATTGCTGCTGCTTTTAATGGTTCGCCATCATCAAAAATGAAAGTTATCGGTGTAACCGGTACAAATGGAAAAACCAGTATTGCCAGTTTGTTGCACAAGCTTTTCAGAATGCAGGGCTACAATGTAGGTTTGCTTTCAACAATTTCATATAAAATAAACGAAAAAGAGGAGGTTGCCTCACACACCACACCTGATGCATTGAAAATTCAGCAATTAATGGCTGAAATGGCGGAAGCAGGTTGTGAGTATTGTTTTATGGAAGTGAGTTCGCATGCCATTCATCAACAGCGAATTGCAGGCATTCGGTTTGCCGGTGGTATTTTTACCAATATCACTCACGATCATCTCGATTATCACAAAACTTTTGCTGAATACATAAAAGCGAAAAAAGCGTTTTTCGACGGTTTGCCAAAGGATGCTTTTGCATTGGTTAATGCCGACGATAAAAATGGTTTGGTGATGCTTCAAAATACAAAAGCCCGAAAACTCACTTATTCCAATCGTACCATGGCGGATTACCGCTGCAAGGTAATCGAAAGTCATTTTGATGGTATGCTGCTGAGTATGGACGATCAGGAAATCTGGACGCGTTTTGTTGGACTTTTCAACGCGTCAAACTTGTTGGCTGTTTATGCCACTGCCGTTGAGTTGGAGCAGGATAAGGGCGAGGTGCTCACTGTTATCAGCGATTTGCAATCGGTGCAGGGACGATTCGAAACCATAAGAAGCGAAGACGGAAAATATGCCATTGTTGATTATGCGCACACGCCCGATGCATTAAAAAATGTGTTAGCTGCTATTTCTGAAATCAGAACAAGAAACGAGCAAGTGATAACGGTGGTTGGCGCCGGAGGAGATCGCGACAAAACAAAACGCCCCGAGATGGCCCAGGAAGCACTGGCCGCCAGCGATAAGGTAATTCTTACTTCTGATAATCCACGCAGCGAAGATCCTGAAGCGATTATAAAAGATATGGAAGCCGGTGTTGAGCCGCAATACAAAAATAAGGTGGTGTCGATTGTTAGTCGGCGCGATGCGATAAAAACGGCGGTAATGCTGGCACAACCGGGCGATATAATTCTGATTGCCGGAAAAGGACACGAAGACTACCAGGAAGTAAATGGTGTGAAGCATCATTTTGATGACAGAGAAGAAGTGAGGAACTGTTTTGGACTAAAAAATTAAAAACAAGATATGTTTTACTGGCTATACGAACTTTTAGCAGGATACGATATTCCGGGAATTGGAATGCTTCCGGGTATTACATTTCGCTCCGCAGCAGCAATTATTCTTTCGTTGTTTATCACAACGATTTTCGGTAAAAAGCTGATTCGAATTTTGCAGCGCAAACAAATTGGCGACGAAGTGCGCGACCTTGGTTTGGAAGGACAAATGCAAAAGCAGGGAACGCCAACAATGGGCGGAATCATAATTCTGATGGCCATTATCATTCCTACATTACTTTTTGCTCGCCTTGATAATATCTACATTCTGTTAATGCTGATCACCACTGCATTTTTGGGAATGATCGGTTTTATCGACGATTATATCAAAGTATTTAAAAAGAATAAAGAAGGACTGGCCGGCCGGTTTAAAATCCTTGGACAGGTAAGTTTGGGGCTTATTGTAGCCGCCACACTTTTTATCAGCGAAGATGTAAAAGTTCGTGAGCACGTTAGCGATGAGAATGGAGCTTTCCTGACTGAACAAGTTACAGATCCTGCCACCGGAGAAAGTTCTGAGCAGTTTATAATGGAAGATGTGAAGTCGACCAAAACTACCATCCCGTTTATTAAAAAGAACGAATTTGATTATGCATGGCTGGTGGCTTTTGCCGGCGATGCTGTCGACTGGTTGAAATGGTTGATTTACGCTATCGCAATTATTTTGATCATTACAGCCGTTTCGAATGCCGCAAACCTTACCGATGGAATTGACGGACTGGCAACCGGAACGTCAGCAATTAGCGGGGCAACACTGGGGATTCTGGCTTATGTTAGTGGTAACGTAATTTATGCCGACTACCTGAATATCATGTACATTCCGAACATTGGTGAATTGACTGTTTTTATTGCAGCTTTCATTGGTGCAACCGTTGGTTTCTTGTGGTACAACTCATTCCCGGCACAGGTTTTCATGGGTGATACCGGGAGTCTTGCCCTCGGAGGAATTCTGGCCGTTTTTGCCGTAATCATCCGCAAGGAAATTCTGATTCCTTTGTTATGTGGAATATTCCTGATCGAAAACCTTTCAGTGGTTATTCAGGTGGGTTGGTTTAAATACACCAAGAAAAAATATGGTGAAGGACGCAGGGTATTTCTAATGAGTCCGATTCATCACCATTTTCAGAAAAAAGGTTTCCCCGAACCAAAGATTGTGACACGCTTTTGGATTGTCGGAATTATTCTGGCAGTGATAACAATTGCAACATTAAAAATGAGATAGAGTGAAAGGATTGGTAGCCATATTAGGAGGAGGCGAAAGCGGCGTTGGAGCAGCCATTCTTGCACAAAAAAAAGGATACGAGGTATGGGTGTCCGACCTTGGAAAAATCAAGGAGAAATACAAAGACGTTCTTTCAAATTATAAAATCGATTTTGAAGAAGGCCAGCACTCGGAAGAGAAAATCCGGAGCGCCGAACTGGTAGTGAAAAGTCCGGGAATTCCTGAAACTGCACCACTGGTTAAGCAATTAAAGGAGCGCGGTACTCCGGTAATTTCGGAAATTGAATTTGGCGGTCGTTTTTCGTCGGCCAAAACCATTTGTATTACCGGAAGTAACGGAAAAACTACTACCACTTTGCTGACTTATCATATTCTGCAAAAAGCAGGAGTGAATGTTGGTTTAGCAGGGAACGTTGGAAAAAGCTTTGCGTGGCAGGTGGCCGAAGAAAATTTTGATGTGTATGTAATCGAGTTAAGCAGTTTTCAGTTGGACGGAATGTATGAGTTTAAAGCCGATGTAGCTGTGCTGATGAACATTACACCCGATCACCTTGATCGTTACGGTTACGACATGCAAAACTATACGGATTCGAAATTCAGGATTCTTCAAAATCAAACAGCGACTGACTACTTCGTTTATTGTGCCGACGACGAAGTGATTCAAAAAGAAATAAATAAGAGAGATATAAAACCTGTTCAACTTCCTTTTGGGTTGGGAGAGGCTGCCGGGCCTGGAGCAGGAGTGAGAGACAATCGGATAATTATCAACTTTAATCAAAATCAATTCAGCATGTCTATACTGGATTTATCTTTACAGGGGAAACACAATACCTACAACAGCATGGCCGCAGGCATTGCAAGCATGGTATTAAAAATCAGGGATGAACAATTGAGAGAAAGCCTTTCCGACTTCACTGGCGTGGAGCATCGTTTAGAGCGTTTTCTTAAAGTTCATGGCATCGAGTTTATCAACGACTCGAAAGCAACGAACGTAAATTCATCGTGGTATGCGTTGGAAAGTGTACACAAACCGGTGATATGGATTGCCGGCGGAGTGGACAAAGGAAACGATTACACCATGTTGCAGGGACTGGTAACCAGCAAAGTGAAAGCCATTGTTTGTCTCGGAAAAAACAATGCCAAGTTGCACGAAGCTTTTGGCGATTGTGTTTCCGATATTGTGGATGCATCAAGCATGGAAGAAGCAGTAAAAGCTGCATACTACCTGGCCAGAAATGGCGACACCGTGCTGTTATCGCCGGCGTGTGCAAGTTTCGATTTATTCGAGAATTACGAAGACAGAGGAAATCAATTTAAAAAAGAAGTAAGGAATTTGTAATGCAACATTCCATTCTGAAATTATTTAAGGGCGACCGCGTGCTTTGGATGGTGCTGATGCTGTTATCGGTGTTGTCGCTGCTTATTGTGTACAGTTCAACGGGTGCATTGGCCTATCGTGTGGCTCAGGGAAACACCTTGAAATACCTGTTTCGCCAGGTGGTGTTTTTAAGTGCAGGAATTGGGGTGATATTGCTCATGGTAAATGTGCTGCCCATAAAATTGTACTCAAAACTTGCATGGTGGGCTTTGCTGGCAAGTATCGGCTTTTTACTTTTTTCCATTGCAATGCGTGGAACATCCTTTGTTTCGTCCAGCGGACGTACACTTAATTTCTGGGGAGCAACTTTTCAACCCGCCGAAATGGCCAAGATTTCACTGGTTTTATATTCGGCCAAAATTTTAGGAAAACGCCAAAAAACAAAAGGCGATTTGTGGGAAGCATTTAAGAAGATAATTTTTTATACGGCTATTGTCTGTGGTTTGATTTTTATATCCGATTTCTCGACCTCGGCATTGCTTTTCGCAACAATCATGACGATGATGTTTTGCGGCCGGATTCCATTAAAATATTTGTTTTCGGTAGTAGGAGCCGGAATTGCATTTGTAGTAACAATATATTTTACTGCCGATCATTTGCCCGAAAGTTTGGGGCGCGTTCATACCATGAAAGGGCGGATTGAACGTTTTATCGATCCTCCTCCACCTGAAGCGTCGCAGGGAATTACGCAGGCCGACTATGCAAAACTAGCCATTTATTCCGGCGGAATTCTCGGAAAAGGCCCCGGTCACTCAGATGTAAGTAATTACATGGCCGCTGCCTATAACGACTTTATTTTTGCCATAATCGTTGAAGAATACGGTTTAATTGGCGGTATTGCTGTAATCATGCTTTTCCTGATTTTCTTTTTCAGGGGAGTGGTAATAGTCAGGCGTGCCACCCGAACCTTTCCGGCGTTTATGGTAATCGGGCTAACATTGGTGCTGGTTTTTCAGGCCATGATAAATATAGGTGTTTCAAGCGGCGCGTTGCCGGTAACCGGACAACCGCTGCCCTGGATTAGTTTGGGAGGGACATCGCTGTTGTTTACTTCGTTGGCTTTTGGATTGATACTTAGTGTGAGTCACCAAAACCAGCAAAACAAAGAAGTTACGGAGCAACCGATTATGATTAAAGCTCCTGACGAAGATTATGAAATAGAAAATGAAACAAAAGATAAATAGAGCCATAATTAGCGGAGGAGGTACCGGGGGACATATTTTCCCGGCGCTTGCCATTGCCAACGAAATTAAAAAGCGCAATCCTGACGCGGATATTTTATTTGTTGGTGCCGAAGACCGGATGGAAATGGAGAAGGTGCCAGCCGCCGGTTATAAAATTATTGGCTTGCCGGTGATGGGGTTTCCGCGGAAACCCAGCATGAAAATGATTACCTTCTTTAAAAAGTTGCGCCAAAGTTCGAAGTTGGCTAAAAAAATTGTTGCCGATTTTAATCCTGAAGTGGCGATAGGAGTTGGGGGTTATGCCAGCGGTCCGTTATTGCGTGCGGCGGCAAAAGCAAAGGTGCCCTGTTTAATTCAGGAGCAAAATTCCTACGCCGGAATTACCAATAAACTCCTAAGCAAAAAGGTAAATTCCATTTGTGTGGCTTACGATAAAATGGAGCGCTTTTTCCCGGCCGAAAAACTGATTTTTACAGGAAATCCTGTTCGCGAAAATTTGATTGAAAAGCAAAACAGAAAAGAAGCTTTCGAGTTTTTTAATGTAAGCGAGGAAGATAAGGTTGTGTTGATTGTTGGTGGCAGTCTTGGTGCACGTTCAGTAAACCAGGCGGTGCTGAAAAATATAAAAGAAATTGAAGCTTCGGCTGTTCAGGTGATCTGGCAGACCGGGGCGTATTATTACGATAAAATTCAGGAAGAACTGACAAATGCGAAACCCAAAAACCTGCAGGTCCATAAGTTTATAACACGTATGGATTTGGCTTACGAAGTGGCCGATTTGGTGATTTCGAGAGCGGGAGCAGGAACAATTTCGGAGTTGTGTTTGGTGGGGAAAGCGTCGGTATTGGTGCCGTCGCCAAATGTTTCGGAAGACCATCAAACAAAAAATGCGATGGCTTTGGTAGAACAGGATGCTGCTTTAATGGTGCGCGATGATGAGATTAACGAGAAATTATTTCCGCTGGCTTTTGACGTGGTAAAAGATGAAGCGCGTTGCAACGCTTTAGCCACCAAAAGTAAAGAGTTAGCTAAACCCGAAGCGACCAAGCAAATAGTTGATGAAGTAGAAAAATTAGTGAGACAATAGAATGGACAACATTCAGAAAATAAAGAATGTATATTTCCTTGGGATCGGAGGAATAGGGATGAGTGCGCTGGCTCGTTATTTTAAATTTTCGGGGCGCAATGTGGCTGGATACGATCGCACTGAAACAGCACTGACTGATGCGCTGCAGAAAGAGGGAATCAATGTGCATTTTGATGATGATATCCGCAATATTCCGTCGAAGTGGAATCCGGCGGAAACAATTGCTGTATATACACCGGCTTTGCCCGACGAGCATAAAGAACTGAATTGGTTTAAAAGCCAGCCAATTGGCTTGTTTAAGCGGGCGAAAGTGCTCGGAATGATTTGCAACGAACGGAAAGGAATCGGCGTTGCAGGAACACACGGAAAGACGACGACAAGTACCATCGTTACCAATATTCTGAGTAAAACAGAACAAGGATGCGGCGCATTTTTGGGCGGTATTTCAAAGAATTTTAGAAGTAATTTGGTGCTTCCGGAAAACGATTCGCCATGGATTGTTGCAGAAGCCGATGAGTTCGATCGTTCGTTTCTGCACCTGAAACCGCAATTGGCGCTGGTTACTTCGGTTGATGCCGACCATTTGGATATTTATGGCGAAAAGGAAAAAATCGTTGAGTCGTTCGAGAAATTTATTTCACAGATCCGGCCCGACGGAAGTTTGGTGCTAAAAGAAGGAGTAGAATTGGATACTTCAAAAACCGATGCAAAAGTTTATTCCTATTCATTAAAAGGAAAAACCGATTTTGCTGCGCTGAATTTGCAATTGAATCCTGAAACAGGCTTTTATTCGTTTGATTTAAAAACACCGGGAGGAATAATTGCCAACTGCAAAATGAATTATCCGGGGCTGGTGAATGTTGAAAATACGGTTGGAGCCAGTGCTTTGGCATGGCTGGCCGGAGCATCGGCAAATGCCATAAAAGCCGGGATTGAAGATTACGAAGGTGTGGCCCGTCGTTTTGATATCCGTTACCGTTCGGAGAACCGGATCTATATCGACGATTACGCGCATCACCCGGCGGAATTAGAGGCATTTATAACTTCGGTTAAGGCTTTGTTTCCCGATAAAAAAGTAACCGGAATTTTTCAGCCTCACCTGTATTCGCGCACCAAAGATTTTGCTGCAGAGTTTGCACAAAGTCTGGATTTGCTGGATAAGGCAATTCTTATTCCGCTTTACCCGGCGCGCGAAGAGCCAATTCCGGGAGTATCATCCGCTATTATTTATAAAGAAATGAAGCTGGAAAACAGGATGCTGGCCGAGCGCGATGAGGTGTTGAAAATACTAAAATCAGACCCAAATGAAATTGTACTAACAATGGGTGCCGGCGATATCGACCGTATGGTGGAAAGTATAATTGAATTGTTGGAAAGTAAAGAAAAATGATAAAAAAGTTTGCAAAAATAGGCGGTTTGTTGGTGTTGCTGGTGTTTCTGCTGGTAACATTGGCGTTTACTTCTTTGAAGTACAATCATGCCACTTGCAACGATATCGAAATTAATTACGATCCGGACGAGGTAATAAAAGTTGATCGGGCAGAGCTGGTGAAGTTGGTGAAGTCGATCGATAAAGACATAATCGGGAAAGATTTTGACAGCATTAACACGGTGCAGATTGAGCAGGCGGTTGAAAAACACGAAGCCATTTTAAAGGCCGAGGTTTATAAGGTTGTCACCCGCACCGATAGCGCCACTTTTAAAGGAGTACTGGCCATTGATTTAAAACATCGGGAACCGGTAGTGCGCGTTTTCTCCGATAAAGGAAATTATTACCTCGATGAATTTGGCGGTAAAATTCCGGTGTCAACAAATTATGCGGCCAACGTGCTGGTAGCTACCGGAGACATTAGTGAAGATTACGCGAAAGAAACACTTTTGCCATGTGTTTTAGCAATAGAAAACGACGAATTCTGGAATGCGCAAATCGAACAAATTCACGTGCAAAAAGATTACGATGTGCTGTTGATTCCGCTGGTTGGCGACCATACCATTGAGTTTGGAACGCTGGAAAATTACCCGGAGAAATTGCGCAATATGAAAGCTTTTTACAAGCAGATTATGGCAAAGAATAATTGGAATAAATACAAAACGATCAGTTTAAAATATAAAAATCAGGTAATAGCAAAAAGAAGATAATTATGGCTTCAAAAACAAATCTTTCGGTTGTTATCGACATGGGAACCTCAAAAATGGTTGCACTAGCGGGCAGAGCAACCGCCGAGGGAAAAATGGAAATTCTGGGTACTGCCCAGGTGCCATCAAAAGGCATAAAAAGAGGTATGATTTTTAATCTTGCTGATGCAACGGAGTCCATCACGGCAGTGTTGGAACAGTTGGATGCGCAGCTGGAAGACGAAATTGATGTTGTTGATGTGGCGTACGCCGGAAAACGTATGCGAACCATCGACTACAAAGCGTCGCGTTTTACAGGTGAGGGTGACGTTGTGTCGAATTTGGATATTGACGAGTTATACAATGAAGCGAAAAGCCTGCAGATTAAAAATGATTACCGTATTCTGAAAGTTATTCCAACCTCTTTTATTATCGATGATGAAATTGAGGAACTAAAACCTGTTGGAGCCACAGGGAAAAAAATTGAAGCCCGTTACAAACTGGTGATTATGCCTGATCAGGAATACCAGATATTGACCCGTGTTTTGGAAAGTGTAGGAGTTGAGTTGGGCGAAGTTTTTCACTCGTCGCTGGCATTAGCAGAGGCCGCGCTTTCAAAACCTGAAAAGGAAATGGGCGGTGTAGTGCTTGATATTGGTGCTGGCACAACCAATCTGGCTATTTATTACGAAAATGCTTTGGTACATACAGCTGTAATTCCGTTTGCCGGAGCTGTTATTACCAACGACTTAAAAGTCGGTTGTTCCACATTTCTTGAAAAAGCGGAGCTGTTAAAAGTACGCTATGGACAGGCGTTGGGCGACCAGATTAAAACCGAAGATACCGTCACCATTGCCAAAAACAATGGCTGGGAACCGAAAGAAATTACCATCAGAAGTCTGGCTTACATTATCCAGGCACGTTTGGAAGAGATTGTGGATTGTGTGGTGAAAGAGATTGAAAGATCGGGAGTTGCTGATCGTTTGGGAACAGGTATTGTGCTCTCCGGCGGAACTTCAAATTTAGGGCACATAATCACACTTGTGAAATTTCATACCGGTTTGGATGCACGAAGGGCACACCCCGTAATTCTTCCTGCAAACCGTAGAGAAGAAGCAAAAAATCCGGCATTTTTAACTGCATTGGGAGCCTTAAAACTATCCATTTCGCAAAATGTTGGAGAAGAAAGAATATTGCCCGAGCCAAAAGTACACCGAAGCGGACGCGGTTTAATGACCAACGTTAAAGGAGCTTTACAAAGTGCAATCAACTTTTTTGGCGACGATAACGAAGACCTTGAATTCAATTAAAACAAAAAGATATGACCGAAGAATTAGCAAATTTTCAATTTCCGAAGGCAGCATCATCAATTATTAAGGTAATTGGAGTTGGCGGTGGTGGTTGCAACGCGGTCAATCACATGTTCGAAGAGGGAATAAAGGGTGTTGACTATATCATCTGTAATACCGATTCGCAAGCCATGGACAATAGTCCGGTGCCGATTAAAATTCAGCTTGGAACCACATTAACCGAAGGGCGGGGCGCAGGAAATAAACCTGAACGAGGAGCCGAAGCCGCCCGCGAAAATTACGAAGATCTGAAAAAGGTGCTGGGTGACAATACTAAAATGTTGTTTATAGCGGCTGGAATGGGTGGAGGAACCGGAACCGGCGCCGCTCCCGTAATTGCAAGCCTGGCCCGCGAACTTGATATCTTAACCATTGCAGTAGTTACAATTCCGTCGCCGGCCGAAGGAAATAAACGCCGGGCACAAGCACAGGAAGGTATTGATAAAATGGCCGAATTTGTTGATAGTATGCTTGTGATCAGTAACGACAGGTTGCACCACATTTACGGTGATTTACCGGCAAGTCAGGCTTTTAAAATGGCTGACAATATTGTATCGACAGCCGTTAAAGGAGTAGCCGAAATTATAACTGTTCACGGGAATGTAAACATCGACTACACCGATGTGGAAACAGTGATGCAAAAAAGCGAAGTTTTCATAATGGGTACCGGTTATGCCACTGGCGAAGGCCGTGCCATGGATGCCGTAAATGCAGCGCTGGAATCGCCACTACTGGATAGTAATGATATTTACGGAACAAAAAATATACTGTTGAATATTATCTCCGGAAGTGAGGAGATCAGGATTGGAGAGATTGGAGAAATTATTGAATCGCTGCAGGAAAAAGCCGGTCAGGATGCCGATATAATTTGGGGTAACGGCTACGACGAACGTCTTGGCGACAAAATTAGTGTTACCATTCTGGCCACCGGGTTCGATACCAATCCAAACAAAGAATTGCAACCCGAAAAAGAGGTGCAGAAATTTGATCTTGACGATGATCTTGAAGAAACTGTTGAGCAGCAAGAACCGAAAAATGAGGCGGTAGAAGCAATTAGTATCGATTTAAACGAAGACGAACCATACGAGCCTGAGCCGGAAGAGGAAGAAACGATCATGTTTGTTCCTCCGCAACCAAAACCAAAAGCAAAGCCAAAATCCAAGTCAAAAGGGTTTGGCTGGAAAACAAAAGAAAAGACCAAAACCAGGGAAAAGGCAGAGAAAAAGAAAGATGAGCCTGTTACGGAATCGAATATTGATAACTGGTTTTATAAAAATTTTGGAAGCAAGATTTTTAATGATGGAGATGATGATCAACCTCTTGAATAACAACAAAAAACAAGGTGAAGAAAATGGAAGATATGGCTGATTTTGTAATGGAAAAAACACCTGGTGCCGAAATAAAGGTAATAGGAGTTGGTGGCGGTGGTGGCAATGCGGTAAACCATATGTTTAAGCACGGAATTCGCGATGTGGATTTTGTAATCTGCAACACCGATGCGCAGGCTATGGAGGCAAGTGCTGTTCGCACGCGTGTTCAGCTTGGAGCTTCGTTAACCGAAGGACGTGGTGCCGGCAACAAACCCGATGTTGGCAAACAGGCAGCCATCGAAAATATTGAGGATGTAAAAAATACCTTGTCGGAAAACACAAAAATGGTTTTTGTAACTGCCGGAATGGGCGGTGGAACCGGAACCGGAGCAGCACCTGTTATTGCACAGTGTTGTAAAGAGCAGGGGTATTTAACGGTGGCTATTGTTACCATTCCATTCCGTAACGAAGGGCGACGTCGAATAAAACAAGCCTACGAGGGTATTAAGGAGTTGGCAGCTTACGTCGATTCGTTGTTGGTGATTAATAACGAACGAATTCGCGAAATGTATGGCGATTTTGGGATATCGGAGGCTTTTGCCAAAGCAGATAATGTGCTGGCCACTGCAGCAAAAGGAATAGCCGAAATTATTACGGTTCCCGGATATATAAATGTTGATTTTGCTGATGTGGAAACTGTAATGCGAAAAAGCGGAATGGCCGTTATGGGAACCGGGGTAAGTGATGAAGAAGACCGCGCAGAGGATGCAGTGAAAAAGGCCCTAAATTCGCCAT
Source organism: uncultured Draconibacterium sp. (assembly GCF_963677565.1). NCBI lineage: Bacteria > Pseudomonadati > Bacteroidota > Bacteroidia > Marinilabiliales > Prolixibacteraceae > Draconibacterium > uncultured Draconibacterium sp. The sequence continues at coordinate 150,509 of NZ_OY781981.1, read as the reverse complement.
TGCTGAATGATAATGAGATTCGCGGAGCACGAAATATTTTGGTAAATATCAACTCCGGAAATAAAGAAGTTACCATGGATGAAGTTGGCCGAATTACCGATTATGTGCAAAACATGGCCGGGTTTGACGCCGATTTGATTTGGGGAAATGGAAAAGATGAAACTTTGGGCGAAAAGCTGTCGGTAACCGTAATTGCTACCGGATTTCCAACGAGCATTATTTCTGAACTGTCAGAGCAAAGTCAGAAAAAAGTAGTAAGTCATACGCTTGAGAAAGAAACGGTGTCGGTAGAAAAAGAGGAGCATGCGTCTGGTATAAGTTCTGAAGATAAAAGAAGTCAGTCGACCTTTGAATTTGAAATCAGCAACAAAAGCAAAAACGAAGACGATGAGTTTGAATCTTTGTATCCGATAACCTCTCGCGAACGGAACAATGCGGAAAAGGAAATTGATATTAATGATTACGAAAATCTGAGCGACGACGATGTGGACGAGTTGGAAAATGTTCCGGCTTTTAAACGCAGAAATATTCGTATAAACGATCCAAAATACAAACGCGACCGGTCAGGATATTCCGTAGATCGCGACAATCGAATTTCAGACAGAAACAGTTATTTACACGATAACGTTGATTAATTTAAAATATAAAAGTTATGGCATTTTTAGAGCAAATTAATAACGACATAAAGGCGGCAATGAAAGCTCGCGAAAAAGAGAAACTGGAAGCCCTTAGGGGAATTAAAAAGGTTATGCTTGAAGCACAAACAGCAAAAGGTGCAGGAGGTGAACTTTCGGATGCCGATGCGATGAAGATCATCTCGAAACTGGCAAAACAAGGCACCGATTCTGCAAATATTTACAAAGAGCAGGGGCGTGAAGATTTGTATGAGCAGGAAATGCAACAGGTAGCAATTTTTGAGAGTTACCTCCCGGAAAAAATGTCGGATGAAGATTTAACGGCTGCAGTGAAAGCCGTGATTGAGCAAGTTGGCGCAAGCAGCATGAAAGATATGGGTAAAGTAATGGGAATGGCTTCGAAAAAACTGGCGGGCCAGGCCGATGGTAAAGATATTGCTGATAAGGTTAAGGCATTATTAGCCTAGTGATCGGAAACGTTCAAAAGTAAAAAGAAAAGCAGGTTTGAAACAACATTCCTGCTTTTTTATATTTTAATCATCTTCTAATTGATCTGCAACGTGGTCGAGGTCCGAGTACTTATCCTCGTAGGTTTGTTTAACCTCATCTTTTAAGAATCCGTCATCATCGTAGTCGTCGTCTTCGTCAACCAAAGCCACTGCTTCGTTTTCCGTCATTCTTAACATGTAATATTTGTCTTCCGTTTCAAAAGGTAAAACCGTTATTTTTTGACCGCTTTTATCAAAAAAGTGGATGAGATTATCAGCAAAACCGTCAGCATAAATCAACTTAATTTGCTGTTGTAATTGTTTGTCGAGTTTGCTGTAATCTTTAATTACTTTTGGTTTGTTATTTGCCATCTTTTGCCAGTTAATAGAGTTGAAAAATGATCTTTAAAACGAAATAGATTACTGGTATTAATCTTTACTAATCGGAAAATTTAGTTACATATTACTGTAGCAAATAAATAGTATGGAAATGACATTTGCAATAGCTAAATATTAATTTTTTGATTTTTTGTAAGTCTACTTTTCGAGTCTAAAAGTTGAATTATCAAGAATGAAAAAATGGTCTTTTATTACACCCGTATAATGAGTTAAATATATAGTCTGAAAAAAATAGTTAATGATTGGTATTACAGAGAATTAGGGCAATGGATTGGCAGGTGCTGAAAAGAAATGCTTTACTATTGTTTTAAAAAGAAAAATCGAATCTCATCAAAAAGGAATGTGACGGATGAAAATTCTTTTAATTCAAGTCACAAAAAAAGGGAACTCAAACATGGTTCCCTTTGTTATTTATCATCGATAACTGTTATTCTTCTGCGATAATAATTTTTTCAATTTCATCACCCTGTCTGATGTCGTCAATTACATCAAGTCCTTCAAAAACTCTTCCGAAGCAAGTGTGATGACGGTCGAGATGCTGTGTATTTTCACGGTTGTGGCAAATAAAAAATTGCGATCCACCAGTGTTTCTTCCCGCATGAGCCATAGATAAAACACCTTTGTCGTGGTATTGGTTGTTACCGTCCAATTCGCAATCTATGGAATAACCTGGTCCACCGGCTCCTGTTCCATCCGGGCATCCACCTTGTATTACAAAGTTGGGGATTACGCGATGAAATGTAAGTCCGTTATAAAAGCCCGATTCAGATAACTTAATAAAGTTAGCAACTGTTCCCGGTGCATCTTCTTCGTAAAACTTAACTTTCATTACTCCTTTCGAAGTATGTATTTCAGCTGTTTTCATTCTAAAATATTTTAATTCGGCACAAAAGTAGAAAAAAAGAACAATTTTCATAATGACCCCTATTACAGGCCTTTGAATGTAATTGGGTTAAGCAGGTAGTGAAGGTTGCTCTAAAAAATTAGTTTTGCAGAGGTTTATAAAAGAAAGAAGGAGACTCAACAGTCTCCTTCCTAAATGTTAACCCCCAAACACACAATATGGGATGAATCCCAAATGCACTACAAATATATGTTTTTCTCTCTTATTATAAAACGTAAATGGTAATTTATTGACTTTTTATACAAGAATTTAGATGATTTGATATGTTAGGAGTCGAAAACACAACTATTAAGTTCAATAATTGAAATCAAAATCGGCGTTTTAATGTATTGTAGCCAATTAAACTATAAAGTAGAAATTAGGAAACTAAATTATTTCAGTCAGAAATTATTATCTTGCTAGCGTAAAAGCCAATAATGATTTCAATTTACGATAATGAAGTACCAATTATTAGTGTTATGCTTATTGGGAGTTTTGGTTGTTTCAAACGCTTGTGGTCAATATCCTGAAACTGAAAATTCCCTTGACAAAAAGGTAAAAAGCTTTCTTGAAAAAAATGCCAGTGAATGGCGCGACATGAATGTGCCATTGTCAGATGGAAAGATTCTTTACGATTTAATTATCGAGAATGGTTACACTTCAGCCGTGGAAATAGGAACATCAACAGGGCATTCGGCTATTTGGATTGCCTGGGCGTTAAGCAAAACAGGAGGAAAGCTAACAACCATAGAAATTGATAAAACACGCTATTTACAGGCCAAGTCTAATTTTAAAAAAGCAGGAGTTTCAAAATATATTGATGTAAAACTTGCAGATGCGCACGAACTTGTACCCAGGTTAAAAGGAGAATACGATTTTGTTTTTTGTGATGCAGATAAATATTGGTACAAAAATTATTTCATTGCGATGGATGCTAAAATGAAGCCTGGTGGATGCTTTACTGCTCATAATACTGCCTCGCGAATTAATGGAATTGGTGAGTTTCTGCGCTATGTTGAAGGTCTCGATACCTACGAAACAACTATCGACCGGACAAGTAGATCCGGAATTTCAAAAAGCTTTAAAAAGTAAAAACTAAACATATTGCATAGATTGCAAAAAAAACTGGAACGTAGACTTGGTCTGTTCTCCGTAACTAATATAGTTATTGCCAATATAATTGGTGCCGGTATATTTACAACAACCGGCTATTTAATGGGATTTTTGCAAAATCCGGTTATGATGCTGGTATTATGGGGAATTGGTGGTGCAGTTGCATTTTGCGGAGCCTTATCGTTTGGAGAGTTGGGAGCAGCTTTTCCTGAAGCAGGTGGCGAATATGTTTTTATTTCAAAAATCTATTCCCCTTTATTAGGATTTTTAAGTGGATGGTTATCGTTAATTGTTGGTTTTTCTGCACCAATTGCTGCATCGGCAATAGGATTCTCAAAATACTTTGTATGGGCTTTTCCGCAATTGCAAAATTTGCTGATGTTAAGCGATATTCTAAGTCCCGAAAATTTTAGCCGCTGTTTGGCAATCATCGTAATCATTGGTTTTAGCTTAATTCATGCGCGAGGCATTGTATTAGGATCACGAATTCAGAATGTACTTACGTTATTAAAGATATTGCTGGTGCTGGGATTGATTATTGTCGGCTTGAGTTTGGGAAAAGGAGACATGGAAAATTTACATCCGGCACAACCGTTTCAATTCGACTTTGCAAACTGGAAATCGGCCGGATTGTCGCTGATGTTTATAATGTTTGCTTACAGTGGATGGAATTCTGCCACATATATTGGTTCAGAAATTAAAGAGCCACGAAAAGTAATACCTCGCTCCTTATTAATATCAACGCTGATAGTAACAATATTGTACTTGCTGCTGAATCTGTTTTTCGTTTATGCAGTGCCCGCTGCGCAAATGCGCAACGAACCTGAAATTGGAGGATTGGCTGTAGGGCTTGCCTTTGGTCCAACTGCCGAAACAATAATTTCTTTGCTGATTTCATTTGCTTTGTTTTCATCATTGAGTGCTTTTATTATTCTGGGGCCTCGTGTTTATTATAAGATGGCCAGCGACGGATTATTCTTTGAATCAATTGCAAGAATAAGCAGGAAGAGTAAGGTGCCGGTAAATGCAATTTTTCTTCAGGCTGTTATTGCCGTTATTTTGGTATTATCGGGCACTTTCGAGCAGATTTTAACTTACATGGGATTTTCGCTGGGTATATTCCCAATAATTGCTGTTGCCGGAACTATAAAATTACGAAAAATGAAGACCACAACATATCGATTACCCGGTTATCCGTTTGTTCAGGTATTTTTTATTGTAGTAAGTTTTACAATGCTTGTGCTGGCTTATTTTGAACGGCCCGTTGAATCTAGTATTGCTGTACTTACTGCATTATCAGGAATTCCGGTTTTTTTCTGGTTTAAGAAAAAATCAGCTAAGCATTCCTGATCGATTTAAGCATCGAGTCGATTTCTTTTTTTGTTTTTGTTTGTAGAAGTTTGTTGTCAATTTCTGAAATTGGTGCACCATATCTTATTGTAACATAAGTAAATGGTTTCCCAAGTTGACGAAAGAAATGCCCTACAAAAGTGTCTTTATCAATCCAGGCATCATTTACATCTTTAAATTCAATGGCCATCGGAATAACCGGGATATTTCCTTCGGCAGCAATTTTAAAACTACCGTTTTTAAATTTCTTTGTCAGTGGCCCTTTGTAAGTAGTTCCCTCTGGAAACAAAATTACAGGAATTCCATTGTCAACCGATTCTTTTATCTTTTTCATGGTGAGCAGCAGGCTTTTTTGATTTTTACGGTCAACAAGGATCGAGTTTGTTACACGGACACCCAAAGCACCAAATGGCCATTTTGCAATTTCCGCTTTTCCAACCATTGCTGCCGGTGTAAGGGCTGCGACAATAAAAATATCAATGTAACTCCGATGATTTGGCATTAATATATAATTGTCCGTTTTGGGCAGTTCATTTCTGTTGACCTTAATTCCGCACATGTAAAGAATACTTCTACCCCAGGTGCCCATCACCCATTGTTGTAAATTTCGGCTGAATCCTTTGGTTTTTAACCAAAACCAACCAATAATAGTAACATAAGCACTTATAAACACTACAAAAAGTAGCCTGATGAGTGCCAAAGGAGCGAAAAGAACTGCGCGGACGATCTTCATTTAGCTGATGTTTTTCGTATGATTATTGGTAATCGTTCGATTACAAATATGCAAAGAAAAATAATGTTTGATAATAGAAATAATGCGTCACATAAAAAAAAGAGAGCTGTTAATGCTCTCTTTTTGAGTGAGGTTCCTGGCGGAGTCGAACCGCCGTACACGGTTTTGCAGACCGCTGCCTAGCCACTCGGCCAAGGAACCTTGTACGTTTTCGGATTGCAAAAATATAAAATTTTGCAGTTCTCGCAACACAAAAAATAAAATCAGCTTATTTTCTTCGTTTTTGCCAGTTTGCATTTACATGTAACCGGCTGGCACCAGCTTGCCATTGGGTATCGGTTGCTTTAGGATCTTTCCCCTCCTGAAGTTCTCTTTTCTTTTCTGTGTTGCAGTTTTTTCGGCAACTTCCTTCATTCAAATTATTCGTACTGTAAAACATCGGCTTTTGGTTGAATTATTTGTTTTCGAAAATACGAAAAAGAAGTTCGAATAATTTGATAAATATCAGTATTCGGCTGGGGATTAAATATTTAATAACATGAAGTTATTTAAGTTGCAATCTACTAGTTACAAGCTTCGAGTTTTTTAATTAAAGCATTAAAGCATTAAAGCATTAAAGCATTAAAGCATTAAAGCATTATCGCATTTAGTAGCTCAGTCCTTCAATCCTTCAACTCTGCTCCGGATGAAATTCTGCAAACAGTGGTGATAAATTATCGTTCCAGCGTAACGCTCACCCGTTCGATTTCGCCACCCATTGGCGGATTCATTTTCGAGATTTTGATCCGGGCTTTATCAATCGCCGGGAATCGGTCGTAAAGGGTATCTAGTATACGTTTACTCACATTTTCCAATAAGGCCGATTTTATCTGCATAACCTCTTTTACAGTTTCATAAACAGCCTGGTAGTTCAACGCGTCATCCAAATTGTCGCTTTGGGCTGCAACATCGCAGTTTGTTTCAATGCGTAGGTAAACTTCAAAGTGGTTGCCAACAACTTGTTCGGCTGCAAAATGCCCGTGATAGGCATAAAACTTCATTCCCTCAATTTCGATTACTCCCATTCCGAATTAATATTATTGCAACAAAAGTAATAATTTGAACAGGTGTTAAGCGTACTCACAAATCATTTTTTAATTTTGTAACCTTATTCAATAGGGGATAATTCAAAAAAATGGCAGAAAAGAATACGAATACAAATGCGGAAGCGCCTAAAAGGGCGAACTTCATTCATGCACAAATCGATGCTGATTTAGCTGCAGGTAAAAATGATAAACGTGTACATACACGCTTTCCCCCCGAACCAAATGGTTATTTACACATTGGTCACGCCAAGTCGATATGTTTAAATTTCGGACTGGCACAAAAGTATGGAGGCAAAACAAATCTTCGTTTCGATGATACCAATCCTTCAAAAGAGGAAACTGAATATGTTGAGTCGATTATGGAAGATGTGCGTTGGCTTGGCTTCGACTGGGAGGATCGTTTGTATTATGCATCTGATAATTTCCCAAAACTACATGCTTTTGCCGTTAAACTGATTGAAGAAGGAAAAGCTTATGTCGACGATCAGAATGCTGAAACAATAAGCGAACAAAAAGGAACGCCGCAGAAACCTGGTATTGAAAGTCCGTTCAGAAATCGTTCGGTACAAACAAACCTTGATTTGTTTGAACGAATGACAATGGGCGAATTTAACGAAGGCGAAAAAGTTCTGCGTGCAAAAATAGATATGGCATCGCCAAACATGCACATGCGCGATCCGATTATTTACCGGATTATGAAAGCCGAACATCACCGCACCGGAAATAGCTGGTGCGTGTATCCGATGTACGATTTTGCTCACGGACAGTGCGACTATTGGGAAGGAATTACACATTCCATTTGTACCCTGGAGTTTGAGGTGCACCGTCCATTGTACGATTGGTTTATCACTCAATTGATGGATTCGGATTATCGTCCGCGCCAGATCGAGTTTTCGCGCTTGAATCTTACTTACACTGTAATGAGCAAGCGTAAATTGCTTGAATTGGTGAAAGACAATCACGTTCGTGGTTGGGACGATCCGCGGATGCCAACTATCTCCGGTTTACGCCGACGGGGTTATACGCCGGAGTCGATTCGTAATTTCTCGGATAAAATCGGGGTTACCAAAGTGGATGGAACAACCGATGTATCATTGCTCGAATTCAGTGTACGCGATCACCTGAATAAAATTGCACAACGTGTAATGGGTGTGCTCGATCCGTTAAAAGTGGTTATTACCAATTATCCTGAGGATAAAGAAGAAATATTAAGCGCGGTAAACAACCCTGAAGATGAGTCGATGGGACGCCGCGATGTACCATTCTCGCGCGAGGTTTACATCGAGCAAAGCGACTTTATGGAAGATCCTCCACGTAAGTTCTTCCGTTTGGGGCCCGACCGCGAAGTTCGTTTACGTTACGGTTACCTGATAAAATGTAACGAAGTTATAAAAGACGAAAACGGCAAAATCGTTGAGTTGCATTGTACTTACGATCCCGAGTCAAAAGGAGGGAAATCTTCTGATGGCCGAAAAGTAAAAGGTGTGGTACACTGGGTATCGGCAAAACACGCTGTAAAATCTGAAGTGCGCTTGTACGACCGTTTGTTTACCGATGAAGAGCCGGATGGACATAAAGATGTGGATTTTAAAGAATTTATGAATCCTGATTCTTTAAAGGTTCTCGACACCTGTTACCTGGAGCCATTTGTTAAAACAGCCAAGCCACTTGATCATTTTCAATTTGAGCGAACCGGTTATTTTAATCTTGATCCGGATTCAACGCCTGACTTACCGGTGTTTAACCGAACGGTTCCATTGCGCGATTCGTGGGCAAAAAAACAAAATAAATAAAGTAAAAAGAGGTTGTTTTTCAGATTGGGAACAACCTCTTTTTATATACTGCTTACACTATATTTGTGGTATAAATCCTTTACAGTAACGATTCCCGTTAATACACACATTTGCCCATTTACCGATTCATAACCTTTGTTAACCGAATGTAAACTGTTTGGCGATGATGCAATCCATACATTTGAATCGTAAATAGCAAAAACAGCATCATGGAAAAAGTGCCGCAGGAAAAAACGCATCAAAAAACAAGTTCAAAAGAAGTTTTGGCATTAGTGTTAATTGGTATTGGCTTAGTGTGGATTTTAAAACAAACCGGGTTCTTTTTTAAGTTTCCGTTTTTAAACCTACATGAAATTTTTAGTCCTATAAGGAATGCTTTTCACGGAGTAGGGCACTTTATTTTTTCATGGCCTGTTATTCTCATTATTATCGGAGTGGTATTAATGGCCGGAAAAAGATCCGGTGGATTGGTTTTGCTGATTATTGGAGGGATATTTTTATTGCCAAAACTATTTTTTATATCAGGAGCGGCGATTGTTTTTCTATTCCCAATCATTTTAATAGCCCTGGGAATTGCGTTAATTGCACGTTTGTTTTAGCTAGCGTATGATTGTAATGAGGAAAGTGAGTAAAACCACAGAAAAATGGACAGTGTTTAAGGGATAATCAATATTTTAGGGACAGTTAAAATTTAAATTATGGATAATAGACCGGAGAATACAAACAGAAGAGCCTTTCTTGGCTTGTTTCTAATTGTGGTAGGTGCATTGTGGATTTTTGAGCGCCTTGATCTGATTCCATCATTTTGGAACGATATTCTTATTTCGTGGCAAATGTTGCTTATCGGTATCGGGGTATTCTCAATTATTGGAGGAAACAAAACTACCGGAACGGTTCTCATTATAATTGGGGGATTCTTTTTGGTCCCTGAGGTGGCGCACATTCCGTATGAATTGCGACGAATAGGCTGGCCGGCATTAATAATCGGAATTGGCCTTGCAATTTTAATTACACACACAGGAAAACGGAACACAATTGAAACTCCGAATTTTGAATCAGGAGAACAAAAAGGCATTGATTATTTCGATGATTTTGTAATTTTTGGTGGCCGCGAAGTGTATGTAAATTCGCAAAAATTTATTGGAGGAAAAACCACTTCTGTTTTTGGAGGAACTGAATATGATTTGCGTCAGGCCAAACTTTCTGAGAATGGTGCTGTAATAGACACGCTGGCCCTGTTTGGGGGATGTGGTTTTAAAGTACCACCCGACTGGACGGTGAAAAATGAAGTGACAGCTATTTTTGGTGGTTATACCGATAAACGGGGTGCGTCACTAAATCAAATTGTCCCTGATGCTTCGAAAACTTTGGTGATAAAAGGTTTTGCTGCTTTCGGTGGCGTAGAGATCAAATACCTGTAAGATGGATTTTCGACATCCTTTTATAAAAGCACCGCGCCTGGCCATTACGTATATCGCATTCTGGCTAATATTGGCAATCGTTCTGGTTTTGGTAGTTGTATCGGTTGGAGAAACAGATTTCCTAACAGCATTGACAGATCGCTTTGCGAATGTTATTCTCTTTGGATTTTTAGGAGTTGCCATCTGGTACGTTATTAAATTCAGTACACTCGAAGATAACAGTATCGGGCGTATAATTCTGGCCCATGTAATTGCAGCTACCATAATCGTATTAATTTGGTTATATATTGGTACTGTCATTGCCAAGCTGATTGATCCGGGTCAATTGGAGGAAGAAAATAATTATTTATTCACGGGGCTTTATAACGGGTACTTGCTTTATACTTTCAATATAGCGTTTTTCTACGCGGTAAATTATTACCTGGCTTTTAAAGAGAAAACCAAGAATGAAACAAAGCTAAAAGCATTAGTTAAAGAAGCCGAGTTACATGCTTTAAAGTCGCAGATCAATCCACACTTTTTGTTCAACAGTTTGAACAGCATTTCGTCGCTAACCATGACCGATCCGGCAAAAGCCCAGGAAATGGTTATTAACCTTTCGCAGTTAATGCGTTATTCGCTAAAACACGACCAAAGCGAAAAAGTGTCAGTTAAGCAGGAAATCGATAATAACAAGTTATATCTGAGCATTGAAAAAGTACGTTTCGGTAAAAAACTGAATCCTGTTTTTGCCATCGAAGACAATTGTGCAAAGGCCGAAATTCCGAACATGATTCTTCAGCCGCTTTACGAAAATGCCATAAAATATGGTGTATACGAAGCCACCGAAACAATTGATGTAATTACGCACTGCCGGTGCGATAATGACAAGTTGGTAGTAACCATCAGCAATACTTACGATAAAGATGTACTCAGCAAAAAAGGCGAAGGAATTGGTTTACGTAATATCCGCGATCGTTTGCAGGTGATTTACGGAAACCCACATTTGCTAAAAATTGAAGATAACCAAAACGAATTTACCGTAACTTTAACCATTCCTCAAAATTTGTAAACCATGACTGAAAAATTGCGCACCATTATAGTTGAAGATGAAGAACTGGCTCGTAACCTGATGAAGTCTTTTCTGGCCGATAACGACGCCATTGAATTAATTGCCGAATGCGAAAATGGTTTTGAAGGAGTAAAACAAATTAACGAGCAGAAACCCGATCTGGTTTTTCTCGATATTCAAATGCCAAAGATTACAGGTTTTGAGTTGTTGGAGTTACTCGAACATAAACCACAGATAATTTTTGCAACAGCATACGATCAGTACGCACTAAAAGCGTTTGATTATAATGCTGCCGATTACTTACTGAAACCATACTCAAAGGATCGTTTGGATGAAGCAATTCAGAAAGTTCTGGAACGCATTCAAACCGAAGGGAAAGAGTCGGATGTGGCCGAAAAAGTAAGCGATTTTCCAAAAGAAGAATACCTTGATCGAGTCGTTGTTAAAGACCGTCATAAAATTCATATTGCCCCGGTTGACGCTGTGCGTTATATCGAATCGATGGATGATTATGTAATGATTTACACCACCGAAGGGCGCTGGATGAAACAAAAAACCATGAAGTACTTCGAGAATGCATTGAACCCGAAAAACTTTGTGCGTATCCATCGTAGTTACATTGTTAAAGTCGACGAGATTGAAGAAATTCAGCAATACGAAAAGGAATCGTACATTGTTATTCTGCACGACAAAACTAAGTTGAAAGTCAGCAAAACCGGTTATAAGAATTTAAAGGGTGTGCTGAATTTCTAAACAAGCACAAAAGATAAATCGCGAATGAATTTTGTTGTCCTCAAATAAAAATGCCGGGTGAGTTTAAATCGAAAAAAGAAGAAAAGAGAAGAGTTGCAAACGACTTTTGGGAAAGTAAAAGCCGACTCGTTTCATTTTGATTTGATTGATAGGTATTTCCGGGCAAAAGATAATTCGAACACTTTTCAAACGCTTTCGGATAAAACATGTAACGATCTTGATTTTGAGGAATTGTTCATGTTTCTTGACAGAACTCATTCAAAGGTAGGCCAGCAGTTTTTGTATCAAACACTTCGAACAATTCCAAAATCGGTTAATAATTCGGATGAAACACTGATTAATCATTTTTTTTACGATACCGATTTTAGAACATCAGTACAACTTCAACTGGAGGAATTAAAAAGTACAGATGCCTATTATATTAGTACCCTTTTTCAGGAGGAACACCAAAAGGCACCGAAATGGTTTTTTATCATTAAAATATTATTTGTGCTCAGTTTGGCTTCAGTACTTTTGATTGCCGTATCTGAACAAATCATATTTTTTCTGTTTGGGATTTTCATTGTAAACATGGTGATCCATTTCTGGAATAAGAGAAACTTGTACAAGTATTTAAGCTCGGTACCTCAATTGCTACGCTTAACAAAAGTGGCGGCCGAGCTTTATAAAGATGAGCGGCTTGCCACGCAAAATCGTGGGCTTGGGAAATCGCTTAAAACCATTTCGGGCGTTAGAAAAAGACTGCTGTTTTTTAGGCTGGAGGCGAAAATGGATAATGATTTGGCTTCGTTGGTTGCCGGTTTTATTGAACTGTTCAAAATATTATTTCTGGTTGAGCCACTTTTCTTGTTTGGTGTTTTAAAGCGGCTCGATTCCATGCGCAGGGAAATGGATGATGTTTTCAGCTTTGTAGGAAAGATTGATGTTTTATTATCTATAGCGGCACTTCGCCACGGAGCAACAAACTACTGCATTCCTACAATCAGTGCGCAACCTAACAAACTACAGGCTAAAAACCTAATTCATCCATTGTTGCCCAATTGTGTTGAGAATGACATTAATATTGATCATAAATCTGTTTTGCTCACCGGGTCAAATATGTCGGGCAAGACAACTTTTATCCGAGCGGTTGGAATAAATGTAATATGTGGGTTAACGCTGAATACTTGTTTTGCCGCCAGTTTTGTGATGCCACGAATGAGGGTTTTTTCGGCTATCAGGATTAGTGATGATTTGCTAAATGATAAGAGCTATTATTTTGAAGAAGTGCTGACAATAAAAACAATGTTGAATGCCGGTAAAGAAGAGGTTCCTAATTTGTTCTTACTCGACGAGATATTCAAGGGGACAAACACCATTGAAAGGATTTCGGCAGGAAAGGCAGTTCTTTCTTCGCTGGCAGGAGAATCAAATATAGTTCTGGTTTCGACACATGATATTGAACTGGCCGATTTGCTTCAAGATGAATATGATTTGTTCCATTTTAGCGAAAACGTAAATCATAATACAGTGGATTTCGACTATCGTATAAAAGATGGAAAATTAAAAACACGAAATGCGATTCGGATTCTTGAAATAAATGACTATCCCGAAAATATTATTAAGGAGGCGAATGCTATTTCGAATGAATTAGATAGTAATTAGTATAGGTTGGTAAAAAAACTTTCCGCCTGTTCTTTCTCTAAAATCGTCGAAAATATCCCTAAGTGACATAAATCTTTTTTCACATAGTATATATTTATTATTTTCAGCACTGTTAAACTAAACCTTAGGGTTATACGAAACATAAGCTGGTTAAAAGGCAATTCGTACATAATTTTCACCCATAGTTTCTTACTGATGATATCATAAATTCAAATAAATATTCTATGAAAAGAGCATGGAACTCTTTTAGAAAAGACATTGTTTATTCCTTCTGTTGCACTGAGGATAAGCGAGTTCCATGTGATTCCATTAAAAACAAACAATTTTAATCACATGAAAAAACTCGCACTGTTAATGGTTGCTGTATTCTTAGTTTCAACAGTAGCTTTTTCGAAAAAAAAAGAAGAGGAAAAAAAAGAAGAAGACAAGCCTTTTGTTAATTCGGGGCTGGTTAGTGGCCTGAAATGGCGAAGTATCGGTCCGGCATGGGCAAGCGGCCGGATTGCTGATTTTGCTGTAAATCCCAATAATCATAGTGAATATTACGTTGCTGTTGCTTCGGGTAACGTGTGGAAAACCACAAATAACGGTACTACTTTTAAACCGATTTTCGATAATTATGGCGCTTATTCAACAAGTGTTGTCGTTCTCGATCCGAATAACACGAACGTAGTTTGGGTGGGTACCGGAGAAAACAATCACCAGCGTGCTTTGGGTTATGGCGATGGCGTTTATAAATCGCTCGACGGTGGAAAGTCCTTTAAAAATATGGGCTTGAAAGAAAGCCGTCAGATTGGTGGAATCGTTATCGATCCCAGAAATTCGGATGTTGTATTTGTTGCAGCTGAAGGATCGGCATGGGGACCTGGCGAGGAGCGTGGCCTGTACAAAAGTACTGACGGCGGCGAAACCTGGAATAAAGTGCTGGAGATTAGCGAAAACACCGGTGTGAATAATGTGGTGATGGATCCTTCGAATCCGGATATTATGTACGCAACTTCGGAGCAGCGCCGCAGAACTTCATTTACAAAAATTGGTGGAGGACCTGAATCTGCCGTCTATAAAAGTACCGACGGTGGAGAAAACTGGCGCAAGATCATGAAAGGATTGCCTTCAGTTCACATTGGCGGAATGGGAATTGATGTATCGCCGGTTGATCCAAATTACGTTTACCTGATTGTAGAAGCAGCCGAAGATAAAGGTGGTTTTTTCCGCTCGACAGATAAAGGCGAAAGCTGGTCGAAAATGAGCGATCATCATTCAAGCGGCCAGTATTATAACGAAATTGTTTGTGATCCGGTAAATAAAGACAAAGTATATTCGACCGAAACTTACTCGTTTGTTACCGACGATGGTGGAAAAACCTGGACCCGCATTCCAAATCCCGGCCGCCACGTTGACGACCACGCCATTTGGATCGATCCTACCGATACCGATCACTTTATTATTGGTGGCGACGGTGGTATTTATGAAACCTGGGATGAAGGAAAAACTTTCGATTTTAAAGAGAATTTGCCAATTACACAGTTTTACCGTGTTTACCTCGACGATGCAGAACCGTTTTATAATGTTTATGGCGGAACACAGGATAACAACTCCATGGGTGGTCCTTCGCAGAATACAAGCAGAGATGGTGTAATCAATGACGAATGGTTCCCAACGCTTGGTGGCGATGGATTTTGGGGCGCTATCGAGCCTGGAAATCCTGACATTGTTTACTCGGAATATCAATATGGAAATGTTTACCGATATGATAAAAAGAGTGGAGAAAGTTTAAATATTAAACCACGCGAAAGAAAAGATGAGTTGACTTACAAATGGAACTGGAATACTCCATTGTTTATTAGTCCGCATAAGAAAACTCGTTTATACATGGCCGCCAACAAGGTTTTCCGTAGCGACGACCGCGGTAATACCTGGGAAGTAATCAGCGATGATTTAACTGCACAGATCGACCGAACATCCATTCCGGTAATGGGAAAATATTGGCCTGCCGAAGCAGTGGTTCGCGACGTTTCAACTTCTCAGTGGGGAACTATTGTTGCGCTCGAAGAATCGAAACTGCAGGAAGGGCTGTTGTATGCCGGAACCGACGACGGCGTAATTTCGGTTACAGAAGATGGCGAAAGCTGGACACAGGTAAAATCATTTTCGGGAGTGCCGGAACTGACGATTGTAAGCGACTTGTGTGCCGACCGTTTTGACGCCAATGTGGTTTACGCCACTTTCGATAACCTGAAACGCGACGACTTTAAACCTTACGTTTATAAGAGTACTGACAAAGGAAAAACATGGACTTCTATCTCGGGTAATCTTCCTGAGAACGGTTCGGTGCATACAATTATGCAGGATTTTGTTCGTCCTGAGTTATTGTTTGTGGGAACAGAGTTTGGCATCTTTTTCACCGTAAATGGTGGCGAAAACTGGGTTCAATTAAAATCAGGAATACCAACTATTCCTGTGTTCGACATTGCTATTCAGGAGCGCGAAAGCGACCTTGTTTTAGCAACATTTGGTCGTGGTTTCTACATCATGGACGATTATAGTCCATTGCGCGAAGTTTCTGCTAACCTGGAAAATACCGAAGCTGAGATCTTCCCGATAAAAGATGCGTTAATGTTTGCTCAAACCAGCGGTAAAAGCAACCAGGGAAGTACTTACTTTACAGCTAAGAATCCGGAATATGGTGCCACGTTTACCTATTACCTGAATGAAGTGCCAAAAACACAAAAACAACTTCGTAGAGAGGAAGAGAAAGAATTGTTTAAAGAAGGAAAACCGATTCCTCAACCAACCTGGCGCGAATTGCAACTGGAAGGTCAGCAGGAAAAATCGCACCTGATCTTTACGATATACGATAACGACGGAAATGTAATCGATCAGTTTACAAAAGCTCCATCGAAAGGCATTAACCGTGTGAACTGGAACATGACATATGCCGCTACGGCAAATGCACGTATTCGCGATAAATATAACCCGATAACCAGCGCCGGTCGTGGAATTATGGTAATGCCCGGAACCTACAAAGTGGGCATGAAATTGTGGCACGAAGGCGAACTGACTGAATTGGTTGAGCCGGTTTCGTTTACCTGCAAAAAGTTAAACAACACTGTATTGCCAGCCGAAGATTATAACGAGAATGTAGAGTTTGCTGAGAAAGTAAATAGCTTGGCATTGGCAGTTGTTGGAACCAACCGAATGATTGGTGAAACAACAGATAAAGTGGAGAAGATAAAACAAGCTATTTATGCTACTCTTGGAGCCAGCCAGGAATTGATGGATAAAGCCCGCGCAATTGGAGTGGAGCTGGAAGCGCTGAACTTTAAAATGGAAGGTGTACCGGCAAAAGCCAGTGGGGAAGAAGTTCCTCCGGCACAGGTGCCGTTGAATGATCGCTTGAGTGTGGTTACATACACACACATGGGATCGACAACAGGAATTACAACAACCGAAAAGCAGGCTTACGAAATTCTGTCAGAAGAATTCCCGCCGGTATTGGAAGCATTGAAAATCATTGTTGAAAAAGAAGTTCCTGCATTGGAAGCTGAACTCAACAAGTTAAATGCACCATGGACTCCGGGACGTTTGCCGGAATGGAAAGAATAAATTAGCCGCAAGCTGCTAGTTATTAGCTTCGAGCTCGTTCCCTTTTTTAAGATGGGGTGTCCCGATATAATAGGGACGGGGGATTAAAAAAATGCCATCTGTTTTATATACAGGTGGCATTTTTATTTAATGGATTACCCTATAATGGAGATTGGCATTAATGCTAACTAAGCGTTCAGCCGTTTCTCAATAACTGACGTAGCAAAAAACCATAACAAAATAGACAAAAGGTAAATAAGTATCCCATATATGGTAACAATCATGGTAACTTTTATACCTCCATAAATCAATACTGGTTGAATCTCTTTTCCTGCGGCAAATGCGCTTTCGAGTGCATCAAAAACACCGGTTAAACCCATCAGTTGCCCCAGTAACCCGGTTATCATAGCAAACAAGCCCAATGTTTTTCCATAGGCAAGCTTCCGAAACGATTTTTCAGGATTGGCGGGTTTCGATCTGTACACAACTACAACGTGATATACATACCACGCAACTGTAATAATTAAAATAATAGTGAGAAATCCCATAAATATAGGGCCGCCTTCATAAAACTTATCTTTCAACATCATAATAGAAATTTTGTGATTAATTCTTCTGCTAAATTAGGTGCGAAGCCTAAAATCATCAAGTCCGAAAACGGTTCTTAAAGGGGTGTATATCGACGCTAAGTTTGTCATTTTTATTTCTTTGCTAAATTTAGCATAAAATTGAAGGAAAAATGAATGAGAGGTCGGAAAACAATTATTATCACATCGGCTACTGGATTTTTGTAATAGTCGTTTTAACCGTAGCTTTCGGATTTTCATGGGGCGATAGTTCTGCCGCATTTTATTTTGTTTGTATGCTACTTCCCATTGTTATAGGAACCTCTTATTTTTTCAACTACGTACTTGTACCTAAATTCTTCTTAACAAAACGGTATAAATGGTTTGCATTTTACACCTTTTGTACGGCGGTTGTTTCGGTATACCTCGAAATGCTGGTTTTGCTTTTTGCCTTTGTTTTCCTTGTAAATTTTAATTATCAGAACCTGAGCCCCGATGCTTCGCGAATCAGGTTATTAGCAGCAGTTTTGTATTTATTGGTATTTATCTGGTCGTTATTTTTAATGATGAATCAAGTAATAGAAAACCGCCGGATAATTGAACAGCTTGAAGCAGAAAAAGAGAAAATGAAAAAATCGTTTCTTGAAGTTATGTCGAATCGGAAGATTAGAAAAATACCTTACGATGATATTGTTTATGTTGAAAGTATGGCCGATTATATCCGAATTATCACCGTACGCGAAAAAATCGTAAGTAAGGAGAAAATCAGCCACTTGGACACCCGCTTACCCGAAACCTTTTTAAGAATTCACCGCTCGTTTATAATCAATACCGAACGAATTAAAGAGCGATCGTTAAATGAGGTTCAGGTTGATGATGTTAGGCTGAATATTGGTAAAAGTTATCGGAAAGAGGTAAAAGAATTGTTGAATAGCAATGTTGCAGTTTAAATTCGATTCCGACAGCTGTCGACAAGGAATTTGATAGCTGATTTTCTCTTCGACGGCTGTCGGGCTCCATTTTGAAAGTTTATTTTTATCTCGATGCGTGTTGAAATCAAACTTGAAAATCTATTTTGTTCCCGACAATTGTCGAGATGAAAATCAAAAGTTTTTTTGCTTGTCGAAAGTTGAAATCATCGATTTTGAAAATTTATTTGCTTGCCGACGGCTGTCGAGTTAAAAACTGACAGCTCATTTTGTTGTCGACAGCTGTCGAGTACCACATTGATTATTTTCTCACTTGCGTTGAAACGAGACGTTTTCAGTTCATTGATGGAGCTTCCATCAGTAATCGTTAATCATCATTCGAAATTCATCAATCTATCGTCTCCTTCTCCGCCGTTCTTCCTTCGTAAAGTTCCAGGTCAATTTAGTCCCGACCATGCGTGGAGAGCCCGGCACAAAAGTTGGCACGCCAAACAGGCTTCCTGTATTACCGGCGCTGGTAATGTATTGTTCGTCGAGCACGTTGTTGGCCCAAATGGTTAGGCGAATATTCGGATCAGCCAGTTCCAGTCCGCCGTTAATGTTCAGCAAACCATAACCGTCCTGCTCCAGACCAAGTGTGTTGGCATCCTCGAAATACATATGCGATTTATACGAATATGATGGTGTTACAAAAAGCTTAATATTGGGCGTAATGTTCACGCGTGCATTCAGTCCAACAGCAAAACTATGTTCTGGTGCCAGACTAAAAACATTGCCGGCATACAACTGTTCCGAGCCATCCACATCGGTAGAGTCGAATTCAGTTTTCAACCAGGCATAATTGGCAAACATATCCAGTTGTTCAATAATGGCTACGCGTACATTGGCTTCGGCACCGTATGATGTCGCCTGACCGCCGTCTTTAAACAGCAGGTTGTATTCGCCCGTTTCACTGTCGGCCACCCATGCACGCGTTTGAAAATCTTTGTAAAGCGAGTAGAAACCTGTTATATCCACAAACACACGATCATAAAACGAACCTTTAAAACCCAGCTCAAAATTATCGAGAATTTCCGGTTCAAGTACTTCCTCTTCGCCTGTTGAAGTAAACTGTAATACGGAAGGGCGACGTCCGCGCGAATAGTTGGCATAAATATTTCCATATTCGTTAAAGCGGTATTTTAAACCACCGTGCCAGGTAAACGAAAGCGTATTTTTTTTGATCTCTTTTGAGTCGTATGGTAAAAAGAAAACGTTGGGATAGTTTCCGGTAAATGTACCCAGTACTGAAGGCGAGCCACTTGTAAAAGAAGACGAGCTACTCAGTTTGTAGCGGTCATATACTGCACGAACTCCAGCCGAAACAAAAAATTTGCGCGAAAGCTGGTAGTTTAAATCCATAAAACCTTCCACTGCCATGTTCGTTGCTTTGCTGTACATTTCTTCTTGGTGATCGGTCGGTAGAGAAACATAAATCGTAGTATCCAGTTCCGGGTCGTAATTCGGAATAGCAGGAATTGCCATTGGTTGACCGTCGGGCATTACAGGAGTTGGTTCGGGCAGTAACATCAAACTTGCCAAATGCTCCTCGTTGGGCGAGAACCAGTAAGTCTGGTCAGCTTTTTCGCGCCAAAAACTGCCACCCAGCGAACCATTCAAGCGGCTGTTTTGCGAGAAGTTACCACGTATTTCCTGGTAAAACTGCGATGACCCTGCATACTCAGCCATATCAATAGCCGCCGATGCCGTACCATCGCCATCCCACCGCGATGAGGCATCTGTTTTGCGGTACGAAGTGATACTTGTCCAGTAAGTATGTTCGGTCATGTAAAAACGATAATTCAGTGTGGCATCAAATAGTTCTTTTCCGGTTCCCAGGTTTTTCCCTTGCTCGTGCGATGCTATACCACTAAAAATACCAATGTCACCGTTGGTATTTGGCAGACTGGCGGGCATAAACGCAATCCCCGGAGTGTCATCTTTCTGGTAGTTAATCACCGCATCAAAACGATGGTTCCACTGCGGCCTGAAACGCAATGAAAAACGTCCGGCAAGTGTTTCTTTTCCCATGAGGTCGCCGCCAAAAGTATTTTCAATGTATCCATCGCGAGAATTGTAAGTTCCTGCAGCCCGCATCATCAATTTATTGTCGATAATCGGAACATTTATCATTCCGCGGTATTCCTGTTCGCCATAATCGCCTAATCCAGCTGTTACGCTGCCATAAAATTCGTTCTCCGGCATTTTGCTAACGTAATGAACGGCACCGGCTTGTGCTCCCCGTCCGAAAAGTGTGTTTTGCGGTCCTTTCAGCACTTCCACACGGGCCATATCATACAACTCGAGTGACGCAGAATTGGCACGGTTTATCGGAACATTATTAAAAAATACCGAAACACGCGGTTGGGCACTTGGACTCACTTCGTCGCTACTTAATCCACGAATGGAAAAAGTTGGTCGGTTGGCGCCCTGCTCGCGTACATACATTCCGGGAACAAATTCACCCAATGTACTGAGGTCAGTAATATTGGCATTGTCAATCAACTGGTCGCTTACTGAAGAGATGGCCGTTGGAACATCAAGCAATTGTTGTTCGCGTTTTTGTGCACTCACCAATATGGGTTCCAGGTGGATGTCGGCTGTAGGCATCATTACATTTTTTTCATTGCGCCCTTCCTGCAGAATAATATCTACTGTTCTGGTTTCATATCCAACAAACGAAACACGAATTCTTGCTCTCCCGGGAACAAGGTTGGTGATAAAATACTCCCCGTCTTCGTTGGTGTTCACTCCTTTGTAAGTTCCGTCAACGGTAACTGTAGCTCCGGGCAACAGGTTGTATTCGCTGTCGTAAACTGAACCGCGTACATAAACGGTTGGCAATTCGCGCGAAACAGCCTCTGCACTGCGGTATTTGCGTTTTACTTTATCGCGCCGTTTGCTTTGTCCAAACGAGGTTGAAACGATGATTACAAGGAGAAATATACTTAGGAAAGTCTTCATGTTTCTTTATTTTCTGAGTTCGCTAGATTAAATAACGGAAATTTGGAGAAAATAATATATCGCTGTTATCGAGAAATAACATCGCACGGTAAATAAAGGTTTAATCTTGATGAATTAGTGCGTTGCACTGTATACCGGCAGGTGCAGCCAAATGGCCAGCTCGTCCATACATTTTTGTCCTTCGTCGTTTGTTTTACATTTCTTTACAGCGATAGCAGGGCGTTTTTTCTGATTCACAAAATAAACACAGAACTCCTTTTTTCGGGAAGTCGTGCTGCGGTTCGAACGGCTGTATAAGCTATAAACTTTGTTCATCGAGACCAAAGTTAGTCCGACGAAATTGTGAACACTCTTCCATTGGCCTGTTTTCAATACTCCAAACCACATATTAAAACTTCGGAATTGCTGTTTATCCGTATCAATATCAACTCCGGAATACGAACCCAAAAGAAACCACCCCAAAATGGCATGAATACTAAAAATGATCCAGGCTTGCTCGTAAAACGACATTGCACTTACAACTACAAAATAAAAGCCAATAAAACGATACGGGCCTTCAAGTGTTCTTGAGATTTTGTTGGTAACAAGCATGGTTTAAAGGTAGTAAAATGTATGAAAAGTAATGTCGTTTCCATTATCTACTCAAGTACAAGTTTACGTTTTTGAATGTAGAAATGCCACAAAATATAGGTTGCCACCGAACGATTTGGTGAGAAACGTTTCATGTACTCAATGATCTCGTCTTTTGTTGCTTCGGCGGCGACAAGCTCTAATTCGTAAACGGCTTTTATGGTTGCAAGGTCTCCGGGAGGAAAAATATCCGAAAAATGAAGACTCATTAAAACATACATGTCAATGGTCCAGTTACCAATGCCTTTTAGTTTGATCAGTATTTTACGAATGGCTGCTTCATCCATTTCATTCAATTCGGTGAGATTGAGTGAGCCGGTGACGATTTCATTGGCCAAAATCCGGCTGTATTGTATTTTCTGACGGCTAAAATAACAGGAGCGTAATTCTTCGTCCGATAGATTTAATACGTTTTCAGGAGTGATATTTTTAATCTTTTCAACCAGTTTGTTGTAGGCCGCTTTTGCCGATGCCAGTGAAACCTGCTGTTCTAAAATGGTTAAAATGAGCGTCGGGAAATCCGGTTTTCGGTACCAAAGTGGCGGGT
Organism: uncultured Draconibacterium sp.; assembly: GCF_963677565.1. NCBI lineage: Bacteria > Pseudomonadati > Bacteroidota > Bacteroidia > Marinilabiliales > Prolixibacteraceae > Draconibacterium > uncultured Draconibacterium sp. The sequence continues at coordinate 127,901 of NZ_OY781981.1, read as the reverse complement.
AATCGTATTCCCTGATTACTTGTTCCAATTTTGGTTCGATGTGGGTACACCAGTCGCAAAGCGCTTTAAAATGGTCTTCGTTTTTTATTTTGTCCATATTTCAGAATCCATAATATATCGAATAACTGATTTTTAGAGGATATGTTCAACAAAAAAGAGGGACGCCTGGCGTCCCTCTTCGAAGGCAATACCGAATTAAATAAATGAAAATCTTCTCTCGTAAGATTGTTTTCTGCCTTCTGTGTAAAAAAACGGCGCCTACTTGTTTTTAGTATGATGAATTTTCTTTTGTAATAAAAAGATTTTGAAAGTTACAGGCTCTCAGTAAGTTCTGCGAATGTTAAAATTTAACCGATTAAAAGTAAACTGAACAAGATTAAATTTTAAATAACGCTGAAATAACAAAGTTTCTTCCGGGCGATACAACACCTGAAGAATAAGGACGATAGCGTTTATTAAAAATATTTTCTATTCCACCGCTGAGTGTGAGTTTGGAATTGAGGTGATAATTTGATTTTATATTCCCTGTCCACCACGATGGCGAATACGGATTTCCATTTTTATCCGTCAGATATAAATGTGGTTTGTCCTGTTCGTCGGGTGCCAGCTCGTCAAAATCAAGTTGGCCACTGTAACTCACATAAAAATCGAGATACAATTTTGGTCCTTCGAAGATAATATGCGACGAACCAAATGTTGGCGGCACATGACGAATGGGAAACCCCTCAGAGTCTTCTCCTTTTGTTATGGTAATATCGTGGCGGGTGCGCCACTGGTTGTTAAACAGGTATTCAATATTTACTGTTGATCCGTATATCGTTGCCGACTCGGCATTTACCAATGCTTCTACACGGCTCATTTCTCCATCGTATAAAATCGAATCCTGTCCCAATCCGTCGAAAGCTCGTCTAACCATGGCATCTTTCAGCCAGGTGTAAAAACCGGTTAGCTCAACTTTTAATTTGTTTTCGTACGAACGAATAATACTCAACTCGAGATTGCGCGCATATTCCGGTTTCAAATCGGGATTGGGAACCACAACTGTTCCGGGCTCCGAGTCGAAAACTTTGGCAACATCATCGATGTTGGGCGAGCGAAATCCGGTTGATCCGTGAATATTAATTTGCCAGTCGGTAGTAGGGTGCCAAACAAGTCCCAGATTACCATTAAATGCGGAGTTGTTCATATCGAATCCGTCGAAAGGAAACTGGTAATAATCGGTATCGAATTTACCTTCCAAATGAGTGAATGTAAACCGCGAACCCATTTGGAAAATAATTTTCGGACTGATGGAATATTTGAACGAATAATAAGCTGCCAAACTTGAATACTTTGAATCATTTGGGTAACGCGGTGCTATATTTTCCTGCTCGCCCGATATCAAATCTTCTGAAAATCCGGTTGATCCAACTTTATTAAAGTAGCTTTCTAAACCATAAAAAAGCTCACTTTTGTTATCCAGATTTTTTCCAAAATCGAGGTTCAGGGAGTAGATATTTACATTCTCGGTGCGGCTACGCAAAGCATCGTTATTAAGTTTTCGGTCGTGGCGGCTTTCGGTGTAATCCTGGTAACCCAGCAATAAATTTGCTTTGTCAAACAGTAACATGTCTTTCTTAAATTGCAGGCGTCCCGATAAAAGTGTCCATTCCTGTGGGCCATAATACCATTCAGCGTATTTCAATTCATCGCCACTGTATTGAATAAGGCGGTCGTAACGCGGAATGTCACCGGTTTGCGAGTGGTGCGCACCCAGTTCAATATCAATAGTTTCATTTGGCCGATAGCGCAGTTTTCCCATCAGGTTAAACTGATGATAGCCCGTATATTTTTGTTCCCGTTTGTTGTTGTTCTCCATAATCTGATCGGTTCCGGAATATGGCGAATCCAAAACATATTGCGGGCGTAAATAGTTATCGCTGCCGTTAGTTCCCATTTTCAGGTCATAAAAATCGGTATAAGTGGCGCTAATTACCGATGCCCATTTTTTACCTCCAAAATTGTATGAGAAATGCCCCGTTTTTTCAAAATTGGCACTCGAATAGCGCGAATAAACTTTCCCGAAAGCCTCGAAATTTTCGTTTGTTGAAAGTTTGGGCGACAGGGTATTAAAGCTCATTACTCCACCAAGCGCATCGCTGCCGTAAATTACCGAACCCGGGCCAAAAATAACCTCGGTATTTTGCAGGCTCTGACCATCAATTGAAATTACGTTTTGCAGGTTGCCGCTGCGGTAAATTGCGTTGTTCATGCGTATGCCATCAACCATAATCAGCACCCGGTTGGCAGCAAAACCACGAATCATCGGGCTGCCTCCACCCATCTGACTTTTTTGGATAAATACACCACTAGCCGTTCCAAGTAAATCGGCAGTTGTTTGTGGATTGTATTGCAAAACGGCGTCGGGTTGTATTGATTTTATGGTATGCGGAATTTCTGTTTTCGATTGTTTCCAGCGGTTCACCGAAACAACTACTTCGTCAAGACGCACCGGACTTTCCATCAACAACACTGTTCTGCTCTGACTTTCAATTTTTCGGCGGGTACTTACATACGATAAAAAGGAAGAATGTTTGAACTGAATTTTCTCATCCAATTTGAATTCGTCCAGTTTCGCGCGACCACTTTCATCTGTTTGTGTAAAAAAGCTTTCAGAAATCAGAATGGCATGCTCGATAGGCGTGCCGGTTTTTGCATTTATTACCCGTACATACGACTGGCTGAAAGCCGCAAAAACAGAAAGCAGAAGTATAAAAAAAGTTAGCTTGAATTTCTTCACCGAAAATAATTTTATAAATCGGCCGCTATACATCAAAAATTGTGCCCTAAGCGTGAAATTGTCAAATTATAATTGTTAAACAGGAGTTGGTTGCAGAGCGAGATACTTTTTATTTTAATATATCTGATCTTGTAGCGTAATTTATTACAGAGTAGACATGGTAATTATCCTTCCCTGTTTGGTTTATACCACCGGTGTACCTGTTCCAGTTTTATTGAATCGGTTCCAGGTATAGGGTGTATTAAATAAATTTCGAGTGTATCTTCCATTCCTCCAGATTCGTATAAATATTCGGGCCAAAATTCTTTTAGGTTTTCTTCATTTTTTAACCATTCTGAATTGTAGTAATTGATTGAACTCAGGAACGTGATGGGTTTTAGAAATGAGGTATCTCTTTGATTCCCTGAAGAATCTTCTTTAAAGTGCAATAAAAAATAACCTATATTGCTGATTTGAAAGGTCATGGAATCTCCTCTGGAAGTATATACCGGAATACTTTTTTTATAAAAAATCATTGTACTTCCCTCGCTCTTTTTTAATTCATATTCCGGATCATAAACATAGTAAGCAGTATTACCTACATTATTATTGCATGCTATCATGCTTATTAGTATGAATAAAAGGCCTAATCGTTTCATTTAATTGCAAGTTTTTGATGATTTTATTAAGATCTTTAGATAGGAATTATAATCATCCTCCGAATGATTTACATCAAAAATTTCATCAGCCAGATCGTACCGCACAGCAGCTTTGTATTCATCGAGGTTGTTGTTTATCCCCTGGCTTTCGTCATAGCTTTTTAATGCACTTGCTATATCAGTAATGTAAAAGTTATACATTTCCAATTCTTGTTGTGCATCTAAGTCTCCCTGGCCCCAACCTTTGTATTGGGCATATAGGATTTTAAAATCGGTTGAACCAACCTCGTCATACATTTCGGCAATTAACTTTGCATGCAATGCTTCGTGCAACATATTTAATGCATTATTAGTTGCTGATTGTCCATTTAAAGAAGCCTCATCGAGTTGTATAACCACTGAGTTATATACCCCATTGTCGGGATCACCAATAGGGACGGTTTTTGTTGAACTGCCCAGTGTCCAGGTAAGGTTTAATTCGCCCAGCGCAGGTAAAAAAGGTTTTGTGGGTGGATAGTAGCGTTTTATAAAATCGTTAAGTATAGCACCATCAATAAGTTTATCGTAAATGCAAAGGGCTTTTTCGTTTTGTTCCAAATCTTTTGTGTAAACTTCGGGCAAGTCGTCAACAATATCATCAGTCGGATCAACAATGGTAGTTCCACCACCGCCACTGCCGCCAGAACCCGAATCTTCCGCAGGCATTACGCAATATATTAAGGCAATATTTTGTATGCTCCCATCATTATAAATCCAACACAAATAAACGCAATAACCACTGCTCGCTGATTTTAATGGAGTTTCAGGTTTAAAACTTTTTACCTCAATTATTTCTTCATTATTATTCATTAAAATGGTATAACCTTCAAAATCTTTCTCTTTTACTTTGTAGTTTATTTTTTCCGTATTTTGTAGGTAATCCAGCTCTTCATCCGATATAAAAAACTCAATTAACGAATACGTTGAATCTTGTGTAAGATAAATCAATATACGTTGTTCTACATTAAAGTGTTCTTCGTTGTCAACCTTCAAAATATAGTTTTCTTTTAACTTTATCGGTATTTCAACAATTAAAATAGAGTCCAGGTCGTTAATAATTGCTTTGTTCCATTCTAATTTGTCCTTTTTTTCCAAAAGAGTGTACTTATTTTCTTCAGGATGGCTATTAAACCAGGCTTGGGCATTATCAATAATATTCTTGTTATTTTCTAATCCCGATTTTAGCACAGAATCAGATGTGGTTTGAAATTCATCTTTTTCGCAAGAGTTGATAAAAAGCATTAGAACAGCGATTAATACAAGAGATGTTAAATTTTTCATGAAGTTATAATGTTTTTGGGATAGAGCGTGTTGCTCTTTCCCAGATTTAATAAAAATCAATAATTGATTCGGAGGAATCTCCGTTTTCTCAGGCCTATTTTGCTTGGGTATCATAAGATTATTCAGAAATCGAGGTTTTTAAAATTATAGAAGAAAGATAAAAAATTATGTTTTAAAAAAATAACATTATTGTTAAATGGGGGGGGGTAATTTAGATAGCATATAAATAAAAATCCGGCCTGAAATACCAGACCGGATTGGATATAAATTAATATTGGTTAGTAGTTAAACAAGCCCCTGTGCCATCATCGAGTTGGCAACTTTTACAAATCCTGCAATGTTTGCACCTTTTACGTAGTTGGTAAATTCTGATTTTTCGTTGCCATATTTTACACACATTTCGTGAATGTTACGCATAATCGAGTGTAGTTTGGTATCCACTTCTTCGCGGCTCCAGGCCAGGCGCATACTGTTTTGTGTCATCTCTAAACCTGATACAGCAACACCTCCTGCATTAGCGGCTTTGCCCGGTCCGTAAAGAATTTGCTTCTCAATGAAATAGTGAACGGCATCTTCAGTGCTTGGCATGTTGGCACCTTCTGCTACCACAAAACAACCGTTGTTAATCAGCATTTTTGCCTCTTCAAGGTTTAGCTCGTTTTCAGTAGCACAAGGCAAAGCTACATCGCATTTCACGCTCCACGGACGTTGTTTTTCCATGTATTTCACAGCATATTTATCGGCATATTCTTTTATCCTTCCACGATGTACGTTTTTCAGTTCCATAACAAAATCAAGCTTTTCACGGTCAATTCCCTCCGGATCATAAATAGAACCGCTTGAATCAGATAGCGTAACGACTTTTCCACCCAGTTCAATAACTTTCTCGGTGGCAAACTGCGCCACATTTCCCGATCCTGAAACTGCAACAACTTTTCTTTTAAAACTCTCGCTGCGGGTTTTCATCATTTCCTCGGCAAAATAAACCGTTCCGTATCCTGTTGCTTCGGGCCTGATTAGTGAACCACCCCACTCAACACCTTTTCCGGTAAGTACTCCGGTAAACTCGTTGCGTAAGCGCTTGTATTGGCCAAACAAGAACCCGATTTCACGACCGCCAACGCCAATATCACCGGCCGGCACATCGGTATACGGACCAATGTGACGCGATAACTCGGTCATAAAACTCTGGCAGAAACGCATCACTTCATTGTCCGATTTGTTTTTGGGATTGAAATCAGAACCACCTTTTCCGCCACCCATTGGTAATGAGGTTAAACTGTTTTTTAAAACCTGTTCAAAGGCCAAAAACTTAAGAATACCCTGATTTACTGTTGGGTGAAAACGCAAGCCTCCTTTGTAGGGCCCAATGGCGCTGTTCATCTCAACACGGTAACCGCGATTGATATGAATTTTTCCCCGATCGTCAATCCACGGAACACGAAATTGGATGATGCGTTCAGCTTCAACCATTCGCTCCAGAATTTGGGCATGAAGATACCTTGGATTATCGAGTAGAAAATCGGCCAGCGATTCAACAACTTCGTGCACTGCCTGATGAAATTCAGGTTGTCCCGGATCTTTTGCCCGGACATAGTTCATAAAGTCCTCAACAAATAACTTACTACTTTTAGTGTTCATTTTAATGGTATTAGTTTTTATATGTTGAAGTTACGAAAAATGAAAGAAGTTATCTTGTTGCTTTTCAGCATAATAAAAAACACTGTATCTGTTAGTCTGACAGAATTGGATTTAATTTTCTTGGAATCTCGCACATTTTGTTCTGATTTATTTTGAATGTGTAAAATCTCCTGCTACATCCAACAAAAATTTTATCTTTGCGCCTTTAAAATCAGAATCTTATTACGTAAGAAAATGGAATATAAATTCGCAGAAATAGAGCCGAAATGGCAAAAGTACTGGGAGGAAAACAAAACGTTTAAAACCGAAGACGACTACTCGAAACCAAAATATTACATCCTCGATATGTTCCCGTATCCGTCGGGAGCGGGGCTACATGTTGGTCACCCTGAGGGGTATACGGCAACCGATATTTTAAGCCGTTACAAACGCATGAAAGGATTTAATGTGTTGCATCCGATGGGATACGATGCATTTGGTTTGCCAGCCGAGCAGTATGCGATGCAAACGGGAACACACCCTGCAATTACCACTCAGAAAAACTGCGATAATTTCCGTCGCCAGATTAAAGCCATTGGGTTGAGCTACGATTGGGACCGCGAGATAAATACTACCGACCCAAAATATTTTAAGTGGACACAGTGGATTTTCAAAAAACTGTACGACACCTATTTTGATGAAGAGCAGCAAAAAGGTCGTCCGATTTCGGAATTGGTAATTCCGGAAGACATAAAAGCAAAAAGTGAAGCTGCTGTACAAGAATACATCAGCGAAAAGCGCCTGGCCTACTACGATAATGCACAGGTCTGGTGGTGCGATTCGTGTAAAACAGTTTGTGCCAACGAAGAGGTGCTGACTGATGGTTCGCACGAAAAATGTGGGAACACGGTTATTCGCAAAAACCTGAAACAGTGGTTGCTTCGTATCCCTCATTATGGTGAGCGTTTGCTGAGCGGGCTTGAAAACCTGGATTGGCCGGAAGGAGTAAAAGATATGCAGCGCAACTGGATTGGTAAATCAACCGGTGCCGAAGTGGATTTTGCTATTGATGGACTCGATAAAAATCTACGTGTTTATACCACTCGTCCTGATACTTTGTTTGGTGCAACTTACATGGTAATTGCTCCGGAGCACGCCTTGGTAAACCAAATTGTTACCGAAGACAAAAAAGAATCGGTTGATGCTTATATAAAAGCAGCAGCTTTAAAATCGGATCTGGATCGTACGGATCTGGCCAAAGAGAAAACCGGTGTATTTACCGGTCGGTATGCCGTAAATCCGGTTAACAATCAGCTAATTCCGATTTGGGTAGCCGACTACGTGTTGATGGGTTACGGAACAGGAGCAATTATGGCTGTTCCGGCGCACGATACACGCGACTTTGAGTTTGCGAAAGAATTTGATATTCAGATTAACTGTATCCTTGATCCAAAAGATGCTGAAAACCGCGAAGAGATTTTAGCCGGCGATGCCTGCTGGACAGAAGATGGAGCATACATCAACTCATCGAGCGATGAAACAGGTTTGGATATTAACGGCTTGAACAAAGCTGCAGGTATTCAAAAAGTAGTTGAATGGCTGGATGAACAAGGAATTGGTAAAGCAACCGTAAACTTTAAACTGCGCGACTGGCTGTTTAGCCGCCAGCGTTACTGGGGCGAACCGTTCCCTGTTATTCACTGGGAAGATGGCGAAGTAAGCCTGGTTGAAGATGAAAACCTGCCTTTGCAGTTGCCCAACCTGGAAGAATATTCGCCAAGCGCAACCGGCGAATCGCCTTTGGCAAATGCCGAAGACTGGTTAATGGTTACCGACAAAAACGGTCGTAAAGGCCGCCGCGAAACCAACACTATGCCACAATGGGCAGGATCGTGCTGGTACTATTTGCGCTACATCGATCCGAATAACGAAGACAGTATTTTCGATGTGAAAAAGGAACAATACTGGATGCCGGTTGACCTGTATGTTGGAGGTGCCGAGCACGCTGTTCTGCACTTGTTGTACTCGCGTTTCTGGCACAAAGTGTTGTTTGATTTGGGCGTGGTTTCAACCGACGAACCTTTCCAAAAACTGTTTAACCAGGGAATGATTCTGGCTTTTGCCTACGAAACGGCAACAGGAGCCAAAGTAGCATCTGATTTGGTTGAAGAAAAAGATGGTAAGTATTTCCATACTGAAACCGGAGAAGAGCTGAGACAAATTGTTGCAAAAATGTCGAAGTCGCTGAAAAATGTAGTAAATCCTGATGATGTGATTGAACACTACGGTGCCGATTCGCTGCGTTTGTACGAAATGTTTATGGGGCCGCTTGACGAGCGTAAACCATGGGCAGAAAACGGCGTGAAAGGTGTTTTCAACTTTCTGGCACGTGCTTACCGTTTCTTTGCTGACCCAGAAAAAATTGTTGACGGGGAAGAAGATAAAGAGGTGGCAAAATTGCTGCATCAAACCATACAAAAAGTAGAGCACGATATTGAAAACCTGAAATTTAATACCGGAATTTCGGCATTGATGGTTTTTAATAACCTGGCCATAAAAAAAGGAAAGGTTACTAAACAGACGGCTGAAACTTTTGCAAAAATACTGGCACCTTACGCGCCACACATGGCAGAAGAGTTGTGGTCGTTATACGGAAACAAAGAAACACTGGCTTACGAAGCCTGGCCGGAAGTTGACGAAAGTTTGCTGACGGAAGATTCACACGAATACCCGGTATCTTTCAACGGCAAAATGCGCTTTAAAATTGAGCTGCCTTTGGATATGCCAAAAGATGAAATTGAAAAGACAGTGCTTGCCGACGAGCGTGCTGCCAAATGGATGGAAGGAAAAACCGTTCGAAAATTTATTTTTGTACCGAAAAAGATTATAAATGTAGCTGTGGGATAGCAATTTCTGATCACATAGTAAAAAAGATAAATCGAAAGGACAATCGCAGGATTGTCCTTTTGTTTTTTAAATCTATATTATTTCTTAAATCCCTGACAATCATCACAAAAATTTCAGAAAAGGCTTTGTTCTTTTGCGCGATTTTTAAACTACAAAAATTGCTAAGATGTTTACAAAACTTTTTGCAACACAAAAGAAATTGATAAAAGCAATCCAGGATTATGGAATTATGACCTTTGGATTATTTCTCTTTGCCATGGCATGGACTCTTTTTGTTATTCCTGCCGAAATTGCCGGTGGAGGAATTAGTGGTGTAGCCGCGGTGGTTTTTTATGCCACAAAAATACCGGTTAGTATCACCTATTTTTCCATTAATATTGTTTTGGTGTTAATAGCCATTAAGTTTTTGGGGGCCAATTTTGGTGTAAAAACAATCTACAGTATTGTTGTGGTTTCAGGCTTCTTTGGCATTTTTCAGGATGTACTTTCAGAACCGCTGGTTGATGATATGTTTCTGTCGGCAGTGCTAGGAGGAATGATGAGTGGTGTAGGTCTGGGCATAGTATTCTCGCGCGGCGGTAGTACCGGGGGTACCGATATTATTGCAATGATTGTAAACAAATACCGAAATGTTAGTCCGGGGCGGGTTATTATGCTTTGCGACGTGGTAATTATTGGCTCGGTTTATTTTGTGTTTCAGTCGGTAGAAAAGCTGGTTTATGGATATGTGATGATGTGGGTGGTTTCGTACGCTCTTGATTCATTTTTGAGTGGTGCCAACCGTTCGGCGCAAATGTTTATCATTTCGAAAAAATACGATGAAATTGCCCAATATATCGGGAATGAAGCGTACAGAGGTGTAACGCTTTTGGACGGTTCAGGATGGTATACGCAGAAGAAAACAAAAATTGTGATGTCGGTGGTTCGTAAAAAAGAAACCGGAGATATTTTTCGCAAAATCAAACAAATCGATCCGGATGCTTTTATTTCAATGGGCAGTGTAATGGGCGTTTACGGCCAGGGTTTTGATAAGCTGAAACTGTAATTCTAAGATTTTCCGGCTATCACATTTCTCGATAAAAGCTCAAATTTTTAAATCGTTTACATACTAATCTTGTTATCTATACAGTTTTCTTATTTTTGCCTAAATTAAAATGTGGAGATGAGGAAATTGAGATCGATAGTTGTGGGGATGGGACTAGTAATTGCACTAAGTCAGCTGTTTTCGTGTACACCTAAAAATACCAAACAAGCAGATACTCCGGTACTGGATACCGTTGTTGAAGTGAAGATGCCGGTATTAAAATACGGGCTTCCGGTTGATTCGTTTACGCTGGAAATGGGTAAGGTAAAAAACAATCAGTACCTCAGTCAGATTTTAAATGCACGCGGTGTAGGCATGGGAACCATCGATAAAATTGCCCGAAAATCAAAAGATGTTTTTGATGTTCGCAAAATTAAAAGCGGCGAAAATTTCTGTATTCTTTCTACCCGCGATTCCATTCCAGTGGCAAAATATTTTGTTTACGAAAACTCTCCGGTTGAATATACCGTGTTTGAGTTAACCGATACATTAGGAATTTATCAAGGGGCAAAAGAGGTAAAAACCCGGCAAAGAACTGCGCAGGGTGTAGTTGAATCGTCGTTATGGAATGCGATGATTGATAACGGTCAAGACCCAATGCTGGCACTGGAACTTTCGGATATTTTTGCCTGGACCATCGACTTTTTCGCCATCCAGAAAGGCGATCGCTTCCGCGTAATTTACGACGAGCAATTTGTTGATTCCGTTTCAATAGGTATTGGTGAAATCTACGCGGTTCAGTTTGATCATTATGGTGATGAGAATTATGCATTTATTTTCGATCAGGATGATCGTTGGGATTATTTTGATGAGCAGGGAAAAAGCTTACGCAAAGCATTTTTAAAAGCACCATTAAAATTCTCGCGAATCAGTTCCCGCTTTTCCAATGGACGAATGCACCCGGTGTTGCGTATTCGTCGTCCGCATCATGGAGTGGATTATGCTGCGCCAAAAGGAACTCCTGTTATGAGTATTGGTGATGGGACTGTTATTGCAAAAGCTTATCAGAAAAATGGTGGAGGTAACTACATTAAAGTTAAGCACAACTCGGTATACACTACTACATACATGCATCTGTCGGGATATGCAAAAGGAATGCATACCGGTGCCCGTGTAAAACAGGGGCAGGTAATTGGTTACGTTGGAGCAACTGGACTGGCAACCGGTCCACACCTCGATTTTAGGGTGGCTAAAAACGGAAGTTTGGTTGATCCGCTTAAAGTTAAAGCGCCACCTGTTGAGCCCGTTAAAGAGGAAAACATGGAGCGCTACATTGTAGTTAAAGACTCATTAATGCAGGAGTTGCAAAAAATTGAATGGGAACCCATAGAGCAAATACTTGCCAATGCAGAACAGGGCGGTAAGTAGTTGTTTGTTTGGACTTGCCTATTCTCTGCTTATCTTATTATATATCGGGTCCCCCAATATTTCTTATATATCTATAAATTTAGATACGTTATAAATTGTAAATAACAAAATTGTTAATTATAATTCTGCTTCTAATTTCTGACAATAGTTTTATAGCATCTTATTAAACATTTGTTTGTAAAAAACATGCAAAACATGTAACTTTCTAATTTAGAGTTGATTTGAAATACTATTCTGTGGCATTTTAACGTATAGTATTTAATAAAATAATCATAGATTTAAATCTACAAACCTAAATTGTGGAAGATAAATGGGACGATTCTGGCACTCGCTGTACATACTTTCGTTAGTATCAGTAACAATTTTTGTATTTGTTTTTTTAGCTGTTTATGGCGCAGACTATTATTTGGAAGATCTTGGTGAACGCCATTTTCACGCTCAGGATGCCTTATTAAAACCAACTGGATTAATTGGCCACGGCCTTGGAATTATAGGAGCTACTTTAATGGTTGTTGGCGTTTTTGGTTATATGGCACGCAAGCGACTAAGATTCTTGTCGCGGCTCGGCGTGTTGAAATACTGGTTAGAGTTTCATATTTTCTTATGTACGCTTGGTCCGATAATGGTCTTGTATCACACAACATTTAAGTTTGGAGGTCTTGTTGCAATTAGTTTCTGGAGTATGGTCGCAGTTGTTGTCAGTGGTATAATTGGCCGGGTAATTTACTTGCAAATACCGCATACTATTGAAGGACGCGAAATGAGCCTTAACGAGCTGAATAAAATGGAAGCCGCACTTTTAACTCAGTACGGAGAGAAAAACGAGGCGCTTACGCAGGGGCTGAATAAAGTAAATGATGCGCTGAAAAAGCAATCGTACCGGGAGGTTGGCAACTATGCAAAACGTATAATAAAACGCCTGAGTTTCGAGCGTTCGTTAATTGCAGAGCTGCGCAAAGAACTTAAACAGAACGGATTTACAGGCAGCGATTACCGAAAAGCCATTAAAATATTGAAGTCGAAAATTATAATGAACCGGCGTATTGCCTGGCTTTCAACCATGCAAAAACTGATGCGTTACTGGCACGTAGCACACCTCCCTTTTGCATTAATAATGTTGGTAATAATGTTGGTGCACATTGTTGTGGCTTTACTATTTGGTTACAGCTGGATATTTTAATTCATGGAAAATTTACTGGAACAAATAATAATTTACAGCGCAGTAGTAATCTTTCTGCTTGGGGTGGTCCTTGTCTATATCCGAAAATTGCGACGCGAATCGAGAATTGTTGAAAAAAAGATTCAGTTGGCAAAAGAAGAGGGGCTGTACGAACCGGTTTCATTACATCCGGTTGTCGATCCAAATTCGTGTATTCAAAGCGGGGCCTGCGTGCGTGCGTGTCCCGAGCATGATATACTGGGAATCAGAAACGGTAAAGCAACAGTAATAAATGCCAGCCAGTGTGTTGGGCACGGGGCGTGTTTTCATGCCTGTCCAACACAAGCCATTTCTCTTTTTATCGGAACCGAAAAACGTGGAGTTGATCTGCCGCATGTTAATCATACTTTCGAGACCAACGTTAAAGGCATGTTCATTGCCGGCGAAATGGGCGGAATGGGGCTTATCCGAAATGCAGTGGAGCAGGGAAAACAAGCTGTTCAAAACCTTTCAAAAGGAATCTATTCGAAAAGCAACATGCAATTCGATTTAATAATTATAGGTGCCGGACCTGCCGGAATTTCTGCCACACTTGAAGCAAAACGACTCAAACTAAAAGCGCTTACGCTCGAGCAAGATACGCTGGGCGGTACGGTATACACTTTTCCGCGTGCAAAAGTAGTAATGACTTCGCCAATGGATTTGCCGTTATTCGGAAAAGTTAAACTCTACGAAACCAGTAAACCAGAACTATTGGATTTGTGGAACGAGGTGCTGTCGAAGAACGACATTAAAATCAAAGAAAAACAAAAGGTTAATAAGATAACTAAGAACGAACAGGGCTTTAAAGTGGAATGCAACAATGGAGAAGAGTACACATCGCAGCGTGTTTTGCTAGCCATCGGACGACGCGGCACACCACGTAAATTAAATGTTCCGGGCGAAGATTTGCCAAAAGTTGCTTACCGCTTACTTGAGCCTGAACTTATCGCCGATAATAAAATACTGGTTGTTGGCGGTGGCGATTCTGCCATCGAATCAGCTTTGTTGTTGGCAGATACCAACGAAGTAACTTTATCGTACCGTAAGGAAACCTTTTCGCGATTAAAACCGAAAAACAGAGAAAAACTGGAAGAAGCCATTAACGCGAAATCTCTTGATGTGATTTTAAACTCAAACGTTACCGCGATAGATGAAGAGTTTGTGCATTTAAAAATTGCCGGGCAGGAGGAGGTGTTGACACTGGCCAATCAATTGGTGTACATTTTTGCCGGAGGTGAGTTGCCGACAGAGTTTTTACGAAATGCAGGAATTGAAATAACCACAAAATTTGGAGAAGCAATATTAAAACATGCATAAAAATTGAAATTATTTGGTAAACATATCGGTATTCTTTTTGCAGTATTTTTTATTGCTTTAAAATCTTTTGCACAGTTGTCGCCGGGCGAATTATCGGCTGTACACGCGCATCTTGGGGGGTTAACAAACTGTACAAAATGCCACGAGCTGGGCGAAAAGCAAACCTCGGCGAAGTGCCTTGCCTGCCATACCGAGATTAAAAAACTAATGGATCATAAGAAAGGTTATCATGCATCGAAACAAGTTACTTCGCAACGCTGTGCTGCATGTCATGGCGAACATTACGGTCGCGATTTTAAATTGGTACGAATGGATAAAGATACTTTCAATCACGATTTAACCGGGTTTAAACTGGAGGCAAAACATGCAGAAATAAATTGTATCGACTGCCACAAAAATGAATTGATAAAAAACGATATTTCGCAGAAAAAATCACCAGGCACTTATCTCGGAATGGGAACCGATTGTATTGATTGTCATACCGATGTGCACCAAAATTCGTTGTCGCAAACTTGTACCAATTGTCATAACCAGCAAGCCTTTGTTCCGGCTACCGGATTTGATCACCAAACAACTCAATTCCCGCTGATAGGGAAACACCGTGAAGTTGATTGTGCGAAATGCCATGAGAAAACTACGATGAACGGAAAGGACTTTCAGGAGTTTGCCGGGGTAGAATTTGCAAACTGTACCAGTTGCCACGAAGATGTGCACAACAATAAATTTGGTAACGACTGCCGCCAATGCCACGACGAATTTTCATTTACGCAGGTTAAAAATATTAGCGACTTCGATCATAACAACACAGATTATCCGTTGCGGGGAAAGCATGTTGCGGTAGGCTGTAAAGAATGCCACACCACAGGAAATCACACAAAAGCATTAGCACATAATAATTGTACTGATTGCCACAATGATTACCACAAAGGACAATTGGCAAAGAGCGGCGTTTCTCCCGATTGCAATTCGTGTCATTCTGTTAATGGATTTTCTCCTTCGTCTTTTGGCCTCGACAGACACAAGCAAACTGATTTTACATTAAATGGTGCCCACATGGCTACGCCGTGTTTCGAATGCCATAAAAAAGGGGAAGAATGGAATTTTGACTTTGCGGAGATCAACTGCGTTACCTGTCACGAAAATATTCATGAAAATAATATAAGCAGCAAGTTTATGCCTGATTCCGATTGTCGCTCGTGCCATAACGAAGAAATTTGGAATCGAGTAGAATTTGATCATACAAAAACCAAATTTAACCTTGAAGGAAAACATAAAACGGCGTCGTGTCGCGACTGCCATTTTACTGAAAATGCCGGGGTTGTAACACAGCATTTTGCCGGCCTCCCGGCTAACTGCGAAAACTGTCATGATGATATTCATAGAGGGCAGTTTAATGAATCTGGAAAAAATGATTGTGAGCGGTGCCATACGTTTAACAACTGGTTACCCGAAAAATTCAATCATGATAATGCACGGTTTAAAATTGATGGGAAACATGAAGGGCTTGAATGTATTGCCTGCCATAAACCCACCGATGATTTAATCCGGAATTACACCGTTTATAAATTTGAAGATATTACATGCGCAAGTTGTCATTAATAATTGTGGCATTGCTTTCGGTTTTTCAACTGAGAGCACAGGAAAACCCGCACGGCGATGATCTTTCATTTGATTGTCTCGATTGCCACACAACCGAAGGGTGGACTTTTACGGAGGCCACGGCACGTTTCTCGCACGATTTAACAGACTTTGTGCTTGAAGGACAGCATACTGTTGCCGATTGCAAAGCGTGTCACACAACACTTGTTTTTAGCGAGGCAAAATCGAATTGTATTGATTGCCATAACGACATGCACAACAACACTGTTGGCTTGGATTGTAGTCGTTGTCACGATTCACAATCATGGTTGGTGAGTAATATTACCGAGATTCATCAAACAAGTCGTTTTCCGCTGTTGGGAGCACATAATACAGCCGATTGTTCGGCCTGCCACACCAGTGCATCGTTGTTAGAATTTCAGCCGCTGGGAGTGGAATGTATTGATTGTCATCGACAGAATTACTACGCAACCACAGCACCAAATCACGTTGAAGCAGGTTACTCAACCGATTGTATGGAGTGTCACCAGATTGACGCATTTTCGTGGGCAGCGCAGGGAATTAATCACGACTTTTTCCCCTTAACAAAAGGGCACGCAAACACAAGTTGTACGCAATGTCATACATCAGGAGCGTTTGAGCCGGTTTCAACGGATTGTTTCAGTTGTCATGAATCTGACTATGCCGCAGCTACCAATCCTTCGCACCAGAATAGTGGATTTACAACTCAATGTACCGATTGCCATACCACCGAACCAGGATGGAGTCCGGCGGAATTTTCCATCCACGATGATTTTTATTTTCCGATTTATTCCGGAGAACACCGTGGCGAGTGGAACGATTGTTTTGATTGCCACACGCAGCAAAATAATTATTCGTTGTTCAGTTGTATCGATTGCCACGAGCATAACCAAAATGAAATGGATGACGAGCATCGGGGAATAAATGGGTATTCGTACAACAGCCTGGCTTGTTTTGCCTGTCATCCGCTGGGGCGCGAAGAGGGAGCTTTTAACCACGACGCAACAGGATTTCCGTTGAAAGGTGCACATATTCAAAACGACTGTTTAAGTTGTCACACCGAAGGATTTTCTGGTACTTCAAGTTCTTGTAACAGTTGTCATATCTCAAACTTTAACGAAGCTGCAAACCCAAGCCATTTAACGGCAGGCATTTCGCAGGAATGTGAAACTTGCCATGATGAAGAAGGCTGGAGCCCATCGTTGTTCGATCATACGGTAACAAGCGGCTTCGAACTTACCGGAGGTCACTCCGGTCGCCAGTGTGTTGATTGTCATTTGGGAACAACCACAGCTGCTGATCCGGCATGCATTAGTTGCCACCAGGAAAATTATAACAGCGCAGAAAATCACCTGGCTTCGAATTACCCAACCGATTGTTTGCAATGCCACAGCGTAAACTCTTGGGACGGAGCAGACTTCGATCATAATTTAACTCAGTTTCCATTAACCGGTTCGCACATTGCAACCGAATGCACGGCTTGCCACACCGACGGTTATGCGGGAACATCAACCTTGTGCAGTTCGTGTCATACCGATAACTATAACACTGCCCAAAATCCCAATCATGCCAGTGCCGGGATTGCATTGGAGTGCGAAGATTGTCACACCACTACAGCGTGGATTCCATCGCCGTTCGATCATACGGTAACAAGCGGCTTCGAACTTACCGGAGGCCACTCCGGTCGTCAGTGTGTTGATTGCCATATTGGAACAACAACTGCAGCTGATCCGGCATGTATTAGCTGCCACCAGGAAAATTATAACAGCGCAGAAAATCACCTGGCTTCGAATTACCCAACCGATTGTTTGCAATGCCACAGCGTAAATAGCTGGGAAGGAGCAGACTTCGATCATAATTTAACTCAGTTTCCATTAACCGGTTCGCACATTGCAACCGAATGTACGGCTTGCCACACCGATGGTTATGCGGGAACATCAACCTTGTGCAGTTCGTGTCATACCGATAACTATAACACAGCTCAAAATCCTAATCACGTTAGCGCCGGGATTGCATTGGATTGCGAAGATTGTCACACCACTACAGCGTGGATCCCATCACCATTCGATCATACGGTAACAAGCGGTTTCGAACTAACCGGAGGTCATTCCGGTCGTCAGTGTGTTGATTGTCATTTGGGAACAACAACAGCTGCTGATCCGGCATGTATTAGCTGCCACCAGGAAAATTACAACAGTGCAGAAAATCACCTGGCTTCGAATTATCCAACCGATTGTTTGCAATGCCACGGCGTAAATAGCTGGGACGGTGCTTCCTTCGATCATAATCTA
The DNA here is from genome assembly GCF_963677565.1 of uncultured Draconibacterium sp. Classification (NCBI taxonomy): domain Bacteria; kingdom Pseudomonadati; phylum Bacteroidota; class Bacteroidia; order Marinilabiliales; family Prolixibacteraceae; genus Draconibacterium; species uncultured Draconibacterium sp. Next base: position 109,756 of record NZ_OY781981.1, on the reverse strand, counting down.
ACTCAGTTTCCATTAACAGGTGCACACATCGCAACCGAATGTACGGCTTGCCACACCGATGGTTATGCGGGAACATCAATGCAGTGTAATTCTTGCCACCTTACAAATTATAATAATACCGCGAATCCAAATCATTCATCTTTGGGATTATCCGTAAGTTGCGGCGATTGCCACACGACCAACCCGGGTTGGGAGCCTGCACTTTTCCCAAATCACAACGATTATTATGCATTGAATGGTGCACACGCCGTTGTTGCAAATAATTGCTTCTTGTGCCACGAAGGCAATTATACAAGCACTGCCACCTCTTGCTATGGCTGTCATTCGGCAGATTATAACAATACTAACGACCCATCGCATGCTGCAGCTAACTTCCCCATTGATTGCGAATCGTGTCATACGGAGTCGGCCTGGGAACCATCAACATTTGATCATGATGGGCAGTATTTCCCGATTTACAGTGGCAGACATAATGGAGAATGGAATTCCTGCATCGATTGTCATACGCAAACAAGTAATTATTCGGTGTTCTCGTGTATCGATTGTCACGAACACAATCAAACCGAAACCGACAGTGATCATCGTGATGTAAGCGGCTATGTTTACGCATCGGTGAGTTGTTTTGAGTGTCACCCAACAGGAGAGGAAAATGATTAAACGCATAATAAGAAATACCGGATTATTGTGCTGCCTCTTCTTAACTTTAGCAGTAAGCGAAACAAGTGCACAGGAATCAGCTAACCTGAAGGAAGGAAAGGTTTCCTACATCACCGGTGAAAATATTTATGTACGTTTTGCCTCAACAGAACAAATTGAAAATGGAGATACTTTATTTGTCCAAAATGAAAACGGATTAGTACCGGCACTGTTGGTTAATCACCGTTCTTCCATTTCGTGCCTTTGCTCCGCCTTAGGCGATCATAAATTTAGTGTTGATGATGTTATTTATGGAAGAATGAGCAATGCGCCTAAGCAAATAAAAGAGGCGCAACAACAGCTACCTGAGCAAGATGTAAACGAACAGGTTTTAACCGCTGCTGAGCAGGAAAAAGTTGCATCGCGAATTCAGGAAATAAACGGAAGGTTATCTCTATCGTCGTACTCTAATTTTTCAGACGAGGGAGATGATATTCACCGCCTCAGGTATACCTTGTCGGCAAAAGCAACAAATCTTGCACAGTCGAAATTATCGGCCGAAACCTATATTTCGTTTACTCATAAACTAAACGAGTGGGATGTAGTAAAAGAAGATTTGAACAATGCCTTGAAAGTATATAGTCTGGCCTTGAGATACGATATTAATGAATCGGCAACTGTTTGGGCCGGACGAAAAATTAATCCACGTATCGCCAATGTTGGGGCAATTGATGGTTTACAGTTCGAATATAAATTTAAAAACATGTTTGCCGGAATTGTTGGTGGTTCGCGACCCGATTACCAGGATTACGGTTATAACCTCGATTTGTTTGAATACGGTGCTTATGTTGGACAGAGTACAAAAACAGAAAACGGTTTTGTGCAATCGTCGGTGGCATTTTTCGAGCAACGAAATACGGGCAATGTCGATCGTCGCTTTGTTTACCTGCAGCACACCAATTCTGCCATAAAAAATCTGACATTGTTTTCGTCGCTGGAACTTGATTTGTATAAACTTGAAAATGATGTACCCACGAATACCGTTAGTTTAACCAGTTTGTATTTGTCCGCACGCTATCGGTTTTCACGACGTTTCTCTGCTTTTGCCTCGTATGACAATAGAAAGAATGTAATCTACTACGAAACTTTCAGAAATTATGCCGATGAGGTTTTACAGCAGGCAAGTCGGCAGGGGGTGCGATTACGACTAAACTACCGTCCGGTAAATGGTTTTATTGTTGGGACCAGTGCCGGAACACGTTTTCGCGATGCAGATCCGAGACCAACAAAAACATTGAACGGCTTTGCAACCTGGACCAAAGTTCCGGCCATAAATGCTTCGCTCAGTGTTACGGCTAATTTAATGCAAACAAGTTATCTCGACGGGCAAGTGTACGGAGCACGATTATCAAAAGGTTTGGTTTCAGGGAAATTGTATACCATGTTGCATTATCGTTGGGTAGATTTTCAATATGTAAATACTTTAACTAATTTGCAGCAGCACATTGGCGAGATTGATTTGTCGTATCAGTTTAATAAAAAACTATACCTGTCGGCCAATTACGAGGCAACATTTCAAGACCAACAGTTGTTTAACAGAGTGTACCTTAACTTGAGAATTAAATTTTAAAACTATAAAAAGAATGATGAGGATGAAGACGAGTAAAATCTTGATGATACTGGCGATTGCCGGCATGTTTTTAGCGTGTGTAAGAAATAAAAATGGGGCACCGGTTCAGACACAGGTGGAGAGTGCTTTCAATATGATTAAAGTTTCGGAAGTAATTCAGGGAGGAAGTTACACCTATATAAGTGCAACGGAGAATGGAATTGCAAAGTGGATTGCAGTTGCCAAACAAGACGTGAATCCTGGTGAAGTTTTATACTATTATGATGCGCTGCCGATGGAAAATTTCCACAGCAAAGAGATCGACAAAACTTTTGATGTAATTTACTTTGTGAATAAGATAAGTAAAACGCCGGGAGCTGAGCAACCTGCCATGAGTGGTGGAATGCCATCGTCGCATCAGGGGAAAGTAGAAGCCAACGATGCTGAAGTTGAAATTACCAAAGCCGATGGAGAACTAAGTATTGCCGATGTTTTTGCAAACAAAGCCGATTACAGCAGCAAAGAATTTGAAATACGTGGTGCGGTGGTAAAAGTAAACGAGCAAGTAATGGGTAAAAACTGGGTACATATTCAGGATGGAACCGGTGCAGGTGGTAATTTCGATCTGACAATTACAACACAAGCCGATGTTAAAGTTGGCGATGTGGTTACATTTAAGGGAAAACTTACGTTGGAAAAAGATTTTGGCGCCGGTTATTTCTATGATGTAATTATGGAAGATGGATCTCTGGTACAAAAAGAGGGAACCCAGATTTAATAAATATCAATATATCCTTTAATAGCTTCGAGATAAGCTGTTAAAGGATATAGTTTTTCATCGTACCATAACGATGCAAAATACAATCCGATAGGGGCTTTTTTAAGCCCGTTTTTTTTGTAATAATCGTCGAGCCACTCTAAACTTTTTTCAATCTCGGCACCCGATTTTGGGTCTTTCAAAGCTGCAACCGATAGTGCAGTTTCTTCAATCGAGCCTTCAATTCCGAAATCGCCACCCCAGCTTCCATCATTATTCTGAACTCCAAGCAGAAAGTCTATTCCCTCAACGATCATTTTCTGAATTCTTTCAGTCAGAACCTGCTCATCTTTCAACAACAATTTTGCTTTCTGAAGATAGGTGAGTACCCGTGCTGTTCCGTAAACCGGATTTTCATGATTTTCGGTATGCTGGTTGCCAAACCAAAGCGGGAGCCACGAACCATTTTCTTTTTGGTGTTTTTCCAAATAATCGACAGCTTTTAATATGGCTGCTGTGTACTGTTTTTTCTGTTTTAAACTCAATGTTGATTCGTAAACATCCAGCAACTTTGAAAGCGCTAAAACACAGTGCCCGGTTAAATCGGCACAACTCTGATCGAATGGCAATTTCCCCCAACCCCTCGAAAAAGTTGGAAAGCCGCCATCGTTATTTTGGAGTTGCAACAACCATTCTCCACCAACTAATATTTCCTCTCTGATTGTATGAATTGGTACTAAATCTAAAAGTGCCAGAATTGCTCCCGGCGTATCGTCACAATCGGGTACCGATCCCGAGAAATTGGTCCAGCCCCAGCCGCCCGGCGAAGTGCCGTTGAAGGGATGAACGGTTTTATTTTGCACCGAAAGCAAGTGGTTGACAATTCGTTTTTGTTGTGTCTCCGACAAGACTTCATTTTTTCTGTCGCCCAACGCTTTTATACTCAATGTTGTCACCCATGTCGAAAGGTCAATGTCGATTGGCCAACTGCCGTCTTCACGTTGCGTACGCTTCAAAAAGGCAATTCCTTTGTCTACCACAACCGAATCTCTTAATCCTGCATTTATTAGGCTCAATGCTACAAAAGCAGTCAATGGAATTGCTTCCAAAAAACCACCGCTTTCAGGCAACGATCGTTCCAAAATTTTAAGTACTTTCTTTTCGGCCTTTGCCCGGATAGCGCGTGTTAAACCATTTGACTTTTTCTTTCTGAAAACTACAATTCCAACGGCGATCAACGCCGGAATTGCATAACTAACCACACTCAAATTCAATAAGCGATAAAACCGACGTGGCAGCAAAGCCAGCTCGAAAGGCAACTGTGGTATGTGTTTAAATCCATCGTCGCCGGGAATACCGCAAAGTGCGCACAATGTTAAAATCGGGACTGAGAATGTATAATCTTTTTGGTAATGATCGAGAATAACTTTGGCTACCTGATCAGAGCGAACATCAACATTTTGTGTAAGCAGGTAGTCAGCCAGTTTCTGCTGTGTAGCTTTTAACTCAGGATTGTTTTCTGCGTATAAATTCAATGCTGCATAAGAAAGCAAAGAAGTTGAAATATTTGCCGGACTTTCAGGTGTGTCGCCAAAACCACCATCAGAATTCTGGTTTAAAGAAAGCCATTTCAATCCCCTTTGTATTTCCTGTTGATGAAAAGTGGCGTCGTGGAAATGAAGTGCTGCAACTGCTACGGCCACACCCAATGCACTCGACGATAATTTTCCCGACCAAAAGCCTTCATCGTTAAGCTCACCAAGCAAAATATCGCTCAAGTCCTTAAATCGTATTTCCAACTTATCCTTGTTCACTTTCTTATTTATCTTGCTTTTTAAATCACAACAGGCACATAGCAAATAGCAGAATTTTGCCTATTGTTATTTGCCTATTGCTTATTCCTTCAGAAATCAAAAATCGTTAATCATCATTCGTCATTCAACTTTAATCCTTCATCCTTCACAAGGCTTCCCAACGCCACCAGCCCATAAAAAGAATATTCCAAATCGCGGGTTTCATCGCCGTCGCCGGAAAGAAAGGCTCCTGAAAGATAATTCATTTGAATAAAATCAAGACAATCGGGAGTAATCAACCGCAAATCGTAATTGGTTTCGGCCAAAGAAAATAAGGCAACTCCGGTTGACAAGGTATCACTGAACGGCGTTGTTTCAAAAGCTCTGAATCCTGCTTTTTCCAAGTGGAAGTCCATTAATAGCTTATGGTAATTTTTGTAGCCTAATCCCAGATCGAAGCGGGCAAAACAAAGTGCCGCTACCAAACTACACGGCGAGTTTTTTTTCACCTTGTAAAATGGAAGCCAAACACGTGCCATCAGGTTAAAAAGAAAGCGGCTTTTTGCAGTGGCATCGATGGTTAATGCCAGCAAAAAAAAGCGGTAAGAAATATCTATGAAGTTGTGGCCCGAAAAGACCTTTCGAAGCAACGAAAACAATGACTCGTTTTTTTGTTGCGGAAACAACTCGGTCTTCATCAGGGTTAATGCCAGTTCTTCTACAGTGCTTGATGTCTCAGGTTGTTTCGATATGTATGTTTTTAATTGCTCAATTGCTGTGTTTTGTCCGGTTGCCAAACTTAACCAGCAGCCAAAAAGCGAGTAGTAAGGATCGGGATTTCCTGCACGATCGCAAAAACCACCTGAACTGTGTTGCTGACTATTTATAAAATCAATGATTTCGTGTTGTATTTCGGGCGATAAAGTTTCAAATCCTAAAGAAAGTCGCCGAACCAGTTTTTTGTAGATCGCGATTTTCTTTGGTTTACTCATTGGTGGTTTCCGATTTAAAGATTTTTCCCATTACGCCATACAAGCTCAAGCGAAGTTTGGAGTTTTCCAGTTTATCGAGCTCGGCGTAACAGTTGTCAACGTAGTTCGCTAAGTATTCTTTTGCAACTTCCAGCAGTCCGGTTTCATCGATCAACTTTCGGAATTCAGCAACCTGCTCAAATAAATTCGTTGGCGTTTCCTTTTTCTGATTTGCGAAATGTTTGTTCAGCAAAGCCAGCAAGAACGGATAATCGCCTGTTTTTTCAGCATCGTGTGGTTCAGTATATTCATTCAGGTCGTCGCGAATTTGATATGCAATTCCCATAAAATCGGCAAACTGTTCCAGAATTTCTTGTTCATGTTTGTTTGCTCGGCCAACAATTGCTCCCAGCAACAAAGCCACCTTAATTGCTTCGCCGGTTTTATTTTTAAAAACCTCGATCATTTCATCTGGGAGCAACTGAATTTTGCCGTCGTTAAAAAGAATATCGACGCCTTGTCCCCGTGTTAATTGTATGTGCGAGCGAGCAATAAAACGCAGGCAGGTTTTTATGGTTTCAGTCGAAACATCCAGATCACTCAATAATTCGTAGCCCTTGCCAATCAGAAAATCGCCGGCATTAATCGCCTGAGGCACGCCGTGTTTTGCATGTGCAGTAAGCGTGTTGTAACGCTGCTTGGCATTGTCTTCAATATCGTCGTGAATGAGCGAGGCCTTATGGAAGCACTCGATGATTAATGTTAAAGGCTGCAGAAGTTCATCGTTCTCCGAATTTGAGTAGGCCAGATAACTTAAAGCCGCAAGCAGCGGTCTAATCCGCTGTCCATCAATTAGAAGATATTCTTGTGCAATTTGTTCTGTTTTATCACGGCCCTGAATATATTTTTCGATGTTTTCTTTGGTGAAAAAATCTTCGATCCGGTTCTTTAATAACGACACGGATATTGGCTGGTGCTCTTCATCAGATTCATAGGAGCGCATTTCATCCAGTATCCATTTAATATCGGCGCGGGTGTCTTCGCAGCCATCAAAAAGCAGCGGTATGCCAATTACCGGAACAGCAGCATTTGATACCGGTTCGAACGACCGTTGCAACACCGGCATACAACTCACCCCGATTACGGCATCTATCGATCCTTCTTCCACCAAACCAACAGCAACCGTTGTTCCCTCGGCTACCAGGTTTGCGTAACCTTTTGATTCGGCTTCTATCAACAGATCATCGATAGGGCAGGCTTTACAACCTGCACAGTTCAAACCCAGTTCGTCGAACATGCCCTCGCATTTTTCTTTGTTGTTCAAACACTGAGGTAGCAACAACAGACGGCGGTTCATAGGAGTAGCTTTTACGGTTTTTCGCCACGATTCGTTACCAAGTAATACCATCGCAAAAGGAATAAATTCAGCAGAAATTTCCTGCCCGCGCACCAAATCAGCTGCCAGTTCTTCCAGTTTCCGGATGTTGGCAGGAGGACGCAGATCTATTCTTTCGACCATAGCAGCAGCAGCCTTACGCATTTTGTTGCGCACGAACGATTCCTCAGGAACTTTTAATATGCCGTTTGTCTCCTTCATATTAACCGTAGGCGCCAAAGCCAAAAAAGGCCCGTTTTTTTGCAAAGCGATACAACCAGCTTTTTTCGCGAACCGGTTTTGCAGAGCCGTGACTGGAAACTTTTTCCATTTTGCTCAGGCGTTCGGCTTCGTTATCACGGCCCGATGTATCTCTTGCGGCATGTTGTTTTGTATAGTTAACCAACCACTGCGGATCATCCATAAGGATGCAGCCTGTGGTTAATTTTGGTATTTCTGTTTTAAATCCTGCCAGGAAAGTTGAGTTGCGGTAGATGTTTTCCAAATCTCCATCGGTCACATTGTTGGTGGCAAATTGGATTACAGGACAAGGTTCGATATCGCCCGATGCATTAATGTGGTGACTCAGTCCCGATGCCGCAGGGCACAATCCTTTTCCATTCTCATCCCAATAAGCATCAATAATGGCAATATTATATTTCTGGCGCGCGTCAACCATAAACTGGCGAAGCTGCTCAATCTGTTCTGCCGAAAGACAAAGGTCGACAGTTGCGTCTTGTCCCGCCGGACGATAAATATAGTACCACAAATAAAGCACTCCGCGATCGATCAGCGATTGAATAAAATCATCCGAAAAAGCGAGGTCTATATTCGATTTGCAAACACTCATAGCCACGCCTGTTATCAATCCTGCGTTAGTTGAATGATCGATAGCAGCCTGTGCTTTCTGATAAACGTTTTTCCCTCCGCGACGCACGTCGGCTACTTCATTGTCTCCTTCAAAACTGATTAGAGGCGAAACGTTGGCCAGTTTACGCAAACGTTCAGCAATGTCTTGAGTTAGCAAAGTACCGTTGGTAAACAGCTGAAAATAACAATCGGAATGTTTCTCAAAAACATCGAAAAGTGGCTTATACATAAGTGGCTCACCGCCCAGTATTCCGAAAAAGTATGATCCTTTTGCTTTTGACTGCGTGATAATGGAATCCAGCATTTCGGGCGACATGCGCGCATTTTGTTTTTTATGCGTCACCCAGCAGCCCTGACAATTCAGGTTGCAGTCGTCGGTAACCGATATAAAATGAAATGCCGGAAAGAAATCGCCCTTTTTCAATCGTTTCTGAAAACGCTGAATGCCACGTGCACCTTTTATGCCCATGTTATATGCAAACTTATACAGGCATTTTTTATCTGTTTTCAGCAATTGTTTAAGCATCTCCTTTTGGATTTTTAAAGCTGTTCTTCAATTCTTCCAGGGCCTTTTTCTTCTCTTCCTCAGCTTGTTGAAAAGATCCTTGTTTGAAAATATTTCTCCGGGCGTTATTGCGCTCGTTCAGCATGACAAACAAATTCCCTTTTTGATCGTTTCCCGAAGTTTTTTTATCTCCGGTAGGTTCGGCTCCCGAAAGTGCCGAATTTTCAGGTAAACGCGGGAAAATAATCGCTGAAGCCGGGCAGGTTCGTCCGCAAGCCGGGCAATTGTTTTTACACGACAGCGGATTGACAACCTCCATATTTTTTTTGTTGTATGAATAAACACCAAAAACACAAAATCGTGCACACTGTCCGCAAAGGGTGCAGCGCGATTTTTCGATGATAGGATACCAGGCCGGAACTTTCAGGTCGGTCTTTTTTATTTCGTAAACGTTGTTTTCTTGTTTTTCTTCAATTTTGGCAGCTATCTCCGCAGTAATTTTATCAGTGCCGGTTTCCCTGAAATTGAACACTTCATAATTGCTGAGTTGTACCCCATTCTGTTCGAACATATTTTTTATTGCTCGAGGATAGCAGGCGGCAATCAGTGTTTTATCGTAATCTTTATCCAGTTTATGAAGGAAATCCTTTTCATTCAGCGAGAAAGCACACAAATCGTGTAGCTCGTATATGTCAACACCAAGTGGCTTAAAAGCTTCGGAAAGCCCGGCTTTTTTTTCGTCGGAAATTATGCCGGCACCACAGTTGCAATAAATCAGGCAAGTTTTGTTTGTCATTTTTACGGTAATGGAAAGCTAAATAAGCAAAATTCTGCTCAACTTAAAAATGCTTACCCGCCATTAACAATCAATTAAGACAGATAGGCTTTTAACTGCGATGAATCTTCATGATTGGCAGATGAGTTGAGCCAACTTGCAGATGAATCGGTGCGCACATTGAATTAATTGGATAAAAGACCGGGAATGCCCTGATTTTGTAATAATTATTCCGAAATTTATACCAGTACATTGTAACAGACAATCTTAATATTATGAACCGCGTATTGTTTATTGCCCTGTTTGCCCTGCTTTTGGTTTCCTGCAATTCGGAGAAAGAAAAGAAATCCAAAAAGAATGTTGAGCTATCGGCTCACGACCAAAAAATGGAGTGGTGGCGCGAAGCCCGCTTCGGAATGTTTATTCACTGGGGCTTGTATGCCGATCCGGCAGGAGAATGGAAAGGCGAACGTATTCCGGGTATCAGCGAGTGGATAATGGCCAACGCAAAAATTCCGGTAAAGGAATACGAAAAGCTTGCTGAATCGTTTAATCCCGATAAGTACGATGCAGAGGAATGGGTGAAACTGGCCAAATATGCCGGCATGAAATACATCGTTATCACTTCGAAACACCACGATGGTTTTGCGATGTTTCACTCGAAAGCCAGCAAATACAATATTGTTGATGCTACTCCTTTTGATCGCGATCCGCTGAAAGAACTGGCCGAAGTTTGTGAAAGAGAAGGGATACGACTTGGATTTTATTATTCTCAAGCACAAGACTGGCATGAACCGGGAGGGACTTACTGGAACATTGAAGAAGGCGAACCGCACTGGGATCCGGATCTGAAAAGCGAACCGCTAATGAATTATATCAACGAGAAAGCGGTGCCACAGGTAAAGGAAATTCTGGAAAATTATGGTGGCCTGGATATTTTGTGGTGGGACACACCCCGCGGGATGACTGAAGAAGCGGCCAACGCGCTAAAAGCAGTAACCGATGATTATCCAAACCTGATCACTAATAACCGGCTTTATCGACCGTGGCCGGGCGATTTTCAAACGCCCGAGCAGCAAGTACCACCAACCGGATTGGATCACGATTGGGAGGTGTGCATGACCATGAACACCAGTTGGGGCTACAAATGGTACGATGAAAACTGGAAATCGACAGAAGAGCTGATAAAAATGCTGGTGGATATTGCCAGTAAAGGTGGTAATCTGTTGTTAAATGTGGGACCAACTGCAACAGGCGAATTCCCGAAAGCCAGTGTTGAGCGGCTAAAAGAAATGGGGCACTGGATGCAGCAAAACGGTAAATCAATTTATGGAACAAGCGCCAGCCCATTTTATAAATTACCCTGGGGCCGCTGCACCACAAAAAAGGAGGGGGGCGTAACCAACCTTTATCTGCACGTTTTCGATTGGCCTAAAGATGGTTTGCTAAGCGTGCCGGGATTGGAAGGAAATGTACGAGATGTATACCTTTTGGCCAACCAGCAGCAGCATTTTGCATGGAAATTTGAAGAGGGTGATTTACATATTCATGCGCCGTCGGTTATATTTGATGAGATTAATACAGTAGTTGTTGTAAAAATTCGTGGCGACATAACCGTAACCAGTAATAAACCACATTTAAAAGAAGGTAGTATTTTACTGCCTGCCGATTTTGCCGATATCTATAATCCGGGTTATGGAGAGCATGCTGTTTTAAAAGGCAGTGGATCAAAATCGTTAATTGCTAACTGGGTAGATGCACGAACACGATTGGAATGGATCTTTGATGCAGAACCAGGCAACTATCGCGTGGAAGCGTTGATGTGGAGTGCCGAAAAAGGAGGTATAACAGTTGCTGTGGGGAATCAGAAAATAGAAGCTGAAATCCGTAATACGGGAGAGGAGTATGAATTATTGAAACTGGGTGAAATAGAAATAAAGAAAAGCGGTGAACAATCAATTTCGTTGCTGCCCGACACAGAAAATAATAGCGATAAACAATTATTGTATTTGGAACTAATTAAGATATAGACTTCGCACGCGATAGTGTAAAAAAATTGATCTGATCTTCAAGAAGACCGGATCATTTTTATTTGACTTTGAATAATGTATTACTTATTCATTTCCGCAAAATACTTATAGAACAGCGGAATGGTTTTTATGCCTTTGTAAAACTGCTCCAGCGGGTAGTTTTCGTTGGGCGAATGAATAGCATCCGATTCCAGTCCGAAGCCCATCAATACTGACTTAATTCCAAGCACTTTCTCGAAAGTTGAGATAATCGGAATACTTCCGCCTGAACGAACAGGTACAGGACGTTTGCCAAAAGTATCGGTGTAGGCTTTTTCAGCTGCCTGGTAGGCAGGAATATCAATCGGGCAAACATAAGCCGGGCCACCGTGTAACGGAGTTACCTCAACTTTTACCGATTTTGGCGCAATACTTTCAAAGTGTTCTTTAAAAAGTACGGCTATTTTTTTGTGGTCCTGATCGGGTACCAAACGCGATGAGATTTTTGCAAATGCTTTTGATGGCAATACTGTTTTTGCTCCTTCACCGGTGTAACCACCCCAAATTCCACACACATCAAACGACGGACGAATTCCGGTGTGTTCGCTTGTTGTATAGCCTTTTTCGCCTTTTAGTTCTTCAACGCCAAGGGCTTTTTTATATTTTTCTTCGTTAAACGGCGCTTTGGCCAGCAGGGCACGTTCTTCGGCCGAAACTTCCTGTACGGTGTCGTAAAATCCGGGGATAGTAATTTTACCATCCGTGTCAACCATTTGATCGATCATCGAACAAAGTACATTTATAGGGTTGGCAACAGCACCACCAAAAATTCCTGAGTGCAGGTCGCGGTTAGGGCCGGTAACTTCCACCTGCCAGTAGGCCAGCCCGCGCAATCCGGTGGTAATGGATGGAATATCGGCTCCCAGCATCGAGGTGTCGGAAACCAGAATAATATCGGCTTTTAGCATTTCTTTGTTTTGCTCGCACCAAAGGCCAAGGTTTGGCGATCCTATTTCCTCTTCGCCTTCAATCATAAATTTTACGTTGCAGGGTAGAGTGTTGGTTTTTACCATCAGCTCGAAAGCTTTGGCGTGCATCATGCCCTGACCTTTATCGTCGTCTGCACCGCGGGCATAAATCTTTCCATCACGCACCTGAGGTTCAAAAGGTGGTGTATCCCACAAATCGATCGGATCAACCGGCATAACATCCATGTGGCCGTAAACCAATACTGTTGGCAAGGCCGGATCGATGATCTTTTCGCCATAAGTAACAGGATTACCTGCAGTTTCAAAAATGTCGGCTTTATCGGCACCGGCTTCCAGCAATGTCTTTTTCCAATACTCAGCGGCTTTGTACATATCCGGTTTATGGGCGGCAATCGAACTGATCGACGGAATGCGGATCAATCCAAATAATTCCTTTAAAAACCGGTCTTTGTTTTCTTCTACATACTTGTTAATGTACTCCATAACTTTTAATTGAATTTCCTTAATATTTGAGCTTGAAAAATAGTGTTTTAAGCAGGATTAAAAAAACGCTTTTGTCATGATGTAGCACAAAAAAGGGCGATCATACGACCGCCCTTTCCAATAAGTTTATCACAACTTAATTAGTCAACAATCGCTTTAAACTTAGCATTGTCGAAATATTTTGCGAATTCCATGTCTGTTTTGGCTACAGCTTTCAAGTCAGCGTTCATGTCAACAGCAGCTTTCAGGCTATCGAACAATAAACCTTCTTTGGCAGTGCGTGCACCAATTACAGCTTTGAAATATTCAGTCATGTAGCAACCTTCAATTGTGCAAGCGTCAAGATCTTTAACCGCACCGTTGTTGTTACCTGCCAATAATTTTGCCAAACCTGAGTTTACATCAGCAAATTTGTTGAAGTACTGAACAGCTTTGTCGTACTCCGCTTTTTTAACGCTAACAATACCCATGTTGTAGTTAACAGCGTCGCCGGCACCTGCAGCAGCTCCAAATAAAGCTTCAGCAGCGTCAACTTTACCTTCAGTTAAAGTAACAGCTCCAACGTTGTTTTTAACGATAGGCTCGTTGTTTGCTAATTTTTCAGCTTTCTCGAATAGTGGTTTTGCATCGGCATATTTGTATTGCTGTACCATTACATAACCTGCATTGTTTGGTCCTCTCCAGTCGTTTGGATAAACTTTCATGAACGAGTTGTATACTGAAAGTTGTTCGTTAAGATCAGTGAACAAAGTAGCAGCGTAAAGCAATTCTGCAGGATTTAATGAAGCAGGATCAGCTTTGGCAGCAGCTTTTAATTCTTCGTCAGTTTTACCAATCAAATCAACGCTGGTAGTCATTTTTGCACGACGTAACTCAGGAAGAATCTGGTCAGCAACTTCAGTGAAAGTTACACTTAAGTTACGGATTTCACGCTCGCGAACTTCAGGATCGTTGTACATAGAAAGTACGCGCAGGATCAGCTCTTTGTCTTTGATGTTTGATTGCTCCATCAATTCTTTGAATCCGTCCCAGTCTTCAGGAGTGTATTTTGTTTTCAACTCAACGTCAACACCGGCTTCTTTTAATTTTTTAGCCAAAAATGCTGAAGAAGTTTCTTTACGTTTTGCAGCAAGATCGGTATTCAAATCGATTTCACCGTCAGGAGATGCGTAAGCTGAAACTTCAACATCTTTAAGATCGATTCTTTCGTCTTCGTTTGCTTTTTTAGTGTAGTCTTCCAATGCAGTAACTTCACCTTTAGAAGTTTCGTCTCTGCGAATATTCGAACGGTTGATCAGGTATTTGATGTCTGCAGTCATTTCGTCAGGAACGATACGTTGGAAAGCATCGATAGTTGGATCGTATTTTCCGCTGTTGTTAGCTTCGCGCTGAACACCTAAAATCGCTTTAGGGATCATGATCACTTTTTCGCTGGTAGCAATTACACCGTCAGCAATTTTGATAGGCTCGAAATCAACTGATTTAGCACCTTGAGAAGCCACAATGTTTACGTAAAGCTCTGATTTTGCCATCGCTTTGTCGTAAGCAACAGCATCTTTGTAGTTTACACTACCACCGTTGTAGCTGATTACTTTGTTGTTAGCTTCAACGCTTTCGCCCTGAACAGAAACAGGTCCGTAAGCCGTTTCGCCACCTTCGTATTTCAGCACCGGAGTAGCCGTTAATGTAACTTTTTTGTTGAAGTATTTGGCGGGGAATCTTGTGTCGATTGCAACTGCAACTTCGCTGGCGTGTGCCTCAAGTACCTCAGGAGTAACTTTGAAGTTGATTTGATCGGCATTTTTTTTCATTTTGTTCAGTCCGGAACATCCAGACAATAAAACCGCAACACCAATGAAAAGGGCGATAGGTTTAAAGTTGATTCTTCTCATAACAGACATTATTTATACTTTAATTAAAAATTTTACAATCGAGCAGACAAAAATAAAAAGCTTTTCAATATTTGAAAGCTGTAGCCCAAGTTTTTATCACAATATCAGACGGTTTATGCCTAATTTAAAATCACTTTTAAAAATGGCGCTTTTTAATTGCTGATAATGGTCAGGATTTTTTACAAAATCGATGCCATTAATGTCGACGATCAGGATCGGGAAAGAGGAAATTTGTTTAAAAAAGTTAAAGTAACCCCTTCTGATTTTTTCGAGATAATCAGGATCCATATTTTGTTCATAATCGCGTCCGCGCATTTTTATATTTTTCATCAGTCGGTCGACATCCGAGTGGAGGTAAACATACAGATCGGGTTTAGGCATCGATTCGAAAATGATATTGAAGATCTGTCGGAACAAATGGTATTCGTCCTTCTTTAAGGTGTTTTCGGCAAAAATTGCTGTTTTGGCAAAATAGTAGTCGGCCACCATAAATGGATGAAACAGATCGAGGTTAAGTACCTCGTTTTTAATCTGGTTGTAGCGGTCGGCCAAAAACGAGAGTTCAAGTGGAAAAGAGTACCGTTCTTTATCCTGGTAAAACTTCGGAAGAAAGGGATTATCAGCAAATTGTTCCAACACCAGTTTGGCATTGTAATCTTCGGCAATCATTCGCGAAAGTGTTGATTTGCCGGCTCCTATATTTCCCTCAATAACCAGAAATTGCATCGTTCTTCAACATAAAAATTCCCGGTAACAAATCCTGCTACCGGGAATCCAAAAGTAGTATTTTTTATCCCAAAATCTGAGGGAATTATTGCTTAATTTTCCGATAGCGTCTTAATGCCCATATTCCATAATGTGAAACCATAAATATCGGCATATTGCTCGATGGTTTTGCTTACCGGAGTTCCTGCTCCGTGTCCGGCATCGGTTTCAATGCGGATTAGAACCGGGTTGTTGCCCGCTTGTTTGGCTTGCATTTCGGCAGCAAATTTAAAGCTGTGAGCCGGAACAACACGGTCGTCGTGGTCGCCGGTTGTAATCAGTGTTGCCGGATACTCAACACCCGCTTTTACATTGTGAACCGGAGAGTAACCTTTCAGGTAGTCAAACATTTCTTTGCTGTCTTCGGCTGTTCCGTAGTCGTAGGCCCAGCCGGCTCCTGCGGTAAAGGTGTGGTAACGTAACATATCAAGCACGCCAACTGCCGGAAGTGCTACTTTCATCAACTCAGGTCGTTGTGTCATTACTGCACCAACCAACAATCCTCCATTCGACCCGCCACGGATAGCCAGGTAATCGCTCGATGTATAGTTTTCTGCAATCAGGTATTCGGCAGCGGCAATAAAATCATCGAAAACATTTTGCTTTTGCATTTTGGTTCCGGCGTCGTGCCACTTTTTACCGTACTCGCCACCACCGCGCAAATTGGCAACGGCATACACGCCACCTTGCGCTAACCAAACAGCATTGGTAACCGAGAAACTTGGCGGAAGGCTTACATTAAAACCTCCGTAACCGTAAAGTATCGTTGGGTTTTTACCATTCAATTCCGTACCCTTTTTATACGTAATGATCATCGGAATTTTAGTGCCGTCTTTCGAGGTGTAGAAAACCTGTTTGCTTTCAAAATCGTTTGGATTAAAATCGATAGCAGGTTTACGGTATAGTTCTGATTCGCCTGTATTAAAATCGTATTGATAAATACTACCTGGTGTAATGTAGTTGGTGAAGGTGTAATACATTTCGGTAGCTTTTTTCTTGGCACCAAAACCACTAACCGAACCCACTCCCGGCAATTCCACTTCACGAATCATTTTGCCATCGTAATCGTATTGAAATACTTTCGAAACGGCATCAATCATATACTCGGCAAAGAAATAGCCACTTCCGGTTGACGGGCTGAGTACGTTTTCAGTTTCAGGAATAAAATCCACCCAATTTTCAGGAGTTGGATTACTAACATCGGTAGTAACTATTTTCTGATTTGGTGCATTTAAATTGGTAACCATGTAAAGTTTGGTGCCCACATTGTCGATAACGTAGGTGTCGCTTTCGTCGGTGCCAATAATGGTAATTAGTTTGCTGTTTGGTTGGGTAAGGTCTTTAATAAACAGCTTATTTCCCGACGTTGAAACACTGGCAGTAATTACCAGGTAACGATTGTCGTCGGTTACTCCACCACCAACGTAACGGTGTTTTTCTTCAGGTGTTCCGCCAAATATCAGTTCGTCTTCTTTTTGAACGGTTCCCAGTTTATGGTAGTACAATTTATGCTGATCGGTTTTTGCCGACAACTGGCTGCCTTCGGGTTTGTCGTAGCTTGAGTAGAAAAAGCCTTCGTCGCCTTTCCACGAAATACCGCTGAATTTTACATCAATCAGTGTGTCGCCCATTTGCGTTTTGGAGTCGGTATCGATAATGATAATCTTGCGCCAGTCGCTGCCACCTTCCGAAATCGAGTAGGCGGCAATTTTACCGTTTTCCGAAAAACTCAGGGCATCTAACGATGTCGTTCCGTCTTCGGCAAAAGTATTCGGATCAAGGAAAACTTCGGCTGTTGATTCATCCTCACCGGTTTTAAAACGGTAAACCACATATTGGTTTTGCAGGCCGTCGTTTTTGTAGAAATAGGTCCAGTTGCCTTCTTTGAACGGTGCCCCAACTTTCTCGTAATTCCATATCGACGAAAGTCTTTCTTTTAATTCTTCGCGGTACGGAATCTGGTTCAGGTAGCTGTAAGTCACTTTGTTTTCTGCCTTTACCCATTCGGCAGTTTCGTCCGAGTGGTCGTCTTCGAGCCAACGATACGGGTCGGCCACTTCAACACCAAAGTAGGTGTCTTTTACATCTCCTTTTTTTGTCACAGGATAATCCAATTTTGGTTGTTGTTCAGTACAGGCAAACAGAACGATTGATGCCAGTACAAATAAAACAGTGTTCTTCATAGTGCAGTTGTTTTTTGCTAAATAACTAAATCTAGCTTAGAATTTACTTGATATCAGTCATGAGAGTGATGGAAAGGTAACAGCTTGCCACTGTTTTTTGTTGACTAAATTTACATGAGCCGTTTCTCTTTCCTGATTTTTTTGTCTTTTAAATGACCCCAGGTGTATGTTGGTAACAGCCCGATGGAAAAACCAATAAGGAACAATTCGAGTTTAATGTCGGCATTTAGCTGCATAAGCAGGTAGCCCAGAACAGAGCCGCCAATAATTCCAAAGAAAGAAATGAGATAGGTAAAATAATAAGGTGCGTAAAAGCCGTGCTCTTTTTGCATGTGTTTGGAGAGGCGGGTAATGAGGCGGTCGTAATCGCGGCGTGGTTTGCCAACGTGGTTTACTGCCTGGTCGATAATATTCACGGCTTCTGCAATATCGATTTGTTCCTTTTTGCAAAACGGGCATGAATTTGAAAAATCATCAACACGCGAAATATTACGTTTAAACTCGTCGATGCGGAAAAAGCGGAGGTCTTTTTCGCGTGCGTTCTTTAATTGTTCGTCTATTTTATTGTGAAGTTCTTCTGACCAGTTGCCCATGTTTCTATAATTTTGGGCGAAGTTAAGAAAAGGAAACGGAAGTTCAGCGGATTGTCATTTCGACGTGTAGCGAGAAATCTGTTACAAGTTAGAGGGCATAAGTATTCAGTCACAGTTTATCAGGCTACAATGCTTCAATTCATATAACTTTCCATTTAGTCGCACGGTGCTTTTTTCAAAAATTCTTTTCTGCTTCCGGAAAGTATAAGATAATGCTGATCTTGAAGAAGACGACGGCTTTCTTCTGTCAGCGAATGGTTCTCTGCTGTAAGAGAAGGATTATCTTTCATCAGATAAGGATGATCTGATAAAAGATAACGACGATCTTGTATAAGATGATGGTGACGATATGCAAGAAAATGATTCTCACTCATAAGATAATGATCATCTGATAGAAGATACAGACCATCTGACGGAAGATATTTTTGATCTAATATAAGATGAAGTCTGTCTTATATCAGCGAATTATTTTCTGTCGGGAGAGAAATATTATCGGCTGTCAGAGATGTATTATCTTTATAGACTGAACTGTTATTTATAAAAAACGCCCCACCAAAAGGCAGAGCGTTTTAAATTCTTTTGCTTGAAATTTATTCAGTTCTTAGTCGTTGTCGCGACGAGGGCGGAAGTCTCTGCGGTCGCCACCCCGACGGTCGTTTCTGCGGTCGTTGTTGCGGCGATCACCTCCACGACGGTCACCGCCTCTGCGGTCACCACCACGGTTTTCTCTTGGTGGGCGCTCTACATAACCTTCAGGTTTTGGAAGCAATACTTTGCGCGAAAGTTTCAGTTTACCAGTTTTTTCGTCAACACCGATCAGTTTAACTTCTACTTCATCACCTTCTTTGGCAAAGTCTTCAGCGTTTTCAACGCGCTCCCAGGCCATTTCCGAAATGTGTAGCAGACCTTCTTTGCCAGGAATAATTTCGATAAATGCTCCGAAAGAAACTACCGATTTTACTTTTCCCTGGTAAATCTCACCTACTTCAGGAAGTGCGGTGATAGCCTTAATTTTAGCTTTTGCAGCTTCAATTGGCTCCAATCCTGCTCCCGAAATCTGAACGATACCGGCGTCATCAACTTCTTCGATAACAATAACGGTTTCAGTTTCTTCCTGGATAGCCTGAATTACTTTTCCACCAGGTCCGATAACTGCACCGATCATATCTTTAGGAATCTGAACGGTTTCGATACGCGGAACATTTGGTTTAAAGTCATCACGTACCTCAGGAATCACTTTCAGCATCTCGCCCAAAATGTGTAAACGGCCTTCTTTTGCCTGTTGCAATGCCTCTGCAAGCACTTCGTAAGGCAGTCCGTCAACTTTTATATCCATTTGAGTAGCGGTAATACCATCGGCAGTACCGGTTACTTTAAAGTCCATGTCGCCAAGGTGGTCTTCGTCACCTAAAATGTCAGAAAGTACGGCGTATTTTGAAGCTCCTTTATCGGTAATCAATCCCATTGCGATACCCGATACCGGCTTTTTAATCTTCAATCCGCAGTCCATCAGTCCCATTGTTCCGGCACAAACAGTTGCCATCGACGATGATCCGTTTGATTCCAGAATATCAGAAACAATACGAACAACGTATGGAGAATCTGCAGGAAGCATTTTTTTCAATGCGCGGTGAGCCAGGTTTCCGTGACCGATTTCGCGGCGGCTGGTTCCACGTGGCGTTTTAGGGTCGCCTACACAGAATGGAGGGAAGTTGTAGTGTAACAAAAACTTCTCTTTTCCCTGAACCGTTACCTGGTCGATAATTTTCTCATCCATTTTGGTACCCAAAGTAACCGAAGTTAACGATTGAGTTTCGCCACGGGTGAAAATTGATGATCCGTGTGCACCAGGAAGGTAATCAACCTCACCCCAGATAGGACGGATTTCGTTAGTAGCACGGCCATCTAAACGAATTGAATCGTCAAGAATCATGCGGCGCATAGCTTCTTTTTCTACGTCGTGGTAATAGCGGCGAATCAATTTTTCGTTGGCTACCAAATCAAGCTCCTCGTTTTCGGCGTTAGCCTCGAGGTAAGCTTCAACATATTCGTCAACAACAGCGGCAAAAGACTCCATACGAAGGCTTTTGTTGGTGATCTGTTGTTTCGCAATATCGTATGCTTTTTCGTAAAGGTCGGCTTTTACCTGTGCACGCAATTCTTCGTCGTTGTTTTCGTGGCAATATTCACGTTTTACAACTCCTAATTCTGCTGCCAGTTCTTCCTGAACTTTACAGTGCTTTTTAATTTCGTCGTGAGCAACTTTAATAGCTTCCAGCATTACTTCTTCCGAAACTTCATCCATTTCGCCTTCAACCATCATAATGTTGTCGAACGATGCTCCAACCATAATATCCAAATCAGCTTCTGCCAATTGCGAGTAAGTTGGGTTGATCACGAACGCGCCATCGATGCGGGCTACGCGAACTTCTGAAATAGGAGTAGTGAAAGGAACATCAGAAACAGCGATTGCTGCTGATGCTGCCAATCCTGCCAGGCAGTCTGGCATTTCATCTTTTCCTGATGAGATCAATGAGATCATTACCGCGGTTTCTGCGTGGTAATCTTCCGGGAATAACGGACGAAGGGCACGGTCTACTAAACGTGCAACCAAAATTTCTTCATCGCTCGGACGGGCTTCTCGTTTTAGGAAACCTCCCGGGAAACGTCCTGCAGCGGCAAATTTTTCGCGGTAATCAACTGATACCGGCATAAAATCTACATCTTCTTTTGCTTCTTTTGCCGACACAACTGTTGCCAGCAACATGGTGTCACCCATTCGAACCACTACCGAACCATCGGCTTGTTTTGCCAATTTGCCGGTTTCAATGGTAATCGTCCTGCCATCGGCAAGTTCGATTGTTTTAACTGTAGCGTTTACCATAATTCTAAAATAAATAATTTTTGCGGCCTGTTTGCGGCCTTTGTTAATTACAATGGGTGGTGAGGTTTTGCAATTTACAAAAAAAGAAAGGCAATACCAATGCATTGCCTTTCAATATAATTTACTTACGTAAGTTCAACTCTTTGATGATCGCACGGTAACGTTCGATATCTTTTTTGATGAGGTAATCGAGTAAGCTACGACGCTTACCTACCAATTTAATCAATGCACGACGAGTGCTGTGGTCTTTTTTGTTTTGCTTCAGGTGTTCTGTCAAGTGGTTAATTCTTAACGTGAACAAAGCAATCTGACCTTCTGCACTACCTGTGTCTTGAGCTGATTTACCATGTTTGGCAAAAAGCTCTTGTTTTTTTTCTCCTGTTAAATACATTTTTAAAGAACTATTTGTTATACAATGTTTACACCGCAACATCGCTTTCAATAATAACGGCATAAAATTAATTCGGCGCAAAAGTAAGTAAAAGATTTTGATTGGCAAAGGGTTGCATCTTTTTCCTGATTAGTAATCTTTAATGGAGCAGATGGAGCAAACATAGCAACAGTTTTAAACCACGATCGCAAAAAGTTAATAACAGCCTTGCAAAATATCGAGTTGAAGACTTTTTAGTTACTTGAAACGGGTTGTTAAGAACGCTATTCACGTTAAGTTGTTGATAAGTAGTTAACTAAAAAATAAACATTCCAGTATTGAATCCTTAAACTTGTAATACCCTTATTTTTTATCATTATACATTATTGAATGTGGGGGGTGGCTTACAGAGGCTACCCTTTTTCTTTTTCACCAAAAATAAAAACCACCTCAAAGATATGAGGTGGTTTAAAGCGTATTTGGCTTAATAATGCAGTTATTTGAGTATTAGTGTGATTTCTCCTTCTTCGTCCCATGTTCCAATTCCTGTTACCGGATCAATTATCACATTTAGCATCTCCGTATATCCTGTAGCTCCTTCAAATCTTCCAGTACCCCCGGTTAATTCACTATTCCCCCAACTTTCACCAGTAGCGATGTTGATAAAATGATGGTTTATAACGAATTGTTTCTCATTGGTAGTGTTATGTAATAGAACATTAACTTTAGTATAAAGTACAGGGCCATCCATTGTCATGGTTAACTCACAATACTCCTTTTCGTAGATGCTTTTTTCCTGAACAATTTTGCCGAATATGCTTTCCTGACCGCTAACCCATCCACTTCCGCTCATAACAATCGTTTCCGGATTGCATGTAATTGTAGGAGCCTCATTGTTCGGAATAACTGTGATATGGGACTTAATGTTAAATGTTTTAATTTTTTCAAATTTCGCACTTTTCTCAACTTGTGACAGTTCATTTTCTGACTCAACAAAATCATCCTGGCAAGCCGTAGCCGTGATGAATATTCCGATTATTAAAAAGATGACTCGTTTCATGATATAATGTTTTAAGTTATTACTATATACAAATTCTGAAAATAAGGTATGCCCTGCATAGTAACTATTTGTAGGATTGTTGGAGGTAATTGTCAAAAGGTTTAAACTATTTGTCAGTAGCTAATTGTTTGAAGGAAATAATTCTTGTTCTTCAGTCCAGTGTTTTAAATTGTTTCGTTCTTTCTCGGCTTTAACTTTTACCTGGCTCAAAATTTTCTGAAATTCCGATTCGTTGCGAATGTTGTTTAAAAGTGGATCATTTGTCAGATAAAAATAAATAAACCAGAGATTTGTATCCTGTTGTTCTAATCTCCCCAGGTTCTCGAAAGCCTTGTCTTTTTCATTCAGTATTGCATAAGTGGCTGCCAGATCGTAGAGGGCATCTTGGCTATTACCCATTCTGATTAATTTCTCACTGGCATTAATCTGTCGGTTGAAATATTTCATTGCGTTAAGTGTGTCTCCGTTCATTAGGTATACATAGCCAACTCGGTGATGCTCATTATTTAACTTAAAATTTAACTGTTTGGAGAGTTGCAAAATTCTTTCATTATAAAAAAATGCTTTGTTATAGTCTTTAAGTAAAATATAATTGAAAGCTAATATGGCATTTACATTCAAATTGGAAGAATCAAGCGACCATGCTTTTTCCCCATATTCTATAGCTATTTCGAAATTGTTTTTATATTCTTCAATAAGTGCCAATCGTCTGTAATAGTACACTGAGTCGTTATCCCAAAGTAATTTTTGGTTAATAAATTCCTGTGCCTCTTCAAATAAACCATTTAGCGTGAATATAAAGACCAGGTTGTCGAGCATTATTGGGTATTCAGGGCCTCTGCGTCTTTTTGTAGCTTCAAGAATATTCTGAGCAGACTTGATACTGTTTTTTACTAAATAAAAATTGCCTAAACCATAATAAGCCTGCCAGCTATTTGGATTAAAGTGCAAGGCCTGTTCGTATTGCACAATTGCGCTATCCGAGAAGCGTGCACGGTAATAATCGCCCCGGAGTGTATAAGCATTTGATAGCGTGTTGTCGAACGACAAAGCCATGTTAGCGAGGCTTAAAACAGTGTCGAGATAAGTGTTTTTAAAAATGTCGGACCAGGTGGTTTTGTCGTAAGCAATTTGAGCCAGTCCAACATATGCCTGTGCAAAAGTCGAGTCGTTGTTCAACGCTTTTTTGTAATTAATTTCTGCTTTATCTAAAGCGTCAAGGTTTGCGTTATTTTGCCAGTAGTCCATATGTGCAGCTCTGCCAATTTGATAAAAATCATTGGCTTCAGAGTTAAGTGTCGGGATTTTTTCCATACGCATTTTCACAACAGGTGTTATAACCGCATCTAGCTTTTGGGCTACAGTCTGCGAAATATTGCTCTCCATTTCCAGAACATCCTCAAGACCGGAGTTAAAGGTTTCGGACCACTCAATTTCTCCATTTTTTGTGTTGGTAAGGTTAACAATCAATTTCATCTTGTTGTCTTCCGTGTGCAGAGTGCCTTCGAGCAGATAGTTTACACCAAGTTTTTTTACAATCGGGCTATTCGTTTCTTTGTTTTCTGGGTTAATGGGAGGGGTTGAAACTACTACAAGGTTGTCAATTATTGATAGTTTGCTGGTGATTTCAAGCATCAAAACATTGGCAAGGTGTTCCTTTTCTTTTTCTGATCCCAAATAGTTAAAAGGTAAAACAGCAATTGTTTTTTCTGCAGTGTTTTTATTCCCCAGGACTGACAAAGGGTGGTTTGGAATAAAAAAAATACTTAAAAGCAGTACGACGGACAGAATATAAATGAGAACCCGGAAACGTTTCCTTGTTTCTTTCAAACGAAATTTCTTTTTAAACTCTCCCGGAGGCATTCCAAATTCATCATGAAAACACTTATTAAAATAGGCAGGGCTTCCAAAACCTACTTTATATGCAACTTCTGCAATTGTGCAATCTTCATGAAGTAGTAACTCTTTTGCTTTGCTGAGTCTTGTTGAGCGAATAAACTGACTAATGCTTTGACCGGAATATTCTTTTATTCTTCGATGAACAGTGGAATGACTTTTTCCGATGATTTCAACCAGTTGCTCCGGGCCAAAATTTTCATTCTCCAGGTTTTCCTGAACGATTAAGGTGAGTTTTTGATTAAAGTCATGGTTCATCTGAGTTAAGGTATGAATTAGCGGTTTTTATACATACCTCAAAATACGATGTAAGCGGATAATTGTTGCGTTCGTTTCATAACCTGAAATATTACGATAAAGTGTATAAATTAAAATTAGTCAAAGCATTAAACTTTTCTGTTCAATATTGGTCATATCAAACGTAACAAGCTTGTTATGAAACTAAAATCGATTTTTTCAAAATTTGTCGACTGGCTAAAGTCTCCCGAGGTGTTTGGCAGTAAAAAGAAGCTGATTCCGGGCAAGTGGCACTTGTTTGAATATTATGTAGATGAGGGAGAGGATTTGTTACATTTTGACGAGAATGCACTGAATGAAAACAAAGTACTTTTTGTTATATCATTACTAAATACACATGAATTTATTGTAGCCGGCAATCCTCCGGTAAAACTGCTGAAAGGGACTTCCGAAGGAAAGTGGAGTGTTGCCCGAAACTTCATTACATTTATTGATCCGAAGGATTTTAGAAACAATATTGAGTTTCAGTATGCTTTTGAGAAAGGGAATCTGAAACTACTTAAAAAAGATGCAATGGGAAAGATTGAATTTTTTGGTTTCTTTCACTCACCAAAACAAAAATCTTAGGTAACGTCTGATCGTTGCGTTGAAAATTGCTCGTATTCTTTGTTCTCTATTATTTCCCGAAGGCGATGTACTGTTTGCCAAACTTCTTTGTAAGTAGTGTACAATGGTGTAAAGCCAAAACGAATATTATCAGGTTCGCGAAAATCAGGAATGATTTTAATTGTTGATGTTTTGGGCCGAATCAATGCCTGACAAATCCGAAATGCTTCCTTGTGTTTCAGCGATACATGCGATCCTCTTTTTTCAGACTCTGTTGGAGTTCCGATTTCAAAACCATATTTGTATAATTCTGATTCAACCATGGAAAGAAAGAACCCGGAAAGCCGGATGCTTTTTTTGTGCATGTTGGCCATCCCGGCCTTGTTAATCATGTCTATACCCGGTTCTGTGGCCATAAGGTTAAGCACCGGTGGAGTTCCTGCGAGGAATCTGCGAATTCCTTGTGCCGGGCGGTAGTTCAAATCAAATTCGAAAGGTAAAGCATCGCCAAACCAACCCTGAATTGGGGATGACAGTTTTTCCTGCAAGTCTTTTCGAACGTATAAAAAAGCCGGCGAACCCGGACCGCCGTTCATGTATTTGTAGGTGCAGCCCACAGCCAGGTCTGCATTGCTCTGGTTCAGCTCAATTTCAACAGCACCCGCTGCATGACTCAGATCCCAAAGTACAAGTGCTCCCATTTTATGAGCGTACTCCGTTATTTCCTCCAACTGATACATAAAAGCACTTTTAAATGCCACCAACGACAAAACAACCAGTGCAGTATCTTTTGTGATCTTTGATTTTATTTCTTCTGTTTTTATGGAAATGCCGTCGTTTGTTTGTGCCAGCTCAAGTTTGTATTCCGGGCCAAACTCTTTTAACAGTCCTTGCAAAATATATAGGTCGGTTGGGAAATTAAGGTCGTCGCTTACAATTGTTGTTTTTCCTTTCTGCAAATTCAAAGCAGCGTGTGCCAGTTTATAAAGGTTAATTGATGTGCTATCCGAAACAATAACTTCTCCCTCTGAAGCGCCGATAATTGGTGCAATTTTATCGCCAAGCTGCATGGGTTTTTGATACCAGTGTTGGTTCCAGCTTTCAATCAATTCGGCACCCCACTGTTTTTCTACCACTTTGGTGAGTAATTCTTTTGTTTTTACCGGAAGGCGGCCAAGCGAATTTCCATCCAGGTAAATCGTATTCTCCGAGTCGATGTAAAACAGGCTTCTGAATTTATGCAACGGATCGTCTCTGTCAAGTTTTTCGGCTAAAGTAAAGTTTTGGTCAGTTGTCATTTATTTTGGCTCTCGAGTATTTCTTTTGCTTCAGGAAGAATTTTTTCTACCCAGCGCCGGTAGATTTCTCCCGATGGATGCAGACCATCGGAAGCCACCAGCGTTTCGTTGTTTAGTGCTTCGCGCGAAATGGCTGTTATTTCCACGTAGCGCGCATTAGCCTGTAATGTCTCCTGGAAATTTATGGCGTTGTATTCATCTATTTCTTTGGCAATCTGCTCCGGATTACGGTTTTGTCCAAAAGGTGTTACGCCGTAATCGGGTATTGAAATTACAATTACGTTTTGAGATTTGTTATTCGCGAAATCAATAGCAGTTTGCAAAAGTTCTCTGAATTCTCCCCTGTATTCATCGGCGCTTCTTCCACGATACTGGTTGTTTACGCCAATTAATAAGGTTACCAGGTTGTATGATTCTTTTAAATTTTCATTTTCGATGGCGGCAGCCAATTCATCGGTTGTCCAACCGGTACGTGCAACAATTTTTGCCGGTTGCATTTTAAAACCCTGGTCTTTTAGTTTTTCAACTAGCTGCACCGGAAAACGTTCATTTTCCTCCACGCTTTCGCCAATGGTGTACGAGTCGCCCAAAGCGAGATAGTAAAAGGTAGAATCCTGATCGTTTTTGCCAGAATTACCAGGTTCAGCTTGTACATTCATAATTACAGGATTTTCTTTATCGGTGCAGGCCAGTCCTGCAAAAATCAAAAATATAAAAAGTATCCGGCTCATTTCTCTCTTTTAGTCTTTCAACAACCCAGCTTTGTTTTGTGTTTGAAAAAGTCTGAAAAATATTAATGCGACTGTTTCCTTAAATTCGTATCCGATATGCAGGAATTTATTTCTGAACACCATTTTTGTATATGTCGAGTGCTGCCGGGAAAGGTTGCAACGCACGCTCAAATATTCCTAATGAGTAGGCTATTGTTAATCCATAATTGGTAAGTGGTACGCCGGCTTGTTTGGCTTTCATAATTCGGCTCAACATTTCGCGGCGGTTCCACATGCAGGCTCCACAATGAATGATGAGTTTATATTCTGAAAGGTTTGGCGGGAAATCGTGTCCGCGGGTGCTGTCAATTTGTAATTTACCACCCACATATTGAGTTAACCAGCGCG
This sequence comes from uncultured Draconibacterium sp., assembly GCF_963677565.1. NCBI lineage: Bacteria > Pseudomonadati > Bacteroidota > Bacteroidia > Marinilabiliales > Prolixibacteraceae > Draconibacterium > uncultured Draconibacterium sp. The sequence continues at coordinate 82,082 of NZ_OY781981.1, read as the reverse complement.
GAATTTTTACGGTGCCAATATCTTCGCCAATGGGATGGTGCGAACAGGCTTCGGCAATTAACACTTTATCGCCTGTTTTTAGCTGGTCGATAGCCATGGCTCCGCGCACCATTTCGTTTAAATCGCCCTGATGACGGGCAAACAAAATGGAAAACGATGTTAATGGAATTTCGGGAGGTGTGTCGGCAGTCACTTTTAAAAAGGCTTGCGAATCGGTAACCACAAGTTTGGGTGGCTTGTTAAAACGCGACAGCGCTTCGCGCAATTCGCGTTCTTTTACTACCATACAAAATGCGTCGTTGTCGAGCAAATCGCGGATACTTTGCACTTGTGGCAAAATCAGTCTTCCTTTTGGTGCTTCTTTATCTATTGGCACTACCAAAACTGCAGCTTCGCCAGCCCCGACAAGGTCGCCCAAAATACTTGGGCGATTGATAAAATCGGCCGGGGCCGAATTTAATAACAACTGCCGAAGTTCGAGCAATCCAGTTTTTTCGATTACAGAAGTTTGTACCAGCTTTATCTTTTTGCCATCAAGCGCACTTATCAATTCAAAGTTCTCTTCGTACAGATCACACTTATTAAAAACTACCACAAAAGGAATTTCCCTTTCGTTGAACTCGCCGATAAGTGATTCTTCGTATTCTCCCCAATCGTTAAAATTCGAAACAATAACGCCTAAATCGGTTCGGTCGAAAACGGCAAGTGTTTTTGCAATTCGTTTTTCGCCAAGTGCTCCAACATCGTCAATTCCAGCAGTGTCGATAAAAAGTACCGGCCCCAGCGGAAGCAGTTCCATTGGCTTTTCAACGGGGTCGGTGGTTGTTCCGGCAACATCCGAAACAATTGATACATCTTGCTGTGTAAGTGCATTTAGTATGCTTGATTTGCCGGCATTTCTGCGGCCAAAAATTCCAATGTGTAACCGAAACGATTTTGGTGCTCTCATGTTCTCTGTTTTGCGCGAATGAAAGTACAAATTCAATCTATTTTTCGCAATTGTTGAAATAAAAAAAGGGTGCTAAAAGCACCCTTTTTAGAATATGTGAAGTTTGATTACTTCTTTTCTCCACAACAACTCTTTTTCTCAGAAGTGGCTTTTTCATCGCCACAGGTTTTTCCTGATGCAGCACAACTTTTCTTTTGTGCTTCGGTGCAACCATTAGCTTTCTTTTCAGCTTTTTTTGCGGTTGTGGTTTTCTTCTCTGTTTTCTTCTTTTTTTCGTCTTCTTCTTTGTTGATTACAACAGTATTATCATCGGCAATAACAGTAACTTCTGATTTTTTTACTGTGTTAACCTTTACACTGGTGTTTGCCATAGCAATGCTGTAAGCAGCAATAAGAGTGATTACAATGAAAATTCTTTTCATGATTTTTTAGTTTTTTTTAATGATCGTGTGACAAATATATTGTTTACCTGTTAATGTATGCGTTAATGCGAGGTTAATGTAATTAAGAGCCGAAGTCGTTGTTATTATTATGGTTATTTTTGGCTTCAGTAACTATCCTGAAAACAATTGGCTATCAAGATGGTTATGGTATTGAAAGTTGAATAATTAAAGTTCAGGGAAAAGCGATTAGTGAAAACAGTTTTTAGAAAATATACATTTTTGCTGGCAATGCTGATTATTCTGGCATTATTGGCAACCCAAATTAAATGGATCGTTTATTCCATTCGATTTCAGGATAAGGTTTTTGAAAAAAGTGTGGAGTTGGCTTTAAATGAATCGATGACGAATCTTACTGCCGACAAACCGTTATGCAACAAGGTTAAAGCTTGTGTCGAGTGTGATTCTATTCGCTTAAAAGCACAGTTAACCTCAACGGGTGTTTGGCAAGAAATACACGATGCCATTAAAAGCGAATTAAAATCGTACGACATCGATTTGGAGTATGAAATGTATATTCTGGAAAATGGATCGGATGAGTTAAAAAAACTAGAAGCGGAGTTTGATAAAGGTTTATACTATTCGCGCTGTATGGGTGGAATATTGGGGCAAACCGGATACCAACTGGTGGTTGAGTTTCCTTCGCGTACAAGGTTCTTCTTTGCCACGGCCGGTTACATGTTTGTCGGATCCGTTATACTAATCCTTTTACTCATCATATCGCTGTTCTATTTGCTCCGTATTTACAACCGGGAGTTGCGTATAGCAAAGCACACCAAAGAGCTTTTGAATAATGTAAGTCACGAATTTAAAACACCACTTTCGTCCATTGCCCTGGCTTCGAATATGATCCGCAAAAAGCGCTATGGAACAGATGATGAGAAGTTGGGTAATTACGCCGAGTTGATATCAAAAGAGAACCGAAAACTACAAAACCTTGTAGAAAGTTTATTGCGGCTTGAAGCTGTTGAACGGAATGAGTTTGATTACAACCGGGAAAATACCACAATTGAAGATTTAATAAAAGAAGGAGCTTCTACTTGCGAAATGTTACTGGAAGAAAAATTTGGACAGATTAAATACGATTTTCAATCAGAAGGAACGCAGGTTTTTGTCGATAAACTGCACTTTGTAAATGTGTTTGTTAATCTGCTGTCAAATGCAATAAAATACTCAAAACGTAATCCCGATATCGATATCGCTACACGAATTGAGAACGAAAACCTGGTAATTTTAGTAAAAGATAACGGAATTGGTATTCCTGCTAAATTTCAAAAATATATCTTTGATAAATACTACCGGGTACCAACAGGCGATGTGCATGATGCAAAAGGTTTTGGTATTGGTTTAGCTTACGTTAAACAAATTGTGGAAGCACATAACGGAACCATTTCAGTTGAGAGTACGAGCAGCGAGGGAACCGTATTTCGCATTGAACTCCCGGTTATAAAAGCACAGTAATGGAGGAAAAAAACTTAAACATTATTTTAGTTGAAGACGATCTGAATCTGGGATATCTGTTGGAGGATTTTTTAAAAAGCCGTGGAGTAGGCGTTACTTTGTATCGTGATGGTGAAGAAGGTTTCGAAGGTTTCACAAAAAAAGGAGATTTCAACTTTTGTATCTTCGATGTTATGCTTCCCAAAATGGATGGTTTTTCACTGGCAAAGAAGGTAAAAACCATTGAACCCGAAATACCCGTGGTTTTTCTGACTGCCCGCGCTATGAAAGAGGATAAAATGAAAGGTTACGACATTGGTGCCGACGATTACATCACAAAACCTTTTGATGAGGATGAGTTATGGTGTAAAATTGTGGCAATCAGTAAACGCAGCGATTTTATTCAGGACGAAAATGAGACTATTTATCAGGTTGGTGCTTACGAATTCGATTATGAAAATCTATCGCTTAGTTTGAACGGAAATATTAAGCGCCTTACAACACGTGAGGCAGAGGTGCTTCGTATGCTTTGTAAGGAAAAAAAGAATGTGGTTCGTCGTGAGCAGATATTAACTGCTATTTGGGGCGAAAACGATTATTTTGCCGGAAGAAGTCTTGATGTGTTTATCTCGAAACTTAGAAAGTATTTTTCTGAAGATCCTTCAATTTCTATTGAAAATGTGGTGAAAGTAGGTTACATTTTACATTGCTAAAATAAAAAAGTCGCTCATTAAAAATGAACGACTTTTCTTTATTATATCGGTAATCAATTATGATTTACCTGATTTTTCGCCTCCGCAGGTTTTGCTGCAGTCACTTTTCTTTTCTGCTGATTTCTCACCTGAGCAACCGTCAGCTTTTGCTTTAGCACTTGAGTCTGCTCCTGAACATCCTTCGCCTTTTGCTTCAGACTTTGTGGCTTTCTTTCCTTCTTCTTTCTCTTTTTCTACTTTATCAGCGCTGTCTACAACCTGAACGATTTCATCATTTATAACAACTGTAGCTTCAGTCATTGCCAATGATACTCCGTAAACTGCAACAAACGCTAAAAGAAATAATACTTTTTTCATGATTTAAAATTTTAGTTATTAAGAAATTTTGTTTTTCCAATATTTATTTAGACTCAATATTAATAACTAAAATAATTAAAAGCAAGTCGAATATGAGATAAATCAGTCTTTATTTGGGAATATCGGTCTAAGTGGCACAAAATGAGCGAGATGGGTCTGTGTTAATGTGTTGTTAAAATCGTTAAGAGTTAATTTCCTAACCTGCAAACCGCTTCCGGAGTAATCTGTTGTTCAAATTCCTCGGCTGTGAAATGCCCTGATTTTAATGCTGCCTCTTTAACTGACAGGCCACTGTTTTCAACCATTTTAATGATCTCAGAACAGCGGTCGTAACCAATGGCAGGAACAAGGGCAGTAATGGTAGCGGTTGAGTTATTTACATGTGTACGGCAAACCTCTTCATTGGCAGTAATACATGCCACACATTTTTCGTTGAATAGCTTACTTGCGTTTTTAAGCAAATCGATTGATTCGAGAAAACTGTGGGCAATTAGTGGCATAAACTGGTTGAGCTCGAGATTTCCTGCGCTGCAGGCTTGGGTCACAACCTGATCGTTACCCATAACTTTTATAGCTGCCTGGGCAACGGCTTCCGGAATTACAGGATTTACTTTTCCCGGCATAATAGATGAACCTGCCTGAAGTTGTGGCAAGTTAAGTTCTCCCAATCCGGCGTGTGGGCCACTAGACAGTAAACGAAGGTCGTTACTTATTTTTAGCAAGTTGGTGGCACAAGCTTTTAGTATACCTGAAACTTCAACAAATACATCTACATTTTGGGTGCCGTCAATCAGGTTTTCGCTGCGTGCCAGGCCAATATTTGTATTTTCACGCAGTTTGTCAACTACCCGAAAAATAAATTGTTTTGGTGCTCCCAAACCTGTCCCGATTGCTGTTCCTCCCAGGTTTATCACGCGTAATCGTTCTTCGCATTTGTAAATGCGCCACCTGTCGCGATTTAATGTTTCTGCATACGCACTCATTTCGCGGCCTAGTGTTGTAAGAACAGCATCCTGTAATTGTGTTCTTCCAATTTTTACAATATGTGCAAATTCCTTTTCTTTTTGCTGAAAAGCCTCCTGAAGATTCAGCACACTTTGTTCCAGCTCGCGTAACAAACGAATAGCAGCAACTTTTAACGCTGTGGGATAAGTATCGTTGGTACTTTGGTGAAAGTTGATGTCATCGAGGGGAGAAACGGCCGCATAATTTCCTAATTGTTTCCCAAGAATTTGCAATGCGCGATTGGCCAGTACTTCGTTGACATTCATATTTGTAGACGTTCCGGCACCGCCCTGCATGGCATCCACTAAAATATGTTCATTAAGCAATCCCTGACTCATTTCAAAAGCGGCTTTTTCAATGGCTTCTGCTTTTGTTTTATCTTCCCAAAATCCAAGCGTATTATTGGTTTGTGCGCAGGCCAGTTTTACGTCGCCAAAAGCTTTAATAAGTTCCGGATTAATCGTCTGCCCTAAAATAGGGAAGTTCTCTACCGCACGAGCCGTATGAATTCCCCAAAGCGCGTCGGCTGGTAGTTGTTTCTTTCCAATAAAGTCACTTTCTTCTCTTGTCTTAACCATGATTTGTAGGATTTTAGGATTTCATGATTGCTGCTTATTGTTATGCACTCTCTTAAATGTTAGGCTCTTGCTTCCAAAATTTATAAGTAGACCAATCTTCATGTGGTAAGCTTCCAGATAGTTCATTGCCTGAGCTAAATGCACATCTTCAAGGTTTATAACTGCTTTTAATTCTACCATGATTTTATTTTCAACAAAGAAATCAACTCGGCGCGTTCCAATCTCAAAATCCCGATAGTAAATGGACATGACTTTTTCTCGGTCGTATTCAATTCCCTGGTGATCAAATTCAAGCGCCAATGCTCTTTGATAGATTACTTCCTGAAAACCATTTCCCAAAGTTCGGTGAACCTGCATCGCACAGCCGATAATTTTATGCGTTAATTCTTCAAATTCCATATTTGTATTAGTAGAGCTAATGTTTAACCACTAAAATACAATTAATTATGGAATCAAGTAATCATAAAATCCTGCAAATCAAGGTGCAGACAATTAGCAATAAACATCGTCGCGACCAGCCTCTACACGTTTAACCAGTTTTTCTGCACGTTGTTTTGCGATTCCGCTCATCCCTGCAATTGTCTCACGAATTAATTGGTTGCCAATTTCACGCGTTTCCGGCGATGCATAGTTTTGCAGGTATTCTTTAAACGAACTAAGGCCGTTTGGTGCGCAATGTAACCGGATGTCGCCGGGTTTTGCAAGGTCCATAAAATCCTGTCCGGTTCTTCCCAATCGATAACAAGCCGTGCAGAACGACGGAATGTAACCCATTGATGCTACATCGCGAATTACTTCATCGAGCGGACGGTGATCACCAAGACTAAACTGACCTGAAATTTCATCGTCTTCTTCGTAACCTCCGGGGTTGGTTTTACTTCCTGCCGAAATCTGGCTAACTCCCAAAGCAAAAGTATCGCTACGCATTTTGGCAGTTTCGCGTGTCGACATTATAATGCCGGTGTAAGGGACTGCCAATCGCAGAATGGCAACAATTTTACGAAAATCGATATCTGAAACAGGGAATGGCGGATGCGATGCCATATCGCTGTTGGTTGCGGGCTCCATACGCGGAACACTAATGGTGTGCGGACCAACTCCAAATTTATCCTCCAGTTCAAAAATGTGCTGCATCATTGCCATAATTTCAAAACGATAGTCGAACAGGCCAAACAATACGCCAATTCCTACATCATCGATGCCGGCTTCCATGGCACGGTGCAAAGCCCAAACACGCCAGTTGTAATCGCGTTTTTTTCCGCCAACGTGTACTTTCTGGTATGTTTCGCGGTGGTAAGTTTCCTGGAAAATCTGGTAAGTTCCAATTCCTTCTGCCTTGGCCAGTTTAAATTCATCAACAGTTAGTGGCGCAACATTAATGTTTACCCGACGGATTTCCCCATGTTCGCTTTTTACACTATAAATTGTGCGGATCGACTCCAATACATAATCAAATCCCTTTTTTGGATACGATTCTCCGGCAACCAACAGCACCCGTTTGTGTCCTTGGTTGATCAGCACTTCTGTTTCGCGTGCAATATGTTCCTGCGAAAGTGCATGGCGATCTATCTCCTTATTCGTTGCTCTGAAAGCACAGTATAAACATTCGTTCGAACAAAGATTCGAAATATAAAGCGGTGCAAAAAGCACCAGTCGCTTGCCGTAAATAGTTTCTTTTACGGTGTTGGCCGTGTTAAAAAGTTCGGCCAGCATTTCCGGATCGCTTATTGAAGTCAAAATTGCTACATCGGCCAGGTTTAAACCTTTCATTTCGGCAGCTTTGGCCAATACTTCTTTAATTTGTGCAGGTTCGGGATTTTTGTTTTGCTCAAGGGCTTCCCAAACTTTGGCTTCGTTGATAAAATCGGCAGGTACGTTGTACATATTTTTTTGAGTTAAAAGATCGGTTTTTATTCTTTATTTTTTTGCAAGTCCTGATTTTACGGCCACTCCCGGAATATTTCCCAATTTGCCGGTTAGTGTGCCCAGTTCGTCTGTTGTGGCATCAATTACCAGTGTGATTACAGAATAATTTTCTTTTGCATTGGGCAGGCCCGTGCGGGCCAGAATTAGGTCTGAAAACTGGCTCAGAACCTGGTTTACACTCCCCGAAGATTTTTCACGGTTTTCAATTATTATTCCCACAAAACCCAGTCGTTTCATATACAAAAGTTAGAAGTCAGAAGTTGGAAGACTGAAGTTTTTCAGTCATCAAAATCAACTTAAGTTTTACAAATAAATTCTACGGAAAATAATGGAGATAAAGGAACTGAAAGACTTTTGCCTTTCTACTTGATTCTTTTGCCTTGTTCTCCCTAAAGTCAGCCGTGGCCTTCCCGCAGGATTATGCTACAAAAGTAATTTTAATTTCAATTTCTGATTATGAGAAATGTTGTAAAGTGCTTATGTTATGCAACGTAGTTCTAAAACATAACATAGGATTTCGTTTGTTGCTTTTATTATGCAGAAAAGCATATTTTTGTAGCTCAAAATAGTTGAATTGGACAAACAGGAAATCATACAATTACTTAAAACCACAGGCGAAGAACGGACAGCGTTACTAAAACGTGCGCAGGAGGTGAAGGTTAAAGAAACCGGTAATAAAGTCTATTTCCGTGGATTGGTGGAATTCTCGAATATCTGTGCCAAAGACTGTTTATATTGCGGTATTCGGAAAGGAAACGACAAAGTTATTCGTTACGATGTAAGCGATGATGAGATTCTGGAATCGTGCCGTTTTGCCTGGGAAAATCGTTTTGCATCGGTGGTATTGCAATCGGGCGAATTATCGTCGCCTGCATTTGTAAAACGGGTGGATGGTTTGCTAAAGAAGATTAAGCAGATTTCGAACGGAGAGTTGGGAATTACGCTCAGTTGTGGAGAACAAAGTCTTGATACCTATAATCGTTGGTTCGAAAGTGGCGCACACCGTTATTTGTTGCGCATCGAATCGTCAACACGCGAGCTTTACTACAAAATTCATCCTGAAAATGATATCCATTCTTTTGAAAAGCGAATTGAAGCACTTGGTAGTTTAAAAACCGCCGGTTACCAGGTTGGAACCGGGGTGATGATCGGGCTGCCTTTTCAAACATACGAACACCTTGCCGACGATCTTGTGTTTTTCAAAAAGCTCGATATTGATATGTGTGGAATGGGACCATACATTGAATACGAAGATACGCCGTTATACCAGCACCGGCATTTGCTAAAAACAAAACAGGAACGTTTTGATTTGGCACTGAACATGATTGCTGTTTTACGCATACTAATGCCCGATATAAATATTGCGGCTGCCACGGCTTTGCAGGCGATCGATCCGGCAGGACGTGAAAAAGCGCTGGCTGTAGGTGCCAACGTAATTATGCCGAATCTAACTCCAACCGCTTACCGCGATGAGTATCAATTATACGAGGATAAACCGTGCCTGGATGAGGATGCCGAATTGTGTCGTAACTGCCTGGAAGCACGAATTCATATGGCCGGTTCTGAAATTGGTTATGGAGATTGGGGCGACTCGAAACATTTTTACCAACGCACAAAAAAGCAGCCTAAAACTGAAAGTTGAACATTGTTATTGTTTCAGGCCGCTTACAAAGCTAATCCGTATAAGCTTTTCTAATTATAAAGACAAGAACTGTATTAAGAGGTTGCATCACCGTTTAATTTAGCCTGCAGTTTTGTGAGCTTGTTGTAATTATCGATGGCCACAAAATAGTTTGGATCTTCCACAACATTCACATCACAAATAGCTTCTGCCTTTTTTACCAGTTTAATACAATCACGACTTAAGTGTCGCAAATGAATTGTTTTGCCTGCCTTTTGGTAACGCTCGGCCAGTTTGTTAACGGCTTCAATGGCCGACTGATCCATAATCCGCGATTCCTTAAAATCAACGATTACTTCATTCGGATCGTTTTGAACATCGAATTTACTTTGGAACAAGGTCGTTGATCCAAAAAACAGGGGGCCAAATATTTCGTAGTGTTTTATGCCGTGTTCATCAACTTTTTTACGGGCACGAATACGTGTTGCGTTTTCCCACGAAAATACCAGTGCTGAAACAACAACTCCTGCTAAAACAGCAATGGCCAGATCGAAAATTACCGTGAGTCCTGTCACAAGTACAATGACAATAAGGTCGGAAACCGGTATTTTATTGATGATTTTAAAAGTACTCCATGCAAAGGTGCCAATAACCACCATAAACATTACACCAACAAGTGCTGCAATCGGAATCATTTCAATGTACGATGAGGCGAACAAAATAAAGACAAGCAACATTACTGCCGCAACAATGCCCGACAAGCGGCCACGACCACCCGATTTAATATTGATGATACTTTGTCCGATCATGGCACAACCGCCCATTCCTCCAAAAAATCCGTTAACAATGTTTGCCACACCTTGCGCTGCGGCTTCGCGGTTTCCGCTACCACGTGTTTCAGTTAGCTCGTCAACCAGGTTAAGTGTCATTAACGATTCAATTAATCCAACCGCAGCGAGAATCAACGCGTATGGGAAAATCAATTTTAATGTGTGCAGATCAAAAGGAATCAGAGGAACATTAAAAGTTGGCAGACCGGCTTTAATACTGTCGCCACCACCACTTTGTATAAAACTTCGTACCGTTTCAGTTTCTATATTTCCGAATATTACAACGGCTGTAACCACCAGTATTCCAACCAGTGCCGCCGGTATAGCTTTACTTATTTTGGGTAGAATAACCATGATTGCCATTGTTAGAGCAACCAGACTAAGCATGATGTATAAAGGTGTTCCGCCTAGCCATTCGCCGCCGGTTTTAAACATATTCAGCTGCGAGAGGAAAATTACAATAGCCAACCCGTTTACAAATCCCATCATTACCGAGTGAGGTACCAAACGAATAAATTTTCCGAGTTTAAAAACGCCAAAAAGACCTTGTATTGTTCCGGCTAAAATTAATGTGGCAAACAGGTATTGCAAACCTTGCCCGTCGCCCATGGCGTTACCTTGTTGCACCAGGCTAACCATTACAACGGCCATCGCTCCTGTGGCTCCGGAAATCATTCCCGGGCGACCTCCAAAAATGGAGGTGATCAGTCCCATCATAAAAGCGCCGTATAATCCAACAATTGGCGATACACCTGCAACAAAACTAAAAGCCACTGCTTCGGGCACCAGTGCCAGAGCAACGGTTAATCCCGATAGGATATCATCTTTTATGCTTCCCTGCTTTTTATCTATAAATTTAAATTCAAACTTCATTCGTTCTGCGTATTTTCTTCTGTGGAAAACCCGGAAGGTGGGAGACCCCAGCACCGTGGCTGGTTGGAGGAGATATCTTTGCATGCTCCTGAAGTCTCGTCCCGGGGGATTATTAATAAAAATTCAAAAAGACTATTCGTTTAATTGTTCTTACAATTAAAGCGCGCGAAAATAGAGCAAATTTTTAGAAAACATGTTGTAGAGCATGCGTGGGTAAGAATTGTTAATGTTGGGGTAAGATGATGATGGAGGAAAAAAAGGAGGCGATTTTAACTGCGCCTCCTCTTTTTAACGCTATTGAATAGCAGATATTTTAACTGCCCAGGCTAAATCGCAAGGCAGGTTTTTTCTGATGCTGGAAGGAATGGTCACTTTTACTCCTTCGTCGGTGTTTTGCCATTTTAAATTGCCTTTGGCACCCAGCAGGGTAAGTTTGGCATTTTTGGCTGCTTTAATTCCTTTAACAGTAAATGAGGCCGGTAAGCCGCTACCGTCTTCCTGTTCCAAATACATGGCATAAACTGCTTTTGTATCTTTTTGCTGACTCAGGCAAATATTATCGGATTTGTATGGCGCAATGGCTCGGGTAGAATAAATTGCTTCACCATTTACATCAATCCAGTTACCCATTGCTTCAAGCAATTTGTAGGCATCAGCAGGCCATTTCCCATCTGGGCCCGGAGCAATATTATATAGCAGGTTGCCCCCTTTTGCAACGATGTCTATCAGCATATGGATAGCTTCTTTTGGCGACATAAATGATGCATCCGGCACCCACGACCAACCTCCACCTGCTATAATACAACTTTCCCAAGGGTAAGGAAGTTGTGTCTCAGGAACTTTGTTCTCCGGGGTCAGGTAGTTTTGGTTCGGACCTTTTACTGCACGGTCAACCACGATCAAGCCCGGTTGCTTTTCACGGGCTTTAGCTGCAATCTCGTTCATTCTGATATCCTGGTTTACAGCGCGTGAAATTGGGAATCCTGAAGTCGCAGTTTCTGCAACGTGGGTATAATAGTCTTTTATTTCTTCCGGCGATTTCTTTGAAACCCAGCCACCATCGAGCCACAGAATATCGATTTTTCCGTAGTCGCTCATCAATTCCATAATTTGGTTCTGAGTGAACTGGACAAAGTTTTCCCATTTTTCAGGATGTGCAGCCGGATCGTAGTTTACGTTTCTGTCCATTGGTGGGAATTTCGGATCCCAGTAATCGGGGCTGTTCCAGTCGGGTTTCGAGAAGTAGGCACCTGCCCACAATCCTTCGTTGCGGAATGCATCAAACACCTCTTTGGTAATGTTTGCCTTAGGATTTACACTAAACGGACACTCTGTGCTGGTTACTTTGTAATCAGTATATTTCGAGTCGAACATACAAAAACCATCGTGGTGTTTGGTTGTAAAAACCAAGTATTTCATTCCTGCATCGGCAGCGGCTTTGGCCCATTTGTCAGGATTGAATCCGGTTGGATTAAACGATAGTTTCAGGTTTTCGTATTCCTTCTTGTAGGTAAAATAATCATCCGGATTACTGCCTTTTTTACGTTCGCACCATCCATAATCTTCGGGGCAAATCGACCACGATTCAACAACACCCCACTGGCTGTATGCTCCCCAGTGCATTAATAGTCCAAATTTTAAATCCTGCCAATCTTCAAGCTTTTCTAATAAAGCCTGGTCGGTTGGCCATACATAGTCAGTAATTTCATGTTCCAACTGCGCACTTACCATAAATGCCAGAAAAACCGGTATCAGCACCAATAATTTTTTCATCCTTGTAGTTATTTGATTTCTATTCTAATTATTCTTTTCTGAAGTAAGATCGCCAACAATTTTACGACCGTGTAATTCGGTGGTCCCCGTAATTTGCTGCATCTCATTCACATTCTCAGCCGTAACTTTGCCGGCGACCAAAATGATGATTTTTCCTTCTGCTTCTGTTATCATTTTGCGAATCACTTCCTGTCCCTCAAACGCTGTAGTTTTTCCTCCCGAACTAAGTATTCGTTTTATATTCGGAATGGATTTTAAAACGCGTACGCCTTCAACCGGATCTTCCATTTCGTCGATCGCTTTGTGAAAAGTTACAGGCAGCGGATAGGCATATTCAGCAAGCAAACGTGTGTTTGATTCATCAATTTTATTGTCGGGCGTTAATAAGCCAAAAACAATACCGTCGGCGCCAGCTTCTTTTGCCAAATCGATAGAAGATTTCATTGCTTCAATTTCATCAGCCGAATGTACAAAATTGCCTGCACGCGGACGAGCCATAACCATAACCGGAATATCCAGTTCGGAACAGGCTTTTTTCATGGTCTCGAAATCAGGAGTTAACCCGTCGTTTGCCAAATCAGAACACAACTCAATTCGGTTAGCTCCTCTGTCTTGTGCCAGCTTAGCCTCTGAAAACGATTCAACACATGCTTCTTTAATCATCCGCTTACTTTTTTGGTATGAAATTGGTTCAAAGTTACATCTATTTGATAATAATTTACAAAAAGAAAAACTATTTATTAAAAAATTTAAAAAGTAGTTAATGAATGGATAAGACACTTATATTTTGTTATTTTGTAGCTAAAACTACGGAATTTTGAAAACCAATTTAGTAACGATACTTGGCCCAACAGCAACCGGAAAAACCGGATTGGCTGCACATTTGGCCACGCAATTAAATGGAGAAGTTATATCGGCCGATTCACGTCAGGTTTACCGCGGAATGGATTTGGGAACCGGTAAAGATTACGAGGATTATTTTGTTGACGGCGTTGAAGTGCCATCGCACCTGGTTGATATTGAAGATGCCGGAGAGCATTACAATGTTTATCGTTTTCAGACTGATTTTATTGAGGTTTTTAACAAGATACAATCGCGCGGAAAGTTTCCGGTGTTGTGCGGTGGCAGTGGCTTGTATCTTGAGGCGGTGTTACGAAATTACCGTTTAATTGAAGTTCCGCCGAACAAAGAATTGCGAAAAGAACTGGAAGGAAAATCGCTGGAGGAACTCACCGAAATTTTGAAAGAACTTAAACCTGAATTGCACAATGAAACCGATGTGGAAACCGATCGTCGTGCCATTCGTGCAATAGAAATAGAGCATTATTATCGAAATCATCCGAAAGAAGATTCCGAAATGCCCGAAATAAAAAGCTTGAATGTAGGAATTGATTTCGATCGTGAAATGCGCCGCCAACGAATTACCACCCGTTTAAAACAGCGGTTGGATGAGGGAATGCTGGATGAAGTGCAGAAATTACTCGACTCAGGTTTAACACCCGAGCAGTTGATTTATTACGGGCTGGAATATAAATTTCTGACCCTGCATTTAATTGGCGAGTTGAGTTTTGATGAGATGTTCAGTAAGCTGGAAATTGCCATTCATCAGTTTGCCAAACGACAGATGACCTGGTTCAGGGGAATGGAAAAGCGTGGGACAAAAATTCACTGGATTAACGGACACCTGCCAATGGATGAAAAAGTTGGGGAGATTTTGAAACTGTTAGAACAACCTTCGTAAAAGGGAAAAAATAACAACAATTAATTTAAACCGAACTATCATGGCTGAATCAAATTGCGCAGAATGTAAACTTCGCGCCAGGTACGATGAAAAACCTAAATCTTTTGCCGGCCGCTTTTGGCGTTGGCATATCAACTGGTGTCCGGGTTGGAAAGGATATATGAAATCGTTGGATGATATGGAGCGTGCTGAAATAAAACAGCAGTATCATTTGAAATAGAAAGATTCAGTAGAGTTTCGATTCATCAGGAAGTTTCAACTACCAGTGTTGGAGGCATCTTATTTTTTTAGATTTGGGAGCCATGTTTTTTTTTACCTTCTAAATCATATACCTTTGCAGGCAACTAACTATCATTGCCTAAATGTATCCGAATCAAAAAGAAGATGCAAAACTTTGGAAAGACTTTCTTGAAGGAAACCAAAGTGCACTATCAAAAATTTATCTCGCCAATGTAAACGATCTGTATGCATTTGGCTGTAAATTTAGTGTCGATCGATCTTTGATAAAAGATTGTATTCAGGATCTTTTTGTCACACTTCTTCAAACGCACACAAAGCTTAGCCCAACCGATAATGTAAAAGCCTATTTATTTACTTCGTTAAAGCGAAAAATTGTTCGCGAAATTATTCGTTCAAGTAAATTTGAACAGGTAATGGAACGTGGCGATTATCGGTTTGAGATTGGTTTTGAAAAACTCGATACACAGGCGTTTGAAAATGATATTTATTCGAAAAAAACATTGGCAGTTCGCTCGGCTGTTGAGTCGCTTACCAGCAGACAAAAAGAGGCATTGTATCTGCGTTTCTACTTCGGATTAAGTCATAAAGAAATTGCAGAAGTACTTCATATGGAAGAACAGTCATCCCGATCGTTGATAAGCAGGGCCGTTAAAAAAATAAGAAATGTGATAAAGAGCGACAAGAAGCGTATTTCCAATTTCCTGTACTTGTTGTTTGTTCATTCTTCATAATTCTCCTTCGTATGTTTTTCAACATATAAAATTATCAATAAAAAGTGTCAACACTTTCATAACCTCCGTCTTATAGCTATAGTTAAGGCCATTGATAATGGTGCAATTATTTTACAGGTAAGATTGTAACAGCTTGTTATTGAAATGAATAAATACAAATTATATAGCTCAACAGATTTTTTAAACGACGACTCATTTATTCAATGGTTGTTAAAATCGGATAGCGATGCGGAACTGTACTGGGATACTTTTATTGAGGAACATCCTGAAAAAAAGGAGGAGATAGAGGAGGCCGTTGAGATCTACAACCATTTTAAATTTGCGCACGAAGAGCTTACGCTCGATGAAGTTTTTGCCATTTGGAATAATGCAAAACATAAATCGGTTGAGAAGAAATTTAGTTTCCTTACAGTTTTAAAATATGCTGCAGTATTTGTACTTGTTTTTGCTACCGGAGCATTAAGTTACTACTGGTATAACAATGCTGCGGAAAAAGCAGAATTTACCATTGCAGAAAATGAACCTCTGAACTTTAACGAAGCCCAGATTATTCTGTCCGATGGAAAATCAATTCCCTTAAATTCAAAAGAATCGGAAATAAAATACGATGCCACCGGAGAAAATGTCATTATTGATAATGACACAATACGACAACAAAAAATAGCGGAAGAGCAAATTACAAACCGGGTTATTATTCCATACGGGAAAAGCTCGCAAGTTACATTAAGCGATGGAACCCGTGTTTGGTTGAATGCCGGTAGCCAGTTAATGTATCCATCTGTTTTTGATGAAAAGCAACGAGAAGTGCTGTTAATTGGTGAGGCTTATTTTGAAGTTGAACGTAACGTGGAGGTACCTTTTATTGTTCGTACAGAACATGCCGATGTTGAAGTGTTGGGAACAAGTTTCGATGTGCTGGCATATCCTGATGATCAGATGTTTCAAACCGTTTTGGTTACGGGAAGTGTGAGTGTTGAAACAAAAAAATCGGGTTTGTTGACAGGAAAAGACAAAATGGTTTTGGTTCCCAATCAGATGTTTTACCTCGATAAAGAAAGCGGTGTAAACTATGTAAATAATGTTGAAGTGGCCAGTTATACTTCCTGGAAAGAAGGAATGTTCGATTGCGACAAACAGGATTTAAACAGAGTGGTAAGAAGACTGGAAAGATATTACAACAAACGAATACACATAAAAGATCCATTGCTGGGAACCTATAAAATTTCGGGAAAACTTGACCTTAAAAGCGATATCTCAGAAGTACTTGATGTTATCCAGGCTTTTGTACCAATCGACTGGGGAAAACAACAGAATGGAGATTATTTTATCGTAAAACCAAATTAAACATCTTGCCTATGTAGAAACCAAGTAAAACTATCTAGCTAAAAAAAGAACCGGAAAGTGTTCGCACCACCTGCCGGTTCAAGAGAATAATTAATTAACATCTTTAATTAAACGCTTTAAATTTATGAATAAAATTTGTAAGAGAGGCATTGCTGTGCAAACACGGCTTGTCAAAAAAACATTCCTTATCATGAGGCTAACTACTATCCTACTACTATCTACACTGTTTGCGGCTACTGCAAATACCTATTCTCAAACAGCAAAATTTTCGATGAAATTAAATAATGTAACGCTAAAACAAGTGTTCCACGAAATCGAAAAATCAAGCGAATTTATCATTGTTTATTCCGACGATATTGTAAATCCAAACCAACGAGTTGATGTAACAGTTAATGATGTTACTGTTGAAAATGTTTTGGAACAAGCTTTGGAAGAAACAAATCTTACCTACCGAATAAGCGACCGGCAAATTGCCATCACTCGAAATACAGAAATACTTGACGGAATATCGGTGCAGCAAAACAAAACGATTTCCGGTGTTGTAAACGATGCCGGGGGGCAGCCAATACCGGGTGTTTCGGTAATTGTAAAAGGGACAACGATTGGAACAGTGACCAATTTTGATGGCAATTTCCAGCTTGATGTTCCTGTTGATGCAGCCGTGCTTTCTTTCTCTTTTGTGGGATTTCAGACCCAGGATATTGAAATTGGCAACCAGACTTTATTCAACATTACCTTGCAGGAGGATGTTATGGAACTTGATGAAGTAGTTGCTATTGGCTATGGCGTTCAACGCAAAAGCGATTTAACCGGAGCTACCAACCGGTTAACCGAAGACGATATGAATAAAAGTGTTGCCACCAACCCGGTAGAAATGATGCAGGGAAGGGTTTCCGGAGTAAACATTACTCAAAACAGTGGCGAGCCCGGAACAGGGATGTCAGTGCGTATTCGCGGTTCAAATTCAATTCGATCAGGCCAGGAGCCGTTATATGTTGTTGATGGAATTCCCTTAGATAATGCCGATATTACTCCTACAGGTGGAAGCGCTGCCGGATATGGAAGTGGTTCGAGTAAAAACCCATTGAGTTTTTTAAATCCTGAAGACATCGAATCAATAGATATTCTTAAAGATGCTTCTTCAACAGCAATTTATGGGGCACGGGGAGCCAACGGTGTTGTTATTATTACTACCAAAAAAGGAACAAAAGGCGAAGGAACATTGTCGTATGATGGTTACATGGGAGTTTCACAAATTCGCGAAAAACTTGATATGTTATCAGCAAGTGAGTTTCGCTCATATACAAAGGCCGATGGAACGAAGTTATTAGACCTTGGAGCAAGTACCGACTGGCAGGATGAAATTTACAGAACAGGAATAACTCAAAGCCATAACCTGTCGTTCGGAGGTGGTACCGATAAATTTACTTATCAGGCATCTCTTGGTTACCTTGATCAGGAAGGTATTGTTGACAAAACCGGACAAGAGAAAATAAACGGAAAAATTAAAGTTTCGCAAGATCTTTTTAATGGTAAATTAAAGCTTGGTGGAACACTGATTGCTTCACATGTTATTGATTCAAGATCGCCAATTACAGAACAAGATGGATCGGGTTACGAAGGGGACTTGATTTTGTCTGCATTGAAACTGAATCCAACATATCCTGTTTTTAATGAGGATGGTAGCTATTATCAACATGCACATGATCAACGAAATCCTCGTGCAATGTTAGACCTTGTTGATGATGTAACGCTTACCGATCGGATAATTTTTAACGGCTCTGCAGAATACGAGATAATTGAAAACCTGAAGTATAAGCTCAATATCGGTTTAGACCGCACCGTTGCCGAACGGCGCGTAAACCAGGATCAGGAACTGAGTTATCTAGTTAATAAAGGAGAGGCAAATATTAACAGTGTTGCTGCCAACAATAAACTGATAGAGAACTACCTTACCTACGAAACAACTATAAATGAAGATCATCGTTTCAATTTCCTTGCAGGACATGCCTATCAATTTATAAAATTCACCACAACCGAAATGAATGTGAACGGATTTGAAGTGGATGATATAAAATATACCGATAATCTTCAGTATGGAAACTTTTCGTCGGCAATCGTTAATTCATCAGCTTACGAACGCGAGTTACAGTCATTTTTCGGAAGGGTAAACTACAGCTACAAAGATAAATACCTGTTAACGTTTACCGGCCGTATGGATGGCTCTTCAAAATTCGGAGAAAACAAAAAGTACGGATTCTTTCCGTCGGCAGCATTTGCCTGGCGCGTTTCGGAAGAGGAATTTATGCAAAGCATGGAGTCTCTCAGTAACCTGAAGTTTCGTTTGGGATGGGGAATGACCGGTAACCAGGAAATTCCTGATAAAATATCTTTACTGGCTGTTGGTACAACTCCTTCTGCAAATGGATATTTTAATGGCACGTTAAGCCCCGGTATAACATTCTTGCGCACTCCGAATCCCGATATTCAATGGGAAACAACCCTGCAAACAAATGTTGGAATCGATTTTGGATTCTTCAACAATCGTTTAAGTGGAACAATTGATGTGTTTAGCAAATCAACCAAAGATGTGCTGCTCGAGATACCTGCAAAAGCACCTGCTGCCACACAAACACAATGGCAAAATGTTCCTGATCTTCGAATCATTAATAATGGTCTGGAAATTGGTTTGAATGGTTTGGTTGTGGATAAAAACGATTTCTCGTGGGAAATAGGTGGTAACCTGGCCTACATTCATAACGAAGTAAAAGATCTGCCGGTTCAGCTGATCGAAACCGGAAATGCAAGTGGACAGGGATTGTCTGGTACACGAGTACAGATTATTACCAATGGCGAGCCTGTGGGTACATTTTACGGAATGGTTTACCAGGGACTCGATTCAAATGGTTTAAGTATATATAAAACAGATAACGAAGGAGTTGCTGTAAAAGAGTATTTAGGTTCTGCTTTACCAGACTTCACATACAGTTTTACAACGAATATCGATTTCAAACGATTTGATTTTAGTATGTTTTGGTATGGATCCGTTGGAAATAAAGTGTACAACAATACCGCCAATGCACTTTTCCTGAAAGGACCTCTTGATAAAGGATTTAATGTAACAAAAGAAGTGTACGAATCGAATGAAAGCCCTGATAACTCAAATGCTTTCTCGTCTCGTTTTATTGAAGATGCCTCATTCCTGCGTTTGTCAAACCTTACTGTAGGGTATACATTCAACACCAAATCAATCGATTGGTTAGGTAATGCACGTGTTTATGTAACCGGAAATAATTTACTGGTGTTTACCGATTATACCGGCTACGATCCTGAAATTAATACTGTTGCAGATGAAAACGGTGTGCCTTCAATGGGAATTGATTATACATCGTATCCGAAACCGCGAACATTTACATTTGGAGTAAACCTTCAGTTTTAACAACACTTTAAAGACGATTAATTATGAAAAAATATAAAATAATATTGTTGCTAACCATAATCGGAATGTTTTTTACATTTGGATGTACCGATTTGGAAGAAAATGTACTTGACGAACAGCTTGGGGCAGATCTTGTGAATAATCCCGAGAATATTGAATCTTTAATTAATCCACCCTATGGAAGTTTAAGAAGAACGATCGAGTGGTACGACTATTGGGCATTGCAGGAAGTTACAACCGACGAAGTAATTATCCCAACGCGTGGAACCGACTGGTACGACAATGGTGCATGGATGGAGTTGCACCTGCACACCTGGACATCGGATCACATCCGTCTTAAAAATGTTTGGGATGCCTTAAACCAGGGAGTTTCAAGAGCTAATACAGCCATATATTACATTAATCAATTTGAGCAAACATCAACTACCGAACAATACATTTATGAAGCACGTTTTCTGAAAGCTTATTTTATGTATTTGATCAACGATCTTTTTGGTCAGGTACCATTTCGCGAGGCAGATGATTTGGATTACTCAGTTACACCTGAAGTACTGGATCAAAAAGCTGCGGCCGACTGGATAATCGATGAGGTTAAAGCAGTTCTGCCAAACCTGAAAACTAAAGCCGAAGTAGGTTCGGAACGTGTCACTCAAGAGGCAGCCAAAGCTTTGCTTGCAAAATTATATCTGAATTATGAGGTGTATGGTGGTGAGACAAAATGGACTGAAGCAATTGATTATTGCGACCAACTCATTAACTCAGGTACATTTTCAGTAGCAGATGATTACTGGAGTATGTTCCAGAAAGATGTTGCTGATCATCCTGAATTTATTTTTCGGATTCCAATGGACGACAATGTTGATATGGGAAGCGGAAGTGTTTGGGTAAACTTTACGCTGCATTATAGTCAGTTGTTTGGTAATTATACCAGTACATGGAACGGTCCGTCTACAACTTCAACATTCTTTAACACATGGGACAAAGAAGCTGATGCTCGTTTCCACGATGACCGGATTAAAAGTGAAACCGGTTTTAATCAGGGATTCCTGGTTGGTCAGCAGTATGGTGTTGATGGTGCTGCTTTGGAACAGCGTAATGGAGATCCACTGGTATTTGTTCCTGAAATAAACCTTTCCAGTTCTCCTGAAAATGCAGGTGTTCGCGTGATTAAATTCGCACCAAATCCGGAAACGGAGCGACAGTTCTCTTCTCCTAACGACGTGCCAATTATGCGTATTTCAGATATTTATTTAATTCGGGCTGAGGCGTATTTACGTACAAATGATGAAACCAAAGCTTTGGAAGATGTTAATTATATACGTTCGAAAAGAAGTGCAGAAGGTAGTACTCTTCCTGCTTTAACCAGTCTGACTTTGGAAGACATTCTAAATGAGCGTGGTTATGAATTGTATTGGGAAGGTTTGCGTCGTCAGGATTTGGTACGCTTTGGTAAATTTGCCGATTCGTATCAGGAGAAACCTGCCACCGATGCTACAAAAGCATTGTTCCCGCTGCCAACTTCAGCATTAGATGTAAATGAAAATCTGGTACAAAATCCGGGTTACTAGTTTAAGTTAGATAAGTTTTATATGAAAAATCATTGCCGGTATTCCGGCAATGATTTTCTGAAAACCGATTTTAAATCTTACGTTTTAACGTTAAGTTTTGCTTTAATTTGATTCTGTAATTGTCAGAAAAACAATACATAATTTACAGCAAGATAGCTTAAAATTCATCAGTTTCTTTTTAATCAATCAACTGAACCATTAGAAAACAGAATTTATTCATGATCCTTTAGCGCAGGTCTTTCGGGCAGCAATTTACGGATAGGTATTCCCGAAAACCAATTGCTAAAGAAAAATACTATTCCGGAGAGATCGGAATTGGTTTTACGAATAATCAAGCCACCGGTAGCAGATCGGTGGCTTTTCTGCTGAAGTAAGGATCTAACATTGAGTTAAATCCTTACTCTTAATTAGCTTATAACTTTTTCAATCTTTTTAATTCCGAATTGTCAGAAACGGGAATAATACTAATTGCATAACCGCCGCCGGGGGCACAGTCTTGTTTTAATTCCGACTTGCTCGAAACCACATATTTTTTGATTTCATAAGCTTGCGGATTTGTTTTCCAATCGGCATCTTTTGCATCGGTATAAACTGTTGCAATGTATTTCTGATCCGGATTCAGAAAATCAAAACGGATTTTCGAGGTGCGGGATTCTTCGTCGTTTGTGCGGCCCACATACCAGTTTTCGCTGCCTTTTTCTTTTCTGGCGTAAGTAATATAATCTCCAGGTTCGGCTTCCAAAACCAAGGATTTGTCCCAATCAAGAGCTACGTCTTTTATGAATTGAAAGGCATCCATGTATTTTGCGTAAGTAGTTGGCAAATCGGCAGCCATTTGCAGCGGACTGTACATGGTGACATACAAAGCCAATTGGCGTGCAATTGTTGTTCGAACCTGCGAATTATTATCGGGATTGTATTCGCTTACATGCGTTTCAAAAATACCCGGTGTGTAATCCATCGGACCACCAATTTGGCGGGTAAACGGAAGGATTGTTGTATGATCGACATTGTTTCCGCCGAAAGCTTCGTATTCGGTACCGCGTGCCGATTCGTTGCCGATCAGGTTCGGGTAAGTTCTGCACAATCCGGTTGGACGAACAGCTTCGTGTGCATTCACCATTATTTTGTAATCTGCCGCTTTTTTAACTGCGTATAAATAATGGTTTACCATCCATTGGCCGTAGTGGTATTCGCCGCGTGGAATAATATCGCCCACATACCCACTTTTTACCGAGTTGTAGTTATTGTCTGCCATAAATTGGTAAGCCGTATCCAAATGACGCTCGTAGTTGCGCACCGAGCTCGATGTTTCGTGGTGCATCATCAGGTGTACATTTTTGCTTTTTGCGTAGTCGCGCAGTTCGGCGACATCAAAATCGGGGTAGGGCGTTACAAAATCAAAAACATAGTCTTTCGATTTGTTGAACCAGTCTTCCCAACCTTCGTTCCAACCTTCTACCAAAACAGCATCCAAACCATTTTCCGCGGCAAAATCAATGTATTTTTTTACTTCTTCGGTGTTGGCAGCATGAATTCCGTTTGGAGTAGTTTTTGAATAATCAGTTACGCCAAGTTTTACACTTGGCAGGTTAGTATATGCCCACGAGCTTTTTCCGGTAATCATTTCCCACCAAACGCCAACGTACTTCACCGGTTTAATCCAGTCGGTGTTGTCGAGCGCGCAAGGTTCATTTAGATTTAGAGTGATGTTCGAAAGCAGAATGTCGCCCGCTTTTTTACCGGCAATAACCGTACGCCACGGCGTTGTACAAGGTGCCTGCATGTAAGCCATATTTCCTTGTGCATCGGGTGTTAGAGTTGATTCGAATACCATCTTTTTATCGTCGAGCTCGAGGTGCATACACGAATAATCTTTCAATGCCGCTTCGTGCAGGTTGATGTAATAACCGTCGTCGGTTTTCATCATTAAAGCTGTTTGCACCGCCGTTGCCGAAATTGGTGTTTGCGATGTGTTTGGCGTAATGGCTTTTTCCATCAATCCACGAATTTCCGACAACTTCGATTTGGTGTAATCATATTCCTGTGTGTCGTAATCGCCCGGAATCCAGAACGCAGTGTGGTCGCCGTCCATGGCAAACTCGGTGCGCTCGTCTGTTACCACAAAATAAATCAGGTTTTCCTGCTCAGGAAATTCATAACGAAAACCAAGTCCGTCGTCAAAAACACGGAATCGGATTATCATTTTCCGGTCGGTAGCCGATTGGTTTAATGTAATCGCCAATTCGTTGTAATGGTTTCTAATTTCGCTTTGCTCGCCCCAAACCGGTTTCCAGGTTTCGTCGAAAGCAGAGGTTTGACTGTCGGCTACCTTAAATCCGCTTAACAGTGGTTCGGCATCTTTTAATTCGAGCCCAAGTTTGCTGGGTTTGATAATGGTTTTGTCTTCCAGTTGAAGTTGGTAAACCGGTGTTCCATCCGATAAATCGAAAGTAAGTTTCATTTTTCCGTTTGGTGAAGTAAGTTCTTCAGCGTGGCTAAAGAATGTGCCAACGGCAAGCACAAGAATCAATAGTAATCTCTTCATTTTCTTTTAAGTATTGTCGCCTGTTTAATTAATCTTTAATTATTGGCTTTTGTTAGTATAAATAATTCAAAATAAACTACTCAAAATCAATGCAAACGTTTGAAATTGCCTGATTTTTTTTTGATCATTTCGTCTTACTTATTCCCAAAAGAAAAAGAGACTGTGATTGTTTAAAAGAACTGTTTCATTAAAACGCCTGATTCCGCGGGCTCCAAACGAGTCGGGCGCGGATAAGATCGGCTCCGTCGCTTTCGCGAACTACACTACAAATATGATTATTTTTATCCAGTATTTGTTTCTTAATTCCCAGCCGGTCGTTTTGAATGCCTTCTTTTACAAAGTTCACTTCAAACTCGACTAGTTCATTTGCTTCATGAAAATCAAAATCGTAGCTGTCGATAATACGTTCAAGGTAACGTCCGCTGTTAAAATGCTGGTTAACGTCGATCTCATTAAAAAGCACCGGGGTAAAAAACACTTCATCGTCGGATTTAACCGGTTTTACTTTTCCGGCATTCATTTCCAGAATCCGTTCGTCATGCAATGGAATCGAACCGAGTTCCAGTTTTACAATGCGTTTGGTTTCCTGGTTCAATACCAGCCAGCTAGTTGTAGCTTGAATAATACTTTCTCCATTGGCATCAATAAAATGAATGTCGCGAAGTGCTAAAAGTCCATCAATTCCGGCAGGCCAGGTTTCAACCGTAAAATTTTCGCCCCACGCCGGACGTCGTTTTATCTTCACTAACAGGCGCGATAAAACCCAAAACTGTTTTTCTTTCTGAAGATTGTCGAATCCGAAACCTAATTTTTCGGCATGTTCCCAGGCAATATCCTGTATTTGCCAAAAAAGAAATGAGGTGGACAATTGCCCAAAACGGCTAACGAAATATGATTTTGTGGTTAATTCCTGTTTGTGTTTCATGTTAAAACGATTGGTAGCTCAAGTGCGAAGTTAAATCGCAAAAGGGCCCATTATTATTTTGGCCAAAAGAAATGGTCTTTCATCTATGTGCTTCCGACTTCCGACTTCGTTCTTTTTGTAAACTTTTTCGCAAATTTATTGTTCGGTTTTTGAAAATCAACAACAAATGTTCAATTTTACGGCAAAATAACGATTTATGGGAAAAATTATAATTAAAACTGCGGAGCAGATAGAAGGCATCAGGCAAAGTGCAAAGCTGGCGGCCAAAACGCTTGATTTTGCCGGGCAGTTTGTGAAAGAGGGAGTAAACACTGAATTTATCGATGATAAAATTGAAGAATTTATTCGTTCCCATGGAGCTGTGCCAGCAACCAAAGGTTACAACGGTTATCCCAAATCAAGTTGTATTTCTTTAAATAATGTGATTTGCCATGGTATCCCATCGCAACAAACCATTTTGAAAGAAGGAGATATTTTAAATATTGATATTACCACTATTTTAAACGGCTATTACGGCGATACATCGCGTATGTTTACCGTGGGCGAAGTTAGCCAGGCTGCTGAAGATTTAATAGATGTAACCGGCCATTGTCTTGATCTTGGAATTGAACAGGTAAAACCGGGCAACCGTTTTGGGAATATCGGATTTGTTATTCAACGTTACGCCAAAGCACAAGGTTACAGCGTTGTTTACGAGTTTTGCGGACACGGTGTAGGTGTCGATTTTCATGAAGAACCACAGGTAGATCATGCATCGCGCAGAAACTCGGGACCGGAAATGAAAGCCGGAATGATATTTACTATTGAACCGATGATTAACCAGGGAAAACCCAAAGCGGTAATTGATAAAAACGATGGCTGGACAGCGCGAACAGTGGACAGTAAACTGTCGGCACAGTTTGAACATACCATTTTAGTAACGCCAACCGGCTGCGAAGTCCTTACCGATATTCATAATGAATATCCGATAACCTAGATCGCTCGTTAAAAACCATTGTCATTTCGACGAAGGATGAGGAGAAATCTGTAACTTTTATATCCCAGGCTAAAGATTTCTCACTGTGTTCCAAATGACGGTTTCACCAAATAAAAAAACGCCACTCTAATTAAAGAGCAGCGGTTTTTTTTTATAAAATGAGTTATTCGTAATTAGATGTTCCAAATTTCTGAGTTTGTCATCCATGCTTCCACTTCTAAGCCACCTTCTGTTTCTTCTTCAACGTCTACCGACATAACTCCGAAGTAATCAGTGTTTTGCATCCAGTCTTCCACTTCAAGTGCTTCTTCTGTTTCTACTTTGAAATATGATGCCATTCCGTCAAACAAGCTTTCATTGGTCATCCAGTTTTCAACTTCTAATGCTTCCTCAATTTCTGTTTCTACATTTACAGTAGTGAAGAAATTATTTTCTGCAATCATCCAGTTTTCAACTTCTAAAGCTTCTTCTGCATCAACGGTTGCATATGCTGCATATGCGCTCAAATCGGTGGTAGTTGCATCAACAGATGCCGAGCTAGCTTCATTGTTATCTGTCATTGCCATGGCTATTTGGCTGAAGCTGTTGTTTTCCATTACGGTTCTCCAAAAATCTTGTGCATTTACTGTAATGCTGATCAAAACCAAACTAATAATAACCGCCAGTGATTTTGTAATTGCTTTCTGAACATTGTTTGTTGTTTTCATGACTTTTCCTCCTGCTTTTGTTTTCGTTTTCTTGTTTTCTTGCTTTGACTTTTTTGTTTCTTGTTTTCGATATTAAGACGCCTAAAAAATTGATTCGTTACAAAAATTTAGAACTTTTTTTAAAAATGTACTGGTTTAAAACCTGAACTTTGTATTGCAAATATAAGTACAAAAAATGGTACTATGCAAAACAAAGTAGTATATTTTTTTAAAATAGTTTTGACAAAAATGCGTAAGTGTCAGAAAAAGAGGGGTGTAAGTGTTTGTGAAATAAATGGAAAAAATGAACAAAAAGTAAAATAAGTCGAAAAAATCAGATTAATTACTTGATTAAACATTTTTATTCGGCAGAAAAAAATTTCTTCATTGATTAACTTTTTTTACAGCAATCTCGAAAACTTGTATCTTTGCTATCATAAAAATGTATTGTTTATGTCGTTAGTAATTGAAGAAAAAGATCTGGAAAAATTTATAATGGTGGGCGATCGTGTTTTGGTAAAACCCAAAAATCCATCGGGAAAAACAAAATCGGGATTGTATTTGCCGCCATCAGTTCAAGAGAACGAGAAAGTACAGAGCGGTTATATCGTAAAAGTTGGACCGGGTTATCCTATTCCGGCAGTGAGTGAAGAAGACGAAGCCTGGAAAGAAAAAAAGGAAGAAGTGAAATATGTTCCGTTGCAAACGCATATTGGCGATCTGGCTATTTATTTAAATAAAAGCGGGCATGAAATTGAGTTTAATAACGAGAAATACATTATTCTTCCGCACTCGGCTATATTAATGATAATAAGAGACGAGAATTTATTTGACTAAATAAGATATATAATTACTGAGCCGTTTCGGGAGTTTCCGCGACGGCTTTTTTATTTCAGAACTTCCAGCGTTTTTTTGTAGCCCAGGTCAAATAACTCATCGGCATGTTTTCGCTGAAATACGTCGTATTCGTCAATTCCCTTTGGTTCAATATAAACGTCAACCTGTTTCTTTATTTCTTCCAGTTTCTGGTTCACGCTCATGTAAACGGTTCTTGTGGCAATTTGTATGAGGTTTTTCATTTTTGCTTTTGGATTAATGGGGCTGATGTTTGACGCAATAACACGCCGGCAGTTTTTCCGGATTGGTGCAACCGGTATATTATCCATTAATCCACCGTCGACATATAAATACCGGCCAAGTTCAACCGGCGCAAATATGATAGGAATGGATGCCGAGGCCAGTACTGTATCGCCAAGGCTTCCTGTTTTTCTGTATTCCACAGTTCCCTTGTTCAGGTTCGAAACACAAATATAAAACGGTGTTTTAAGGTCTTCGATGTTTTTAACAGCGATTTCCTTTTCCAAAATTTCCTTTAAGCCATCAAGCTTGAGCAAACCGTCAACGGGCAAATGAATTTTTGTGTATTGAAAAAACCAGCCGCGTTTAAAATTATCGCGTATCTCTTCGGGCGATTTCCCGGCAGCAATAAAAGCTCCAACAATGGCGCCGGCACTAACACCCGAAATCACATCGGGCTGAATACCCAGTTTGTCGAGCGCCGCAATAACGCCAAGGTGGGCAAAACCTCGTGTGCCGCCACCACTTAATACCAGACCGTTTTCGTATTTCTTTGTCATACCTCTCAAAGGTAGAAAATCATTCGTAACCGTATTAACAAAAAGAGATTTCATATGGATTGCTTGAAATTTATTTTGGAAAAGAAATTTTCGAGGGTATTTTTACTGACGTAGCAGCGCATGGTTCGATGCTATAATCTTACTACTATTATATAATGAAGATTGACAAATTTGTTTTAGCCATTATCGGCGTTATTATACTGGCCTGGTTTTTTCCCGGAATTGGAAGTCCGGAAAGTGAGGTGCCGCTTGATTTAATTGCAAGTATCGGAATTTCGCTGATTTTCTTTTTTTATGGTTTGAAGCTCAGTCCGCGCGATATAAAATTAGGGCTTAAGAACTGGAAACTTCATATCGTGGTTCAGTTAACTACCTTTCTTGTTTTTCCATTAATTGTTCTTGCTTTTTATCCCTTTATTAAAACCGAAAACGGGCAAACGATTTGGTTGGCTTTTCTATTCTTGGCAGCGCTGCCGTCAACTGTATCTTCGTCGGTGGTGATGGTTTCAATTGCAAAAGGAAATATTCCAGCTGCGATTTTTAACGCCAGTATTTCTGGATTGATTGGTATTGTGATTACACCGCTTTGGATGGGTCTGTTTTTAACACAAACCACTATTGATTTCAACCTTGGAGAAATATATTTCAAACTTCTTACCGAAATTCTACTTCCTGTTATTATAGGTGCATTGCTGCAGCGTTATTGGGGAGATTACGCCCGAAAATATAGTCGATACCTCACTTTGTTTGATAAATCGGTGATTCTGCTGATTATCTATAAAAGCTTTTCACATTCGTTCGAAAATAAGGTTTTTAGTGCCGTTGATGCCGTTGATCTCTTCTTTATTGTGATGGCTGTAATTATCCTTTTTTATGCGATTTATTTCCTGACGCTTAAAGTATCGCAGTTGCTACGGTTTAATATCGAAGATCAGATTACAACACAATTTTGCGGAACAAAAAAATCATTGGTTCACGGAACCGTTTTTGCCAAAATATTATTTCAGCAATCGGCAACTACCGGAATAATGTTGCTGCCGATTATGATTTTTCACCCGATACAAATATTGATAATCAGTTTTGTGGCTACCAATTTAGGGAAGCGAAAATAGAAGCAGATCGATTATTCGTGTTCAAGCGTAAACCACTTGTTCAGCAATTCCTGGTCATCTTTTTCATCTTTGTGCCAGAAAGTGTTGGTGCGATTTACGTAGTTATAATCTTTCTCGTATTCCTTAATGTTTGGAACAATATCATTCAATGCGTCAATCATGATATCAACTTCCTCATCAGTCATTGTCGGGTGAAGCGACCAACGCACCCAACCCGGTTTTTCCGATAAATCGCCGTGGTTGATTTTATCTGTAATCTCCTCCGATTGCTCCATTGATACTTCCAATAGAAAGTGTCCGTAAGTTCCGGCGCAGGCACAACCCCCGCGTGTTTGAATACCGTATTTGTCGTTTAGCAAACGCACCAGCAGGTTGTAATGTATTCCTTCTACATAAAAGGAAATTACACCTAATCGGTCACGCACATTATCGGCAAGAATATTTAGTCCTTTAATTTTATCCAGTCCTTTAAATGCACGCTCCAGCAATTCTTCTTCTCGTTTGCGGATATTTTCAACGCCCATTTGGTCTTTCAGGTCAAAACAAAGTGCCGTACGTATCGATTGCAGGAATCCTGGAGTTCCCCCATCTTCTCGGGCTTCAATGTCATCTACATATTTGTATTTCCCCCACGGATTAGTCCAGTCAACAGTACCACCTCCGGGATTATCAGGAACCGTATTTTTATACATACTGGCATCAAAAACAATTACGCCTGAAGATCCCGGGCCTCCCAAAAATTTATGAGGAGAAAACATTACAGCATCCAGTTTTTCCATCGGATCTTCCGGGTGCATGTTGATTTCGTCGTAAGGTGCCGAGGCTGCAAAATCGATAAAACAAACGCCACCGTATTCGTGCATTATTTTCGCCATTTCGTGATAAGGCGTGCGCACTCCGGTAACATTCGAGCAAGCTGTAAAAGAGCCAATTTTAAAGGGGCGGTCTTTGTATTTTTCCAGTGCTTCGCGCAGGTTTTCAGTATCAATTAACAATCCATCAGCGGGTTCAACTACAACTACGTCGGCACTGGTTTCGTACCAAGATGTTTGATTTGAGTGGTGCTCCATGTGCGTAAGAAAAACCACCGGTCTTTCACGCTCGGCAATACAGGTTTTTCCTGACACTTTTCCGCAGTATTTTAAGCCCAGAATTCGCTGAAACTTATTGATCACTGCAGTCATCCCAAACCCGGCAGTAATAATTATATCGTCAGGTCCGGCATTGACGTGTTGTTTTATCAGCTGATGCGATTTATGGTAAGCATGTGTCATGCGCAGTCCGGTTTCGCTGGTTTCGGTGTGGGTGTTGCCAACATATGGTCCAAGCTCGTCAGTAATTTTACACTCGATAGGGCGATACAAACGGCCACTGGCAATCCAGTCGCCGTAATTGATTTTCTGTTTGCCATAGGGAGTTTCAAATTCCTGATCAATACCGACAATATTTTTCCTGAATTGGTTAAAATATTTTTCCAGACTCATAAATCACTTTTTAATAACTGACGCAAATTAAAGGTCTTTGCATGAAATAAATATAGGGGAAAAATCAGCTTTCCGCCATATTTTAAGTTTTAATTCGCGATTTTCTGTCAAATCGTCACAAATAACGAATGGCACAGCGTTTGACTTTTGGCGAGCGTAAAAATTGATAGTAAAATTTAAAATATAGAAAAATGCAAACAGGAAAAATTGGAGTAACCAGTGAGAATCTTTTTCCGATTATTAAAAAGTTTCTCTATTCTGATCACGACATTTTTTTGCGTGAGATTGTATCAAACGCAGTTGATGCAACACAAAAGTTAAAAACACTTGCCGGGAAAGGTGAGTACAACGGCGACGTAAGCGATGCAAAAGTGGTTGTTAAATTGGATACCGAAGCCAAAACAATTACCGTTTCGGATAACGGTATCGGGATGACAGCCGACGAAGTGGAGAAGTACATCAACCAGATTGCTTTCTCGGGTGCCAACGAATTCCTTGATAAATACAAAGACGACGCCAACGCGATTATCGGCCATTTCGGATTGGGTTTTTACAGTTCGTTTATGGTGTCGGAAAAAGTTGATGTGATTACAAAATCATACAAAGACGGAGCGCAGGCGGTAAAGTGGAGCTGTAACGGAAGCCCGGAATACGAGCTGGAAGAAGTAGAAAAGGAAAACGTAGGAACCGACATTGTAATGCACATTAGCGAAGAGGAGAAAGGTTTTCTTGATGATGCAAAAGTGACAGAAATTCTGGATAAGTACTGCAAATTCCTTCCTGTTCCTGTAATTTACGGAAAGAAAAAAGACTGGAAAGACGGCAAGCAGGTTGACACTGACGAAGACAACCAGATTAATGACGTTGCTCCGGCATGGACAAAAATGCCTGCCGATTTAAAAGACGAAGATTACAAAAGTTTCTACCGGAAATTATACCCGATGGGCGACGAGCCACTTTTCAATATTCACCTGAATGTTGATTACCCGTTCAACCTGACCGGTATTTTATATTTCCCAAAAATCAAAAATAATTTCGAGGTTCAGAAAAACAAAATCCAGTTGTACAGCAACCAGGTTTTTGTTACCGATTCGGTTGAAGGAATTGTTCCTGAATTTTTGACATTGCTGCATGGTGTGATCGACTCGCCGGATATTCCGCTGAACGTGTCGCGTTCGTACCTGCAAAGCGATTCGAATGTGAAAAAGATCAGCAGCCACATCAACAAAAAAGTGGCCGACCGCTTGAATCAGTTGTTTAAAGACAGCCGCGAAGATTTTGAAAGCAAGTGGGACGATCTGAAGATCTTTATCGAGTATGGAATGTTGACCGAAGAGAAATTCAACGATCGTGCAATGAATTTCTTCCTGCTGAAAAATACCGAAAGCAAGTATTTCACCTGGGAAGAATATGAAAAACTGGTAAAAGAAAATCAGACGGATAAGGATAACAACACCATTTACCTTTACACAACTAACGTTGAGGAGCAATTCACTTTTGTTGAAGCGGCGAAAAACAAAGGTTACGATGTGCTGATTTTGGATGATGTGTTGGCGCCTCACCTGATTAACAAATTTGAGCAGAAATACACCGAAAAACGTTTCGTGCGTGTTGACTCGGATGTGGTTGAGAATCTGATTAAAAAAGAAGATACCGCAAAAGAAGAGTGGACCTGGGAGCAAAAACAGGAATTGTCGCCGGTATTCCAGGCGGTTTGTCCACAAAATAACGATCATACTTATATTGTTGATTTCCAGGATTTGGGTGAAAACAGTTCCCCAATGGTAATTACCCGTAATGAATTTATGCGCCGTATGAAAGATATGAGCGCCGCGCAAGGTGGAATGAGTATGTATGGTGATCTGCCCGATTCGTTGAACCTGGTAGTTAATATTGCTCACCCGCTGGTGAAAAAAGTAATGGATGCCAAAGACAAAAAGCTGGGTAGCAAACTGGAAGAAATGACAGGAAAAATTTCAGCTCAGAAAGAAGAGATTGCCGGTCTGGAAAAAGCAAAAGAAGGCAAAAAAGAAGAAGAAGTTCCTGCAGCAGAAAAAGAGAAACTTGAAACACTGAATTCGGAACTGGCAAAGCTTGAAGAAGCAAAACGCGAAGAGCTGGCCGGATTTGGTAAAAAGAATAAACTGGCAAAACAAATGGTTGATTTGGCGCTGTTGGCGAATGGCCTGTTAAAAGGTGCCGATCTGGATCAATTTGTGAAGCGCAGTGTTGAACTGATTAAGTAGTGTGAGAGTTCGTCAATTGACGGATAGGTGAAGGGAGAGTGAGTAAAACGTCGGTCCATAATTTTGGATCGGCGTTTGTTTTTGTTGCTCTCGGATAGCGCTGATCACGCGGGGAAAAAGTCAGGATAAAAAAAGCCCCGGTCGGTATTCATAATAGAATATCCCGACCGGGGCTTTAGGTTTCAGAAAAAGGATACGATCCGTTTAAGTTGAAAATATACGGATCGGATCCTTTGCTATTTATCAGCGCAAATCAGCGAGCAATCATTCCCCGTCAGCAAAATCCTGCAAATACGAGAACTTCTCAGTTAGTGCGCCATCTTTTGTAATCGAAGCACGTGCGATTATTTCGTCAGTATCTTCGCCAAATAAACTTGGAAATACTTTTTCGATCAGGT
Organism: uncultured Draconibacterium sp.; assembly: GCF_963677565.1. Lineage (NCBI taxonomy): Bacteria > Pseudomonadati > Bacteroidota > Bacteroidia > Marinilabiliales > Prolixibacteraceae > Draconibacterium > uncultured Draconibacterium sp. Next base: position 48,502 of record NZ_OY781981.1, on the reverse strand, counting down.
TTCTTCCGAAATCAAGCGAGGCATCTTTTGGCAGTTCGCAAGGGAGGTTATCAACCGCCTGTACCGACACATTGTACCGATTCGAGAATGCTTCTTCCAATTCACCGCTTTGCGGATTATAATCGTAAAACGGATCGGCAATTGTGGCTGCACGTTTTGTTGATGGAATGGAACCTTCAATATCGCAAGTAATATCAGAGATCACACCAATGCGGAATTTATTATCCTTCATCTCATCGGCGGTAAAAAGAACCGGAGATTTTGGATCCCAATAGGCCGAAGCAATAAGCATATCGGTAGCTTCGGCGAACGGGTGAAAACTATTCTCGTACATCGTCGGATTATTGAAAAAATGCATCAGGTCGAACGATTCTCCATCGGTTCTTTGCACATAGTTTCCGGGAAGTAATTGCACATAAACCGCTTGTTTTGGCTCTTGTACTTTTAAATAAGCTTCGGGCGACACGCGCATGATTTTCATATGATTTAAAATCTCGAGGACACCCTGCGCCACACGTCCGTCGCCGGTTATCGCAATTTTTATCGGTGGTAGTTCTATCTTGTCAAGGTGTTGTAACATTTCCTCCAGGTCATCACATTCATGAGCAGGTTTAAGGTTAAATAAATTGTGTTTTAATCCAAAAGCTCTGAATCCGTTGTAGGCGCCAACCAGTCCGGCAAAACGGCCAAATCCGATGATGCGGAATCCTTCTTTGTCGGTCAAAACTTCGTAATCAACCAGCTGAATATTTTTTTCTAAAACGGTTTGTAACAACTTGCGGTTATACTCCTGCTTTTTTATAGTGTGCGAGAAAAACAGGTAGATCTTTCCGGGCAGAAAATCTTCGATGCGAACTTCTTTTACCCCAAGTAAAACGTCGCAATCCGAAAGATCTTCTTTTAACTGAATTCCCAGCGTGCTGTATTCTTCGTCTTTAAAACTTCGTATTGGGCTTGGTTGTACAACGATTGAAACATGTGGAAAAGTTTGCTGTACTTCAATACATTGTTGCGGAGTTAATGGAACGCGTTTATCGGGTGGTGTTTTTCCTTCTCGTAAAATACCTACTTTCATCGGTGTAATTCTTTGTAAAGCCTTAAAAAAGTAATTTTCGAATTTAAATTTTTCTCCCAAATTCTACAATTTAATACCTTTTCTTTCAGCGGTTTTAGTTTTCAAAATTCTCTCCGAAAATAAGAAAAAATAGATTCTCAATTGTAAAAAAATCAGGAGCGATTAATAAAAAGAAATTTAAGCGTAAAAAATTAGGTCGCTTGAAAAATACCACAAAACAAGTAATTGTAAGATTGATTATAAAGGACTGTCGAATAGTTGATTATCAGTATTGAGTACTATTTTGTCGTAGGTATGCTGTTTTACAACACGGTACAAAGATGGTATTTTGAGATAGATATGTTAAATTTATAGGGAAAAAGAGTTCAGATAATTTTACGATAAACTAAAACTAAAACCTATGATTCGAAAAACTTTCATTTGTGCTGTGCTGCTCATATTTTCCTGCTCAGGAATTTTGAATGCACAAAATACATTTAGTGTTACCCTTGATGAAGTAAATAACGGGAAAATAAAGGTTGAACCTGCAATACCGGCCGATGGGAAAGTGGCGGCAGGAACGGAACTAGTGGTTACGACAAAGGCCGATAAAGGTTATGTACTTGATGCTGTGTATTATTCGGTGAAAGGAATGTGGGGAGATATGTATCATGAATCAATGGCATCGCCATACAAGGTGATCGTTGACCAGGACAAGAAGATTGGAGCTTCGTTTATTGAGAAGGATGAAGTTAGTCACCTGGTTGTAGCCCAGAATATAGAATATGCGAAACCCGGGGTGAAACAGTTGAAATACGATGTGTTTGCTCCTGATGGTGCGAGGAATTTGCCTTGTATTGTTATCATTCATGGTGGAGGTTGGGTATCAAATTCGGAAGATATTATGCGCGGAATGGCGCGCGAACTAACCAAAAATGGCAAATATGTTGTTTTTAGTATTGATTATCGATGGGCCGGAACCCGTGATGGAGATGAGGTTGGAAATACCATGGCTGATCTGATCGGTGACGTATTTGGCGCCATTGCTCACATTATGGAACATGCAGCTGAATATGGCGGCGATCCGACACGAATTGCAGTAACCGGCGATAGTGCCGGAGGTCATTTATCGGCAGTTGCCGGAACTATGCCTAACAAAATTGGCGACGGTGGTTTTGGCGTAACAGAAGGCGTATTTGAGTTTATGCCATCGTATATTCCTGTGAACAAAACAGTTGGTCAGGTGCGCTCCGAAATGATGGCTGCCATTAAAGCAGCTGCGCCAAGTTATGGTGTATTTAGCAGTGCAAGGTTGAATCACAATTCAGAGGATCCGAAAGCAGACGAAAGCTGGAAAGAAGCTATCGCTCCGCTCAGCAACATACCAAATGTCGAGGAACGTGCAGTGCCGCATTACCTGACCCGTGGAACAAAAGATGGTTTAATTGGCGACGAGGATGTAACTGTTTATATGGATGCACTGGTTGAAGCCGGACAACGTGTGCAATATGTACAGGTTGGTGGAGCAGGACATGCTTTTTTCGATTGGAAACCGGATGAACGGACAAAAGCAACTTTTAAAAAGTATGGTATATACTACATCAACGAAATGGAGGCCTTTTTCAATTCAGTGTTTTATCCGACTAACTAACTAATTCTAACAATAACAAAGGCAGTTTATTCTTAATATGGATAAGCTGCTTTTTTGTGTTCAAGAGTTTGAATTTTGTATATTGGCTGTATCATTGATAAGAAGCTAAACTTTGCCTATGTATTTCCAAAAATCTCAAATTATAGTTGTTGTTGCGGTATTAGTAACGGCAATCTCTTGCAAACAAAAGCCTAAAGAAGCCGGTAACGAATTTACCGGATCAGAATCGTGTATCGAGTGCCACGAGAATTTCTATAAACTTTGGGAGCCGTCGTATCACGCGCAGGCGATGATGCCAATAAATGCAGCGTTTATGGCCGAGCATCAATTGCCCGACAGCGAACCAATAGAAGTGGAAGGACACCAGTTTCAGGTGGAGTTTAAAGACTCAACGATGGTAATGTACGAACGGGATGGAAGTGATCTGGTCGATACCTACGATGTTATCTGGGCTATGGGCGGACACAATGTGTATACCTTTTTAACGCCGTTTGAGAAAGGAAAACTGCAGAATATTCCAATTGCTTTTGATGCCAACCGCAAAGAATGGTTCAATTATCCGATGGCAGGAATGCGGCATTTTGGAGACGATTACCCTGATGATGAAGCACTACCCTGGAAAGACGATATGTTTGCCTTCAATACCGGATGCTACAGCTGTCATATCAGCCAGTTGAGTACCAATTTCGATTTAGCAACCGATACCTATCATACTACCTGGAAAGAACCGGGAATTAACTGTGAAACCTGTCACGGACCGGCAGGAGAGCACGTGCGTATTTTTAAAAACCTGAAAGAAGGAGAGGAGCCGGAAAAGCTGGGATTGATAAGTACAAATGTATTTACCCAAGAGCAACACACAGCATCGTGCGCGCCTTGTCATGCAAAAATGAGCCCGATTACACCAAGTTATATGCCGGGCGATAAATTTTTCGATAATTATAACCTGACAACACTTGAAGACCGCGATTTCTATCCCGACGGCCGTTCGCTGGGAGAGAATTACACGATGACCGAATGGATGATGAATCCGTGTATTGACGACAGCGAAATGCATTGTGTTACCTGTCATACATCAAGCGGGCGCGACCGGAATAAAGACAATCCCAACCAGGCTTGCCTGACATGCCATAATAACCGTACCCAGGATTTGGAGGCACATACCGGACATCCGGCTTCGGCAGGACTTACCTGTTTGAGTTGCCACATGCCAAAGCGCGAGTTTGTCGGACGGTTCCTGCGCAGCGATCACTCTTTTCGTCCGCCAATGCCCGAGGCTACAATTAAGTTTGGTTCGCCAAATGCGTGTAATCAATGTCATACCGATAAATCTCCGGAGTGGGCCAATAAAATTGTGAAAGCTCGACCTAACGGCGATTACCAGGAAGAAACGTTGCGCTGGGTACAGCTGATAAAAGAAGCTCGCGAAATGGAGTGGGAGAACGTGGATAAAATGTACGCAACCATTCGTAATCCAAAAACCGACGATGTTGTTGCCAATTCGCTTATCCGTTTGTTGGGCAATTACCCCGGTGCATCGAAAGCTGAAGTGCTAATAGATGCCTTGAACAACGAATCGGAATTGGTGCGTTCGTCGGCAGCATACGGTTTGGGTGGCATTTTAACCGATGAGGTGAAAGCTGCTCTGCTGAAAGCCTGTCAGGATGATATTCGTTTGGTACGTATACAAGCCGCCAACGCCATTTTGACTTTCCCGCAAGACCAGTTTCCCGCCGAGCAAAAATCAATAATTGCAAGCGCCGAAAAAGAATACGTAACATCGATGACTTCGCGGGAGGATAACTGGAGCAACCACTATAATTTAGGGTTGTATCATCAGAATAAAGGGAAAATGACGGAAGCGCTGAACTCATACGAAACAGCAGCCCGCCTTTATCCCGAATCGGTATTGCCATTGATTAACAGCAGTGTGTTGTATTCGTACATCGGGAATAATACAAAGGCTGAAGAGAACTTGCAAAAGGTGCTGAAGCACGAGCCAAAAAATGAAGCAGCCAATTTGAATCTGGGCTTGTTGCTGGCCGAACAAGGCCGAATGGATGAAGCGGAAAAAGCGTTAAGAACAGCGCTGGAAGCCAAGCCGGAAAACCAACCCGTAGCTGCCAAAAACCTGAGTGTAATTGTGGCGCAGCGTGGCGATCTACCCGGAGCTGTTAAATATGCCGAAATGGCGTATAAGGCACGCCCCGAAGATCCGGATTACGGCTATACGCTGGCATACTATCAATTGCAAAACGGGCAGTCATCGGCTGCTAAAAAAACATTGGAGCAAGTAATAAGTGCATCCCCCGGATATCTTTCGGCAACCGCCTATCTGGCTGAAATATACCTGAACGAGGGGAACAAGGATAAAGCGTTAAAACTTTACCGCGATGCTCTGAAAATAGAAAGTATATCGGAACAGGATCGTGCCGCTATTCAGCAAACCATTACTATGTTGCAGCAGAGTATGTAGTACACCATATTGTAGAATGTACAATTTGTTAAATCTTATATAATAAGCGTTATCCCTGAATGTAAAAACTACCGGATAGGTACTTTCCTTCGTATCTTCGTCTTTCTAATAAGAAACAATCAAATCTAAGATATTATGAGAAGGATATTTCTGTTCACGATCGTTTTATTGCTGTCTGCTGCTGTTAATGCGCAGGAAACGATTATCCCCATTTCGACTAAAGATAACCTTATGTTACTGCAAACATCGCCCGATGGACGTTTAAATACCGTGTATTTTGGCGAACCGCTGCAAAGCGAAGCTGAATATGCCGCAGTGGCACGAAGCTATAATTTTGGCGATAACAACGGCGGAATTTACAATGCCACTTACACCACCGCCGGAACGTGGAACCTGGTGGAACCCGCAATTGAAGTGGTGCAAAGTGATGGCAATACCTCGCTGGAGCTAAAATATGTGAGCCACGAAACCGAAACAACTTCGGACAATGCTGTGCTGACAACTATCGTTTTGGAAGATGCACAATACCAGTTTCAGGTGAAGCTGTTTTACAAAGCGTGGACTAGCGAGAATGTGATTGAGCAGTGGACCGAGATAACGCACAACCAGGAAAATGCTGTTACGCTGAAAAAGTTTGCATCGGCGAACTTGTTTTTTGCCGGCAACGATTTTTACCTGACCAGCTACGGTAACGAGTGGGCCAAAGAAATGCAGCGCAATGAGGAGAAATTGACGCGTGGTATAAAGTCGATCGACTCGAAATTAGGTACACGTGCTTATTTGCTGCAATCGCCCAATTTTATTCTTTCGTTTGATGGCAAAGCTGCAGAAAACAACGGAACAGTGGTGTTGGGACAGCTGGCGTGGAGCTCAAACTTCCGTTACGATTTTGAGGTAGATCCGCAAGGCAACGTTCGTTTTATTGCCGGTATCAATCCGTTTGCATCGGAGTACGAATTGCAGCCGGGTGAGGTGTTTAAAACTCCGGGCCTTGTTTATGTGGTGTCGCACAAAGGTACGGGCGAAGCCAGCCGCAACCTGCACAGCTGGGCGCGCGATTACCGTGTTCTGGATGGCAATGGCGAACGTCTGACGCTGCTGAATAACTGGGAAGCTACCTATTTCGATTTCGATGAAGATAAACTCACCGCCTTGTTTAAGGACGCCAAAGAACTGGGTGTCGATCTGTTTTTGCTCGACGATGGCTGGTTTGCCAACAAGTACCCGCGCAACGGCGATAATGCCGGCCTGGGCGACTGGCAGGAAAATGTTAAGAAACTGCCGAATGGAATTGGTTACCTGGTAGAGGAAGCTACTAAAGAGGGCGTAAAATTCGGTATCTGGATTGAGCCTGAAATGGTGAACCCCAAAAGTGAATTATACGAGAACCATATCGATTGGGTGATTCGTCAGCCGGAACGCCCCGAAAAATATTTCCGTAACCAGCTGGTTCTGGATCTGTCGAATCCCGAGGTGCAGGACTTTGTATTTGGGGTGGTAGATAAGCTGCTCTCTGAAAATCCGGAGCTCGCATTTATTAAATGGGATTGTAATTCGGTAATTTACAATGCGCACTCGGCCTATCTGGAAAAAGAAGGTATTCCGCAAACACATATTTACATTGAATACACCAAAGGCCTGTACAATGTGATGGAGCGTGTGCGCGAGAAATTCCCGAAAGTACCGATTATGCTATGTTCGGGTGGTGGCGGCCGCGGCGATTACGAGCTGTTTAAATACTTCACCGAGTTTTGGCCCAGCGACGATACCGATCCGCTGGAGCGTGTGTTTATGCAGTGGAATTATTCGTATTTCTTCCCGTCGATTGTTACCGATTGCCACGTTACCGACTGGAGTGGTCTTCCGCTGAAATACCGCGTTGATGTGGCCAGCATGGGGAAACTGGGGTTCGATATTGTGGCACACGAACTCAGCGAAAACGATCTGACTTTTGCCAAACAGGCGGTGCAGAACTATAACTCGTTTAAAGATGTGGTGTGGCATGGCGACCAGTATCGCTTGGTAAATCCTTACGAAAACGACTTTGCCTCGCTGATGTATGTAAACGACGACCAGAGTAGGGCAGTGGTGTTTAACTACCTGGCGAATTTCAGGTATATGCAAACGGCTTCTATACTTCCGGTGAAATTTGCCGGTCTTGATCCTGCCAAACAATACACCGTAAAAGAACTGAACGTGTATCCGGGACGACGCTCGTGGATCGACGCTGAAAAAGTGTACTCCGGCGATTTCCTGATGAAAGTGGGTATTAATCCGCGTATATCCTTAAACAATACCAGTGTTATTCTGGAAGTGAATGAGGTGGAATAACAAGGAAGATTGATTGCAGAATGATGATTAACAATTTTTGATTTCAGAAGGAGTTGGCAATATGCAAATGACAATAGGCAATTAGCCCCATCGGGGCGAAATCATATAGCCCGGTGCGTAAGCGCCGGGTTTTTAATAAATATCAATTCCCAATGGTTGAGAATCCCGATGATAATTATTATTTTGCCGGCAATTCTTCCCGGGCAAAAGAATACTAAAGGACAAGGACTATGGACCGAAAAAAGCATTGGGAAGAAATCTATCAAAGTAAGAATATCGAGGAGGTAAGCTGGTTTCAGGCTTCGCCAACAACATCACTTCAGTTTGTTAATGAGTTTAATTTGCCGCTGTCGGCACGAATTATTGATGTGGGCGGTGGCGATAGTTATTTGGTGGATGAACTTCTGAAAATGGGGTACCATAACATTACCGTTCTCGATATCTCTGAAACGGCTATTAAAAAAGCACAGAAACGATTAGGCGAAAAAGCCAACTCGGTAAAATGGATTGTTGCCGATGCGGCGAACTTTCAACCTAATGAAAAATATGACATGTGGCACGACAGAGCTGCCTTTCACTTCTTAACCGGCAAGCAGGAGATCAGTAATTATGTCGACACGATCAGATCGTTTGTTAAACCGGGTGGTTACCTGGTACTGGGTACCTTCTCGGAACAAGGCCCGACAAAATGCAGCGGCATAGAAATAAAACAATATTCTGAAAGTACGATGATCAGCCTGCTCCGCAATTTCTTCAATAAAATCAAATGTATCACTGTCGATCACAGAACACCTTCGAATACGCTACAGAATTTTATCTTTTGCAGTTTTAGGCGGTTGGTTGTTTAGTCTTTTCAATGCAACAAAAACATCATTTCCAGAATTGTTGGAAAGATGAATAAGGTTAAGAGATTGATGCAGATTGAAGAAAGATTGATGGGATTGTTATGGGAACTTGATGCTAAATACTTGTAACTCGTAACTCTAACCTCGCAACTCAAATCTTACACCGGCATAACATCTTTCGGATTAATACCTTTTACCTTTTTAAACATCGACGAGAACTTCGACAGGTTTTGATAGCCCAGGTCGTAACCCACTTCCATAACCGAATATTTTCCAGATCGTAGTCTTCGGTAAGCTTCATCCATTCGGGCATGGGTATAAAATTGGTATACCGAAGTGTTGAATAGTGTTTTAAAATCGCGTTTTAGTTTCGATACGCTAATCCCGAATTCGCTGGCCAGTCCTTCTACACTAACCCGTTGGTCGAAACTTGAGAGTAACTGGTCTTTAATATTCAGCAGACGTTGATAATCATCAATGTGGAGGCCATTCAGCTCGTCTTTGTCTACCAGCTTTCGTATCGACCGAAGCATTAGAGTAAATAATTCAAGGCTACGGGCAATTACTAACGGCTTGCTTCCAAATTCATTTTTCTTAAAATGAAATATATCTTCAACCAGCGTGTTTAGTTCTACCGGTAAGTGGGTGTGATAAGCCACCGGATCATTTGATCCAAACAGGGCCTCAAATATAGTTGTTGCTTCAGGCAGAAGCACTTGTAAGGCATTCTTACTTATTTTAAAAGATACCGATTCAAGTAAAGCATTGGGAGGATGTGTTATTCTCATAGGAAACAGTCCGTTGTAAATAAAAATCCCTTTACTGCTATCGGCTTCGGTGCGTTTTTCCATACTATCATAGTCTCGGGTTAGTTGGCCTTCTTTTATTACATTTAAATGAATCAAATCAGGATTGTCATCCGATTCTCTGTCTATTATTACCGGTGTATAATGTGTGGCAGAAGTGGTGCTGATTTCAAATCCCGGGATAATAGAATATGAAGTTAACCTGATGCGTGTTCGGCCCCTGTTTACTTCATAAACATTTCCCGAAACCTCTCCGCCAAAGCATTCTTCCAGCGCATTGAAGTAACTTTTAGTTTCTCCTTCCTTTATCTTAAGATATATACTTTCAAGATCATCCATGTAGTTCAGAATTAGAATCTAAAAATAGTGTAAAAGATTTTTGATAGCAACCTTTTTATAACTGGTTTTTTTTGCTTCTCGAATTGAGAGGGAGCCTCACAGGTATTAATCCTTTGAACGAAAAGGGATGTGTAAACGTAACATTGATAATTGGCGATATGTATTCGATTTTAGGAGCATCTATATAGCTTTGTACAGACAATTTCTGTGTCGGTATAAAATTGTCATTTTTTTCGACGTTATTTTAAGTATCTCGAACATCCGTTCACTTGGTTGCGAATTGTTTTAAGGCTGGTTAGCTTTCTTTTAAAATGAATATTTCATAAATTTATAGGAAATGAGCCTACTCCTGGTAAAATCATATAGGAAGTTTTAGACTATTACATGGAAACTCAGAAAACAAACAATAATAAAAATGAAATTTAAAAATCTACTCCTGATTACAATCACAGTATTATTAGCTATAAATAGCAGTGCTCAAAAAGATTCGGTAAGCGTTGATGTTGGTAAATTTTACATTTCGCCTCTACCAATTCTTTCCTCAAATCCTGCTTTCGGATTCATGTACGGAGCAGCGGCTTCTGCCGGTGTTTTTTTTGGAGATCCTTCAACAACAAGTATGTCGAATGGTGTTTTTACCGGTTCTTATTCTACAAAAAAACAACTCATGTTCACGTTTAAGTCAACGGTTTATTCTCCCGGCAACGAGTGGATGCTTATGGGCGACTGGCGTTTGTTTTTTTCTTCTCAACCAACCTATGGATTGGGAACAGGTCCTCAAGCCGACGATTTGTCAACTATTATTTTGCCATTTGATATCGATGAGAATATCCCGGAAGGCGAATTAATGGAGTTCAACCTCATACGTTTTCATCAAACCGCTTTAAAACAGGTCTTACCCAATTTTTATCTGGGACTTGGTTATCATCTAGATGTGCATTTCAAGATTGATGATCATCTTCTGGATTTGGAAGCTGATCCGCCTGTACTTACCAATCATTACCGGTATAGCACTGAAAACGGTTTCAATCCGGAGAAATATACCACTTCGGGTGTTTCGGCAAATGTAATTTACGATAGCCGAGACAATGTAGCGAATCCGTATACAGGCAGGTTTGCTTTTGCCTCTTTCAGGGCCATTCCAAAATTTCTGGGAAGTACAAAAAATGCCACTACTCTGTGGCTTGAATACCGCGACTATATATCGCTAAGTGCATTAAATCCACGAAACTTACTGGCCTTTTGGACTTACGGTAATTTTACTACAAGCGGTACGTTGCCTTATATGAACCTTCCGGCCCTGGGATGGGATCAAATGGGAAGATCGGGAAGGGCATTTCCTCAAGGGCGTTTCAGGGGAGAACATATGTATTATGCCGAAGCAGAATGGCGATTTCCTTTAACATTGGTCAAACGGAATCCCGATTTGTTGGGGGGTGTTGTTTTTGCCAATATGACAACTGCTGCAAATGAATCTAAAGACGTTAAACTATTTCAATATGTTGAACCTGCTGCCGGAGTTGGTTTACGAATTATGATTCAGAAACAATCCAGGGCCAATCTAACCATCGATTACGGTTGGGGATTGAATGGCGAAGGCGCCTTTTACCTGAACCTGAACGAATACTTCTAGGAATCCCTCAATCTCTTGAATGAAATACTAAATGGTCTAAGTAAAATTAATCAGTAACATAAAATAAAAAACTATGAAAATATTCGTCAACCAAAACCGTACTAGTAAGTTCCTGTTGGGCGTTCTTGTAGTAACCATCGGTTTTTTTATGGCTTCTTGTGTGCAGAATACGGCCGATGAAGAAGAAGTGATTATTGTCGCTAATGGGAATATTATAACCATGAATCCCGATCAGCCCACCGCAACAGCCATGGCTGTAAAGGGGGGTGAAATTATCGCTGTAGGCAATCTGTCCGACGTAAAAAAAGTAGCCGGAAACAGCTACGAGTATGTCGAGTTAGAGGGCAAGACTGTTGTCCCGGGATTTATCGAAAGCCACGATCATATGGTTCAGTATGGTGCCGTTCTCGAATTTTTAGACATAACCCCTTTTGCTTGTCCAACGCTTGCCGAGGCACTGCATAAATTAAAACAACAAGGGAAACCTGACGAAGACGGATGGATTTATGCCTGGGCCATAGACCAAACGCTTTACGAAGAAAAACGCGGCCCTACAATTCAGGAACTTGACGAGTTATTCCCGGATATACCCGTGTGTATTTTTCATATGAGCGGACACGGTGCTTATGTGAACAGCAAAGCATTTGAATTGAAGGGAATTACAAAAGATACACCCGATCCTGCTGGAGGAAATTTTGAAAAGGATGAAAACGGCGAGTTAACAGGATATTTAAATGGACAACCAGCTGCACTTATGGTAGCCAAATTGCCCCCTGTAACCAGAGAGACCACCTATAATTCGGCTGCTTTTCATGCTGAACATGGTTTTACCACTACTACTGAACTGGCCATTATGCATCCAAATATGTTACAGCTAATGGAAGCAGTTACACAAGAACCGGGATTTCCGGTTCGTGTTTATGGGGGTATGTTTGTAACCATGCCGGGTTTGGAAGAAGTGGCTCCTCAAATTGAAAATTATGAAACCGACCTTTTTAAAGTACCTTTTATAAAAACATGGACAGATGGCTCAACACAAGGAGGCACCGGCTATTTTACCGAGCCCTATTACAAGCTTGATGCAGATACCAAAAAAGGAGCACGTGGTTTACAGGAAAATTTTGACAGCGAGCTGACGACCATGCTGGAACTGGGTTTTGCGCCCGGAATACATGCCAACGGCGATGCTGCAATGGATTTGGCGCTTAATGCCATCGAATTCGCGCGAAAAAAAACGGGCAGATCAGACATCAGGCCACACCTCATACACTGCCAGTATGTTCGCGACGACCAGTTCGACCGGATACAGGAAATGGGAAATATTGGTATGACCTTTTTTACCCCGCACGTATATTTCTGGGGCGATATGCACCGCGATTTGCTTCTTGGGGAGGAAAGAGCCTCCGAAATTAATGCCATGAACAAAGCCATAGAAAGAAATATCCCGTATGGCATCCACAACGATCCGCCTGTAAGTCCGCCAATTGCGTTACATGCCATGTGGGTAGCAGTAAATCGTTTAACCTCGTCGGGTAAGGTATTGGGCCCCGATCAGCGCATAACTCCCGAACAGGCACTAAAAGCTTACACCTGCGAAGCGGCAGTTGTGCTGGGGATTGAAGATAAAGTAGGCAGTCTGGAGCCGGGAAAATATGCCGATTTTGTTGTATTGTCAGAAAATCCTCTTGAGGTTGATCCAATGAAAATTAAGGATATCCAGGTATTAGCCACGGTTATGAATGGAGAAGTTACCTACCAGGTGGTAACACGCGGAATTTATCATCATTAGAGTAACGATAAATAGTTGTAATTCCTGTTTTCTGTTTCCATACGAATATTTTCACCGTGTGATTAATTAGTAGCTGGTTGTTATAGGGGGCGCCTGCTAATTGTTTTTGTGCTTGTAATGAGCTGTTTGGGATTTTGGTTGGACTGATTTGAGTTAAAAAGGCAGTTATAAGACTTCATCTTTGTTCCGAATAAAAACAAATAGTAACAATTAAAACAACAATAGTATGAAAACGACATTAAGTATTTTAATGGCAGGTTTGTTTCTGGCAGTCGCATGCACACAACAGCCTGAAGAGAATCAAAAAGAAGAAAAAGAAGAACTACTACCAGTTTCAGTATTTCGAGATGGAACAACACCTGAAAAAGCAATGGAATACCGAAAAGCCTATCGAAGCCGGGATTTCCTGATAAATGGCGATGTGGGAACCTATAGTTTTTTAAATACCCCCGAGTTTTATCAAACAACAACTGTTTACCGGGGGGCGGGGCAGGTGGCAATGCTTGATAAAGAAATTGACGAAACCTTGTTAACTACCCTCACCGATACCGATATTGGTAAAATGCCTTTAAGCGATCTTTTAAGCAACGAAGAAGCTCGTATGCAGGGGCTGTTGGTAATTCACGACGGTAAAATTGTATTGGAAGAGTATCCCGGTATGCGCGAGCTGGACAAACACAGCTGGTTTTCGGCATCGAAACAGTTGGTAGGATTAACCGTGCATATTCTGGAAGAAGAAGGATTAATAGACCTTGAACAAACCGTTAACCATTACATTCCAGAATACGATAGCGACGATTGGAAAAGGATAAAAGTAAAACATCTGTTGCACCATGTGTCGGGGATGGATTATGTAGAAACCAACGCCAATTTTATGAATCCGGAGCATCCGTTATCAAAAGCCGTTACTTATTCGCTGAGTACACGCCACGAAGATGCCGGTGAGTCTGTTTTTGAATTACTCAGGAATGTAGAGAGTTATATTGAACCGGGTGTAAAATACGATTACGCTTCGCCAAATACACAAATACTGGGCTTTATTATCGAGCGAGTTACCGGTGAAAAATACGAAGATGTAATAAGCGAGCGCATCTGGACACAGGTGGGAATGGAAAGCGATGGACATTATGCCTTGTCGGCACAGGGAGAACCATTATCAGCAGCCTTGTATTCATCTCGCTTGCGCGATTTTGGCCGGTTTGCAATGTTGTTCACTCCAAGCTGGAATAAAGTAGCCGATCAGCAACTTGTGAGCGATACTTATTGGGCCAAAGTATATGATACCACATATGCCGATGCATTAAAACGCGGCGTGGAAACCGATAAATCGAAATACTTTAATGGCGGGCAGTCGCATGCTACATACCAGTGGGATTTGGTATTCGACGATGGGGACCTGTTTAAAGCCGGTCGTTACGGGCAGGGTATTTATGTATCGCCCGAAACCAATACAGTGGTCGTTTATTTCTCGAGTGTATACATGAACGATGTTTATTTCCCCGGTTTTGCCCGTCAGCTTATTCAGCAGCATTACAGGTAAAACTGAACAGATTAAAATATATAAATCCTACTCCGAATTTCAAATGTTGATTTTGGGATGAAATGGACATTTGTTAAATTGTAATAAAGTTGTATATAGTCTGGCGGGCATGATGTATCTTTGTAAATGCACTGTCTGTCAGACTATAAATGTTTCGGCCATTTTTACCCGAGCGGTGCGGTTACTTTATCCGATACGGGCGATAAAATGCCACTTGTCGAAAGAACATTGCTCTTTTTGAAAGAGAAACTGGAATAAGTTAAAACCAAAAATGTAATCAAAAAAAGGCCAGTCAACATTTCAAGGAGGTTTTCTATGTTGTCCTATATCTCCTGCATTAGTTCTTTTGACCTTTTGGGGATTACTCCTGAACATTTAGGAGTAAAATACCGGGCTGCAATGCCGCATCTTTGTACCGAACAAATAAACAAACAGTAATAACAAATAAAACAACAGATTATGAAAACGACATTAAGCATTTTGTTAGCCGGACTATTTTTGGCAACAGCCTGTACACAGCAGCCTGCAGAAACAATAAAAGAAACAACAACAGAAGAAACAATGGAGCTCTCACCAGTATCAGATTTTAAAGATGGCATTTCGCCTGAGAAAGCACTGGAATACCGCCGGGAATACCGCACTAAAGATTTTCTGGTAAACGGTGATTTGGGAACCTATAGTTTTTTGAATTTACCGGAGTTTTACCAGACAGCTACTGTTTATCGCGGAGCCGGGCAGGTGGCCATGCTTGAAAAAGAAGTGGATGAGTCGCTGTTAAATACCATGACGGACACTGATTTGGGAAAAATGCCGCTGAAGGATCTTTTAAAAGATGAGCAGGCCCGTATTCAGGGAGTGCTCGTGATTCATGATGGCAAAATTGTATTGGAAGAATACCCCGGCATGCGCGAGCTGGATCAGCACTGCTGGGCTTCGTCTGCAAAGCAGCTATTGGGATTGACGGTACATATTTTGGAAGAAGAAGGGTTAATTGATCTGGAGAAATCCGTCACCCATTACATTCCGGAATATAACAGCAGTGACTGGAAAAAAGTAAAGGTAAAGGACCTGCTGCACCATACCTCGGGTATGGATTATGTGGAAACCAATGCAAACTTTATGAATCCCGAGCATCCATTGGCGGTATGGACCGCAAACTCCCTTGCTTCACGTTTTGAGGAGAGTAAAAAATCCGCCTTTGATATCATAAAAGATGTAAAAAGCTATATCGAGCCGGGTGTAAAATATGATTACGCATCGCCAAACACGCAAATACTGGGCTTTATTATTGAGCGTGTTACCGGTGAAAAATACGAAGATGTAATAAGTGAGCGCATCTGGACTCAGGTGGGGATGGAAAGCGATGGCCATTATGTTTTGTCGGCACAAGGCGAACCCCTTTCCGCCGGCGCATTTAGTTCGCGACTTCGCGATTTCGGACGCTTTGCCTTATTGTACACGCCGAGTTGGGACAAGGTTGCCGACACACAAATTGTAAGCGATACCTACTGGGAGAAAGTTTATGACAACAGCCTGGCCGATGCTCTGAAGCGCGGTGTAGAAACCGATAAGTCGAAATACTTTAAAGATGGGCAATCGCATGCCACCTACCAGTGGGATTTGGTATTCGATGATGGTGATCTGTTTAAAGCCGGTCGTTACGGACAGGGAATTTATGTATCGCCCGAAACCAATACAGTGGTGGTGTATTTTTCGAGTGTATATATGAACGAAGTGTATTTTCCGGGTTTTGCGCGTCAGCTGGTACAGCAGCATTACAGGTAAAATATCAGAACCGGATTAAAGAAAGCCTGCTTTGATTTTCAAGGCAGGCTTTCTTTTTTGCCGTACCACCTTCTTTGATCTTTGTGGGATTTCACATGGTCGATACGGAGTGAAATACTGGGGCGCAAAGCTGCATCTTTGTACCGAACAAACAGGATTAACATTAAAAATTTAAAACGATGAAAACAACGATTAAAAGAAATTGGCTAATTGGAATGATGATCATTCTGATGATTTTTTCTGCCTTTACAGGTGTGGCACAAGAAAGCACATTACCGAAATCGGTAATCGATAAAATGGAAAAGGTTGTAGATGCGAATGCAGAATATGTTCAGGATATTTACAAAGACATCCACGAACATGCTGAGTTGCCTTTTATGGAATTCCGTACAGCCGGGGTGGTTGAAAGAGAGTTAAAAAAACTGGGTTTTGAGGTACACACCGAAATAGGAATTACCGGTGTGGTAGGAATCCTAAGGAATGGCGACGGCCCGGTTTTAATGTACCGCGGCGATATGGATGCACTTTCGATTAAAGAAGAAACAGGATTGCCCTACGCCAGCAAACAGGTTGTAACAAACCGCGAGGGAGAGGAAGTACCCGTTTCGCACATGTGTGGACACGATGCCAACACAACCTTTTTGATCGGACTGGCACATACCATGGTAGAAATGAAAGATCAGTGGGCAGGAACTCTGGTACTGGTTGCTCAGCCGGCCGAAGAAATTGTTGAGGGAGCACAGGCAATGGTAGACGATGGATTGTATACCAAATACAATGTGCCTAAACCTGATTATTTTCTGGCACAACACACCGGGCCGGCTCCGGTGGGAACCATAACGACAACACCAGGCAGAATAATGACAGGGACCACGCACATGGATGTAACTTTTCACGGAATTGGCGGACATGGCTCTTCGCCGCATCATGCAAAAGACCCGGTGGTAATGGCCGGAATGGCAATCGTGCAGTTGCAAACAGTGGTATCGCGTTATACCGATCCGAACGAGGTGGCGGTGTTAACCATCGGTAGCGTGCAGGCAGGAAAAGATCACAATGTGATTCCTACTGAAGCGCATCTGAAACTAAAGCTGCACTTCTCGAACGAGGAGACCATGAATAAAATGATTAAAGGCATACACGACATTGTAAACAGCATTGCGCTGGCAAACGATGTGCCCGAAGAAATGATGCCTACCATCACGCAAAGCGGATTTGGCCCGGCAGTATACAACGATGAGGATTTTATCAACCGGATAAGAAGTGTAACCGAAAATGTTGATTTTGTAAACAACCGTATCGATGACTTTGTATCCTCCGGATCGGAAGATGCCTTTGCCCTGATAGACGGGCTGAAAAATGTAAAAGGTGCTTACCTGTTTTTAGGAGGCGTTACCGCTGAAGAGTTTGCACAGGCTCAAAAAGAGGGAAAAGAATTTCCGTTTTTTGTACACGAGCCCTATTACCATGTGTCGATGGAAGGAATAACTTTTGGAACAAAAACAGCCGCTTTAATAGCACTCGATATTTTGCAGAAGTAAAAAGTTAAACAAGAAACGTTTTGCAGGGAGCCCGGCCTTTGGTCGGGCTTTTTTTATGCCTATAGGCAATGCCTGGGAAAAGGGAATTAAATGGATGGGTACAGCAACACGCTCAATCTAATCCTCTGTCCCGATTATATCGGGACACCTCCTTTACATAAAGGAGGACGCGGTTGCTTGTCCCCCTTGGAGAAGGGGGATTTAAAGGGGGATTGGTTTACCAACAGTTCCCTGCTGTCGAACTTACAAAGTTTTGGGGCTTTGCGCGATATGTCGCAATCTAATAGAGCCAGTATTCCTGGCATTAATCAACGCGCAAAACAACTTTTTTACGTATTGACCCTTTTGGGATTTCATCTGGCCGTTAAAGAGCAAAATACGCAGTAAAAAGCCAGCATCTTTGCAATGAACAAATAAACAAACAGTAATAACAATTAAAAATTAAAAACGATGAAAAATTTAAAAAGATTAGCAGTAGCATTTGTAGTATTGGCAGGTATTGGAGTAGCAATGGCATCATGTTCCGACGATTATTATTACGAGGAGCCGGTGCAGCCACTACCACCGTCAGCAGAAAATCCGATGGTTCCGGGAACAGATTATCCGACCAAACCCGGTCCTGATCCATACAACTATTAAAACATAGTTAACGCATTTGCATTTAGATTGAACAATTGATTGATGAAAAGCCCGGTAGTTATTGCCGGGCTTTTTGTATGCCATAAACGGAAAAAGGCATTCCCCCCGGAATGCCTTTTAGTGTTAAACCAAAACATCTTAGTCCGCTGACGGGACTTCCGAAGTTGTATCGTTATTTTCCTCTTCTCCGTTGTTATTGCTTTGGCTTTGTTTAGCCGCTGCGTTGGCTTCGGCTATGTATTGCGATATTTCGTTAACAACGGTATCTATACCTCTTGGGTCGTTCATGGCCAGCATGGTATTCAGAATATTCTCCAGCAAATCGAGCGATGTTTTCAGGTCTTTAAAAGCTTCGGCATCGTGCACGGTATCGTCGGCCGAGCGGGCAGCACTGCGTTGTGCCGATGCCGCTACATAAGCCTGGTTATCGTTATCCAGCTCGGTAACCCAATCGGCAGTGTTGGTAGTTACCAGGTGCGGGGCGTTTTCTGGTTTTCGCAGGTCGGCCAGTAAACTGTTAATGGCTGCGGTTTCGTTATCGCGTGCCAAATAATATAAGTTTAGGTCATTCTTCTCAAACTCCGGCCACAAAACCTCGCATGCCAGACGGTAGCTGTCGTTTTGCCGACGTAATCCCGCTTTTATGTGGTCGCGCAGCGAAAGAAATGTATTGTCGCGGCGCGTATCGGCTGATTTTACAACAGCGGTTAATGATGTTTTGGTGGAGCTTCCAATGGCCTGAAGGGCGGTTTGCAACTGGGGCTGAAAACGTGTTAATATGGTTTGAACCATTTGGTGTTCGGGAAGTTGTGCACTTAAAAGATTAACGATTTTTTGAACCAAAGCAGTTAATGCTGCCAATGTGAAATAGGAGAAAAGAATTTTTTTCATGATTTGGAATTTTATTATGTGTTAAGTAATTAATCTACAATTTACGGTCATTCGTTCAAAAAGTCAATAGGAAACATAAAATTGTTATAAATTCAACGGAAAGGATAAACCCGGCAATTGAAACTTTGGCCATGGTTTTGGAGCTTCATTCTGACGGTTTATTTTAACCGCCGCGATTTTGGAGCTCTGTTCCGACAGTTCATTTTTGCTGCCGTGGTTTTGGAGTACTGTTTAGATGATTTTTTTTCATCGCCGCGAAATTGGAGTAGATTTTTGATGGTTAATTTTCTTTGCCGTGGTTTTGGGGCACCATTTTGATGATTTTTTTAGCCCGCCGCCATTTTGGAACTCTATTCTGACGGTTTATTTTAACCGCCGTGGTTTTGGAGCACCGTTCCAACGGTTTTTTCTCTTCACTTTGCATAGCGCAAAAGGTTTATGTTAACAGTTTTTACAAGCTAAGCGCCTGAAACCTAAAAATTATAATTAGCTTTAGTGCACCAAAGATTTAAACCGTGAATACGCACCCTGAAATAACAGCAAAAAGTAATAGTAACCATAATATGTGTGTTTTACTGGCCATATTTGGGGTATAACAGCACTTTATTAAGTGGTATAAGCGATATAACAACAATGATGATACACGGTAGTTAGGCACAATTTAAAAAAAGACAAACTTATGGAAGAAGTAAAAACAATAGAGGCAAAACATATTTTTATTGATATCGTAAATTACACCCATAACCGAAGTGTTGAAGCGCAAACAGATTTGATTAAGTATTTGAATGATTTTGTGACAAAGTCAATGGAGGAAGAAAAAATTCCTCCAGAACAAAAAATATTTATACCTACAGGTGATGGAATGTGTATAACATTGTTAAATATTTCTATTCCATTCGATATCCATATTAGAATTGCCCTGAATATATTAAAAAGGATAAATGAACATAACAATTCGATTGAAGATGATATGAGAAAATTTGATATTAGAATTGGAATAAATGAGAATACAGATAACCTAATAATTGATATTAACAATAATAAGAATATATCTGGCGCAGGAATAAACTATGCATCTAGAATTGAAGGTCAAGGAGATTCAGGTCAGATTCTCGTGGGTAATGCGGTTTTTGAAAAACTTGTACAGAGAGAAAAATACATGAAATCGTTTAACTCATATTCAACCACAGTAAAACATGGCCTCCCATTAAAAGTACATCAATATAAAAATGAATCCCTTAAGTATTTAAACAATGAAACTCCAAGCAAATTTAAACCTGCTCCTCAAAAAATATTTAGATTGTCAGAGATACAAGCATACTATCTGGCAAGTTGTATTAAAAATGAAGATTTTATAATTAAAAATTTAGATGGAGCTCAAAGTAATTATTCCATGCGAGTTTTGTTGATACAATTAGCAGAAGACTTATATGAGAAAACGAAAGTCACAAAGACAAATCCAAATCTACGAATAAAAGTTAAAAGAGAATTACAAGAGCATTTTATATATATACAATCTGTTGATTTTTGGTTAGTTTGTGATTTAGATAAATTGAATAAAGAAAAGCACTTGTCGGTAATGGGCTCAATGTTCACAGAAGAATATTTAATAGTTAATGACAGAGGAAAGAAACAGTTAAAAAATGACTTTCCTGAGATTTGCAAACAATTTGAAATAGAATAAAAAACAGTGCCTAACATGTGGTATAAGGCATGGCTGGGTTTGTGCGGATTTGACACGTCGAATCTCGTCCCAACCTCAGTTTCGGCCGGACACTCAGACTCTCGTCTGACCGCCACGACCTCATATCACCACCGTTAATGCCAAAAAAAACCAAAACGAACATTAGCAAAGTACCGTTTGTTTAAGCTGTATATTTGCCGGCAGATGAGTTTAAACAAAGGCTTTACTATGGATAAAACAGTTTTTTTAATAGCAAAAATGGACTGTCCTTCAGAGGAAAATTTGATCCGGATGAAATTAGATGGTATTTCGGGTATTAAAAATCTCGATTTCGATATTTCTAAGCGTACATTAACGGTATTTCATCAGGGGCAGCTTCAGCAAATAGAAAAATCGATTTCTGAATTAAATCTGGGCGGAAAAAAACTGGCCACCGAAAATGCCGGGCAAATCACGTTCGAAGAAAACACAAACCAGAAAAAACTGCTTTGGACTGTTCTTGCCATAAACTTTGTATTTTTTCTACTTGAAATAACAACCGGATTGATCTCAAAATCGATGGGCCTGGTTGCCGATAGTTTAGATATGCTTGCCGATGCGTTTGTTTACGGAATTAGCCTTTTTGCCGTTGGAGGAACCCTTGCCAAAAAGAAACGAATTGCAAAACTTGCCGGATACTTTCAGATAGTACTGGCAGTAATTGGGTTTGCCGAAGTTTTAAGACGCTTTTTAGGAGCAGAAAAAATGCCCGACTTCACTACCATGATTTTTATCTCGGTTTTGGCATTAATTGCAAACAGCATTTGTTTGTATTTACTGCAAAAATCGAAAAGCAAGGAAGAGGCGCATATGAAAGCAAGTATGATTTTTACCTCAAACGACGTAATTATTAATTTGGGAATTATTTCGGCCGCCCTGCTTGTAAACTGGTTAAATTCCAATAAACCCGACTTAATAATCGGGGCAATCGTTTTTGTGTTGGTCATTCAGGGAGCAATACGAATTTTAAAAATCGGGAAATAAAAGCAGGTTATTAACACTGAAAATTAAAACGATGCACCCCGCTCGCGCCGATTTGTAATCGGTGTGCTCCGTTGGCGCGGATTTGCAATCCGTGCCCTGGTCGATAAGACCAGAAATATATTATAAAGAATATAACCCTAAAGTAACTACCTTTTCTTTCGTCTAAATCCCGGATTCTGGTTTCCGCGCTTCTTATTACGGTTGGCAAAATACTCCTGCCGTTTCCGTTGTTTTTCTGCTTCAAACTCTTTCTTCTCAGAAGCGTTCATCGGCCTTTCGGTCTGCGGAAAAGGATTGTTACCGGCCACATCGATTTTTAGTTTTATCAACTTTTCAATGCTTTTCACATAGGCGTTTTCTTCCGGTTCGCACAGCGAAATGGCCACACCTTCTTCGCCGGCCCGGCCACAGCGGCCAATACGGTGCACATAGGTTTCGGGCTCGTTGGGTATGTCGTAGTTAATTACATAACGGAGTTTGTCAATATCAATTCCCCGTGCCGCAATATCGGTGGCAACCAGTACCCGTATTTCACCTTTCTTGAATCGTAATAAGGCTTTTTGACGTTGATTCTGACTCTTTTCGCCATGAATGGCTGCACTCTCGATTTTTTTATGACGCAGGTTGCGCACAATCCGGTCGGCACCATGTTTCGTCCGCGAAAACAAGAGTACCTGCTCCAGTTCTTGATTTTTAAGAATGTGCAACAGCAGGTTCTTTTTATCGCTTTTATTGGTGCAATAGATTTGCTGCTGTATGGTTTCGGCAGTTGACGAAACCGGGTTCACTGCCACCTTTTTCGGGTTCACCAGAATCTGTTGCGAAAGCTTTACTATCTTTTTGGGCATAGTAGCCGAAAAAAACAACGACTGCCGCTGTTTAGGCAACAGCTTCAGCAGTTTGTTAATGTCGTGAATAAACCCCATGTCGAGCATTCGGTCGGCCTCGTCTAACACAAAATACTTTATATGCTGCAGCGAAATGTGATTCTGACTGATTAAATCGAGCAATCGGCCCGGTGTTGCAACCAGTATATCTATGCCTTTTTGCAATTGTCGCACCTGCGGGTTTTGCGGTACCCCTCCAAAAATAACCGTGTTTTGCAGGTTGCTGTATTTGCCATAGGCATTAAAACTGTCGCCTATTTGTATGGCCAACTCGCGGGTAGGGGTAACCACCAGCGCTTTAATCCGTCGCCTTCCCTTTTCGTGTCGCGAATTGTTTATTAAATGCTGAATAATAGGAATGGCGAACGCGGCCGTTTTACCGGTGCCGGTTTGTGCACTACCCAATACATCATGTTTTTCTACTACCAGTGGAATTGCCTGTGCCTGAATGGAGGTTGGTTCCGTATAGTTTTCATCCTTTAATGCCTTTAGTATGGCAGGATGCAATTTTAAATCTTCAAATTTCATTATTGTTTTCTTTGGTAAACAAGGGCTCACAAAATAATAACCGTGAATAAAGAGCACATTGCTACCAAAACGCTTCCCCTCTGTTTTTGTTCTAAACCGCGGCAAAGATACTACAATTAATTACTTCGCATCATAAGTCCAATTTCGGCGCTCTGGCAGGTATGGCTATTCTATTGAACCTTTTGGGATTTAACCTGAGCTTTTAAGAGCAAAATACGGGTTGAAAAGCCCACATCTTTGTACCGAACAAATAAACAAACAGTAATAACAATTAAAATTTAAAACGATGAAAAAATTAAAAAGATTAGCAGTAGCATTTGTATTATTAGCAGGTATTGGAGTAGCAATGGCATCATGTTCGGACGACTATTATTACGACGAGCCGGAGAAAGTTAAACCACTTCCGGGGCCAGATTATCCGACCAAACCCGGTCCTGATCCTTATAACTATTAAATGATAGTTAGCAATAGCTTTTAGATTGAATGAATTGATTGATGAAAAGCCCGGTATTTATTGCCGGGCTTTTTCGTTTGGCAATGTTAACAAATTGTGTTGATGATGATAAATACATCCTTTGAACCTTTTGGGATTACAGCTGACCCGTTCCGGTTAAAAAAGAGGATAATAATCCAACATATTTGCAACAGTAATAACAATTAAAACAATAAAGTTATGAAAGCAATATTAGGTACAGTCCTGGTTGTGATGCTTTCACTAAGTGGATTTGCATCATCCAAAATTTCCGGGGAAAAGGACACAAAAAGCCCGGGTAACGAATTTTCAGTAGAACTACTGAGTGTTTCTCCTGATTTTACCGCAGGCGAAAATGGAACGATTGAGATGAGCAGCGCCTTTATGGCAAAGCAGAATAATTCATCGGAAGAACTTTTTGGCTCGTTCTGGGCCGAATTTGAGTATGAGGAAGCGAACACCTCAGGCATGTATGCTATTAAAAACTGGAAAGTAAACGACATTCGTCTGGCTGATGATCTTTCGTCGGAAGATAAAGCGAAAATAGAAAAAGCTTTTTATGCAGAATTGGAATCGCATTTTAATGAGCTTCCCAAAAATCGCATCGATAAGGTTGTCAGATCATCAAATGCAATGGGCGAATCACGTTTTAATGAAAAGGCACCGCCAATTATTTATACCAATCAGCCATCGGCACTGATTATTGTAAATGGCGAACCCTTTTACGAAGACCTGGATAAACGTTTCTCGAAAATTGCCAACGCCGGAGCATTTATCGTAAAAGACAATAAGCGAAATACCTATTATATGTATGGTGGCGGACTGTGGTTTACCTCAGCGAATGCTTTGCAGGGGTGGGAGTACAACGACAACGTGCCAAACCGTGTAAAGCGGGTAATGAAAAAGCATGCACGAGAATTGTACGACAGCATGCAGGACGAGCAATACCAGGCAAGGATTGTTCCGGATATTATTGTAAGCACCGAACCGGCAGAGCTTATTTCTACCGACGGTAGCCCAAAGTTTGTGCTTATTCAGGGAACGAACCTGGGTTACGTAGAGAACTCGGATGCCGAATTGTTTAGGGATTTAAATACGAATAAATTCTATTCCCTGTTTTCGGGGCGCTGGTTTGTATCCGACAAGCTCGAAGGAAACTGGCAGTATGTTTCACCGGGTGATTTGCCGGGTGATTTTGCCAATATTCCCGAAGATCACGACAAAGCCACAGTTCTGGTAAGTGTGCCGGGTACCAAAGCAGCCCAGGATGCGGTAAGAAATGCGCAGGTGCCAAACGTTACAAAGAACGATATTTCAACGGTATTAGATACTAAAGTAAAGTATAACGGAGATCCGGAATTTGAGGCTGTCGACGGAACAAATTTATCCTATGCTGTAAACACATCGAGCCCGGTAGTTGAGTGGAACAACAGGTATTACCTGGTTGATGATGCGGTATGGTACCAATCGTCATCGCCTTACGGTCCTTGGCAGATTGCCACACAGCGTCCGGTGGGAGTAGAGGATATTCCGGCTGATAACCCATTGTACAACATCAAGTATGTTCACATTTATAAGAATACCGACAGAACAGTCTATACAGGATATACATCGGGTTACACCGGATCGTATGTTTATGGTCCTACAGTAGTATTCGGAACCGGTTTTCATTACCACGGATGGCATGGCCATTTTTACTACCATCATCCAATGACTTACGGTTATGGCTTTTTCTACGATCCGTTTTACGGATGGGTACCGGTTTATTCGCCATGGTTCCGCTCATCGTTTTACTGGAACTGGCATTGGCACTGGGGGTGGGGATGGAACTGGCACTGGTATAGCTACCGGCCACCATATTATCGGCCACCACACTATCGTCCGCCGCATCACCGGCCAAAACCCGAGCATCCGATTGAGCGACCGGGAAGACCTGAAAGGCCAACGACATTACCGTCACAACCTGACAGAAGACCTGCGCGACCTGCAGTACTGCCGGAGCAACCGAATATGCAACCAACGCAGCCAGTAACAAGGCCAAGTCAGCCGAGTGTGCGACCAACACCGCCGACAACCAGGCCGAGTCAGCCGATTATGCGGCCGTCGCAGCCAAGTACCCGGCCAATGCAACCGGCAACCCGACCGGCACCTCGTCCTGCTCCGTCGCAAATGAGGCGCTAAGAGTTTTTCCTCAAACTTGGTTTGAGAGGTATTTTTAAAATAATGAGGCGTTTGGAGTAACAAGCCGACATGTCGTAAATCGTACGCTTCATACTCCAATTGGCCAACTAACATATATACAAAGGGCGAGAATGTGTTTTGCTACATGCAAACCAGTCTCGCCTTCATTTTTAAAAAAAACTTGTTCCGTATGGGATGGTGGTTGAGCTTTTATGAGCAAAATGTGCACTTATTAACCGGCATCTTTACACCGGTAATAACAATAAACAAATAGTCATGAAAAAGAATGTATTTTTTAAAGGAGGTATAATCGTATTGGCTCTTATAGCAGGTGTTCTGCTTATTGCTTATAGCAAATCAGGAAACGATAAAAAAACGGAAAAACTAAAGCAGCAGCAAAGTGCACAAATAAAACCAATGGATGGTTTTCCGGCAAGTACCGAATCGCAGGTAACATTTATGAATGCCTCTAAGCACCCCTATAATAAGTGGGCATTTCGTAATATGGGTATTTTCCCATCACTCATGGTTCCTCGTGGTGGTGCAGTGGTTAATTTCCCACGTAACATTACTACTGAATTTGAGAACAACGAGTTTCCGGGCGGTAACGGTCAAACCGTACTTGAAGCATTAATTGCCGACGATACCGATGGTATAATTGTGATAAAAGACGGAATTGTGAGGTATGAGAGGTACTTCGGTGATTTTAAGGAGAACAACCTGCATTTTTGGGCTTCATCAACCAAATCGCTTACCGGTATGTTAACAGGTATTCTTGCTGATAAAGGGATATTGGATTTGACCAAAAATGTGGAAGATTATCTTCCTGAAATGAAAGGTAGCGGATTTGAAGGTCTCACCCTGCAGCGTGTTTTAAATATGACGAGTGCGCTTGATTTCTCGGAGGAGTATGAAGATTTACAACCCGGCAATGTGAATTATGAATATTTTCGTCGGGTAGGAATGATCCCGGCTTTTGATTTAATGGCTTTAGATCCAACCACTGATGAAACTCCCAGGGGGAATTTAGGTTACATTCCAAACATTAAAAGAGATGCCAATAAAACACCTGGTGAGGTATATGAATACCATTCGCCTAATGTAGATGTTATCGGGCTTATAATTATAAGAGTAATGAATCAACCCCTGGAAGAATTGGTGTCGGAGCATATTTGGCAAAAACTGGGAGTGGAACACGACGCACAATTTATGGCCGATGTAACATTTCATGCCATTGCAACAGGTGGATTCAGTACCACACTTCGCGATTTTGCCCGCTTTGGTTACACTGTTCTAAACGACGGAGTATTTAACGGACAGCAAATTATTCCAAAAGCCTTTATCGAAGACACATATGCTTTAACACCCGGGGAATTTATGGCCGGACAACGAAGTGTTTACCGTGCCGATGCACAGGCATCTTCGTACGACAGAAACCTGGCAGGTTACAAAAACTTTTGGTGGATACACGATTCGGACAAAAAAATAATGACTGCACGCGGGGTTTACGGCCAGGGAATTTACATCGATAAAAGCAATAACATGGTAATTGCTCATTTCGGAAGTGCAGAAACAGCTTCGAATGCCACTCGTGAAAGTAGTAAGATAAAAATGGAAGCATTCAAATACATAGCCGGGAACTTAAAATAGGAGGTGTACAGAAATACTTTAATGCAAGTAATAATTGTAGTCGCAGTAGACAAACGATCGCATAAGGATATCATAAAAAGCTCAGAAAATAACAATTAGTGTCGTTTGTTATTACTGTAAGTTCAAAAGTGGGGGTAGGCAATGAGGCCTGCCCCTTTTTGATTGCATAAAATGCAGGATTTTAATTTGAGCTTTTTGGGATAATCAGCGAACCTTATTGAGCAAACTTGAGGTGGGCTAAGCGTTATTTTTGTTGTATAGAACAATAAATAAAAATTAGAAAACATGAAACGAGAAGATCAGAAATTATTTTCGCCATTTACAATAAATGGGTGTGAGGTTAAAAACAGGTTTGTGTCGAAAGTAGAGTTGGATGAGGGAGTTACAACGTTTAAAGGAATGTTTACCACCCACACTATGGAGTATTACGAAAGACGTGCCGAGGAAGGTGTAGGAATGATTGTGACCGGGAAACAATCGTCGGAAATGTATACTTCCCCGCAGGATATTAGCGATTATCCTTCAGGTGCTGAAACTGCCAAATACATTCACCGATTGAAGAAAATGGTGAATAGGGTACATCATTTTGGAACCAAAGTATTTGCCGATATCAATACCCGTTTTGAAAGTACTTTGCCCGGATTCTTATTGGTGCGAAGACCTAAAGATACGAAAATGAAGCCGGTAAATAAGGTGGTAGAATTGAATCGTTTTGCCGAAGAGGAAAAAACAATTGACGAATATGTAAAACTTGCTACCGTGGCCCGCATCGTTGGTTTTGATGGTATTCAGGTCGACATAACACCAATTGGTTCCAACCTCTGTAATCACAACTTTATTGTCGAATCGGAGCTGGCATCAAAAAGAGATATTAAACGAGAGATGCACGAACGTATTGCTTTTGCAGAAAAAGTGGTAGAGTCGATAAAAATTGTGTGCGGCGATGATTTTCCGGTAATGCTAAACATTAAAATAGATGATGAATTTATTGCTTTCACACAAACAACATCTGGTATTCAAAACTATTCGACAGAAGGTGTAGGACTTGAATTTGTACTGCAATCAATGAGCGAACTGGAAACAGCCGGGTTCGATGCATTTAATGTTGATATTACAGCATCTTCCTATCAGCTGGATGACAGGAATAACTATCTGTTAAAACGGAATCTGGTTCTTATCAATAAAATAAAACAACGGGTAAATATTCCGGTAATTCTTGAGGCATTTAAAGAACAAAAAAGTCTGGCAAAGAGCGTGTTGTCAAAAGGATTTGTTGATGCAATTGGAGTGGAAGATTCTTATATGCTTCGCCATGATCTCCCTTTCGCTAACGAAAGGTGTTCTGACCAGTTATCAAATTACTCGATTGCCTGACCGTGTATTTAGAAGGAAAAAGTTGAAACTGATTATAAAAATTAAACGATGCCGAGATGAATAGTAATAGCTATTTAGAATAGCTTGAATATCGGTCTGCTTTAATATGACAATAGCAAGTAGATTAGTTTTGTTTTCGGCTATCCCGTTAATTCGGGATAGCTTTTTTGTGTCAGGTTGGAGGCCAATATTTTGTGAAATGCTGAACATTAAAATAGAAAAGCTGTTAATTTTGAAAAAGAAATCAGAACATATGCTAATAGTAATATCGCCGGCAAAATCGCTGGATTATAAAACACCACCGGTAACTACAAGGTACACCATGCCCGACATGCTTGACGAGTCGGAAAAGCTACTTCCGAAACTGCGGAAGATGAAACCCAAACAACTTTCGGAGTTAATGGGAATTTCAGCAAACCTGGGACAGTTGAATTACGATCGTTTTCAAACCTGGCACCAACCTTTTACGCCCGATAATGCCAAACAGGCTGTTCTGGCTTTTAGTGGCGATGTATTTCAGGGATTGGATGCCACAACATTAAGTGAAGAACAACTGCTGAAATTGCAGTCGAAGTTGAGAATACTTTCTGGACTTTACGGCGTTTTGCGTCCACTCGATTTAATGCAGCCTTACCGCCTTGAAATGGGAACGAAATTAAAAGTTCAGCGATCGGCAGATTTGTATGCTTTCTGGAAAAACAAGATCACTCCGAAAATACAGGAAGCACTTGATGAATCGGGGAGTAAAGTGTTAATCAACCTGGCATCAAACGAATATTATAAAAGTATCGACACCAAAAAGCTGGAAGCGGAAATTGTAACGCCACAGTTTAAAGACATGAAAAATGGTCAGTACAAAATGATCTCCTTCTTTGCCAAAAAGGCCCGCGGTCTGATGACACGTTTTATTGTTGAGAATGACATTGATAATGTAGACGATCTGCAGGCTTTTGATTCGGATGGGTATGTATTTAACCCGCGTTTGTCGAAACCTGGTAACCCGATGTTTACGCGGGGATAATTCAATATTGTCATTTCGACGAAGAATGAGGAGAAATCTGTTACTTCTCAACCACATTGGTACAGATTTCTCTCCGTCAGTTGACGGATCGAAATGACAACAATTCTTTGTGGAAGTGACAGGAAACAAAAATGCCACCTCTGTTTAAAACAAAGATGGCATTTTCTATTAATCTTTTATCCTTAATTGTTCATCCTTTAAAACGGCAAATCACCTGCCGAATCTTCCGATGGCTCGGGTGGAATATCATCCATTCCAAACTCCGGCGGAGGTTCTGGCAAATTGCCATCGGCACTAACTTTATCAATTTTCCAGGCATTAATGTTATGAAACCAACGGCCATTGTATTCGCGCGATTCCATATTAAAAGACACCTCAACTTCCTCGCCGGCAGACATTCCGTTAATCAAACTAACTTTGTCGCCAAACAAGGTAAAACATACTTTGCGTGGGTATTGTTCGTCTGTTTCAATTACAAATTCTTGTTTACTCCATTCTTTTCCTGCCCGGCTCACCCCGGATTCAGGTTTTAAAATCTGCTCAATTTTTCCTTTTACGCTTAATGCCATTTCCTATTTTTTAATTTCAGGAACGAAGATAAAAAAAGAAACCCTTTGCCTAAAAACAGACAAAGGGTTTTTTTCAACAAGTTTTTGTCATTTCGAACGAAGAGAGAAATCTGCTGCGAGAAAGCTCAGTTGTTTGTGCTTCCTCACTGGTTCCTCTTTCGGAATGATAAAACTTTCTATTCTTCTACAATTTCCAAAAGTTCAACTTCGAAAATTAAAGCTGAGTTAGGACCTATATCAGCACCTGCACCACGTGGACCATAAGCCAGGTTGGCAGGAATAAATACTTTCCATTTTGATCCTACAGGCATTAATTGCAATGCTTCGGTCCAACCACTAATTACCTGGTTAACACCAAATACCGCAGGTTCGCCACGATCTAAAGAACTGTCGAAAACAGTTCCGTCGGTTAATGTTCCGTGGTAATGTACACGAACTTTATCGGTAGCAGCTGGTTTTGCACCGGTTCCTTCGGTAAGTACTTCGTATTGTAATCCGCTTTCGGTTGTTGTTACACCTTCGCGTTTTCCGTTTTCTTCCAGAAATTTGTTTCCTTCTTCAAGGTTTGTTTGAGCTTCGCGCTCACTTGCATCGCGGAAGAATTTCTGTACAATTGCGTTTGCATCTTCTTCCGAAATTTTAACTTCTTCGCCCAATGATGCTGAACGGAAAGCTGCTGCCATTGCTTCGATATTCATTTCATCGCTTCCTGGTGCAGTTTGTAATTGTTGTTTATTGTTTGATCCAACTAAAACACCAATGGCATAACTTACCGAGTCTGCACTGGTTTCAAGTTTTACACTTGCAGGACCACCTTGCTGGCACGATGTAGCAGCAACAATCAATGCCACTACAAAAACATAAATAATACTATTCTTCATCTGTCAATTTTTTTGGGCCGAAACACGGCCGTATTTTTTTATTATTCTACAATTTCTAATAATTCTACCTCGAAAATAAGTGTTGCATTTGGTCCGATTACACCACCGGCACCGTTTGGTCCGTAGGCCAGGTTTGCAGGAATATATAATTTCCATTTTGAGCCAACCGACATCAGTTGTAATGCTTCAACCCATCCGGGGATTACCCCGTTAACAGGGAATACCGCTGGTTGATTGCGCTCAACCGAGCTGTCGAAAACAGTTCCGTCGACTAAAGTTCCGTGGTAGTGACATTTTACCTGATTGCTGGCGGTTGGAATATCGCCTTCGCCTTCGTTTATCACTTCGTATTGTAATCCGCTGGGCAATTCAATTACACCTTCTTTTTGTCCGTTTTCGGCTAAAAAGGCTGTACCTTCTTCAAGGTTTTTGCTGCCATCTGCAGCTTGCGACTCGGCCATGAATGACTCAAGAATCTGGTTGGCTTCTTCAGGTTTCATTCTTGGTGGAACGCCTGAAAAGACATCCTGCAATGCTGTAATAAAAGCGGTTGGATGAACGGTTTTAACTCCTGATTGGATGAGATTTGCAGAAATACTCATTCCTAATGCATAACTAAATTTTTGTAAATCGTCTTTTAATTCGAAATCTGCCATTTTATTTTTTTCTGAATTCAAGGTGGCGAAGATAAGGTAATTTTTTGGTAATTAGATGATTGATGTTTTATAATTTGGTAATGATTGTTAAATCAAAAAAAATTGTCTTTTGGTGGTAATTATTTGAAGTAAGTTTTTACAAATGAATTAACTACCACCAAAAAAGGTTGAACAAAATTTTATGTATAACTTGCAGTGGTATATTGAAACGGTTATTGAATTAAACCATGCAGTTAATTTATTTTACGTTACTTAACCGAATGACAATTTTAGGGTAATGAAATCGACAACACTGTTTTTTGAAAATATTAGGGTTGCTTTGTCATCGGTGAAAAGCAATTTGTTGCGAACAATATTAACTGTGCTTATTATTGCAGTAGGAATAACTGCTTTGGTTGGAATTTTAACAGCTATTGATTCTATAAAAAATTCAATTACCAGCGAGTTTGCTACCATGGGAGCAAATACTTTTTCTATCACAAGTGGAGGACTTCGTACACAGGGTAATATTCGTTACCGGGTAAAAAACTATTCTTACATTTCTTATTACCAGGCTCGTGAGTTTAAGGAGACTTTCGATTTTCCGGCATCCACATCTATTTCTGTTTCTTCAACAGGAGCAGCAACATTGAAGTATCAATCGGAAAAAACCAATCCAAATATTGCAGTAAGAGGCATCGACGAAAATTATTTGGGAACAGCTGGTTACGAAGTGGGAACGGGCAGAAGTTTCAGTGCGCATGATATACAGTCGGGTAGAAGTGTTGTTTTATTAGGCAGCGAACTGGCGAAACGCCTGTTTAAAGGAGGTGAAAATCCGCTTCAGAAAGTGGTGAGTATTGGTAGCGGAAAATACAAAGTGGTTGGTGTATTAAAAGAAAAAGGCAGTGGTTTTGGTATGAACAGCGACATGGTTTGTTTTATACCATATTCAAACTCAAGATCTTATTTCTCGCGACCCAATATGAATTTTGACGTACAGGTAAAAGTCGATAGGCCAGAACTTATGGATGCTGCAGTTGGACAAGCAGAAGCGACATTCAGAATTGTACGAAATTTGGATCCTTTGGATGATTCTGATTTTAGCATTGAAAAAAGTGATAACTTGGCTAATATGTTGCTTGAAAATATAAAGAATATTACGCTTGTTGCAACTATTATAGGATTAATTACTTTGTTTGGTGCGGCAATTGGCTTAATGAATATAATGTTGGTAACCGTAACCGAACGGACTCGCGAAATCGGTGTGAGGAAAGCCATTGGAGCAAAGGGTTCTACAGTAAAACAACAGTTTTTAATTGAAGCAATTTTAGTTGGTCAAATAGGTGGTTTCGTAGGTATTATTCTCGGAATTCTTGCCGGTAACGGAGTATCAAAATTGATTGGGTCTCCTTTCTTTATTCCATGGACGTGGATCGTTCTTGGAGTTGTGTTGTGTTTTATTGTAGGAATTATATCCGGTTATTATCCGGCACAAAAAGCTTCAAAGCTCGATCCGATCGAATCGTTGCGCTACGAGTAGCGAAGCAAGACAAAAGTTAAAAGTTGAAAGGCAAAGGTTGACTAGTGAATAATGATTAACGATTTCAGATTTGAGAAGGAGTCTGCGATTGGCAAATTAGAATCTGCAAAACCTTATGTTTTCTATGTGCCTAATGTGGTTTAAAAAAAATAGGGAAAGAAAGAAATGTAAAATTACAGGACGAGTGCGATTTGGAACTAAAAGATCTAATCATATTCAGACAAATTCAACCTCCATCAATCTATCACTGAAAAACTCAATCAGTAGTTTTTTCAAGTCGTCATTCCTTCAATCCATTAAACTTAAACAAACAAAAAAGGGACACCTTTCGGCATCCCTTTCCATACAGTATATAATTGTATAATTATTTTACTGATTCCATGTACTCGATCAATTCGCAAACTTTTGCCGAGTAACCCATTTCGTTGTCGTACCATGATACAACTTTAACGAAAGTGTCAGTTAAAGCAATACCTGCTTTTGCATCGAAAACAGAAGTTTGAGTTTCACCAACGAAGTCGTTAGAAACAACTGCATCTTCAGTGTAACCTAAAATTCCTTTCAATTCACCTTCTGAAGCTGCTTTCATTGCTGCACAAATTTCATCGTACGAAGCACCTTTAGCTAAGTTTACAGTAAGGTCAACTACTGATACGTCAGGAGTTGGAACACGGAAAGCCATACCTGTAAGTTTACCATTCAACTCAGGAATTACTTTACCTACTGCTTTAGCAGCACCTGTTGATGAAGGAATAATGTTTTGACCTGCACCACGTCCACCGCGCCAGTCTTTCATAGAAGGACCGTCAACAGTTTTTTGAGTAGCAGTAGTAGCGTGAACTGTAGTCATCAAACCTTCAGTAATACCGTAGTTGTCGTTCAATACTTTAGCGATAGGAGCCAAGCAGTTAGTAGTACAAGATGCGTTAGAAACAAAAGTCATATCGTTAGTGTACGATTTGTTGTTTACACCCATAACGAACATTGGAGTATCGTCTTTTGAAGGAGCAGACATTACAACTTTTTTCGCACCTGCGTCGATGTGACCCTGAGCTTTTTCTTTAGTTAAGAAAAGACCAGTTGATTCAACAACGTATTCAGCACCTACAGCACCCCAGTTAATATCGGCTGGATTGCGCTCTGCAGTAACGCGAACAACGTTTCCGTTAACAACCAAAGCACCGTCTTTTACCTCAACAGTACCGTTGAAACGACCGTGAGTTGAATCGTATTTCAACATGTAAGCCATATAGTCAACGTCGATAAGGTCGTTGATAGCAACTACTTGTACAGTTCCTTTGGCAACTGCCTGACGGAAAACAAAACGTCCGATTCTACCGAATCCGTTAATACCTATTTTAATCATAGTTGAGAAAGTTTAAATTTATTTAAAAGAAATTTATTGTAATTATTTCGCTTTCAGGTTTTAACTGCCTGTTTGTTAAAAGCGACACAAAGTAAATACATTTTATTGTTTGAGTCAAGGGCTCTTTTTTTTTTCGTCCTAACCTTAATATTTACTTAAAGTGTTTAGAATAAAATAGGCTGCTTTTTTCGCCCAATTCTACAGGAAGTGCGTAAATATCGTATTCTCGCGGGCTTAAAAATGAAATAAGTTGCGAAAAATCAGCGAAATAAGCCATAAAATAGCGTTTGGTAAAATGAGTCAGAAAAATTAAAAACGGGCTCTCCGACTGGATTTCGGGATATTTACGATGGAAAACACCCTTGTTTCAGACTTGAAATGACTGGGATCTAATTAAAGTTCGGAATACTGTTTTAAGCAAAATAAAAAATAATATCTGAATTATGATTTTGCTTCACCAATTAAATTCGTTTCCGAAGAGGATTGATAACTATAAGCGGGGCATTTGCACGATTTACAGGAAACTGAGAACAGCATTAGAAAAATAGTCAGAAAAACGATGATAATATTCTTAAGTGCAGCTATTTTTAATGTACTTCTTAGAAGTGATGATAGGTTAATTCCTGTTAAAGAGCAGTTATTTATATGATTATGCTTGAAATAATGTGTCATATTTGAATTATTTACACAAAATAAGCGAAAAAATAATCCATTTATTATCTGAAATTGAAAAAATAAGTTTAAAATTGCATTGAAATAGGTTTAAATACAGAGCCTGGATTGCGTTCAAACCCAAAAAATAATAAGATATTAAATTGTAAGCTTTGGATTTGGTATGGCCCTGTTGAAAACATTGTGTAAAAGAATGCATTTTATGCAGGTTATATTTTGTACATTGATGCAAATTTTTATACGTTTGTAGAGTTTACTGTACCTACAGGAGCCAAATAGTAAGGATAAATGATTAAAGAATTAGATAAATTAAAATCAATCAATCAATTAAGTTCAATTTAAAAGAAATGCTATGAGAAAAATGTTTACAAGGCTTTTTGGCTTAGCGTTGCTCTTGGTATTGTTTAGCACTACGGGTAGGTCCCAGGTGCAACAACCGACCGATTGTGGTCAAATACTAGACGATAGCAATGTTGAGCTTGTCTCTACACTAAGTAGTGTATGTGACAGTTCAAATGTTACCTTCAAGGTTGTGGGTGATTTTGCTGATACGGTGTATTATGCAATTAATCACGATGGCAACCTTTCAGGTGGTTTTACCGATAATCCAACATTTACCGTTCAAAAGGAAGGGATAGATGTGTTAATCCAGGTTATGGAGGTTGTAGCTGGTGATACTTGTATCTCGGAACCTCACACTTTTAGTACAAATGCCGTGGATTCTATCGAAATTATGGAGCCGACTACAGAGCACCCTATGTGTGGTGCTGAGTTGGGTGAGGTGACTATATTGTTTGACGGTGGATACGATAGTGAGTATCTTGCCGCCGAAGGTATTGAATATCCTTACTTGTATAGTTTTGTTCCTGCTTCAGCTTGGGAAGGCCCAGGTTACTATCCGGCTTACACTGATGTGTCTCCTAACCTTGCTACAGGTGCGGATACATTTTATGTAACTGTGTTTGAAAATAAAGACACTGCTGACTTGTGTCTGGTAGATATTATGGATATTGCTGCATGGGATACTGCAGTAGTTAATGAAACTTCTCCTGCAGTAGTTGTAGACAGTATTTACGCTGATACTATTGACTGTTTTGGTGGTACTGCATCAGTATTTGTTGAAGTATCAGGCGGTACAGGCGATAGCTTATTAGTGCAACTTTGGGATGCAGATGCAATGGTAGTTGTTGACGCAGACACTGCAATTGCCGGTATGGTTGAATTTATGGCTGTTGCCGAAGGTTCATACATTGCTTCGGTAGTGGATAGTTTAGGTTGTGAAGATCTTAGCGACAGTACTGTTGTTTTAGTTGCACCTGATGAGGTGAAATTCGACATTGCTATTCAGTCAGTAGATTGTTTCGGTGGAGATAATGGTGAGATTGCGGTTGTTCTTGATACCAACTTTGTAGGTTACGATGCTAATAATGTATACCAGGCATTGGTAGTAAGTTTAGATACGGCCACAGATGATTTTGAGCAGAGCTGGACAACTTTTGTAAACGATACAGCAACATTCACTGGGTTATATGCGATTTATTATTCAGCATTTGTTCGTGACAGTACAAATGGATGTGATTCAGTGCCATACGAGAATCCAAATAATTCTCAAAACTATATTTCACTCCAATCTCCTGGAGAAATTAGTTTAGATTTGACATATAATGATTCTATCGTATGTTACGGTGATAGTACAGATATTATTATTAATAATATTATTGGTGGATCAGGAGACTTTTCTGTTGAATTAGTATTGGGTTATTCAGGATCAGTTATTGAACCTATCGCTGATAGCGTTTGGAGAGTAGATGGCGGAACGTATACAATTAAAGTGGTTGACAACAGCGCGGCTAGCTGTCCGTACGATTCTACTATTGTTATTCACGAGAATTCACATGTTAATTTTAATGTAGAAACGAGTGATCCGCTTTGTGCAGCTCAAGACGATGGATTAATTACGATAACAGAAGCTTGGGGAGGTACTGGTTATTATGAATATGCTATTGCTGATACAACAGGCTTAGGTGAACTTTCTGAACTGTACACTTCTGAGGAAGAAGCTTTGGAAGAAGCTTTTGATTGGAAACCCTACAATGTATTTAACGCATCAGCTGGAGTTTACGTTGTTTTAGTTAGAGATTCTGTATGTAACTTAAATGTTGATATGGAGCTAGTGGAAATTTATGAAACTCCTAACGTTCTTGAATTAGACCACGATACTGATACTTTAATTTGTAATGGTTCGGATTCTGCTTATGTTGAGTTTAATCTAGAGTCATGGTCAGGAGTAGGTCCTCATAATAGTGGTTTGGTAGAAAGAAATATCAGAGCGTACTATACTTCAGACGAAAGTTCAGTTTACGATGCTGCCGCAAGTACTGAAATGGATCGTTATGTGTGGGGTGAAGATTTTGCAACTTATCTATCTGCTGGTACCTATTATATTTGGGCTGTTGATACAATGGGATGTGAATTGGATACAAACGCTGATGGTAATCGTGATTACTTAACATTAGTTATAGACGAATTTGATGAGTTACAGCTATTTGTTGATGTTGTTGACTCTGCTTCATGTGCAGGAATTAACGATGGTACAATTAAATTGACAATGTTAGGTGGCGATACTACCAGTTGGTTCTTCGCTGGTATGCCTCCTTTTGCTGTTGCAGAAAAAAGCGCAAGCGTACAGAGCTATGATGGTCCGGAGGAATCGTTTGATTGTACTTTTGGATCATTTAAATATGCGGTTGCAAAGACATATCAACAAGCTTTATTAAAAGATCCTGAGGATATGAACTGCTGGCCACTAGTTAATCTCGGAATTAAGAGTGCTAATGTAGAAGAGGAGAAAAGTGCTACTGCCGCTCCTGGAGATTATTATGCCAAAGAAGTATATATCAATGTAACTGCTGGTACTCATTATATTGTATTGTACGATGAGACATGTGGTGACAGAACAATCGAAGAAGTAACAGTATTTGGTCATGGTGCTGTAACTATTGG
The DNA here is from genome assembly GCF_963677565.1 of uncultured Draconibacterium sp. Taxonomy (NCBI): domain Bacteria; kingdom Pseudomonadati; phylum Bacteroidota; class Bacteroidia; order Marinilabiliales; family Prolixibacteraceae; genus Draconibacterium; species uncultured Draconibacterium sp. The sequence continues at coordinate 9,693 of NZ_OY781981.1, read as the reverse complement.
AGATGTTGACAGTGTTACAAATATTGTTTGCTATGGAGATAAAGCAGGTGAGATCTTTGTTGATCCAGCGATGGGTGGATCAGGCGACCTGTTATACACATTATACGAAGGTGGAAAAACAATGGCTGACACAGTTGCTGGTTATGTTGAAGTAACTGATACTGCATTTGTTGGTCTTCCTGCAGGAGATTATTATGTTGGAGTAAAAGACTTTGGTCCATCAGCATGTGCAGGTGACTTCACAGATATGATTTCTGTTACACAACCTGATCTTGATTTCTCGATTGAAGTATTTGATATTTCATGTAATGGTGCAGCTGACGGTCTTGTAGTACTTTCTATGGAAGGTGCAGAGGGTGGAGCGCCAATGTTCAGATTAGGTACTTCTAACTGGAGACCTTTTGATAACTACAGTGAAGGAGTATGGACTAAAAACGTAAATGTTGTAGAGCCTAGAGAATACACCGTTTATGCAATTGATACAGCTGGTTATTTAGCCGGATGTGACGGAATGGGCATTGATTTTGAAATCGTTGAACCTCCTGTACTTGAAGTAACTGCCGTTGGAGTTGATACAACTGATTGTAGTATTGCTGATGATGGTTATATTACTGTTTCAATTGAAGGTGGAAAAACAATTGTTGATTCATTCGAAGTACAATTAACAGGTATTGATACTGCGTTAATTGCACGTGATAGTGTATTGGTATTCGAAGGACTTGAAAATGGTACTTACGAGATTATTGTAACTGAAGTAGATTCTTTAGTTAATAATCCTTGTATCTATACCGATAGCATTGATGTATTGGACAATGGTATTATTGCATCTATAGACGAGTTTACTGAAATGTTAGCTTGTAAAGGTGACTCTACTGGTAAAATTGTTCTGGACATAACTGGTGGTAGCGAAGTATACTTAGTTACTATCACCGATACTGCTAGTATGGTTACTGATACAGTAGTGTTGGATTCTAATAACGCGATTACAGGACTACCTGCCGGAGATTATGAAGTATTTATTCAGGATTCTGTTGAAATGGCCGGTAATGATACTGTTTGTACAGTTACTTTACCTGTAGTAAAAATTGATGAGCCACTTGAATATTTAATGTTGGATGTTACAAAAATTCAGGATGTTACTTGTCAGGATTCAGGTATGTTCTCATTGCAAGCAAGTGGTGGTACAGGTACCTATATGTACTATGCTGCACTTTCTGAATTCCCAGAACATATCTTGTTGCCAGATCCGAATGGTGGTGAATGGCAATCAGATAGTATCTTCAAAGTTGCAGATGCCGGAACATGGGTTGTTTGGGTAATGGATGAAGCAGGATGTATCGTTGGAGGTGAATTCGATAGAGATGGAGTTACCGAAGTTAACAAATGGCGTGTTCCTATTTTACCTGCTAATGTACAAGTTACATTCGAAGCTACTGTAGTTGATCCTGTATTATGTAGTGGTGACCTAGCAACAGTAATTGTTCACCCTGATTCAGTTACTATTGAAGTAGACGGCGTTGAAGAAAGCAGAGGTTATACTGTTTGGTTCGAAAACCTTGCTGGTGAAGAACTTGTAGTAAACGATACTGTAATGGCAATGGATACTGTTATTGCCTGGGTACAAGATACATTAAGTGGTTGCAAAGGTTTTGATACTGTTGCAATTAGCCAGCCGGAAGAATTAATGGCTGTATCACTGACAAAAGGTGATGGTGAATTTACTTGTCCTGATGTTGTAGAAGGTTACATTGAAGCTTATGCAACTGGTGGAACAGCTCCATATACTTATCAATTATGGCAAAACGGTGAAGTTAAAACACCTTACAGAGAAGACTATTCTTTCCTTGTAGATGTTGATAACTCATACACCTTTGTTGTAATGGATGATAACGGTTGTACTGATACATTAGATGTTGCTGTTGATATTGAATCTGCAGATCCAATATTGTTCGACTTAATGGACGTTACTTGTTCAGGAGACACAGCTGCCTCAGTAGAAGTTTCTATTGAAGGTATGGCAGATCGTTTATTCAAAGTAAAATACGAACAATACGAAATTGAGTCAGATCCTCATGTGGGTGAAACTGAATGGTATCCTGCAGGTGAAGTGATTCCACTTGACCAAGTATTTAGATTTGATAATGAAAACGAAGATGATCAACACTATGCAATTTGGGTAGTTGATAGTATTCCTGGAGTAATGAATGGTTGTACATCTGAAATTGACTCAGTAACATTCGACCAATTAATTACTGATGATCTTACTCAAACAGTAGTTGTAGGCGACGTTAATGGATGTGGAACTGACGTAACTATCACAGGAACAGGTGGTGTTGCACCTTACACCATATTGATCAACGATGAAGTAGTAACTGAAAGTGTTGTTACTTTAGGTGGTGGAGAACATATTATTAAAGTTGTTGATGCGCACGGATGTAGTCCTGAAATATTAGATACTCTTGATCTTGCTTATCCAATGAGCATGGATACCTTAGTAACTATGTATGTAGGTGATACAGTTGACTTTGTTTACGGTACTATTGCTGAAGAGTTAACTGCAGAAGAGGAAGGTGTAGTAGAATATACATTCTATAATATGGTTGACACCGCTTGTACTGAAGAGGTTGTTGTAACTGTTGATGCAAGTGTTCGTACAGCTCCGGCTATCGACACAGTAACTCCAACTGATACAATTGAAACTAACCACGCCGTATTTACAATGGTATTCGAAGACGTAGTATCATTCAACAACGAAGTAATGGGATACTTAACAGTAACTCAGAAAGATTCAGCTGAATTTACTATTGAAATTCCGATTACTGAAGATATGGTTGACGGTAATACAATTACTGTTGATTACGACTACGAAGTTGTAGGAATGCTTGACTTGAATACTACTTACACAGTATCTGTTGATAGTGGTATTGTAACAGGTGATGGCCTGCCATGGGATGGTAATACAGGTGTTTGGGAATTCACAACAGGTGCAGACTACCCAACAGGAATTAATCCTGGTGTAGAAACTGTTGAGTTCAGTGTTTATCCTAACCCATTCAATGATTTCATCAGAATTGACAATGCAGATAAACTTGACCGTGTAATTGTTTCTAACATTGCTGGTCAAAGAATCTTAGATATTGAATATCCAAGTTATGAAATCCGTACTGGTAATCTGGTAACTGGCGTTTACGTTGTGACCTTAATTGCGAACGACGAAATCGTTAAATCAGAAAGGATTATTAAAAGGTAATACCGAATTGATTGATTAAAAAGGGGAAGCTTTTAGCTTCCCTTTTTTATTTTCTATACTTTCGTATGCTGAGAGATGCATTCAAAAATTAAACACTATGGAACTTTTAAATAGGCATGTAACTATAAGAAAATTTACTCCAAAAGAAATTAGTACAGATTTATTGAAGAATATCATTTATTCAGGAACCAGAGCCTCTACAACGGGGAATATGCAACTTTACAGCGTAGTTGTTTCCAGAGATAAGAAAATGAAGGAAAAACTACTTCCATTGCATTTTAATCAACCTGTTGCAAAAAGTGCCCCTGTTCTGTTAACTTTTGTTGCCGATTTTAACCGTTTCTCAAAGTGGTGTGAATATAACAGTGCCACACCTGGATATAATAACCTATTATCGTTTACAAATGCTTTAATCGACGCGGTTCTGGTAGCACAAAATGTATGTATTGCAGCAGAGAATAATGGTCTTGGAATCTGTTACCTTGGAACTACTGCTTATAACGCGAAGGAACATATTGATGTATTGGAATTACCAAAACTTACTTTCCCTGTAACAACGGTCGCAATTGGATATCCCGAAGAAATTCCTGATTTAACTGACAGGATACCTTTAGAGGGAATAATGCATGATGAAGTATATACAAACTACGACGAAGTCAGTATTAAAAAATTATATGCTTTTAAGGAAGGACTGGAATCATCAAAACAGTTTGTTCAAGAGAACAATATGCAGACGTTAGCGCAGGTTTTTACAAACGTAAGGTATAAACAAGCAGATAATGAATTCTTCTCTAAAAAGATGTTGGAGACAATTAAGGCACAGGGATTTGTAATCGACTAATCTGCAGAGAATTTGTTAACGTATTCAAAAAACTCTTGACGGTAACTGTTCCCAATAGGAAGTTTTTCTCCTGCTATACAAACCATATTCCCCTCAAGAGAATCAATTTTATCAACAGATATTATAAATGATTTGTGCGTTCGGTAAAACATCTCCTCAGGAAGTAGTGAAAATATCTTCTTCATTGAAAGATTGGTCACCAGTTTTTCACTCGTTAAATGTATTTTTATATAATCACCCAAACCTTCGATATAAAGAATATCGCTAAATTTTAGTTTAACCGATTTTTTATTGGCTTTAATAAATAGAAACTCGTTCTTTTCGCTTACAGGTGAAGTACTTTTTGCGTTTGCTTTGAGTAAATAAAGTTCTTCAGCTCGGCTAAATGCTTTGAAGAAGCGTTCAAAAGAAAAAGGTTTTTTTAAATAATCGATTGCATTTAGCTCGTAACCCTCAAGCGCATATTCCGAGTAGGCAGTTGTAAATATTACAAGTGGATCTTTCTTCAAATTCTTTAAAAAGGAAATTCCGGATAGTTTTGGCATATTAATGTCCAGGAAAAGGAGATCAACATTATTCTCGTGCAGAAATTGTTGTGCACATATTGCATCGTTGCATGCGCCAATAATTTCGAGGGAAGGAATTTTTAATGCATACTGTTTAATAACGTTTTGAGCAAGGGGTTCATCATCGATTATTAGAGCCTTAATTGCCATTGTTTTTAAGTTTAAGATTTAGTAAAACAGAATATATCGCATTATCTCTTTTAATTTGTAGTTGATAGTCTTCGGCATTGTAAAGATGCTTTAAACGCTGTTTAACGTTGTTTATACCGATGCCTGAGTTTTTAGTGTCGTGGTTAGTTGTATCAGAATAATTATTTTCTAATTGAAATGATAAACGATCTTCATTTACATCGAAACTAATTTTTATAAAATCATTCTCTGTTCCCGGTAATCCATGTTTAAATGCATTATCAATAAAAGGTTCGAAAAGCAAAGGAGCAATTTTAGCTGTTGGAATTAATTCAGGTTTTTTGTAGTCGATAACAGAGTCATCAGCTGTTCTGATTTTTTGCAAGGCAATGAAATTGTCTACAAATTCAATTTCTTTATTTAAACTGATAAAATTATCCCTGGAATCATAAATAATATGGCGCATTAAATCAGAAAGGCGCAGGATAAGTTCAGGTACCTTTTCGGATTGAACTAATGATAAGGAGTAAATATTATTGAGCGAATTAAAAAGGAAGTGTGGATTTAACTGCCCTTTTAATGACTTCAGTTCTGCCTCTAACTTTTCTTTTTCGGTCTTCGCCAACCTGTAGTTAATATCCTGAAGTGAAAGCCAATCTTTAAACAGTTTTAAAAAGGTTGTAATTCCAACATAGAATAATGTGGCAAAGAAAAATGCCGAATGTGTTTCGGAACTAATAGATTTTAATTGTTCGGAAACATCTAAAACTCCTCGAAGGGGATAGATAATTAGAAACTGAATAAACAGGCTGCTTACAGAAATGAGAACAACCAGCCAGAATATATAGTAAATGTATTGTTTGCGAATAAGAAAACGGGGAATAAGAATATAGAGGTTAAAATATACGCCAATTGCAAAACCTGCGTTTATTGTGATCGATTTTGCAACAGTTCTGATGTCGATGCTTCTACTGTAAATAAAAAATATGAAACACAAAAAAACAATACTGGCCATCCAGAAAAGGACATGCCCGATAAGTTTATTTCGTTTATTTAGTAGGTGTTCCTGCATTTATATTCTATCACGCTTAAGAAATATCTTTTTTAAATAATAAAGAACCGGATTCTTATACTTCAGGTTTTTCCAGGGCCGACTGGAGTGGGGAAGATGGACTACACGAATACCTTTTGCCAGGTAGTTTGTAAATCCAATCTTTTTCGACTGTCGACTGATAAAAACATCAAACCAGTCTTTATTTTGAGCAAGGTCATTAAAATCAAATTGCGTCAGAAAAGGCACAGTGATTAGCGTACAGCAAAAACTTAAACTATGCGAAGTATCAACAACCTCATTGCTTTTAATCTTTTCAAAATTATAAGGGAAGTTGTAATCTCCTTTTTCATCCGTTGTAATTGCTCCAATTAAACCCGGATTTTTCTCGGTATTCATTACATCCAAAAGGCTTTGAATGGTATTTTGAGTGATAACAACATCTGATTCGATAATAATAAGAGGAATATCTGCATCAAGCGCCATTTGTTGTGCACGTTGCAAAACTATTTTATAGTTTGGTGAAGGAGTATCCGTAATATCCTCCAAATGAATTACATTGAACCCAAACTGTTCGGCAGCTTCATCTAGATACTTTTTTGTTTCTGGTTGGCTAAAATCATTAAAAACATAATAGGAAAAATTACCATCGGCCTTAATAACGGACTGAATCGTGCGTTTTGTTGTTGATAATGAATCTTTAACCGGAGTAATTATAATAGCTTCTGACATTGTTTCTGAATTGAAATGCAAAGTTAATTAAATTATTGTCCTCTGGGTAATGCTGCCGAGGTTTTGATCTAATCTGTTTTCGGTTGTTCAAACATAAATATCAAATATTCAAAGAGGTAAATTTCGAAAGAGGAGTGGTGGAGAAAAAAAATTACAAAATTTATGGTAGAATCGGCTACTTAATTACCTTTGCTTGAGGTTAACAAGAAAAGAAATGCTGTATGAGTGATGCTGTTCAGACTGAAAAAGAGTTCTCGATTGATATGATATCAGAACCTGAAAACATAGAAGAAATAGTGTTTTCGTTAATGGTTAATCCAAACCTTTCCACAATAAATTATTTTAACGACTTTAGCGATCAGGGAATTTCTCCCGAATCAATTGGTGATAGCGATACGGATGAGACCGGAATTTTCGAGCTGGATGATAACGGCACGCGCATGGCAATGAGTACCCATGCATTTCATCATCATTTGGAGAGTGATCCGCAAAAGGCAACAGAAATTCTAATTTCGAGGGCTACCCGTAAGATGTTGTGTTTTGGCGCAAAACCGTTTGCGGTTAGCGCTTTTCTGTATCATATCGATTTTGCAGACCCGAATGGACAGTTTATTGCATCAGGTGCAAAAAAAGGACTGGAAAATGCTGCAGCTAAGTTTGGATTAAAAATCTCCGATCGTAAAATTAGATTCGATCATTTCTCGCAACACGGTCCTGTGCCTCCTACCATTATAATTAGTATTATGGCCCAGGTGCCAAAAGGAGAAAGCTTAATTACACACAGTTTTAAAAATAAGGGCAACCATATTTTTGTGATCGGACGGTCGCTTAACGATATTAATTCTTCTGAATACCTTGAATTCTATCACGGTATGTCAGAATCGGCGCTTCCTGCATTTAATATTGAGGATGAAATTGTTGTGCAGAAGGCAATAAAGAAACTGGTTGAGAATAAGCTCATTGAAAGCGCAAGCCCGGTAGGAAAAGGAGGGTTGTTTTTTACTCTATTACGTGCGGCTATTCCGAATGAACTTGGTTTCGATATTACCTCGGATGCAGAGACACGGAACGATGCTTTCCTCTTTGGCGAAGCAATGGGGCGTTTGATGGTGGGTGTAAATCCGGATAAAGAAGATGAATTTGTTGACGCCATGTCGGAAATGAATATTCCATTTTTCACCTTAGGCCATGTTACCAAAGGAGAGATTAGAATTGACGATAAATCGTTAGGTTATATTGATAAAATGACTGTAGGTTCTTAATGGCAGCCCTTCCTTATAAACAATCACAGCAATCCAAGAAAGGCCAGGTGGCGGAAATGTTTGACAATATTTCTCCCCGCTATGATTTTCTAAACCATGTTTTATCGTTAAACATTGATAAACTGTGGCGTAAGAAAACAATTAAAAAGCTGAAACCTTACCGGCCAAAAACTATTCTTGATATTGCAACAGGAACCGGCGATTTTGCTATTGCCGCCCTAAAATTAGGCGATGTTAACGTTACTGGTATCGACATTTCAGAAGGAATGTTGAATATTGGTAAACAAAAAGTGGCAGCAAAAAAGCTGGATAATCAAATTCAGTTTAAAAAGGCGGATTCAGAAAAACTCCCATTCGAAAAAAATTCTTTTGATGCGGCTATTGTAGGATTTGGAGTTCGGAATTTCGAAAATTTGGAAAAAGGATTAGCTGAGATACTTCGGGTAATAAAACCCGGAGGTGCATTTTTTGTGCTTGAATTCTCTAAACCCGTAAGCTTTCCTTTCAAGCAAATTTATATGTTTTATTTTACACGAATTTTACCGTTAATTGGCAGAATAGTTTCGAAAGATAGCAGGGCATATACTTATTTGCATGAATCGGTAAACGAATTCCCTGATGGTGAAAGATTTTTGACTATTTTAGCCAACGTGGGATTTGTTCGAAATGAATGTTACAGACAAACTTTTGGAATAGCTACAATTTACAAAGCACATAAACCCAACAATTAAAAACTGAACAAACAATAAATTAATTGTTTTTTTGTTTTTCATAAAACAACAAGTTAACAAGGTGAAGAAAGTTTTTATCACAGTAATATTGCTAATAGCAGGTTGTAGTGTTTTTGCTCAAAAGCAAAAGATTAACTACCTGACTACTTTTGATGATAAACTTTTTCATTTTGGGTTTACCATTGGTATGAATACCCTCGATTTTAATGTTGTAAATTATAATCCTATTGGCGAGAATCCTGACTTTATTCCCTATCCGCTCGATCGGGTTGTTTGGGACAGCAGAATTCGTTCTGATGTTGCCACTTTGGTCCCGGGATTTACTGTTGGAATTGTTACAAGTATGCGTCTATCTAAAGACATGAACCTGCGCTTTTTGCCCGGGCTATCGTTTGGAGAGCGCCAGTTAACGTTTAATGTCCCAGTTAAAGATATTAATGTTTACGACGAAGATTTGTCGTATTATACCATACGGTCTACATTTCTTGATTTTCCTTTATTACTGAAGTACAAAGCTCGACGGATTAATAACGACAGGCCTTATGTAATTTTTGGAGGTGCGTACCGGCACGATATTTCGCGAACTGCACAAGAAGATTTGATAAAATTGAAGAGCGGTGGATTTTATGCAGAAGTCGGTGGCGGCTGGGATCACTATTTTGCTTTTTTTAGATTTTCGGTGGAAGCCAAGTTCAGTTTTGGGTTAAATGATCAGTTAGGAGATCTGCCTGCACCTACACAGCGCTTGTATTATGCCCAATCGATTAAAAATTTGCGGTCGAAAATATTTACCCTTTCATTTCACTTTGAATAGCCACGTTTAAATTCAGAGCAGATTATTGCCGTAGCTACCGAAACATTCAGCGATTCAGCTTTACTATTGTTGTCAGAAAAATTTGGAATGCTTAGCCTTCTCGTTATTTGTTTTTCAACGGATGAACGGATTCCATTACCTTCATTGCCCATAACTAAAACAGCTTGTTGAGGCAATTCTTCCCGGTAAATGTTATTGCCTGACATAAATGCGCCATAGCAAGGAGTATCCGATTTTTGTGCAAGGAAAAGAAGTTCTGCAAATTCACATTCATGAACTTCTACACGATTAAAAGATCCCATACTTGCCTGAATAAC